>JAVEYY010000009.1:0-88341 GCA_034003245.1 Tenuifilaceae bacterium
ACCCTAAAGCCTTTTTTTATAGGTCTTTAGGGTTGTAGGATAGATTTTGGCTTTTCTTAGTAGATTTAGAACTGCCTTACCCTATGGTATTTGAAGTAGTAGTAAAAAGCAATCTTTTGCCATTTGGTGAGTTCTGGGTTGCCTTCGATCAGGGCGGTTAGGATATGCTTATCTATCCCGGTTTGGTTGGTTAGGTGTTTTGTTTTAAGCCCTAGCTCCTGCATTTGGGCTTTTATCCACTCAGGGGTGATGTTGTCTATATCCGTGCGGTTGTAATCTACAGGGGAAATCGTCAGCCTCCATTCTGGGGGTATCTCATCAGCAAACATTTTCCGAACTCTGTCAATCAACTCTTTTCGGGTGAGTTGCTTTTCGTTTACCTTCTTTTGCTCTACCCTTACGATCAGCCAATTATCTTTAAACGAAACAACCTCGATTGCGATTTGGGCCAGCTGGAGGTATTGCTGTGCGAACTTGGCAAGCCGTTCTTTTACCTCACTTGGTAGAGGTAGCAAGTCAAGGTTTTTCATGGCTTTTGCCTTTTTTTGAGGTAACACTTGTTCGTCTCGGGATCCGCCTCTATTGAGTATTGTTTCAATATGTTGTATATTGTGCCAGCCCCTGTTGCCGACTTATTCCTATGGTCGCCCGTTAGTTTTGAACCGTCTGGTAACACTATGTTTTGATTAAAATTCCATATTTCACTCTTCCCGTTTTCATCTTTAATTTGTCCTTTGTTTAACCACAGGGCAAACTTATATGCATCAGCCTTGTCGTATGCACCACCTCTTCCCTTGGCAATCCATTGTCCTTTTTCCTTTGCCCTTCTGGTGGTGATTAAACTCTCAAGGCTCTCAAGGGTGATGCCTAAATATGGTTTTAGTTCATTATGCAAGCTGACAAAGATAAGGTTAGGCTTATTTGCATTTTCTTGCAGAAAGTTCAGGTATTGCGTCCCTCTATTGTAAGCCTCGTGATCTTTGATGTATTTTTTATCAGCACCTGTATTCTCAATCTGTTCAAGCAGGTCTTTAAAAATTTCTTTTTCCAGTTCTACAAACCCCTCTCGGTTAATAACGGCGTTGCTACTCTTCCGTTCTCTAAAACGGTTCTCAAACATTTGGGAATACTCACTTTCAGCGTAGTATGTTCTGCTTACCTCTTTGGAGTAGGGTATCGTATTCCCGTCCCTGGTCTTTTTTTTCGTAACTGTTTCACGGTTCTTTACAAACAGCATATCTAGGGCCCTGAGCAAGACAATGGCCCTTTTTGTGTTCTCTTTTGCTGGCTGCTCATTCTCAGATTTTGGCGGCCAATCCAATGATTTTCCTTTCATTATTCAAGCATTTTAACAAGTTCGGCTTTCATATTCTCATCAATCTCACGGTACCGGGCAAAGGCCTTGCTCCCGTACTTATGTCCACTGAGCGCGCCCACTAGGTTTGGGTCTTTTACTTGGCGGTACAGGTTGCCAACAAAGCACCGCCGGGCAAGGTGTGAGCTGGCCACCTCGTTAATGGGCCGTTGCTCAGGTTCGCGGGTGGTGGGGTTCAGCCAGGTGATAACGCGAGTAATCCCAGCGGCCTCAAACATATCCTTTATGTAATCGTTATAGCGCTGCGAGGTGATGAAAGGCAGTAACCCACGCCCCTCGTAATCCTTATACCGCTCTAGTATCTCTTTGGCTATTGAGTTCAGGGGCACACGAACGGTTACTGGGTTGCCGTTTTTGGTTTTTCTGGCAACGTACTCAATGGCTCCGTTTACTACATTGGCCTTGGTCATCTGCAAGAGGTCACCCACCCGGCAACCGATCAGGCACTGGAAAACGAATATATCGCGCTGGGTTGCTAGCTGGGGGTTGTGGGAAAAATCAGCTTTGTATAGCGCGTTCCGCTCATCAACTGATATGTAGTAGGGCGTTCCATAGACCGACTCTTCAACCCGGTACTTTCGGAAGGGGTTATTGGTTGTTTTGCCATTATCTACGGCCCAAATGTAGAATGTACGAAACTTTACGAATATACCGTTAATTGTATTTTGCCCCCTTGGCTGTGGAATGCGGCTCTCGGGAACGGCCTCGTATATCTTAGGGAACCGCTTAAAGATTTTGTGTTCATTCACTAAAAACTCTTCAATCTGCTGGAGGGTGTTGGCTGTGATCCCGTCGAGGGTCAGTTCAAATTCGCCCTTGATTTTCTCGTACAGCTCAAAACGCTGCAAGGCTCGGTAAATTACCATAAAGGCGCGCTTTCGGGATTCAGCCAGTTTTTTTGTCTTTAGAAACTCATTCCACACCTCAAAGAAGGTTTGGGGGGTAAGGCTTAAACCGTATTTTTCGGGGTGTAGGGCTTTGTCCACTTCGATTTTAAACTGATCTGAAGTGATTGACCCCCTTTGAGGCATGGAGTGGTAAACATCCAGTAGCAACTTTTTGTAGTTTGCTACGTTCTGGTTGAACTCGGCGCGCTTGGCTGTATCGTAAACGATTTTTGCCTTGATCTCCTGTTTTTTTGCATCCCAAACGGTGGGGTTTACCTCCAAAGGGCTTTTGTAGAATAGCTGTGTTTCGCGACCATCCCTAAGCCTAAATCGAATGGCCCTGTCGGTTTTTTTGGAAGTACGAATAAAAGCTGTGACTGTTGCCATAATGTTTGAAAAGTAGTGTGGTGCAAATATACTTTATTTGCACCACAAATGCAAACATTTACGCAACAATGTAACTATATTTGTAACGTCACAATAAATAAAAAGTGATGCAAAAGGGTGTTTAACAAACAGAAATACAAATAAATACGATAGTTGTTAATTGTAACACCATTTTTATGAACATATGCACCCAGTTACGATGTTCAAGCCTTGTCCTGGGCACTTTTTGAAATCATAACCCGCTGTGAACTATTTGTTTGCAGCGGGTTTTATTTTGAGTTTTGGTTGGGTTACTCCTTATTACTAAAAACTTTCCCAACCGATAAGGTGATGTAACGTCCGTATCCAATGGTTCCTTTCTCAAAGATATCGTTGCTGCGAGTTGTTGGGTATCGAACTTCGGTATTGAGGACATTGTGAATGTGTAGTGCGCAGTAAAAATTCTTTTTCAGTAAATTATTGAACCGAAGATTGCCATTTATTACAGTGTATCCAGTAGCTTTATCTCCAATTCTTTTACCATCGGCGATTAGTTGTATGGGAGTGCGATTGTCTGTCATATCAGAAGCATTTCGTGTGTCGGGTCGCCAGTATGTTTCCATTGCACCAACACAAAAGCCCGAAAATCCGATCGAAATATTTTGTGTAAGTTGATACGATACCATGCCGTAGGCAAGAATTGAGGGAGCGTATTCCAGTGTAATATTTTCGTAGCCGGTTTGAAGGTTTTCCGATTTTTGCGCTACTAGGCTTAAGGACGTGCTAAGTTTTGAAGTGGGCTTATACTGAACAGATGCCTCTACTCCGAGAGTAACAAGTTTTCCTGAATTTGTATTAAAAAGCCTCATTACGCCATCCTCAAGCTGGTTCGTTCTTGAGATTAGGTTCTTGGCGTAGTTGTGGAACAGGCTAACATTAAAAATAGCGCTATGAGACAGCAATCCATAGTAGTTCAGCTCTAGGGTTTGCATATTGGCTGGTTTTAGCTGGTCGCGCTCAGGATACCTCACAATATCCATGTTTTCACCTATTGATGCTCGTTTAATAGCTTGGCCAAACATAAACTTCATGTGGTGACCATCTGTTAGATGGAGAATTAGGGCGGCACGAGGAATAAAGTATGGTTTGCCGTACTGATAAACTCCCTCACGGGCTAGGTATTGGTAGGTGCTACTAGGATCAAAGCGCACGGCATAGTTTATTGTGTACGATGGGGTTTGCTCTATCCGAGCTCCTATTAGTGCATCTAATTTTGAGGTGATTGAGTATGTGGATTGAAAGTATATTCCCCATGTTTGAATTCTGTTGTCCCTTGACAGGCCGGCATTTAGGTTAACATAGTCATCGCTGATATTGGGGGCATCAACAACCAACTTATCTCTTAAAATCCTTCTGTAATATGTGCCAAAAGAGATGTTCCACTTGCTATTAATATTTGCGTTAAGGTTTAGCTCAGCGTCGATTGCATCGGAAAAGATATCATTAAAGCCGTAGGCAGTGGTGTCGGAATTATGTTTGTAGTCGAGTAGATCTCTGAAGGAGTAGTATCCAACTTCAGCCTGAAGGCTAAAGTTATCGATTAAGTTTTTTCTGTAGCCAACAAAAGAGTTGGTCGATTGGATTTGAGCCAAGTGCCCATCTTTATAACCTGGGTAGTAATCAATTACACCCCGGTTGGTGTGTGTTTGCTGGAATCCAAAGTAAAAATCTTCGTAATTAAACCAAGAGTCAATATATATTCGGTGATCCTCAAGTTGACCATCGCTCTTGGGATTATTTGGTAATGACCAATCTTCATTGATATTATCAGTCATACTCGAGTATGGTGTACCAATTCCATCCGACCCAAATCCAGAGAGATTTACATTGAATTTTAAATTTCCATTTCCACCCGTAATCCTCCCAAACACCTTGTAATTCCCGTTGGTACCGCCCCCCAATGCTACCATAGACGTTCCATCAGACTGATTGGTGACGATGTTTATTGCTCCTAGAAAGGCATTGCTTCCATATACAACCGACATGGGGCCTCTAATTACCTCAATTCTGTCTATGGCATCAACCGGTACGTTTACCTTGGTGAGAGGAAAAGAATTGTACCAATCCTCTTTTTGCGAAATGCCATTCACTAAAATAATCATATTGCTGAATGACCCTGAGGAGAAGAAGCCACGTACACCGAAATTATCTGTTCCAAACCAGAGGTAGTCATTAATAAGGTACATTCCAGGAACATTACACAACACCTCTTCCAGGGTTTGCCAACCCTGCCGTTCAATATCTTTGCGCGAAATAATCACTATACTCGCCGGGATTTCGGCAATAGCTTCAGAGCGTTTGGCAGCCGACTCAATTTTAAGCTGCATCAAATCATCGAGCGAGTAATCGAGGAGAGTCAACGAGTCTCTTTCCTGCGAAAACGCTGAGAAAATTGATGGTAACAGCAATATCACTATGAGAGTTGTATAGTGTAGTTTTCTCATCGGCTTGAACGGATTTACTAGAGGTATAAATGTACATTTTTTTCTATAAACATTGAGCTATTTCATCTACATTGAAGAAAAATATAAAATCCTTTCAAAATCGACATTATTATACATGTCTGTTTTGCTATAAGTTGCAATTTGATAATAAGATACAAATTTACTAAGGAGTATTTGTATTTTTTGTTTTAAGAACATATCTCTTTTATTGTCTTTTGGCATAATTTATGATATTTAATTTCCATAACCTAAAACTTCTAATGATGAAAACACTAATTACTAACATTCTCCTGCTAAGTTGCACTATTGGAGTATTTGGTCAACCCTCGGCTAGCACCCGTACTAATCTTACAGATTCGCCAACAATTAGTTACATTGATTGGTCTAATCCTATCGTTTTTAATACGAGCAAATCCCCGAGAGTAAAAGGGTATGGATATTTTAGCGATTCCTTATCGAATGTATTTAACGGAGTTGCTTTTTATGAATACAATAATGATTATTTTCCAATTGAAAGTTGGGCCGATTATTATTACTGGTTCACAAAAAAGTACTCACATCTTTTTTTAGATCCACAAGTTTATGAGTATTACTATATTACTGGCGACGATTTTGGGATGGCCTCATATATTACAAGCAGTAAATATTTAGGTAAATATTACCCTTCATCATTTGTGGTTAATTTTGAAGATAAAGTTGTGGCCGAAAATAGATTTACTTCAAAGCAATACATTATTGATAGTCCCAAAAAGGAAAGGGTATTAGACAAACAGCTTTTGATCAATGACAATAAGAATGTGGATTTAAACACAAGTCACAGTAATCATAGAAATCGGCCTGGAGTAATCGACAAGGAAGTTATTCGACCACAACAAATTGATGTTGTTAATTCAACCAGCAATTCTTCAGAGACAATTTTAATCAAGTAGATTGATTATTTTGGTGAGGTTTTTTCTTCCTAATTTTAGCCCTGTTTATAGCAGGGCTTTTTTTTGATCATAGACTTATTGGTATGTGAAATATTGACAGTAGTCAATGTGATTATTTATTTCAGTGACTATTGCATATCGGAGTGAAACTAATATTTGTGATGATTAATGGGATTCTTCATTAATCTTTGGATTTTGTATGTAATGGTTTTTTATTGAAAAAGTAAATTCATTTAATCTTGAGGAATTGGTATTTTGACTTGATTTAGGGCGATTTCTGCAATATCAGTAGGAAGAACATTAACAATTATCCCTTTTTTTAATACTGGTAGATTTCAATAATTCTGATATTTTTTTCTACTTTTGAAGAATTACCAGTTAAGTAACTTTACTTTCTTTACATTAAGACCTATTAATGTTGTTGCAAATGCGAACTTTTCAGCGGTTTTTTTTACTTAGCCTTTACCTTGTTTGGTTTGCAAAGTTTGCATCTGCGCAGCAGGTTACCGATATTAATCTTAGGGTAGCTTTTACTTATCAGTTTGCCCTCAACATAGGCTGGCCTAATCAGGATCAGCAAGACTCCTTTGTTGTTCTTGTTGTTAGCGATAACCCCGAATTCCAAAGGGCATTTCAGGAAACCCTGTCCGATCGAAAAATCAATGGAACGCCTGTAGTTGTTTCCTTTGCAAGCGATGCATCGTTTAACTTATTACCCCTTCCAAATATTGTTTTTGTTGATCACGCAAAAAAGGCGTTTGAACTCCGAATCTTGGAGAGGCTCGCCTCTCTTCCGGTGCTGATAATAACAGAGGAGTGTAACCTTTCCGAAGCCGTAATGATTAACCTGGTTTACATTGATGAAAAGAAGACAAATATATCTTTTGAGTTAAACCGGCAAAATATTGAACGGAAAGGGCTGGTAATCTCCTCACAGCTACTGCTTAGGGGCGGATCGCGAGTTGATTTGGCCGACATGTACGAGAAGCAAGAGGAGCAACTTCGAAAAGAAAGGGAGCATCTCGATTTGCTGAGGCAAGAGTTTAATGAATTACAGAAGTTAATCAAGCAGCAGGATCAAACCATAAAAGAGCAAGGTTCAACGATAGGTGAGCAGCAGGTTGAAATTAACATTAAGCAACAGGAAATTTTTTATCAGCAGGAGCAACTAGCAGTATATAGGAATTTACTGGATTCATTATCAAATGAGGTGGAGAGCCAGCAGGAGTTATTGTTGTTAAATCTTAATCTTATTCGACAGCAAAAAGCCGAGGTTGAGCAGCAGCAGCAAAGACTTACAGGTCAGGAGCAGCAAATTAGCGAGCGAAATCGTATTCTTGAGCAGCAACGGATCGAAATGCTAACTCAAAGTCAACGAATAGATGAACAGTCCGTTATTCTTGCCCAGCAGGAGGATCGGATTCATGGACAAAAACGGCTGCTGCTGTTAGCGACTTCAACGGTTTTCTTGGTTTTTATAGCCCTGGCGTTACTGGTTAGAGGAAACATTATAAAGCGAAAGGCCAACCGTATGCTTGAAATGAAGAACTTGGCCATTGAGTATCAGAAGGAGCAAATTGAAGAGCAGAAGCAAGAGATAGAAAACCAGGCAAACGAATTGGAGCAACAAAACTTTAACCTTGAGGCAATTGTAGAGAAAAGAACCCGAGAGTTTAAGCTGGCAAAGGAAAAGGCTGTAGAGAGTGATAACCTTAAATCGGCCTTTTTGGCCAATATGAGTCACGAGATACGAACCCCTCTTAATGCCATCATTGGATTTTCAGAGCTACTATCGCTTAATGCGCCAAGTACCGAAAATGAGGAGTTGAGGGATTATATTCAGGTAATTATTAGTAGTTCCTATGATCTTTTAAGATTAATAAATGATATTATTGACATTGCAAAGATTGAGGCTGGCCAAATTAAACTCGACATACAGCCATGTGATGTAAGGGTTGAGGTAGAACAGCTTTTTCAAACCTACCAGAAGATTATCAAAACAAAGCCCGACAAGGCTGAGGTATTGTTGACAATGAATGCCGATGTTCTTGGTGATTCGTTGTTAGTTAATACCGATTCCGATAGGTTGAAGCAAGTACTAAGAAATTTACTCGATAATGCCATTAAATTTACCGAAAAAGGAAAGGTTGAGTTGGAGTTTAGCATTAAAGGTCGTTTTCTGGAATTCGCTGTGTCCGATACTGGAATTGGGATTCCAACAGAGAAGCAAAAATCGCTTTTTCAACGATTTGTTAAGATTGATCAGCAAAACAACAAGCTATATTCAGGTACAGGATTAGGGCTTGTTATTTCAAAAAATTTAGTGGAACTAATGGGGGGGCGAATTTGGTTTAAGTCTGTGCGAGATGTAGGGACCACCTTCTTCTTTACCCTTCCATTAAATCAGAGTTCTATTTCACAAGCTGTTCATGTTGATGCTCAACCTTTACCCGGAAGTATTACAAAATTCAGTGGTATTACTGCACTTGTTTGCGAAGATGATGAGGCCTCGAGGACACTTCTCGATCACTACCTAGAAATACTCAATATAAGGAGCATAATGGCCTCTAGTGCTAAAGAGGCAATTAGCCTTTTTAGGCAAAATATGGCAATAATTGATGTGGTATTGCTCGACATTCAGCTTCCCGACGGGGATGGTTACTCGGTGCTTAGGGAGCTAAGAGATTTGGATAGTAAGGAAACGCCAGTAGTTGCTCAAACAGCTTTTGCCATGGCCAACGACGCACAGATTATTCTCGATAAAGGATTTGATGGGTATTTGCCTAAACCTTATCTTATTGGCGATTTAACCCAAGCGTTAACCAAAGTAATTAAAAATAGTTAGCGACATTTCAGTGTTAATGATAACTATTGGAAGCTGTTTACCTCATTTTATTCGAAGTTTAACGTTGAAGACTAGGTTTTAGTCAAATCGTTTAAGTTCAATTTGACTTTTTAATTCCAAATCTCCTATCTTTACCATGTAGTTTATAGCAAAATAAGCATGAAACCTCTAAAAATTGAAGCGGCTATCGATACTCCTGAAATTCTGTTCGATCCGAATACTAATGTTTTTTCAATATCAGGCATCTCGCACCCCGAGAATGCAAAGGAGTTTTATGCTGAAATTCTCGATTGGTTAGATGAGTACTACCAGGAGGCCAAGGATATACAGGGCCAAAAAATTGTTGTCGACCTTAACTTTAAGTACATCAACTCATCTTCCTACAAGTACTTAAGGGAGGTGATGAAAAAGGTTGCTAACATTAAGCGCAATGGTATTCAGGTTGAGGTGCTCTGGAATTACCACGAGGACGACGAGGATTTGCTCAACGAGGGGATGGTGCTATTTGAATTACCCGAAATTAGCCTTGAGTACCGTTGTGTTCCCTATAATTAGTCGGTGCTAGATAATTACTCTTGACTCAACCGATTTTCGACCCTGGCCGAAATTGACCGCAAAATTTTACTAAACAATAATAACTCGTCGTCATTGGCATTCGCCGTGAATCGGTGATTGATTTTGTCGTAGGTAATGGCCAATTCAATGCTTTGCGGGTCACATCCAACCATTGGGCCAAAGATTTTTGCAATGGTCGATGGAGGAATTTCAGGATTAATCACCTTGAAATTGTAAAGCTGAGCCACCAAAAACGCTGCGCTTCCCGATGTGAGCACGGTTTCTGAGTCGACCATTACCACCTTTTCTACGCTATTGTATGGCAATGTATCCACGGGCGTGAAAAGTTGCTCCAGCAGCTCAATTTTTATATCGGTTAACTTATCAATTAGCTTTGGGAAATACTTTTGCCTGATATAAAAAACTTCGGGATAGTCCGTTTCAGAGGGAGTTCCATTTGTAATCTCGAGTTGTTTATTTAGCGCTTTTAGCCACGAGTCGAGCGCTATTACCGTGTAGTCATTTTGTGGGATTTTGTCGATTGTCGATTGTAGGCTTCGCAAAAAGGGGTTGAATTGTGACTCGAAAAACTCTTCAATCATTAGCTCGGTGTGGCTAAGAATGCTTTCCTCACTGAAAATCTCGTCGGACTGGTGGCGAAGCTGCTTAAATGCAGCGATAGTTTGACTTACAATCTTTGCCCTATCCATATAATGCTGTTTTTTTTGTAAATATCGTAAAACATTACATTATAGCCATATTGTGAAACAATTTTATGGTATCAATTTTCAACAACCACAATTTATTCGTAATCTTTTCATATTTTTGTGCCTTAAATTATTATCAACATAACAGCAAAGCATTATGGCAAGTATTAGAAACATTAAGAAGGATATCGATTACCTTGTGAGTGAGGTGATTTCAGATTGCTACACCTACCTTTACCTTCACGGTGACAAGAATAGGGATAAGGTGACAAGCATTATTGAAGAAGTGGTGAATAAGCGTAACGATTTTATCCACATGGCAAACAACCCTGGTAAAGAGCTGGACAAGAAGCAAACCCGTAAGCATTTCAAAACTCTCTACAGCAATCTCTTTTCGATGGTTGATAACTCTTTCACCCAGCTAAGCGAGCTAAGCAAGTAGTAAGTTCCTTGTATAATTTTTTAAAGGTTCTCAGTATTTGGGTGATGCTCAAATTTGGGAACCTTTGTGTTTTAGTATAGCCCAGTATACCCTAAAATTTTGTTAAACCCTAAAAGTTAATTTTCAACATGAAACGCTACATCCTAAAAATCCTTCCTCTGTGCCTCTTTTTTGTTATTAACTTTCAAGCCCCGCTCAGTGCCCAGGGGGTGGTCGTAAGCGAACCCAAAGAAGAGCCCAATACTATAGTTCGTCTTGGGTTACTTCCTCCAGGTATACTTGTCGAGCAGAAGATAACACCAAAATCATCTGTAATTGTTAAGCTTATAGCGGGTTTCTCGTTTTACTATGTTAATGTAAACGGGGTTTCGGATTCCGATTTTAAACTTTACCCTACTTTGGCCATTGAGCCTAGGTACTATACCACTTTGGATAAGCGCCGTGCAGAGAATAGGCGAACCGATTACCTGTCGAGCGGTTACGTGGGCTTTCCGGTAAATATTGGTTTAACCGATTCGAGTTTCAGCTTAGGCCCAGTATATGGTTTTCAAAAAACGCTTGGGAAAAAAGGATATTGGCACATAAGCATTGGGCTTGGATACTCTAAAACAGTGGAAAAGGAGGGAATTAGCCCAATAGGCGATTTTAGCATTGGGTTTATACTAAACTAGATAATCATGAAGTACGATTTCTCAACCATTATTCCCCGCGAGAACACATCAGCCATCAAACTCGAGAAGCGCAAAGCACTTTTTGGCGATGCTAATGTACTCCCCATGTGGGTTGCCGACATGGACTTTGCAACGCCGCCCTTTATAATTGAACGACTTCAAAAGCGCCTTGAGCACCCAATACTGGGCTATACGCTTCAGGATGATGAGTACAACAATGCCATTGTTGGCTGGTTGCAGAAAAGGTTTAATTGGACAATTGAGACGAGCTGGTTGTCATTTTGCCCTGGTATTGTAGCCGGATTAAACCATGCAGTGCAGGCCTACACAAAACCTAGCGACAAGGTTCTAATTCAATCTCCGGTTTATCATCCCTTTTTCTATGCAGTAAGGCAAAATGGACGTGAGCAGGTTACCAACCCGCTTATATTAAGAGATGGAATTTACTCTATTGATTTCGATGATTTTGAGGCTCAGGTAAAACAGGGCGTTAAGCTATTTATCCTCTGCTCGCCGCATAATCCTGTTGGAAGAGTTTGGACAAGAGACGAGTTAACCAGAATGGCAAATATCTGTTTAGATAATAATGTTCTGGTTGTTTCCGATGAGATTCATGCCGATTTGGTTTTTAAACCTTACGAGCACATTCCTTTAGCATCAATTTCATCTGCAATTGCGGAGAATACGATTACCTTTGGATCGGCTAGTAAAACATTTAACATAGCAGGATTAGCCACCGCGTGGATTGCTATTTCGAAACCTCAACTATTAAAGCGATATAACCTACAAGCCGAGCGCAATGGCACTTGGCACGGGAATATTTTTGGGTTTGAGGCTACAACTGCGGCCTATAGCCCCGAGGGCGAGGAGTGGTTAGGCCAACTTCTCGATTATATTAGTGGCAATATTAAACTCGTGCAAGAATTTTTATCCACATACCTCCCAAAAATTAAGCTTATTGAGCCACAGGGAACCTACTTGTTATGG
Source organism: Tenuifilaceae bacterium (assembly GCA_034003245.1). Lineage (GTDB taxonomy): Bacteria > Bacteroidota > Bacteroidia > Bacteroidales > Tenuifilaceae > Perlabentimonas. The sequence goes on from JAVEYY010000009.1 coordinate 12,269, forward strand.
CTCGATTTTAGGGAGTTTGGCCTCAGTGAGGATGAACTAAAAAAAGTACTTGTTGAGAAAGCTGGGCTTGGTCTTAATTCGGGGGCAATGTTTGGTGCAGAAGGTGTAGGTTTCCAGCGAATGAATGTAGCCTGTCCTAGGGAAACTGTAGTTACAGCACTCGATAAGCTAAAAGGCGCTTTTGCAGGAATATAGTATTTGTGGGCATTTGCTCAGTTTTCTGAAGGTAAATGTGAAACAAATTGAACAATTGTTGAACATTTATAGTTTCTAATGGTGATAAAAGTTATACGTTTTCGATATTATGTATAACTTTATATGTGTTTTTAATGCAAGCTACACCTCCATGAGAAACCACAGTGCATTGTTCGTAGCCTTTGTTGTAATCACTCTACTGTTTACCGGAACAGGAGTTATGGCACAGCGCGCTCCAATGGTTCTCTTTTCTCCCGACTCTATCAACAGCCTTAACCAGGATATTAGGAACGATAAGTACGGCAAAATTTCAAGCCTAATTATTTACTATAATAATCGAATCGTTTACGAATCGTACTATGGCTTTGCCCAGGCGTCTACATTACACCCAATTAGCTCAGTAACTAAAAGTATCACATCGTTGGCTGTAGGTATTTGCCTCGATAAAGGTTTGATCCCCTCGCTCGATGTTAAACTTGCCGATTACCTTCCTGAGTATAAAGATCTATTTGCTAAAGATCCGCGGAAAGATGCAATAACTCTTAGGCATCTTTTAGCTCAAACTAGTGGATTTAAATGGGACGAGTGGACAATACATTACTCGTACGCCGGCAACCCACTTATCGAGTTAAGTCATCAAAATCAGAACTGGCTGCCCCTAATTCTAAATCTACCAATGACTGCAAGCCCGGGTCAGGTTTTTTGTTACAATAGCGCCTGCTCGGATTTAATAAAGCAAATTGTAGAACGTGCTTCGGGCTTAAGTTTTAAGCGTTTTGTTGAGGAGAATATTTTTCGGGAGTTGAATATCTCGTCGTACCATTGGGATAGTTATCCTGAGAATGGTGAGCCCGCCTGGGGTGGCCTTTCACTCACAACCCGCGACATGGCCAAGATTGGTGTTCTTGTTCACAACCAGGGGCGTTGGGGAAGTAAAATCATTATATCTGAGAAGTGGATTAAAGAATCTGTTTCTGAGATAACTCACACCGATAGCATTGGATATGGTTATCATTGGTGGGTAAAGGATCAGCCCGATGGACAGCCCCTAATTTTTGCCGCTGGATATGGCGATCAGTATGTATTTGTAGCTTCCGATAAAAAGTTGGTTGTGGCCATAAATGCTAAGAACTTCACCGACCATAAGTGGGAGCGTGATCATAACGATCTAATCAACCGGATTCTTCGTGCCTACTCAAGCCCTGAACTAGCCGTAAGGGAGTAGGCTGTTTATCTGCTTACTAATCAAAAACTCTATAGTTATGGCAAACCTTAAAACTACTTATTTGGGTTTAGAACTGAAAAACCCACTTATTGTTGGCGCATCATCGCTAACTGCCGATCCTGAGAAGCTAAGCGCCCTCTCGGACGCTGGTGCAATTGTCATCAAATCGCTCTTCGAGGAGCAAATACAGCTCGAGGAGATGGAGATGATGAACACCCTCGATGAGTATGCTGAACGAAATGCGGAGATGACACGCCTGTTTCCCAACGTTAAGCATGCCGGGCCCAAGGAGCACCTCTTAAAGCTAAAGCAAGCTAAGCAAAGTGTTACTATCCCTGTAATTGCAAGCCTTAACGCAGTTCACGACGACACCTGGGTTGAGTATGCTAAACAGATTGAGCAAACCGGTGTTGATGCCATTGAACTTAACCTTTTTATGACACCTCGGAATTTCGACATGGCTGGAGGCGATATAATCCAGAGCCAGATCGACACCTTAAACAGGGTGAGCAAGGCTATCTCTATTCCTATTGCTGTTAAACTTAGCCCTTTTTATACCAATCCTTTATCGGTTATTAGCCGAATGGATATTGAGAAGGTAAAAGGTTTTGTGCTGTTCAATAAGATGTTTCAGCCAGATATTGACATTTATAAGGAATCGCTGGAGCAGACTATAGTGCTTAGTGGTAGCTACGATATTCGTTTGGCCATTCGCTTTGCAGGACTGCTATTTGGTAATATTAAATCGGATATCGCAAGTGCCGGAGGCATAATGACCGGTGCCGATGCCATAAAAACAATGCTTGCTGGTGCTTCGGCATTTCAGGTGGTAAGTTCGCTTTACGTTAATGGCCCAGGTTACATTAAAACAATCCTGTCAGATATTAATACATGGATGGATAATAAGGGTTATACCACAATTAACGAGTTTAAGGGAAAGCTCGCTCGCAAGAACCTTACCGATCCATTTGCCTATAGGCGTTCGCAGTATGTGGATATTATCATGAAATCGGAACAATACCTTAAAAGGAAAACTTTGCCCTAATCTTAATGGTCGATAAGCAAAGAGTTACAACCCTTAATCGGGGTGAAATCCTGAGAAATGGCCCAGTTGTGTACTGGATGTCGCGCGACCAGCGAACCAGTGACAACTGGGCTCTACTTTTTGCTGCCCAACAAGCCAATGAGCATAAATTACCCCTTCATGTTGTTTTCACGCTGTCGCCAACTTTCCCTGGGGCAAATCTAAGGCATTACTCTTTTCTGATTGATGGGCTGAAAAGTTTGCAGCAAAAGTTGTGGGAGAAGGGGATAGGTTTTACTCTACTTATGGGGGAGCCTGCTCAATTGTTATTCGAGTTTATTGGAATTTCCAATGCAAGCATTCTAATTTCGGACTTCGATCCCCTTCGGATTAAAAGGCAATGGAAAAAATCAGTAAATGAACAGTTAACCATTCCTCACCACGAGGTGGATGCTCACAATATTGTGCCGTGTCGAATTGCTTCGCAAAAGGCAGAGTTTGGCGCTTACACTATTAGGCCTAAGATTAACAGGCTATTGAATACTTTCTTAACCGATTTCCCCGGTATTCCAAGAATTAAGAATCGTTCCGAGTCAAATCCAGTAGAATGGCAAAGCGTAGTTTCGTGGCTAAATGCTGATACTAGCGTTCAACCAATTACTTGGTTAAAATCGGGAGAGATCATCGCCTCAGACAATTTAGAAGGTTTTATTAAGGAAAGATTAAATGGCTATAGTTACCGACGCAACAATCCAGTGGTCGATGGTCAATCATATCTATCTCCATACCTTCATTTTGGGCAACTATCGGCGCAGAGAGTTGCTATAGAAGTATCAAAAGCAAATGCACCAAGTGAAGATAAAGCCGCTTTCTTAGAGGAGTTGATAGTGAGGCGGGAGCTCTCAGATAATTTCTGCTTCTATAACGATAAGTATGATCAAACCGCAGGGTTTCACCCTTGGGCTTTATCGTCACACGAAATCCATAGAGACGACGATAGGGAATACTTGTACTCACTTGCAAATTTTGAAAGTGCACTAACCCACGATCCCCTTTGGAATGCTGCTCAAAAGGAGATGGTTATCACTGGTAAAATGCATGGATATATGCGAATGTATTGGTCTAAGAAAATACTGGAGTGGACTGCCTCACCTGAGCAGGCCATGGAATTTGCAATATACCTCAACGACAAGTATAGCATCGATGGACGCGATCCCAATGGATACGCGGGTATTGCCTGGAGCATTGGTGGTGTGCACGATAGAGCTTGGTCGCAACGTCCTGTTTTTGGAAAGATTAGGTATATGAATTACAATGGTTGTAAAAGAAAATTTGATGTGGAGGGATACATCAGAAAAGTAAACGTGTTATAACCATTCCTTGGGTTAGAGATGTAAAGTTGACACACCCACTCAACTTTTTTTGTTACTTTTGGCATTCACTCAGTAAGTCGTATACATTATTTAAAATTTTTGATAAAAATTGCATTATGGAAAAAGTATTGGTTTTACTTAGAAAGTTTCAGCTACTGGTAATTGCAACAGTGGTTCTAACAGTATCATCGGGTTGTAGCACATCAACGGCCGATAGCGATCAGTACGTGGTTATCCTATCGCTCGATGCTTTTCGCTGGGACTATCCAACGTTGGCAAGTACACCAAACCTGAATAGCATAGCACACGATGGTGTAACAGCAAAAGCGCTTATTCCTTGTTATCCAACTAAAACTTTTCCAAATCACTACAGTATGGCAACTGGATTGCATCCAAATAACCATGGTTTGGTGTGTAACCGATTCTGGGACGCTGAGCTGGGTTTCTACTCCATTGGCGATAGGAACGCCGTGGAGAACCCTCTGTTTTATGGAGGGGAGCCTTTCTGGTTAACCGCTGAAAAGCAGGGCGTTAAAGCGGCAACCTATTACTGGGTTGGTTCTGAAGCCCCAATTGGAGGTCAGTACCCTTCGTTCTGGAAAAAGTATGATCAGAAGGTACCCTTTGCCGATAGGATTGATACTGTAATTCACTGGCTAAACCTGCCCATTGATCAGCGCCCAAGGCTAATTGCCTGGTATTACCACGAGCCCGACCTGATGGCCCATCGCGATGGGCCAACCGGTGCAAGAACTATGGCTCTCGTTGAGGAAATTGACAGCCTAATCGGTATCTATCTTCAGAAAATTGCGGCACTGCCTCATGCTGATAAGATTAACCTAATGATTGTATCGGATCATGGAATGGCCGATATATCGCCCGATAGATATATTAATCTGAACGAATATGTTAATCGTGATTGGTTTGAACTGATAACCGGTGGAAGTCCTGTGTATAGTTTAAAACCTAAAGAAGAATTTTACGAGCATGCCATTGCATCGCTTAAGGCAATTCCTAATCTAACAGCATGGCGACGAAGTGAAATTTCTGCCCGACTACATTATGGTTCCAATCCGAGAATTCAGGATGTTGTAATTGAGGCGGCTGCTGGCTACAGCGTTGGTTTTGCTTCGGATGGCAGTCGTTTTACAGGGGGGACGCACGGTTACGACAACCAGAATCCCGATATGCATGGAATTTTCTTTGCCAAAGGCCCAGCATTTAAAAAGGGATATAAACACAAAGCATTTCAAAACACCAATTTGTACACCATAATCACGCATATTCTCGGTTTAGAACCTGCTGAAACGGATGGCGAATGGGACGAGGTTAAGGATCTTTTCAGGAAGTAGTTTAGTGAGGCTGCATCATCTCAAAGTTTTAGTTGATTAAAACTTGAGTCTTAAATCAACCTCATCACCTGTAACATAAAAGCAGGGTTGGTTGCACGATTCGTAGTCTTCCTTGATTTTCATATATACCCTGTTTACCACGTAGTGTGGTCGGCCATTACGATTGTACTTAGCAATTAGGGTGTATTCAACCTCGTTTTCGAGTTTAAGGTACAGAATATTACTTGAGGTTACTTCGGTGAACATAAAGTTTTTGTTATCAAAGGTTCCCTTGTATACATCAATGGGAACAGCAGTAATCTCATCGTCAATTAGGACCTTAATCTTCACGTTGCTGTACTTGGGCATATCCCTAAAGCATTTATAGCAATCGACACTGGCAAAATCTTCGATTTTGCAGCTTTGGTAAGGGATGCAGAGTGTGAAGATAACAAATATTAAACCTACCCCTCTTAGAGAAGTAGTTTTAATGTCTTTACTCAAAAGAAGAAAAGGCTTTTCAAAAACCATATTAATAGTTGATTATTCTGTTTTATTTCGTTTGGTCATCTAAATAATGGATAACTATTGTAAAACTATTCAGCTACTGTTTAAGCCTTAAGTCTATTTCACGGTTGTATACGTAATAGCAGGGATCGAAACAATCAGCGCAACTCTTAACCACTTCAAGCTCAATAGAGTTTACAACAAAGTAAGTTTTGCCATTTTGGGCATACTTTGCAACAATAGTGTAATATGTCTGAGTTTTAAGATAAAGCATATTGTTTTCTTTACTAATTATTTTTTCAAAAGCGATGTTGTTGTTGTCAATTGAGCCAAGGTAAACAATTACTGGTATTGAAAAATTTTCAGAATCAAGTGTTACTTTTGGTTTTATGCTTAAAGCTGTTGGGAAATGAGGAAAGCATGTTGAAGACTCATTTTCAAACAGGTATTCTGATTTACAACTTGCCAAAGTACTTATCGTAACTATTAACACCACCCTGATTAATGGCAATTGATTATTCAATATTTTACCAAAAACCTCACTCATTTTACAAGATATTAAAGCCATTCAATCCTCTTCAAAGAAATTTTGGGAACCGATGTGTCGATCACATAACCCATCGAGATGCTGAACGAAAGCGGTTGCTCACGAAGTTGATCGATTAACAGGTAATGGGTTCCAAGTTTTAGGTTCAACTTATTCAAAACCAATGATATCTCAACGGTAGGGGATAATATATTTTGAGATTTGGGCTTAAGCTGCTCGCTAATTATGGTATAGTATCCCCACGACCTATTGTAACTAATTCCCAACAATACACCTAGATGGCTTTTCCTTTTAAACCGAGCCTTAAGCATCTCCTTGCCAAGACTCAGGCCTACCATGTTACGTTGCTCAAAAAATTGGTAAACGCTATACTCCTGATCTACTAGTACAGGTCTGTATACTGGCCTAAAACCAAGGGTTAGGCCAGCATGTATACCATAATTTGATATAACAGAATTTAACCCGGTGGTGAAGTAGAAATCATTCTTATTTAACATTAAACCCAACGAGGGTATTATGGCCGTAAAACTTGGTTTTCGCGAAATTGGGCTGCCCAGCTTGTTAAGGAGTGAAGCTAAATCTTTATACCCGTTTCGCTTGGCAAGGTCGGCATAACTTATTTTTGGATGGATCTCTTCAATGTCGGCTCCCTTGTTAAGCAGAAATTTTATAGCATCATCAGCATAACTATCAATTGCAATGGCAAGAGCCGTAAGATTTGTATTGTTATTTTTATTGATATTGGCACCGTAATCGGTTAGCAGACGTAGTAGAGTGGTGTCATTGAACTGCGCGGCAACCATAAGAGGTGTGAAACCATTCCTGTCGGCCTTGTCAACTTCGGCCCAATTCTGAAGAAGGTATTCGGCTGCCGCAGTTGCTCCGGAGTAGGTTGCCGCCATAAGCGGCGTATTCCCATAGTTATCGGTAGAGTCCATGGAAGCTCCATAATGGAGCAGCAGGTATGCCATAAAAGTGTATCCATATGCACTGGCGTAGTGCAAAGGTGAAACCCCCATCGAATTTACAGCATGTGGATTGCCTCCATTGAGGATTAGCAACTCGGCAATACTATCGTTATTATTAATGGCAGCGTAATGGAGTGCAGTGAAACGCTTTTGATCAGTTAAGTTAAGAGCAGCACCTGCTCCTATAAGTTCCCTAACTACCGGATAGTGTCCTGCCTGTGAGGCATACATCAGTGGTGTAACACCATTCCATGTGGATGTGTTGGGATCGGCACCTAAGTTAAGCAAGTACCAAACTTCCTCAAGTTTACCCGAATCAGCCTCAAGAATTAATTGATAATTTAACTCGGACCGCAGAAATTCTGGTACTTTGGTAGTGTCCCTCAGCGTTTGACCATAACCCTTTAACCCAAACAGAATAAGTAAACTGTAAATAATAATGAGGTTAATTTTTATATTCATAGGTAATTAGCAGAATAATCAAAGTTTATCTATTTCGAAACACCACGTATTATGGGGTTGATATTGATACTGGTAATACTTTTCCATTGAAATACTTGTGCCCGGTAAGGGCAAAATCTGCTATAAATTTGGAAATTTCCTTTGCGTCAAGCGGTGCGTTGTATCCGGGAAATGCTTCAGCAAGCATTTCGGTATTGACTGCTCCAAGGGCTAAGCAGTTGAAAGCAATGCCCGTCTCCTTCATCTCTTCGGCAAGGCATTCGGTAAGGTTTGCCAATGCTGCTTTTGTTGCAGAGTAAACCGAAAGCCCAGCGAATTTGGCACTACCCTGAAATCCTCCCATGCTCCCAATATTTACAACGTGCGATCCCGGTTTCATCAGAGGTAAAACCAGGCGAATAAGCTGGGCTGGGGCAGCAAAATTTACTCTAATCATCTTCCATAAATCAGTGTCTGTAAGTTGATGAAGGGGCTTATTCGAAAGGAAACCGGCATTGTTAATCAGTATATCGACATGCGGTACACAACTTTGTATCAAGCCAAGGAGTGATGGGTCAAGGCCATCGCCCGATGCTAAATCGAAAGGGATTGGGTAAAGATGAGCTTCAATATTTTCTCTGATGCAAGCACTTTTAAGTTGCTTTAACTTATCGGAATCTCTAGAGATAGCCACAATATTGTGATTGCCGCTGGCGGCAAATTGCTTGGCTAACTCGAATCCTATGCCCCTTGACGCACCTGTAATAATGATATTCATGTATTGGTCTGTTTTTTCAATTATCAAAAAAACAAAAATAGCACACTTTTCGTTATATGTTATTACGTTTTTCGATGTTTGTGCATTGCAAAAATCGTGCTACTTTTGACCTAATCTATTGCAAACAAAGGGTTGTTATGGGAATTAAAAATATATTTTTTAAAGCTGGGCTAGTTCTCCTTGTAAGCCTGTTATTATCGAATTTGGGCTTGACACAAACTACAGAGGTAGAAAAACCCAAGAGGTTTAGCGAAAAACTTTTCTATGGGGGGTCATTAGGCTTGATGTTTGGAAATTTCACCCAGGTAGATATTAACCCTGTGGGAGGTATTTGGATTATTCCGCAGTGGTCGGTTGGTGTTGGTGGAAGGTATAGCTACTATAGCCAAAGAACTAACTTTATTGGAACCCCCACTCAGGTTTATCGAAGTCATCTGTGGGGTGGCTCTGTTTTTACCCAAATTCTTCCGGTGCCCGATTTTAGCGAAATATCGGAACTGCCCTTCAAAGGGGGGATTTTGTTTCATGCCGAGTACGAGAAATTATATATCGATAGACGGATTCTTGATCCCATTCTCAGCGTGGAGACAGGTAAAACTTGGGTCGACCTTATCCTCATTGGAGGTGGTTACAGGCAACGGATTGGCGACAGGGCGGCATTTAACGTAATGGTTTTATGGCAGATTGCACAGGGAGGAGTATCGCCATATCCCCAGAACCCTTTGGTTAGGGTAAACATTACTTTTTAATGTAAATTGAAACGAAAAAAGGCCTTGCTCTGCAAGACCTTTTTACAATTTCCTATATAGAATAATACTCTTGTTATTCTATAACATTTACATTGGTAGCCTGAGGACCACGCTTACCTTCAGTAATTTCAAATTCTACATCTTGACCTTCGTCTAGACGCTTAAAACCTTCTTTTGCAATGCCAGTGTAGTGAACAAACACATCGTTGCCTTCTTCAGTTTGAATAAAGCCAAAACCTTTAGCTGCATCAAACCATTTTACTTTTCCTTTCATAATAGAACTGGTGAAAATTGATAAATTAAATTTTAAAAAATACTAAACACAAAGGTGATGATTTGATTTGATTTTCCAAGGATATTTTAGCTTTTTTTTAGTCTTTATTTTGACTGCTACTTTATTAAAATACCTAAACTCTTGATTAGTTGATTTTTAGTCTCGTGGGCTTGAAGTGAGTTTTTTCTATATTCTCATTGGTAATCTAGTCATTTGATTGCTAGTTACCCAATTATGATAATAATGAGTTAATTATTTATGGAGGCAAACATAACAATTACGCCAGTGGTTTGTTTTGGTATTGTAAAAATATTGCCGTTTCTTTGAGGCAAATTTATTTTCACATTAAATTACTAATCAATAAAATATAGTTACATGAATGTTTCGAAGGACAAGGTAGTATCTGTTAGCTACGAGCTAAAGGTAGACGGTGAGATTGTTGATAGGGCCGAGGTAGAAAACCCAATGCATTTTATATTCGGAAATGGCACACTCATCCAATCGTTTGAGCACAATATAAAGGATATGAAAATTGGCGACAACTTCGATTTTGGAATACCTGCCGACCAAGCCTATGGTGAGGTTGTTAGCGAGTATATTTTGAAGTTACCCCTAAGTGTTTTTGAGCGTGAGGGTCAAATAGAGGAGGGGCTGCTACAGGTTGGATCGCGCCTTCCCATGGTCGATCAAGAGGGCAACCAGCTTAATGGACTTATTTTGGAAGTTCAGGACGACCACGTTGTGATGGATTTTAACCACCCTCTAGCCGGTCAGGATTTACATTTTACTGGAAAAATTGAAGGAATTCGCGAGGCTTCGGCCGAAGAACTCCAACACGGACACGTGCATAGCCACAATCATAGTCATGACGAAGGACATGAGTGTGGAAGTTGTGGATGCCACTAATCGGATAAATCGATTATGAAAAGCCGGCATAGCCGGCTTTTTTTGTTGAGTGAAAGGAGGAGCCGATAAACTTTTATTCCGTTTAAGTATCAAAATCTCTATATTTGACCGATAAAATGCTACTGACATGTGGAAAAAACTTCCTCTTTACACGAAAATACTTTTAGGGATGCTTGTTGGTGTTCTGGTTGGTATACTTGCTGTTACCCTTGGTATTGGTTGGTTTGTAAACGATTGGGTTAAACCCTTTGGGGTTATCTTTCTAAATCTGCTCAAGCTGGTTGCTATGCCCCTAATTTTCGCATCGTTGGTAACAGGCGTTTCGGGTTTATCCAATATAACTAAGTTATCGAGAATTGGTTACAAAACAATATCATACTACTTGATTACTACCGTAATAGCTATAACTATTGGGCTATTATTGGTTAACCTACTAAAGCCAGGGAAATCGTTTCCCGAGGAGAAGCGAGTTGAACTTCTAACCAAATATTCACATGATATTGAGGGGCGAAAAGTGGCTCTCGAAAATATTAAATCCGACGGGCCACTTCAGTTTTTAGTCGATATAGTTCCCGAAAATGTTGTAGGGGCGGCATCCAATAATGCCAACATGCTTCAGGTTATATTTTTCGCCATTCTTTTTGGGCTAGCCATTGTTATCGTTAAAAATCCTAAGGTTAAGATTGTGAAGGATTTTGTGGGCGGATTAAATGAGATAATTCTTAAGATTATCGATTTTATTATGCAATTCGCCCCTATTGGGGTTATGGCCTTGTTGGCGGGTCTTATTGTTGATTTTTCGGGCGATAATGTTGCCGACTCCCTACACCTATTTGCAACACTCGGAATGTATGCTCTGGTTGTTATTGCAGGATTGCTATTTGTGGCGCTAGCTATTTATCCTACTTTCCTGCGATTATTTGCAGGAATTCGGTTTACCGATTTTTACAAAACCATGTTTCCAGTTCACCTGGTTGCCTTTTCAACCAGTTCAAGTGCTGCTACGCTGCCAGTTACCATGGAGCAGGTTGAAAAAGGGCTGGGCGTTAGCAACGATGTAGCCAGCTTTGTTCTTCCGGTTGGCGTTACCATAAACATGGATGGTACCAGCCTTTACCAAGCAGTTGCGGCTGTTTTTATTGCCCAGGTGTTTGGTATCGATTTAACCCTAGGTCAACAGCTAACCATAATACTTACAGCAACGCTTGCCTCCATTGGATCGGCAGGTGTGCCCGGTGCGGGCATGGTAATGCTAATTATTGTGCTTAATGCTGTTGGGTTGCCCGTTGAGGGACTAGCCCTAATCCTTGCAATTGATCGTCCGCTTGACATGTTACGCACTGTTCTTAACGTAACCGGCGATGCCATGATTGCAACCATTGTTGCTAAAACCGAGCGCGAGATTGACTACACGCCCGGTATGATTGAGGATGCTGAGTAGGATAGTTTCTATTCACAGTCTGTTTCTCTACTCGTACTTTAGAACACTTGCCGGATTTGTATTTGATGCCTTTATGGAGTGGTAAATTACTGTGCCCATTGCAATTAATATCACAATTAAGCCCGAGCTAATATACAACCAAACAGAATGGCCTGCAGGAGTTATAAAGTTTTGCAGCCATTTGGTGATTAGCCACCACGAAATTGGGTATGCAAATAGTAATGATAATATTACCAATTTGGCAAATTGCCAAACAAGAAGATTTACAACCCCTGTACTAGTTGATCCAAGCACTTTTCTGATCCCAACCTCACGAGTACGTTTACCAATATCGAATGTGGCTAGGCCAAATAAACCTATGAGGGCAATAAAAATGGCTACTATCGAAAACCCTTGAAAAAGTTTTTTTAGGCGAACATCTTCGGCGTATAGCTTTGCAAGATCATCGTTAAGAACGCTATAGGTTAATGGAGTATAAGGCGAGTATTTATCCCATAGTTCATTCACACACTGAATAGCCTCTTGCACTTTACCGGGTATGTAGTTAACTGTAATGAAGTTTGGGAAAACAATGTTAACTACCATAAGTGGGTCGATAGGCTTGTGGAGTGATTCGTAGTGAAAATTATTAACAACACCTACAACTCTAAGTCTCATATTTTTAGCAAAATTAAACTCAATGCCTACTGGGTTGGAAAGGTTATAAACTTCCACTGCCCGCTGATTTAGAACAACTTCATAGAGTGAGTCGTTGGGTTTTCGATTTCTGAAGGTTCTTCCCTCAATTATTTTTGCATCCAGGGTGGAGAAGTAGTTCGAATCCGCAAGTTGAACCCTATACTGCATATTTTGCCCTTCGTAATCGAGACCCCATCCTTCAACTATGTTCCCAAGCGATGACCCGTGTAATGTAGCATTTAGAATATTTGGGTTTGCCCATAGATCGTTTATAAATGCCTCACGATTTTTGAGCAACTCTTGCGAGGTTTCTATTAGTAGCCTGTTGTCGGTTTCAATGCCAAGATCCTTATTTATAAGATAGTTGACTTGATTGTTGACGTGCAACGTGAAAATGATTAGTATCGAGGCGGCTGCAAATTGAGTGAGGATTAGCACCTTTCTTAATCCGCCACCTCTTTGAACCCCTGTTTTTTCGCCCGAAAGAATTTTTTTTGGCGAAAAGGAACTAATGTAAAAAGCCGGGTAGCTGCCAGCGAGGATTCCCAAAAGTAGTGGGCCTAAAAGAATAATAGTTAAGTTTATTCTATCAAATATGGAGAAGACGAGATCAATATTTACCAGGGAGGAGAAGATATGGATACCCTGTTCAACAATAATAACGGCTATAAATATTGATAGGTATGCTGTGATTATGCTTTCGGTTAGGTGTTGCCAAACCAACGATGACTTTGCCGCTCCAAGGGTTTTTCTTATTCCAATTTCCTTGGTTCTATAGGTTGCTTGCGCGGTACTTAGGTTAGTGAAGTTTATAATTGCCAAAAGGAGAATTATTATTGATACACCAATGGCAATGGTAATATTTGAGCGACTCCCATGCCTAAAACCATCGTGGTTTAAATAGTTGTTAAAGTATATATCAGTTAGTGGGGTTAGGATAAAATTTGGGGTTTGGTTGTTGGGAAGCTGCAGGTTTCTTGAAATAAACGCGCCCAACTCTTGATTAATATTTTCGCTAAGCTGCGCAATATTTGTTTTTGGGTTTAAAACAATGAATGTGCTGTAGTTCCAGCGTTGAAAATCCTCAAGTATTAACGGATCATTTTGAAGTGTTTTGTAAAAGTCGAACGAAATAATTGCCTCGGCCTGTATGCTCGAGTTTGCCGGAAAATCTTCCATAACCCCTGTTACCTGCATGGTAAACTGATTTTCATAAATTATCGCTTTACCAACTGGGTTTTCAGAGCCAAACATTCTACTTGCAGCCGATTTAGATAGAACTATTGCGTCGGGCGAGGAGAGTACTTGGGGGAAATTTCCTTTTTCGAGAGGAAATGTAAATCCGGTGAAGAATGATGAGTCGGCTAACCATACACCCTCGAGTTTGATGGTCTTTTCTTGAAAACGTATTAAGTTGGCCGTATAATGCGCTTCGCCCATTCTAATGAAAGATTCTACCTCAGGGTACTTCTCGTAAACAAATGGTCCTATTGGCCCTGCCATGTTGTGCACCTGCTCCCGTTCGAGTCGGAAAATTCGCTGATGGTTCTCGTGGAATTTGTCGGTTCCTGCTATCAGTCTAACGTATAGTGTAATCAGGATAAATACGGCCATACTACCTGCAAGCCCAAGAATATTAATGGCCGAAAAGACTTTATGCCTTTTCAGATTCCGAAGTGCTGCTATAATATAATTTTTGAACATATTTTATTGTATGTTTGGTATTTAACATTTGCTTTTGTGTTAATTCCCACTCACATCTTCTTTCGTCATTCACCAAAAAGCTGTGGATTACTAGGCAGGTGTTTTTCATCTTGCCTCGTTACGCTCCGCATCCCGAGGCAAGCGTCTTCCAACTTCTGTCTTCCAACTTCTGTCTTCCGTCTTCCACCTTCCGTCTTCCACCTTCCCTACTCATATCTTAAAGCCTTCACGGGATTATTATTCGCTGCTCGATATACCTGCCAGGCTATTGTAGCTAAGGCAATTAAGTAGGTTATTGCGGCTGAGGCGGCAAAAACCCACGGCTTTATCTCGATTCTGTAGGCAAAATCGCTTAACCAGCCATTAGCAACGAACCACCCAATGGGTAGTGCTATAATATTTGCCAAGAGCACCCATTTGGTAGTATCGCTTAACAGCAATTGCGACAGATTAGATACTGATGCACCTAATATCTTTCTAACACCCAATTCCTTTGTTCTGCGCGAGATAGCATAGGCTGATAAGGCGTAAAGACCAACCATTGAAAGGATAATTGCCAGAATTGATGCCGAAAGGATTAGCTTAAAGGATCGGTTCTCGTCTTTGTATTGCCTTGCAAGATAATCGTCGAGAAATGTGAATGACGATTGGTAGTTCGGTTCGTATTTCTTGATTGTTTCCTCAATTTGGCTAAGGGTTTCGTTTCTGTTATGGCTATTAATCCTTATGGTAAGGTTGGTTACTCTTTTGTTGTAGCGACTAATAATAAGAGGTTCAATATTTTCGCGAAGCGAAGCGAAATGATAGTCGCTCACAACTCCTATTATTGTTCCGGGTCGTCGCCACATTACAACTCTTTGTCCTATTGGATTTTCAACTCCCAGCATACGAGCAGCCGATTGATTTATTATATACGAATCGTCGTCGGCAGAAGAGTTGGGATTGAAATTTCTACCCTCTACAATCTTCATGTTCAGGGTTTCTAGGTAATAATCCTGAACTCTATTTTCCTTTATGGAGAAGGCAGAAGATGGATCGCTCCCTTCGGTGTATAGATTCATTCCGGCCAGCGTGCTGCCAGGTAGGTGTTGTGCCCCAGAAAGTTGAATTACATTCGGGTTCGAGAGGATTTCGTCTCGAATTGTATGGTAGGAATTTGAGAGTTTTTCGGTGATTCCGAAAAAGACCACAACATTTTCCTTGTCAAATCCAAGATCCTTGCTATTCATAAATCGAACCTGCAGGTTAATGACAATTAGTCCAAAAATTAGTAATGCCGCCATGCCAAACTGAAACACAACAAGAATCGACTTTAGGATTGGACTGCTTTTCCCGTTATCGGAAATACTCCTCAGAATAGAAATTGGTTTAAAACTAGAGATGTAAATGGCAGGATATGCACCACCTATGGCTCCAACCACTATGGCAAATAGGATAATTATGGCAAAGAAGAATTGGTTTTCCCAGTATTCAATCACGAGTGAAGTTCCAAGAAGGTTGTTAAACGGGGTAATAAGAAGTTCTGTTAGCGCAAACGACATCATGAGCGCAAGCATGGATGCCATTATCGACTCTCCAATAAATTGAATAATTAGATGTCTACGACTCGAGCCTACGGCTTTGCGTACACCAACCTCTCGTTTGCGGGTATCGGCGCGCGCGGTTGTAAGATTCACAAAGTTAATTGATGCGATACCCAGCACCAAGATGGCAATTATTCCAAGCGTGTAAACGAATACTTTACTGCTGGTAATGGCCTCGTCGTATGGATATTTTGCATTGAGATGGATTTTGTGGAGGGGCATCAGTCGGGTTTGCGTGTTTGCGCTTTCCCGTCCAAAAGACCCAAATGCCTGCTCTATGGTATTGGCGTTAACCGCTCCAATTTTTTCGCTAACCTCCGGTGTAATAGGGTTGTAAAGTTTAACAAATGTTTTAAAGTCGAGCCCCTGACTGGCGATAAAGTTTCTCGGTACCGAGTTGAATGAGGTTATAACATCAAATGTTAGATGAGAGTTTTTAGGGATATCGGCTAATACAGCCGCTACGGTGAATGGCTGCTGTATCCTGATGAAAGATGAAGTTAGGGTGTCGAAATCAACCGTACCAAATGTTACGGATTGTCCTATGGGATTCTCATCGCCAAACCAAATATTTGCAATCTTTTCGGTAATCACAATGCTACCCGGTTCGGCTATTGGATTTACTTTTTTACCCATCTTCATTGGAAATGAGAATATGCTGAAGAAGGACGTATCGGTGTAGATAATTGATGATGTTTTGTGAAGTTGGCCGCTAACATTAACGGTTCCCGTACTCATGTAAAATATCCGGGACATTGCTTCAACCTCGGTTATCTCCTCGAGTATATTTTCTCCTACATCGAGCAATGTGGCGGCTAGTTTTTGTTCCTCTAGCCCTTCGCGCGAAAAGTGATTATGAAGTCGGTAAACCCGATGGTAGTCGTTGTGGAACTTATCGAAGCTAAGTTCAAACTTTACATATATTGTTAGCAGAAGGGCAACACACATTCCAATGGCCAATCCACCAATGTTTACGATGCTGTACCACTTGTCGCGATACATTGCCCTTAGGGCAGTTTTTAAGTAGTTCCTAAGCATGTTGTAGTATTTACCTCAGGAAGACCAAATGCAGTGCCAAGTGGACTAGGCGATGGATTATCAGTAGGATATGAGGATTTATTAAAAATGATTACAAATCAAAATTGTTTCAAATTGATACAACTCAGTTCGATTGCGAACAATATGGTTTACATAGTCTCAGTATTTATTAAACCTCAGGTTTTCTATTAAATGTCTAAATCCCCGTGATTCGGATTTCGGTTCTTCTATTCTCTGCGCGACCATCCTCGGTGGTGTTATCGCCAATGGGTTTCGCTAATCCATAACCTTTCCAGGTAATTCTAGATTGGGCTATACCTCTATCAAACAGAAATTGGGCAACCGAGCGCGCCCTGTTCTCCGATAGTGTTAGGTTGTAGCTGGCGCTACCCACATTGTCGGTATGGCCACCCACCTCAATTTTTACCGATGGATTAAGATTGAGTAGTTCAAATATCTTTTTCAACTCGGCAATCGACTCATCTTTTAGTAGGTAGGAGTCGGTTTCGAAGAAGATATTTCTCATCACCATAGTGCCGCCAATGCGTATGGGGTTTAGCTCTATATCCTTGCGAAATGGTTTATCGGCGCTATGGATGCCCAAAAGGTCGAAGTGCTCCGAATGGAAAAGGTATCCTGGTGAGGAGGCAAAGAATGCGTAGCTTCGATTTGTGGGAATGGTTAGGAAAAATGTGCCATCGGTCCTTGCTTGCGACTCTGCAATGGCTTTTTCGGATGATAAATCGATCATACTAAAGTTGGCCTTAAGAGGCCAGCCGCTACGGGCATCGGTAATTTTCCCACTTATATACGATGTGGGTGTTGGCTGTATCTCCTTGGGGATATAAAATTTAAAAATATCGCGACCCATCTCGGGATCGATATCTGATGAGTAGTAGGCCATCGTTCCCATGGCATTCACAATAAGCCCGTCCTCATCGTTATGAGTGTTGATTGGGTAGCCTAGGTTTTTGGGGCTGCTCCAGGTGGAGTCGTTTACCTGTTTCGACATGTAAATGTCGAGCCCACCCATTCCCACCCTCCCGTTGGATGAGAAGTAAAGGGTTTGGTTATCGAAATGGATAAAGGGCGACTGCTCATTGTACTTGGTGTTAATGCTGTCGCCCAAGTTTTCGGGTTTGCTCCACTTGTTCCCTTCCAATTTTTGCGATCGCCAAATATCGAAATGGCCTAAACCTTCAGGTCTGTTGCTAACAAAGTAAAGGGTTTTACCATCGGGCGAAATGGAGGGTTGTTTTTCGCTGGTATAGGGTAGGTTTACTGGTTCTGGAAGCGTTTGTGGATTACCCCAATTTCCCTCCTCATCGCGGCGACTAACGTATAAGTTGCATACTCCCCGGCAAATGGTGTAGTACATGGTTTTGCCATCGGCAGTTAGCGACTGTGCCCCCTCGTTGAATTGGGGAGTATTGATTGGTGGGCCAACACTTGAAACGGGAATCCATTCGTTATGCTCGTTTCGATGGGTAATGTAAAAATCCTCCTGATGGCGTCCCGTGGGCTCTCCCGTTGGGGTAAGCATTGGCTTCCGAACTGTAATAACCAGCGTATTCTCGCTGGCCGATAGGCTTGGCCAGTACTCATCGAGAGGAGTATTTATAGATGGTCCAAGGTTAATGGGCTCAAAGGGGACGGGTTTTGCTTGAGCCTGCAGGGCAAAGTGACAGTTTTTAAGGTAAAGAGCAGCTTGTTCGCGCATCTCCTTATTGGTGCGATTGTATCCTAAGAACTTTTCCAAATGTGGTATAGCCTCACTATAGTTGCCCGTTTTAAGAAGCATATCTCCCAGGCTAAAGTAGATGTTTGGGAAAAAGTTTGGGTTGATTGCAATTGCCCTTTCGGCGGCCTCAATGGCCTTATCGTAATACTTTGTGGTTTGGTATACCTGCGAGAGAAAAAGATGGGCTTCAATAAAATTTTTGTCAATTTTAAGAGCATTCATTAGCTCCTTTTCAGCCATATCAAAATCGTATCTATCGTAAGCCCGCAGGGCAAGCTCGTAACGCTTAACAGCTCGTTTCTTTTTGGTGGTGTACCCTTTCTCTTGGGCAATAACTGTAACGGATAAAATCAATATTAATAATATGAATATTAATGTTTTGTAAACTTTACTTGTCATATTCAAATGATTTTTTGGCTATCTAGCAGGTATGCCTTTAATCCTCAAATTTAACTAAAATGGAGGTATTTTGTCGAAATATCTAGCAGTAAAATTAGCCTTTAATGCCTAGTCTTTTTTTAATATGATACTGACACACAGAAAAAAAGTTTTTAGTTTCGTTTTTTGCAAATTCCAACTTTACAATTATTTTTGATTAAAGATCAACAATTATAGAAAATGATTAACGTCCTGCTGTTAAATCCTGTTTATGTTACCCTCTTTTGGGCTTTGGTTTTGCATCTGCATCGCCAAATTTCGCATCGTCCCAAGATTTTTTTGGGTTGGTTTATGATTGTGGCCTCGCAGGTATACCTGTCGCACTTTTTTTACTTTACCCAAAACTACAACGTATACTACTATTTCGATAGTATCTATACTCTAGCATATCTGCTGGTTTACCCCATGTACCACATCTACGTAAGGCTTCTTACCGTCGATTCTCACTTTTCGCTGAAAAAGCATTTTAAGTTTTTGGTAGTCCCTTTCGTCATATTCGTTCTAACGCTTGCTGGCTACCTAGTTATGGGTAAAGAAAAGGGGATGGAGTACGTTACAACGGTGCTGGTTGGAGGAGCTAATCCGCAGGGCATGTTTAAGTTGATGAAAGTTCTTTTTACCGTGGGGCGTTTAATGTTTCTTGGTCAAACGGTGTTTTACCTGATATTAAGCTTTGTGCTAATAAAACAAAACAACATCAAAATTCAGGATTACTACTCGAATACCGATGAGCGAAGGCTGAATTGGCTGCAATTCTTTAATATTAGTTTTGCTTTCACATCCATGTCCAGTGCCGTTTTAGCCGCACTTGGGCGAAATTTTTTCCTCGAAAACACCTTTTACCTTTTAATCCCATCAATAGTGTTTACGGTAATGCTTTTTGTTATAGGATTGTTGGGCAACTATCAGCGGGCAATCTTTACTGAGATAGACAGTAAACTCGATGCCCAAGATGAGGGGAAACCGCCTCTTAGACTCAAATCGAAACTCGACGCCCTGTTCGAGAAAGAAAAAGTTTACAAGAACCCCGACTTAAAAATTTGGGATATTAGCTCGATGCTGGGTACAAACCGAACCTACGTGTCGAGGATTATTAACAGCGAGTATAATCGCAATTTCTGCTCCCACGTTAACCATTATAGGATTGAGCACGCCAAGTCGCTGGTGATAAGCAATCCAAACCTAACCCACGAGCAAATTGCTGAGTTGTCGGGGTTTGGCTCGGTAAACTCTCTTTCTAGGGCCTTTCAGAGTAAGGAAGGGGTAACCCTAGGGCAATTCCGCCGAAAGGTCGAAGGGTAAATTAGCTAAATAATGGCTTAGGCACATTGCCCTGTGAAAACAGATTTTACAGAATGATTAAAGCTGCAGCAACGCCTTTTGCTATTCGTCAAGTATACTCCCTGTGTTATTAAACATTCGATAATTAAGATCTATGGTTCAAAAGTAATTCAATAACCTCTCTGTTTTGCCTTGTTGGCTAAGCGATGTCCGAATTTTAAGCTATTCCATCCTGCTCATCACTCCCATTATGCAACTGGTTTCATATTGATATTCGTCATTTTACTTCAACTTAAATAATTAGTAACTTTAACCCCATAAATGAAAAACTAGAAATCTAAATTTAAAAATATCCGCTTATGAATTCAAAGGAGATGTTTGCCAAGGCCAAAAGGCTAAGCGCATGGCAGTACACCAAAAAGGATCTTTACAGGGGTTATACCGACAAGATCCTTTACATCAATGTAGGGGGAAACGAGATTAAGGAGAAGGATGTTCCCGCTCAAATGAAAGAAAAATTTGTTGGTGGAAAAGGCTATGGCCTCCGTCTGCTCTGGGATGCAACAACACCTACTACAAAATGGAACGATCCCGAGAACGAGGTAATTATTAGCTCTGGTCCTATTGGAGGAATCACCCAGTATTCGGGTACAGGAAAATCGTTACTCGTGAGTCTTTCGCCTCAAACCGACTCGGTAATGGACTCCAACGTGGGCGGATTCTTTGGCCCATTCCTAAAGTTTTCGGGTTTTGATGCCCTTGAACTCCAAGGAAAAGCCGATAAAGATGTAATTATCCTTATCGATGGTAAGAATGGCAAGGTTGAGATTTACGAGGATCCCGGATTAGCTAGGGATTCCCATATCCTGGCCGAGGAGTTGTCGGAGATTTTTGCCGATGATGAGAAGGACTACAAGAATATTGGTATCGTATCGATGGGAGCAGCTGCCGAGAACTCGCTTATTGGTATGGTTAACTTCACCTTTTACGATCCCAAGCGTAAGAAAATTAGGCTAAAGCAAGCTGGCCGTGGTGGCATAGGAACCGTATTGTGCGACAAGAAGATTAAGGCCATTGTGGCCAAGGTTGAGGGTGTTAAAGGTAATTTGAACAACGTGGCCGACCTTGAGGCAATTACTGCACGTGGCCGTAGTTACCAGCAGGAGATGCGCGAGCTCGACGATCATCAGTGCCAGATGCGTAAGAAGGGTACAGCCAATATCGCCAACGTGATGAACGATTACGACCTGCTGCCCACACATAACTTCAAGTTTGGTAGCTCGGTGGATGGTCAAAAAATCCACAGCAACATTTTTAGGGATAAGTATTTTACCCAAAATGTTCCCGATGGATGCTGGATTGGCTGCGCCATGAGCTGCTCAAAGGGTGTTGACGACTTTATTCTGAAAACTGGCCCATACAAAGGTCAAGCAGTTATAGTTGACGGACCCGAGTATGAAACTGTTGCCGGATTGGGTTCAAACCTTGGTATTTTCGATCCAGAGGCAATTATTGAGGCCAATTTCTACTGCGATACTTATGGTATCTGCACTATTACCTGGGGAACCTGTATGGCGTTTGTGATGGAGTGCTACGAGAATGGCATTCTGAACAAGGAACGCACCGGAGGTCTTGACCTTAACTTTGGCCAATTCGAGAATATGATGGAGGTAATGCACCAGCTGGCTCGTGGCGAGGGTTTTGGAATGATAGTAGGTCAGGGTGTTCGCAAGATGAAGGAGCACTTTATCAAGAATTTTGGTGCCGATGCGAAGTTCCTCAACGATATTGGGATGGAGAACAAAGGCCTTGAGTACTCGCAGTACGTATCAAAAGAGTCGCTTGCCCAGCAGGGTGGCTACGCCATGACCAACAAAGGGCCTCAGCACGACGAGGCTTGGCTTATCTTTATGGATATGGTGAACAACCAGCTCCCCACATTCGAGGATAAGGCTGAGGCGCTTCACTATTTCCCCATGTTCCGCACCTGGTTTGGACTACAAGGACTGTGTAAGTTGCCCTGGAACGATGTTGTTCCCAAGGATAATGCCGAGCATGCCGAGCCACATAAAATTCCCGGACACGTTGATAACTATGTTGCCATATATAAAGGTGTAACAGGTCAACCCTTCTCCAAGGAGGAGATGATTACCCAGAGCGAGCGCGTGTACAACTTCCAGCGTATCTTCAATATTCGTCGTGGATATGGTCTGCGTAAACACGATGCACAGCCCTACCGTGCTGCTGGACCTGTTACCCGCGAGGAGTACCAGAGCCGTCAGGAGCGCTACGACAAGCAGTTGAAAGAGCTGGTTGGAATCGATCCTGCCAACATGAGCATCGACGAGAAGATTGCCGCAATGCGCAAATACCGTGAGAACCGTTACGAGCAGCTGCTCGACGCGGTTTACAAGCGCCGTGGATGGACCCCCAATGGTGTTCCCACCATTGAGCATTTAAAGAACATTAAGATGGATCTGCCTGAACTTATTGAGGTGATTAAGCCTTTGCAGTAAACAGATCTTTTTACAATTTACGAATCCGGTTGGAGATAATCCAGCCGGATTTTTTTTGAGATGTAATGCGGATTTTTTGAACACGTATTACGCAGATTTAGCGGATATCCGCAGATATTAGAACACTTCAGTAACGATTCGCCCAATCCGCATCTTCCGCGTTCCATTAATAGAGAATATAGATGTAAAAAGAAACTGTGTAATGAAAGAGGGCAGAGGAATCTAAGAAAATCTGTGCGCTACCACTAGTAGAACTTAGTATAGTATAGATTTTTTCCCATAATTGATCACGATTACAAACTATTTCAGTTTCAGTATTAATCATGGCTCATATCAGAACCATTTTGCAGCCCTAAGCGTTTAATTGTTAACATATTTTTTTTATAGTAGGGTTGTTGATGGAGAAGAAATTATATCATAACTTCGAGCCCATTTCCTTTTTTTGATAGCAGGCATTTTTTTGATTAAGGATAAGCCATAAGTGCCCTAATAATTGAAGGGGAGCACATACGAAAAATTGAGAAAACAAAAACCATATGCTATGAGAACAAGAATTTTACTTAGAACGGTTGTTGTGATTACCCTAATGCTTTGGAGCGGTTTGGGGTGGGGGCAGATTATTAGCCAGTACATCGAAACTAATTCGGGAACAATTCCCAAAGGGTTAGAGATATGGAATAATACGGGGGCTACACTCGATTTCGCTTCCAGCAATCTTATAGTAAGGCAAGGCACCAATGGAGGTGCGCTTACCGATATTGGTAGCACTCTAGTAAACAGTGGCACGTTGGCTCCTAACGAGGTGCTGGTGATTGGAACTTCAGATATTGGCACGTATTTAACTACTCAGGGTTTAACAGGGGTTAGGTTTGTGGAATATGGGTTTGCCTTTAATGGCGATGATGCATTAGCCATTGTTTATGGAGGGATGGTCATTGATGTTTTTGGAAATCCCGGTAGCGACCCTGGCACGGCATGGTCGGGTAATGGGGTAAGCACTGCCAATCAGAATATACAGCTTAAGAGCGGTGTTAACGTAGGGGATACCGATGGGTGGACCGATCCCAGCCTGCGTTTCGAAACGGTTAGTACCAATCCGGTTGGGGATATGTCTGGTTTTGGGTTGGCCCCAGAGGGTTCCGGCACGCCAACCTCACCGACTATATCGACTATCACCCAAACCCCTGAAACGGGTATCTTAACCGGCGAGGCTGTTTCAGTTTCGGCAACTATTAATCCAGGTGATGCAGCCATAAGCCTAGTTGATCTAAAATGGGGAACATCCACAGGGAGTTATCCCAATACTATAAATATGTCGCGAGTAGGGGAGAGTAGCACCTACACCACCGACGAGAGCATTCCTGCTCAAGAAGATGGCACAACGGTATACTACGTGGTTTACGCAGAGGATGTAGATAGTGAGTCGGCCACCTCCAGCGAGCGCAGCTACGCCGTTCAGGCGCCTTCGGTTACACCTACTGCCCAGCCCACGGGGTTTGCGGCTAGCGCCCTGTCGAGTAGCAGCATAGCTGTTAGCTGGGTTGATGTAGATCCCGCTGCCGATGGCTACCTGATTAAGGGTAGTTTAGTATCTTACGATGATATTACTTCCCCGGCCGATGGCGTTGCCGAAGCCGATGGTGCTCTGGTAAAGAATATTGCCGGTGGGGTTGAAACTGTAAACTTTACAACCCTTACCGCGGAGACAAAATACTACTTCAGGATTTTTGCCTACAACGGCAGCGGTACAAATATCAAATATAAGGTTGATGAAGTAGTTCAGGCCGAAGCCACCACAAAAAAGGCCCCTGTTGCTACAATCCTTTTGCGACCAACACATGTCGATATCTCGACCACCACATCGGAGAGCGCTGTGCTGGTAAAGCTGGAGGGGTACGATTCCGATCTGGTGAAGTACCGGATTTTTGGCCCTTCGAATCAGTACGACTGCTGGGATTCTGCTACTGAAACCTATATCTCCTCGTTCACCTATTCCGATGGACCAAGTGCTATTGGAACCCCAACATCATCCACAGAATTTTGGATTCCCTACCTTAGGTCTAACAACAATTCCACTTCGGGCACCTATAGGGATAGGCTTTCGCCCTATAGCACAAATTACCAGTCGGTCAGCTTACCTGCAGCTACTGCAATAACTTCTTCAACTACAATATCAAATACCGATGTAAACTTTGCGCACAGCGATTTTGTCGCCAAGCATGTGGTGCTAGCCTACGATGCAGCCACTGATGGAACACTTATCTCAGCGACATCAACTAAGCTTACATCCGGTGAGTTTAGTATAGTAGTACCTGTGGGAACTACCATTCGGCGAATTGAACTCCGTTCAGTTGATAACACACTGCTTGAGTCGAAAACGGGGACCTGGCCCGAAGAAGTGCCTGCGGTTATCACACTTTCAGAAACGTCGCTTTTCGATTTCGGCAATGTTTATACAGATCATTTCTCCAACGTTCAGTTCTACACAGTCGATGCCGAGGGGCTTACCGCGGACTTGGTAATTACCCCACCTGCTGGATTTAAGGCCTCGGAGTTGTATAACTGCAATTTTCAGGATAACTTAAGCCTAACGCCAGTTGGTGGGGTAATTTCGGGTAAAAAGATATACGTTCGATTCTTCCCAACATCAGAAGGTAATGTTAGTGGGAATATTACCCATGCATCAGTGGGTGCTGAAACAAAAAACGTAGCCGTGGCGGCTAACGGAATAGCAAAGAATTTGGGAACATACTATTCAACCATAACAGCTGCAGGCGGTGAGAATCTGATGGCTCAGCTGCATAAACTTATTAAAGGGCATACTGTATCTACCTATGATGCCATATGGAACCATTTTCAAAGTACCGATAAGAAGTACAACGGTAAGGTTTGGGATATCTACTCTGATAGGCAGGATCAGATGCCAGCATACGAGTTTACCTTTGGGGACGATCAGGATTCGGGTAGTGAGGGTACTGCCGAGGGGCAGAAGTACAACCGTGAGCACTCATTCCCCAAAAGTTGGTGGGGTGGAAGCGAAACCGATACCATGCACATGGATATTTTCCATATCTACCCAACCGATAAGTATGTAAATGCCCAACGCGGCAATTGGCCCTTTGGCATAGTAAGTTCTCCTTCTACAACTTTTACCAATGGGAGCAAGCTGGGATACAATTCGAGTGGTGGAACATATGCTTCAACTGCCTTTGAGCCAATCGATGAGTATAAGGGCGATTTGGCCCGGTCGTACTTCTATATGGCCACCAGGTACTACTGGATAATAGATGAGTGGGGCAGTTACTCCGATGCGTTAAACGGTACTAGCTACCCAGCCTTTGAGCCCTGGGTTGTTGATATGCTACTCGAGTGGCATCAGAACGATCCCGTTTCGCAAAAAGAGATTGATAGAAACAATGCAATTGCGGTTATTCAGGGTAATCGAAATCCATTTATCGATAATCCCGAGTGGGTTAATGCCATTTGGCAGAATAAGGAGGAGCCCACAAATCATATTACAGGGCTTACCTCTGCTGATATTTCAAGTGTTAGCGTTACCATAACTTGGAGCGATGCGGTTGGGGCTATCATTCCCGATGGATACCTGGTTATGCTAAAGAATGCAACGGGCGAATTCCCCACTCCCGTTGATGGAACACCCATTGCCAATGATAGCGATTTAGACGATGGGCTACTCATCTCCAATGTTGAGCATGTGGGTGGGGCAAATAGCGTTGGTTTTACAGGTCTTGAACCCAATGTTGAATACACTGTGGTAGTTTACCCCTACACCAATGCAGGTGTAAATATTAACTATAAAACCGACGGAACAATTCCCCAGCATCAGTTTACCACGTTAAACTATCCTTATATTGTCTCCATTTCGTCGGTATCGCCAATCAGCGTCGATTACGAAACCCTTTTGGCCGAGGCCATTGCCGCATTGCCAGCTCAGACAAGTATTACCGATAGCGATGACTCAACACATCCTGTAAATCTTTCCTGGTCAATTGCCGACTATAATGGCACTTCACCTGGCGATTACACCGCAACAGGAACATTTACCTTGCCTGCGGGCGTAATCCAAAGCGATCCTGAAACGGAACTTAAGGTTACAACAACAGTAACCGTACTGGAAAGGGTGGTTAGCTTTGACATTGATGCTAACTGGATTCAGGATGGATCAACTTCCCTATCTTCGTATGCAAATCATGCTTACGCCGACCATGGTGTGATAGTGCAAGGGACCAATGTGCTGCGCAATACCACAACTGCGCAGGATGGATTCCCTGGAGCACTGGGTACACATTCTGTAAGGATTGGAAACACCGCAGTATCTAAGGTAACCATTACCGTAGCAGAGGGAGGTGTTTCCGATTTCTCGTTAATGGTTCGCCGTTGGGATGGCTCTCCAATGCCAGACTATACAGTAAGGTACTCCTATGACGGAGGTATACACTGGAATGCTCTCGCAAATATCGATGGAAATCTTTTGGAAACCAGCGATTGGTTTGAGTATAGTGGCCAAGTAGATAAGGCGCACAACAATATTCAAATTGAGATTGCCAATACTGGAACTACCGAAAGGATTATGATCGATAACTTTAAGTGGAATGGCTATATCGACACAGAGCCTCCAGTGGTATTCGTAACTCCAGCAAATAATGAGGTTGATGTTGAGGTGACAATTAACCCAATAATCAGCTTTAGCGAGGCCATTCGAAATATTGATAATAGTGAGATAACAGACGAGAATGTAGTCGATCTGATCTTATTCCAAACAGGTGGGATAGATATGCCTTTTACTGCAAGTATAAATACAGCAAAAACAGCAATAACTATAGTGCCAACTTCGGCATTAGACTACGAGACCGAGTACAGCATTACAGTTGATCCGGTTGAGGATCAATTCAACAATGCTACTACCGAATTATCATCGATGTTTACCACCAGAGTTGCTCCCAAATTCACCGTAACCTATAGCGTTGTTGAGGTGGGTTCGGAAACCAATGGCACGCTAAGCGCCAAGGTTGGAGAAACAGCCATTATTTCTGGTGATGAGGTGATCATTGGATCGAGCCTTGAGTTTACCGCTGCACCAAATTTCGGCTACCAAGTTAAAGAGTGGAAGGTAAACAGTGAGATTCAGTCTGATGAGACCGATAATGTATTTACAGTTCTCGATTTACAATCCGACATAGTGGTTACTGTTGAGTTTACCCCTGTTCTGGTTGAGTCCATATCTGTTTTAGGCGATGGCGCATCATCGGTGGTATTTGGCCAAACCCTTCAAATGCTGGCAAGCATTACTCCCGTAAATGCGCTGGAAAAAGGTGTTTTATGGAGTATTACCGAGGGAGGAACGGGTACTGCAACCATCTCCGAAACGGGGCTGCTAACTGCTACAGGTGTTGGTGCGGTTACCGTTAGGGCAACCACCAAGGAGGCAGGAAGTGCAATTTTTGGTGAGGCGACTGTAACCATTACCAAGGCAACGGCAAGTGTAACCCTATCAGATCTTTCCCAAACCTACAATGCAACCCCACGGCCTGTTGGTATTACCACTGAGCCCGCAGGGCTTACAGTTGGTGTGACCTATAACGGATCTACCACTGTACCCGTTAATGCGGGAACCTACTCGGTGGTGGCAACCATTAATAATGCCAACTATCAAGGAACTGCTTCGGAAACACTAGTAATTGGGAAAGCCCCGCTAATCATTTCAGCTAGAGATATAGTTAAGATTTTTGGTGAGATATATGAATTTGTGGGCGATGAGTTTGATGTGAGCGATCTATTTGGAAGCGATCGTGTAACCGGAGTTACCCTTTCAAGTGATGGGGCTTTAGCCGGAACTGTTGTGGGTGATTACGATATTGTTGCCAGCGATGCCCAGGGCGATGGTCTCGATAATTACGTTATTACATACATAAGTGGCACCATGAGCGTAACGGATAAAACCGTTCTTACAATTTCGGGGGTTACCGCTCAGAGCCGCGTTTACAATGGAACCACAGCCGCCACAATTACCAACTATGGTAGTCTTAATGGTGTTGCCGACGGCGATGATGTTTCAATAAACTCTGCTGGTGTAACGGCTGCGTTTAGCTCAAAGGCTGTTGGAGAGGATAAGGTGGTAAATGTTTCAGGATTTGCGCTTGAGGGAGCCGATGCCAATAAGTACATTCTTGGGGCAATTAATTCGGTTACAGCTAGTATTACTCAAAGATCAATTGAAGTAGTTGGCGCACAAGCGCAGAGCAAGGTATACGACGGCACAACTACTGCTACTATACAGGGAGCGGAACTAAGTGGCCTAATGGCGGGCGACTTGGTAGAGATCGATACCCAAACCGCCAACTTTGACACTAAAGACGTTGGGAACGATATTCCTGTTACCCCCACCTTTACCCTTAAGGGCGACGATGCTGGGAACTACTCGCTTGATCAACCCACGGGGTTGGTGGCCAATATTACCCCCGTTGCCTTAACCATCACTGCCGACGCTAAAACAAAGGTTTACGGAGACCTCGACCCAACCTTAACCTACCAGATTACAACCGGTGCAATGGTTGGCGATGAGCAGCTCACTGGTAGTTTAAGTCGAACTGTGGGTGATGCCGTAAATACATATCCTATTAATCAGGGAACCCTTACTGCGGGTAGTAACTATGCTATTACTTTTGTTGCGGCAAGCTTAACTATTACGCCCAAGCAGCTAACAGTTGCTGGAGCAGTAGCGCAAAATAAAGTTTACGATGGCACAATCAGCGCTGTAATTACTAGTGCAACACTTGTGGGTGTAGTAACCGATGACGATGTCCTAATTGATAATGTAGTTGGTTCTTTTGCTACAAAGGATGTAGGCGAGGACATTGCGGTAACATCAGCATTAACTCTAAAAGGCCAAGATGCTACAAACTATACCCTTGTTCAGCCCATTGGGCTTAAGGCTAGTATTACCCAAGTTGCACTAACAATTACTGCTGAATCAAAATCAAAAGTTTATGGACAGGTTGATCCTGCACTTACATACCAGATAACCGCTGGAGCGTTGGTGGGTGATGAAACCCTTTCGGGATCATTAACCCGGACATCTGGAGAGGTTGTAAGTAGTTATGCAATTGCTCAAGGAACTTTATCTGCCAGTAATAATTACGATATCACATTTGTATCTGCTAACTTCACCATAACTCCCAAGGAGTTAACCATAGGTGGGTCATTCATGGTAAGTAGTAAAGAGTTCGATGGGACTACCTCAGCAACGATCAGCAGTAACACCTTATCGTTGATTGGAATAATTGGGGATGATGTTGTATCCCTAACCAATGTGGTTGCTGCATTTGTCTCCTCAGTGATTGGTGACAATATCCAGGTAACCATTGCCTCTGCCGAGCTTGCAGGAGCCGATGCTTTCAATTACACCCTTTCGCTTGATGGTGCACCAACCACATCAGCCTCTATTACTGCAATTAGCTACATGGTCTACTTTAATGTTGTGGAAGTTGATGGTCTGTCCAATGGAGTCCTAAC
This sequence comes from Tenuifilaceae bacterium, assembly GCA_034003245.1. Taxonomy (GTDB): domain Bacteria; phylum Bacteroidota; class Bacteroidia; order Bacteroidales; family Tenuifilaceae; genus Perlabentimonas. The sequence goes on from JAVEYY010000009.1 coordinate 42,540, forward strand.
CGCCATGGTTAATGGTGAGAGTTTGATCTCAGGAGAAGAGGTTGTTGCCGGGAATGATGTGCTGTTCTCAGCAGTTCCAGATAACGGCTATCAGGTTAAGGAGTGGACGCTTAATGGTAATGTGGTGAGTGGTAACGTGGCAAACACCTATAGCGTAACCAATATTTCCCAGAATATAACAGTTACGGTAAAATTTGAGCCAGTTCCGCCAACCATGTACTCGGTCCAATTCTCGGTGGTTGAGGTTGGGGGTTCGTCAAATGGAATATTAACCGCAACTGCAGATGGCTCTACCATACTATCGGGCGACGAGGTAGAGCAAGGTGCTGAGGTTGTTTTTACAGCCAATCCATCGGTTGGATACAGGGTTAAGGCTTGGTTCTTAAATAGCCAGCCGGTGCTCGGTCATACTGCACTAACCTATTCGGTAAGTAATTTAAACGATAACATCGAGGTTGGGGTTGAGTTTGAGTCCGAAAGCCAAACCGTTACCTATCCCGTTCTATTTAGTGTGGTTGAGGTAGAGGGGGCGTTAAATGGTACAATTTCGGCATCGGTCAATGATGAGCCTATTGCCTCGGGTGATTTTGTTGAAGAGGGCTCATCTATCGTATTTACCGCTACGCCCAACGAGGGGTATGAGCTGGATGTGTGGATACTCAATGGCGATGAGGATCCCTCGATATCAATGCTCGAAATCACCTATCCCGATCTGGCTATGGCCATTGATGTGCGCGTTAGGTTTAAGGAGATAGTTATCCCTTCTTACACTGTTTCTTTCTCAGTTGTTGAGGTTGATGCTCAAGCTAACGGAGCGATTACAGCATCGGCCAATGGTGCTGGCATTGAATCGGGTCAAACAGTTGTCGAGGGGAGTACTATTACCTTTACTGCCACACCCGATCAGGGCTATAGGGTTATGGAGTGGAGGTTAAATGGCAATGTAACGGGGACCACATCAAATACCTATACTATTTCGAGCATTACCGCTGATGTTGATGTTACAGTCGAATTCGAGCCAGTACCGCCCACAACCTATACCGTTAGCTTTAGCGTGGTTGAGGTTGGCGGAGCAACCAACGGAACCCTAACGGCTGTGGTTGCTTCACAAAGCATTACCTCGGGTGCTCAGGTAGAGGAGGGGAGCAGCATCGATTTTGCCGCTACCCCAAGTCAGGGATTCCGGGTTAAGGAGTGGAAACTAAATGGTGCAGTGATTGAGGGACACAAGGAGCAAACCTATACGCTATCCAATTTATCCCAAACCTCAACGGTTACCGTGGAGTTTGAGGTTATAACCAGTGCAGGAACAATCACTCTGGCTAACCTAAAGGCATACCCCAATCCATTCACAAATTTTATAAACATTGATGGTACTATGGGGATAACCCGGGTTATTATCAGCAATGTTATTGGTATGCGGGTTATGGAGATTACGCTTAATGGCGAGAGTTCTATTAATACCAGCAGCCTAATTGATGGTATTTATCTTATAACCTTTGAAAACAGTAAGGGCGAGCGCGTGGTGCGCAAGATGATTAAGCGATAAAGATTATCGTATAAACTAGATAAACAAGGCGATTTGGCTGCAGGCCAAATCGCCTTGTTTACATTTCGAGGCTTTAAAGATTGATCAAAATACGGGTGTTAATAACTTTTCACCATACATACCTTGCCCTTTTTAATAATAACCCGTAACTTGACAACCCTTTACTTTCATTTTTTTATGGCAAATCAATGTGTTCACTTTAAAAACCTACAATAACCAAATGTTAAACTAAAAACTACTGATTATGAGAAAACCTTTACGCAAATTAGCTACAATTCTTATCGCCCTTACGCTCCTGGTTTGGAGTAATTTGGGGTGGGGGCAATATTCTGGGAGTGGTACTTTTGAGCAAATTACAACGCTTGAAGAGATTGAATCCGGTACCTATTACGTGCTCTATGGTATAAATGGTAGCTATACTGGAGCCATGACTAATACTATCTCAGGGGGTAGGATGGGTAATACCAGTGTTAGTCTTACCGAAAATACAATTGTTAACCCATCAACTTCTATTGTTTGGTTGATTACGGGAAATTCTACTGATGGGTTTACAGTGTATAACGAAGCTGAAGGGAAGTATTGTGAGATTATAGTAAACTCTACATCAGGTTTTGCCTTTAATGTTGAGTCGACACATACTTATGCCCTAAGTGTAAATGAAACTGGGGCTTTCTCGTTTGCATCTAATCATGCAGATGGGGGCGGTAGGAAAATCTCTATTTATCAGAATGACTGGAGACCCTATGCTTCAGCAAATACTCTGAATTTATATAAAATTGGTGCCGATGAATCAGCTCCTGTTCCAACATTTACTCCTTATGACGGAACAACCGATGTGCTGGTAACTGTTAACCCAACCATTACCTTCGATGAGGTGATTTATACCACTGCTGGAGTTCTAGTAGACGATGCCAACGTGGAGAGCCTTATCACCTTCACCTCAGCGGCCAAAGCCAGTGTACCCTTTGCGGCCACAATTGCCGATAGGGTTATCACCATTGTACCCGATGCAGTTTTAACAAACGAGATGGAGTATACTGTTACCATTCAGCCAGTTCAGGATGCTGCCGAGAATGTGATGGGTGCAGAAGAAAGCGCCACTTTTACTACAATTGCTGCAACGGCTCAGGCCATTGAGTTAACCGGCGATTATTCTGCCCCCTACTATGCGGGCGATGATGTAACCGTTACTTGGACATCAACCAATATTGATAACGTAAAAGTAGAAGCATGGGTGCCTAGTATGGGCGATTGGCAGGTAATGGTTGCATCCGAACCAGCAGCCAATGGCACTGCTACATTTACAATCCCTGCTACTGCCTTGTTTAGCCCCGACTACAAGATACGGGTATCCGATGCCACCGATGGGGAACCCGCTTCCGAAAGTGCACCCATTAAGGTGCGCGCCGTTGCTGCCGACTTGGCCACTGCTAGAACTTATGTTGTAAACGACGAGTTTAGGTACGATGGCGAGGCTTTGGTTACTGCGATTAACTCGTACAATAACCAGAAGTATATTCAGGATGCCTCTGCGGCAATTCTAATTTACGATGCTACCCCAGCAATTACAACTTCCTACACTGTAGGAGATAAGATGACTGCATTGGTAGGTAAAATTGCAGTTTCCAATAATATGGTTAGATTGGTGCCTTTGGCTGACCCAGGTGCTCCAGTTAGTTCTGGGAACGCAGTGGAAGCTGCTATAATGACTATCCCTGATGTTACTGCTGATGAACAGGCAAAGTTTATCAAGCTGGAAAACCTAACTTTTGAAACCCCTGGCACTTTTGAAAATGGCAAGAACTACACCATGACCGACGGTACCAATACCATTGTGCTTCGTACCGAGATTTACAATACCGACTATATTGGTACAACCATGCCTACCTCCACCTTTAGTGTGTCGGGAGTGGTTTTGCAGTACAGCACCACCATGCAGCTGGTTGCTCGAAATGCCGCAGACTTTGAGGTGATAAGCAACGACGCCACCCTATCGACCTTTACCCTGGGTGGACAGAGTGTGCTCGAGCTTACTGGCCTAGTGGTTGCCGATCCAGCTGCCGATGCGGGCGCTACACTTAACGTTGAGGACTTTACCAGCTTTGCCGGAATTGATGTTGTTCCTACCGACGCCAACGCTACCCTTGAGGTTAAGCTTAATGGCGCTGTGGTTGAGGCAGCCAACCTGGCAACTCAGGCTCTTGCCGATGGCGATATAGTTGTTGTTAAAGTTACCGCTGAGGATGAAACCACCATTATACAGTATAAGGTAACCCTTACCAGCGAGAACCGCCAGCTTACGCTTACCGCACCAGCAGGGGGCGAGAACTTAAATACGGGTGATGATATCGTATTTACATGGACATCAGCTAATATTACCAACGTTAATCTTTATGCAGTTGATACTGAAGAAGCTTATCTGATTAATGAATCGCCCATAGACGCAACGCTTGGAACCTATACCCACACTATTGAAAACGGAGTTTTTGGCAGCTATACCATCCGTATTGCCGATGCAGCTGATGTTGCTTTCTACGACGAAACAGCTACAGCTATAACCATTACCGACGACGATGCGCCAAACGCTGTAGAGTTCACTCCAGCCAATGGAGCTACGGGTGTGGCCCTCTCGTTCACCCTAAGCGCTGAATTTGATGAGGATATAAAGCTAGGAACGGGTAACCTTACCATCCATAAGGCCTCCGATAACTCAGTGGTTGTTACCGTGCCTGCAGCAAACATCACAGTTGATTACGATGGGGCAACGGCTGAAATTACAGGCCTCGACTGGGAAACTGCATACTATGTTAACGTAGAGGCTGGTTTACTGCTCGATATGTCTGATAATCCTGTAGGTGCTATTACTACAGCAACCGACTGGGCATTTACAACTAGGCAGGAACCTGGCTCGGACCTTTTCTTCAGCGAGTATATAGAGGGTGATGGCAATAATAGAGCATTTGAGATTTTTAATCCAACAGCAGAAACAATAGATTTGAGCCATTATGTTATTAAGCAATCATATAATGGGGCAGGTTGGGGTATTAGAGACGGTGTTGAAATGACAGAGTATATCCTCCCATTAACTGGTACCCTTGAATCAAAAGCTGTTTATGTTATTTATAACGCTGATGCAGGGACAGATATATCAAACGTTGGTGACTTGTCTCTAGCCTATGGCACTGGATGTGATGGCTGTAGAATGGTCTCTTTTACTGGTAATGATGCTTTAGGTCTCTTTAAGGATGGAGAACTAATTGATCAAATTGGCGATCCTTCAAGTAATACTAATTTTGATGTTGCTGGCGTTACTGGTGCAAGCGTTGATCACACTCTAGTGCGAAAAAGTTCGGTAGTGAAAGGCAACATTAACTGGGCAGTATCAGCCGGAACAAATACCGAGGATAGTGAATGGATAGTTTTCGATAAAGACACATACGAGCACCTGGGTTCGCACGATTTCGCATCAAGCGTTAGACCAGTTTGGGGCACTTCCATTGCTGCATTCCCCAACCCATTTACCCACACCCTTTACATTGATAATGCCGAGAACGCTACTCGCGTGGTGGTTATCAACCTTATTGGGCAGCAGGTAATGAGCGTTAACCTCAATGGCGATAACCGTGTACCCATCGCAACCGAAAACCTTGCTAAGGGTATTTACCTAATTTCTATTGAGAATAATAAAGGCGAGAGAACCGTTCGCAAGATGATAAAGAGATAATTTTTAGTAAATGTTTCAAAGGAAAGCCTCGGGAAACCGGGGCTTTCCTTTTTTGTACAGTATCGTAAACAATAAGTACAATTTTATATTCTAGTAATCAATTAATTCGTTAACTTGGTTAAGGTTTTTTATTGTCTATGCCAATGTATCGACAAGTGCCATTTTTCCGAATGCTACTGCCCTTTGTGGTTGGGATAATCATATCAATAAGTATCGATATGAGTTTTTCAGCCCTTTACCTATCGCTTGCGTTACTTCTTCTCTTCGCATTGGCCATTATTGCTCATGTTGTTAAGTCACAGTGGGCTTTTCGCTGGATTTTTGGATCAATTGTATTTATATTTTTGATAGTTGCAGGTTTTGCAATTACACAATCATCCCATTCTAATAAATCCGCGCTTACCGAAAACGAGCAAAATCTGATTTTGAGGGTTGTGGAATCGCCCGAAATTAGGAATTCCAGCATTCGGGTTTCTGCGCAAATCAGCGTGCACAAAACAGGCGAGGGGTGGAGTTCCATTAGCGAGAGGACGCTTCTCTACTTCTCGGTCGAGGATTCGATGGCTCATAAACTAAAGTACGGCGATATATTGGCCTTAAAGGCCAGTTTTGCAGCTCCTCCCAATGCCCTTAACCCTTATCAGTTCGATTATGCAAATTATTTAGTGAAGAAGGGAATTTATCGTGTGGCATATGTAAAATCCACAAATTGGGTTAAAGTTGACCACAAATCCCATTGGTTATATTCTGCGGCACACAATCTTCGAAGTAGTTTACTTTCACTTTTTAAACGTGTAGGTATTGATGATGAAAACCTTGCGGTTCTGTCAGCATTAACTATGGGGTACAAATCGCTGCTCGATCAGGAAACAAAGCGCGTTTTTTCGGCCTCGGGGGCTATGCATATTCTTGCCGTATCGGGGTTACATGTAGGCATACTCTTCACAACCCTATCGGCATTTCTCTTTTTCCTCAATCGTGTAAAGCGGGGAAAACTGATAAAGGCATCAATACTGATTGCCTTTCTATGGTTTTTTGCTGTCTTCACAGGGTTATCTCCCTCGGTTATAAGAGCATCGTTAATGTTTTCGCTGGTGATTTTGGGAACTGCATTCAGTCATAAAATTAGTATCTATAATACTCTTAGCGCTTCGGCGTTTGTGATCTTGGCCGTTAATCCCATGCTGATTACCGAGGTAGGCTTTCAGCTATCATACTGTGCAGTGGTTTCAATAGTTTTTTTCTATCCCCATATTTACGGGTTATTGTATGTTAAAAATAAGTGGCTCGATAAAGTGTGGACTCTAATTGCTGTATCTTTTGCTGCTCAGCTGGGCACTTTTGTGCTTGGGATATTCTACTTTAATCAATTCCCAAACTACTTCCTTTTAACCAACTTATACGCTATTCCATTGGCTTTTCTAATCCTGTATTTGGCCATAGCGTTAATATGTTTTGCACCTATCCCATTTATTGCAAATGCTGTTGGATGGGTTTTGGAGAACACGCTATCGTTACTCAACTATCTGGTTCGATTCACCGATGCCTTGCCCTATTCAATTACATCGGGCATCTCAATAACAATAAGTCAGGTGGTTACCTTATCGCTAGCGGTTATGTTGTTTGCATTACTACTCGAGTATAGGAAACTGGTGTATGCACAAGTTCTTTTTGCGTTGCTTCTTGTATTTTTTACCGATAGGGCATATCAATTTACACAGCAATCCCTTCAGAGCGAAATGGTTGTTTTTGCACAGAACAAATCGAGCCTTATCGGATTTCGCCAAGGTCACAAAATGATTTTGTTTACATCCGATACTCTAGATGCCTCAACGGTAAGGGGTCGGATAAACTTCACAATCAACGGATATGTGAACCATGTTGGGGTGGGGGAGAATATCGAATTTCTCAATTTCAAACAGATTAAAGAAGATTTATTGCCCAATGCTCTATCATCTAAAGCGAATGATATAGGCTATTGGTTCTCGTTTAATGGCCAAACAGTGCTTGTGGCAACGGGAAAAAATCTAGAGAACCATATTACAGAAATCCCCCTTGAAATAGGTATCCTTATCATTTGCGACAGAACAACTTCGAACATCTCTCATCTACTTTCACTTTTAAATCCCAGGGTGATTGTGGTTGACCAAACAATTCCATGGTGGCAATTGCCACGCATTCAGGAGAGTGTAGCTAAAACTCAATCGGAGGTATATATTGTTAACCACTTGGGTGCTTATATAAAAAGATTTCCTGCAAATGAACAATCAATGATTGCAGGTATTTTCAATAAATGAGATACAAACTCCTTAAGTATTTCTTGTAGTTCTAATCTCCTCTCGACAACGATAATGGTCATTAAACTGACCCGTAATGTTGTATAACACCACCATTCTGGTTGTTTTTTTATTCAAATCTTGTTCCTTTGCCATGTTAATCACTCAGCATTCACCGTAATAACAATTCATTGAAACTTAGCTGTTTGTGTTGTGTTTGATAAACAGATTCTTCGTTTTCTAATTAAACTATATACAGATGAATGCCATTTTGAATCACCGCTCCATTCGCAAGTACAAGAGTACACCACTTGAAGAGTCGTTGCTAAACGATATTCTTTATGCAGGTACCCGTGCATCTACCACTGGTAACATGCAGGTATATAGTATTGTAGTAACAAAGAGTCAGGAAATTAAGGAGCAGTTAGCCCCATGCCATTTTAATCAGCCAATGGTAGCACAGGCACCGGTAATACTCACCTTTTGTGCCGATTACAATAGATTCAACAAATGGTGTTTACAGCGGAAAGCCAAACCAGGATACGATAACTTTTTATCATTCTTCACAGGCGCTATCGACGCACTACTTGCCGCTCAGAACGTATGTATTGCTGCCGAGGAGAAAGGTCTTGGCATATGCTATTTGGGCACAACTACATACACTGCCGATAAAATTATTGATGTGCTTAAGCTCCCCAAGGGAGTCGTGCCAGTTACAACTGTTGTTCTTGGCTATCCCGACGAAACCCCGGGTTTAACGGATCGATTGCCGTTGGCCGCAATTCTTCACAGAGAAATTTATCAGGATTTTTCCGAGGGCGATATCGATCAAACCTACGCAGCCAAGGAGGCTTTGCCCCTTACCAAAAAGTTGCTTGAGGAGAATAACAAGGAGACCCTTGCCCAAATCTTCACCGATAACCGATACTCCAAAAAGGATAATGTGGAATTTTCGAAAGTGCTTCTAAAAGTTCTGCACGATCAAGGTTTTATGAACCACGAGATGTAAAGCAATCACCTAAATATCCAGCCTAAAACACACCCGGGTTTATATCATCTTGAGGTGTGTTTTTTATTTGATACCTTTGCATACATTAGACGATGACATAAAAGTATGGTAAAGAGGATAATTCTGAGTTTTCTCGTTCTTCTTCTCGCTTTAACCTCAATCGCTCAGGTTCAAGGTACATTTGTATTTTCCGATTCCCCTAAAACAACAAGCTGTTTCAGCCTCGTATCCTGTCCCGATTCGTTGATTTTGCATTCACTCTTTTTTCGATGCCTGGGTGAGTTTCATCGTTCAGGATTTCTTGAGGCACGGATCGATTCCTTTAGTTTAGATACAACCCATGTTTTTGCCTTTGGGCACTTAGGTCAGCATTACCAGTTAGTAAAAATAGTCCCCGATAGCCTTACTGCCATTTGGCTTAGTAGAGTTGGTGCGAGCAGGGACAATTACAAGGGGAGCACAATTAATACAGAATTGTTAGGACAAATTTCACTTAAAGCGATTAAAAAACTAGAGGATTCTGGATATCCTTTTGCTCAAGTTAAGTACTCCAATTCCAGTATCACAGCAAACCTGCTGAGCATTGATATGAGCATTATTTCTGGACCACTTATTACCCTCGACACCCTATATATAAAAGGTGATATTAAACTTTCGCGTAAGTATATTGAGGGTTTTCTGGGTTACTCCAAGGGGCAACCTTATAATGAAACTGTGCTTAGTGGTTACGATCAAAGGCTTAGAAGCCTTAACTTTGTGAGGGTTGTTCGACCAACCGAGGTGGAGTTTATTCCCGGAAAGGCGAGGGTTTACACGTACTTGACGGGACAGAATGCTAACCAATTCTATGGTTTGATTGGCTTTGCAAGCGATAATGGCGAAAAACCAAAGATACGATTCACAGGAGATGTAAGGTTAAGCCTAGCTAATGTGTTTAGGCAAGGTGAGCAGAATTCAGTGAGGTGGCAGGCTCTCCCCGAGGGAACTCAGCGTTTAAATATCGTGTCATCGTGGTCGTATTTAAATGGTACTAACTTTGGATTAGAATCGCAGTTCAATCTCTATCGTCGCGATACAAGTTACATCAACATAAACCCTAAGGTTGATGCTATGTTTGCCTTTGGAAGAGGGGGCAGTCTTGGTATTGGGTTCGATTATCGTAGCTCTGCATCACTGTCAACCTCAATAGGAGTTGAGAATTTCAAAACCTTTCTATACACCTTATCGGTTAACCTTGGATCAACACCTTCCGAAATTTTTCCCGAGAATGCCATTTACGTTTCAGCTGGTGTTGGTGTAGGTTCTCGGCAAGTTGGGAAGCAGGGCGATGCTGAATATAATCAATCAGAGATTGGCGAAGCTAAGATTTCAGCCACAGCATTTTTATCACTAATTGCGAATAGATTAGTGCTTAAAACTCAGGTGCAAGGTCATGCAATGGGTTTTATTTCAAGAGGTACATCACAATCATTAATGGAAAATGAGATGTATCGAATAGGAGGGCATGAAAACCTTAGAGGGTTTAATCAGGAATCGATCAATACCGCAATGTATACTGTAACTTCCATCGAACTACAGCAGAGAATTCAGCAACAGTTGAAACTATTTCTGTTTTTCGATCAGGGTATTGTACGTGGAATTAATCATAACCCTCCCAAGGTATACTGGCCAAGGGGAGCAGGCTTCGGAGTTCAACTTGCCACCACAGGGGGAGTTGTATCGCTTAGCTATGCTCTTGGCCAAGGCTATGGCGAGTCGTTTGAGGTTAAAAATTCAAAGATTCATGTAGGTTTTACGGCTCTCTTTTAAAGCAACCCAAATGGGCTATCGTTCATTTAATGACCAGATAACCAGTAAAATGAGGAATTGTGCAATAAATAATTAGTTTTATTTGGAAAAAACTGGGATAAGTTTTACTTTTGCAGCTCATTTGAAATTAAACCAATTAAATAACAACATGATTATAATACCCATCAAGGAAGGCGAAAACATTGAGAGAGCCTTAAAGCGCTTCAAGCGTAAGTTCGAAAAAACTGGAACCATGAAGGAACTACGTTCACGTCAGGCATTTACAAAGCCTTCGATCGTACGTCGCGAAGCCATCAAAAAGGCCATCTACATTCAGCAGCTCCAGCAAAAGGAGGAGTAAAAATTCTCTGAATGCATCAGGCAAATTTGCCTGATTTTTTTTGGTTATCGGCCAAAAAAACGTTACATTGCATTCATAGAATATGCTGACAAGATTCCTTAAATACCTTCAGGTTGAGCGTAATTATTCTGTCCAAACAATCCGTGCATACGGTGACGATTTGCGACAGTTTTTTGCATATGCAGGCATTGAGCCCGAAACCAAGGACTTGTCCGGAGTTAATCACCGGGTGGTTCGTGCATGGTTAGCACATTTGCTCGAGACCAGTCATACCCCTCGCTCAGTTAACCGAAAGCTGTCTTCCCTTCGAAGCTACTACCGTTACCTTTTAAAGATAGGGCTTGTGAACACAAACCCATTATCGAAGGTTGTCCCCCCGAAAACAAGTAGGAAAATGCCCGTTTTCCTTACACCTACAGAGTCGAATCGGGTAATCGATGATGTAGTTTATCCCGAAGGCTTTTTTGGCCTACGCGATTTGATGGTAATAGAGCTGTTCTACTTTACAGGAATTCGCGTGTCGGAGTTGGCGGGATTAAAGGTGCATGACATCAACCTGAGTAGTTCAACGCTTAAGGTGCTTGGGAAGGGGTCAAAGGAGAGGATTATCCCAATCCATCCGGAGCTGAAATCATTGCTTACCGAGTACATCAAGCAGAAAAACGAGTTTTTCCCATCGAACCAAGTACCTTATCTAATTGTTACTAATTCAGGCGGCAAACCATACTCGTTAATGCTTTACCGGATTGTGAACAAGTACTTATCGATGGTAACATCGTTGGAGAAGAAGAGCCCCCACGTGCTTAGGCATACATTTGCGACGCACCTGTTGAATCAGGGAGCCGATATCAATGCCATAAAGGAGTTGCTGGGCCACGCAGATCTCTCGACTACCCAGGTTTACACGCACACCAGTGTTGAGAAGATGAAAAAGGCATACCAACAGGCGCATCCACGGGCCTGATTTATATATAACCAACACAATAAAGATGGAGGATTATACTATGGACGTTAAAATTCAATCAATTAAGTTTGATGCCGACAAGAAGCTTATCGACTTCATCAACACAAAGATGAGTAAAGTGCAACGCTTCTACGATGGTATTATTGGCGCAGAGGTGTTTCTGAGGCTCGAGAATACTCAGGACTTAGATAACAAAATTGCTGAGGTAAAGCTTCTGATTCCAGGTAACGACCTATTTGTTCAGCGTCAAGCCAAAACCTTTGAGGAGGGGGTTGATGAATGTATTGAGGTGCTCAAACGACAAGTAACCAAACATAAGGAGAAGCAACGGGGGTTATAACTATCGTTATGGCCTCATTTTTATAAGGCAAATGCAGCTATAGCAAAACCCCTTTAATGGTAGAATCAAATGGTTTACTGCAACATATCATTAAAGGGGTTATTTTTTTGCATAAAAATTATTTTTTTTTTGGTTGGTAAAAAAAATATCTATACATTTGCCAACCGATTTCGGAAGGGTCAAAACACCGAAAATCCAAGTTCTAAGCGTACTGCCGATGTAGCTCAGTTGGCCAGAGCAGCTGATTTGTAATCAGCTGGTCGGGGGTTCGAATCCCTCCATCGGCTCAGCAGAATATGTTCTTTAAAATAGGTAATAAAATGGGGAGATACCAAAGTGGCCAACTGGGGCAGACTGTAAATCTGCTGGCGTACGCCTTCGTAGGTTCGAATCCTGCTCTCCCCACTACCTTAATTGGTTTAACACAAGCGGGAGTAGCTCAGTTGGTAGAGCATCAGCCTTCCAAGCTGAGGGTCGCGGGTTCGAGTCTCGTCTCCCGCTCTATTCGTTAAGCCGATGTAGCTCAGGGGTAGAGCGCTTCCTTGGTAAGGAAGAGGTCATGGGTTCAATTCCCATCATTGGCTCAAGCACTATCATTTTTCTCGCAATCAATCTTTAAATCTAATAATTTAACAATCTGGAGTCATGGCAAAAGAAAAATTTGATAGGTCGAAACCTCACGTAAACATCGGAACCATTGGTCACGTTGACCATGGCAAGACCACCTTAACAGCAGCCATCACCAAAATTTTGGCTGAAAAAGGTCTTTCCGAGTTCCGTTCATTCGATTCTATCGACAACGCACCCGAAGAAAAAGAAAGGGGTATTACTATTAACACTTCACACGTTGAGTATCAAACTGCTAACCGTCACTACGCTCACGTTGACTGTCCTGGTCACGCTGACTACGTTAAGAACATGGTTACTGGTGCTGCTCAAATGGACGGCGCTATCATCGTAGTTGCTGCTACTGATGGTCCTATGCCCCAAACCCGCGAGCACATCCTTCTTGCACGTCAGGTAAACGTACCTCGTTTGGTGGTTTTCCTTAACAAGTGCGATATGGTTGACGACGAGGAGATGCTTGAACTTGTAGAAATGGAGGTTCGCGAACTTCTTAGCTTCTACCAATTCGACGGCGATAACGCTCCTGTGATCCGTGGATCAGCTCTTGGTGGCCTTAATGGCGAGCAAGTATGGGTTGATAGGATTATGGAACTTATGGATGCAGTTGATAACTACATTCCAATTCCTCCACGCGACAACGAGAAGCCTTTCCTACTTCCAGTTGAGGACGTATTCTCAATCACTGGCCGTGGAACTGTTGCTACTGGTCGTATCGAAACTGGTGTTGTTAACACTGGCGATGAACTAGAAATTATTGGTCTTGGCGCTGAAAAACGTAAGACTGTTTGTACAGGTGTTGAGATGTTCCGCAAACTTCTTGACCGTGGTGAAGCTGGTGACAACGTAGGTCTTCTACTACGTGGTGTTGACAAGAAAGAAATTAAGCGTGGACAAGTACTTGCTAAGCCAGGTTCTATTAAGCCTCACACTACTTTCAAAGCAGAGGTTTACGTACTGAAGAAGGAAGAAGGTGGACGTCACACTCCTTTCCACAACAACTATCGCCCTCAGTTTTACCTACGTACACTTGACGTAACTGGTGAGATCCAACTTCCAGAAGGCGTTGAGATGGTAATGCCTGGCGATAACGTAACCATCACTGTGAAGCTTATCTACGAAGTAGCTATCAACCAAGGATTGCGTTTCGCTATCCGTGAAGGTGGACGTACCGTAGGTGCTGGACAGGTAATTGAAATCGTTGACTAATTTAGTCGATAATCATAAAGGGTTTACTTGCTTTGGCAAGTAAACCTCTTTTCACACGGGTGTAGCTCAGTTGGTAGAGCACTGGTCTCCAAAACCAGGTGTCGGGCGTTCGAGTCGCTCCTCCCGTGCAACATAACTGAATTCTATGAGAATCAAAGCATACCTTCAGGAAGTCTATACCGAATTGGTTCATAAAGTATCATGGCCAACTTGGAAAGATCTTCAATCCAGTGCATTAATTGTTATGATCGCTTCCCTATTAATTGCACTTGTTGTTTTCGTCATGGATATCTCCTTTGAGAATGTGATGGATGTTGTTTACCGTATGATGTATTAATATCTGAAAGGACAAGTCGATGGAAGAAAACGTAAAAAAGTGGTACGTACTGCGTGCCATTGGCGGGAAGGAGAAAAAGGTTAAGGAGTATATCGATAATGAAATCAACCGGCTAAAGCTGCACGACTTCATTACGCAAGTTCTTATACCTACCGAGAAGGTTTACCAAATCCGTAACGGGAAAAAGGTAAGCAAAGAGCGGATTTTCTACCCCGGTTACGTGCTTCTTGAAGCTGTTCTGGTAGGCGAAATTCCCCATATCCTGAAGGATATACCCAATGTGATTGGGTTTTTGGGTGATCCCAAAACAGGCGAACCCATCCCATTGCGCCAATCGGAGGCCAACCGTATCCTTGGTAGGGTCGATGAGCTCGCCGATAGCGATGAGGAACTAAACGTGCCCTTCTTTGTGGGTGAAACAGTGAAAGTGATAGATGGTCCATTTAACTCTTTCTCTGGAGTAATCGAGGAGGTGAACGAGGAAAAGAAAAAGCTGAAGGTGATGGTCAAAATATTTGGCCGAAAGACTCCGCTGGAGCTCAGCTTTATGCAAGTCGAAAAAGAGTAATAACTGTAAAGAGCTAAAGCATTATGGCTAAAGAAGTTGCAGCACTAATAAAGTTGCAGATAAAAGGAGGCGCTGCTAACCCATCGCCACCAGTAGGTCCTGCTCTCGGCTCTAAGGGGGTTAACATCATGGAGTTCTGCAAGCAGTTCAACAGCAGAACCCAAAGTCAGGCAGGGAAAGTACTTCCTGTAATAATTACCGTTTATAGCGATAAATCGTTTGATTTTATCGTTAAAAACCCTCCAGTTGCCGTTCAACTGCTTGAGATGACCAAGCTAAAAAGCGGTTCAGCTGAGCCAAACCGAAAGAAAGTTGCTTCGGTTACGTGGGATCAAGTACGGGAAATTGCCCAGGATAAAATGCCCGACCTGAACTGTTTTACCTTGGAATCGGCTATGAGTATGGTAGCAGGAACCGCCCGCAGCATGGGTATTACCGTTACCGGTGAATTTCCAGGTAAGTAACATTTAACCTCTTTTAGCGAGATGACAAAATTGACCAAGAACCAAAAACTTGCGTTGTCGAAGATTGAACCCGAAAAGCAGTATAAGCTAGCGGAGGCAGCCAGTTTAGTGAAGGAGATTACCTATACCAAGTTCGATGCCTCAGTGGACATCGACATTCGCCTTGGCGTTGACCCTAGAAAGGCCAACCAGATGGTGCGTGGTGTGGTAACCTTACCTCACGGAACAGGTAAAGCTATTCGCGTGTTGGTACTGTGTACCCCCGACAAGGAGGAAGCTGCTAAGGCAGCCGGAGCCGACTACGTTGGTTTAGATGAGTATATCGAGAAGATCAAAGGAGGCTGGACAGATGTGGATGTGATTATCACCATGCCCACTGTTATGCCTAAGATTGGTGCACTCGGACGTATTCTAGGCCCTCGTGGACTGATGCCAAACCCCAAAAGCGGAACCGTAACCATGGATGTGGATAAGGCCGTTACTGAGGTTAAGCAAGGAAAAATCGACTTTAAAGTTGATAAATTCGGTATCGTACACACTTCCATCGGAAAGGTTTCATTCGAGCCCGAGAAACTGGTAGAGAACGCTCAGGAGTTTATCCAAACAATTATCAAGCTCAAGCCTTCTGCTGCTAAAGGTACCTACATCAAAAGTGTATACCTTTCCAGCACTATGAGCCCTGGTATTGCGATCGACACTAAGTCTATCTCGGAAAAGTAATAATAACGCAATAGAGACCCAATTACCATGAGAAGGGAAGATAAGAATGTAATAATTGATCAGCTTACCGAGCAAATCAAGCAGTACACTCACTTTTACCTTGCCGATACCTCAACGCTCAACGCAGCTGATACCAGCATGCTAAGGCGTAAGTGTTTCGAGAAGGATATCAAGTTGGTGGTTGTGAAAAACACCCTTCTGCAAAAAGCACTCGAAAGGTGCGAGAAGGCGGATTTTTCACCCCTGTTCGACACGCTTAAGGGCTCTACCTCCATTATGTTTACCGAGGTAGCCAATGTCCCCGCTAAGCTAATCAAGGATTTTCGTAAAACTCACGAAAAACCCGTACTAAAGGCCGCATTCGTTGAGGAGTCGTTCTATGTGGGCGACAACCAGCTGGACGCACTAGCGACCCTGAAGAGCAAAACCGAGCTTATTGCCGACGTTATCGTTCTGCTTCAGTCGCCTGCGAAGAAAGTGGTATCTCAACTGCAATCTGCGCCTAATACCATCGCAGGTGTTGTTAAGACCCTTAGCGAGCGCGAAGGATAATTATCATTTAGTTTGGAATTAATTAATAAACAGTTAGTAAAAATGGCAGATCTTAAAAAGTTTGCAGAAGAACTAGTAAATCTTACTGTAAAAGAAGTTAACGAACTTGCTCAGATCCTTAAGGATGAGTATGGTATTGAGCCTGCTGCTGCTGCAGTAGCAGTTGCTGCTCCCGCTGCTGGTGGTGAGGTTGCTGCTCAAGAGAAAACCACTTTTGATGTAGTTTTGAAAGCAGCAGGTGGTGCTAAGCTTCAGGTGGTTAAGCTAGTAAAAGAGCTTACTGGCCTAGGACTAAAAGAAGCTAAAGAACTTGTAGACGCTGCTCCTAAAGCAGTTAAAGAAGGCGCTTCTAAAGAGGAGGCCGAGTCGCTTAAATCACAACTCGAAGAGGCAGGAGCAGAAGTTGAACTTAAATAACGTAAACCTGATCGCATTAGGTATTAGAGGTTTAGAGTCTATTCTATAGACTCTAAGCCTTTTTATTGTTTTAATTAATGGTTCAACAAATCCTATCGCAATGTCCTCAGATACAGTAAACAAGAGAATATCATTCGCAAAAACGAAGAATCAGTTCAGCTATCCTGATTTTCTTGATATTCAGCTGAAGTCGTTTGGTGAATTCTTCAAATTCGGCTCTTCCGTTGAAGAGCGAAAGAAAGAGGGGCTGTACAAGGTTTTCGCCGAAAACTTCCCCATCACCGATACTCGAAACAACTTTGTGCTCGAGTTCATCGATTATTATATCGATCCGCCACGATACTCCATCGAGGAGACGATCGATCGCGGATTGACCTTTAGCGTACCCTTAAAGGCAAAACTTAAACTATACTGCACCGACCCTGAACATGAGGATTTTGACACCGTAGTGCAGGATGTGTACCTGGGTACAATTCCATATATGACCCCTCGTGGGACCTTCGTAATTAACGGAGCCGAGCGCGTGGTCGTTTCCCAATTGCATCGTTCTCCTGGCGTTTTCTTTGGCCAAAGCATACATGCCAACGGTACTAAGCTGTACTCCGCACGGATTATTCCTTTCAAAGGTTCGTGGATTGAGTTTGCCACCGACATCAACAACGTGATGTATGCCTACATCGACCGTAAGAAAAAGTTACCCGTTACCACCCTTCTACGGGCAATCGGGTTCGAGAGCGATAAGGACATCCTTGAGATCTTTGGGCTAGCCGACGAAGTGAAAGTTTCTAAAGCTAACCTTAAGAAATTTGTTGGGAGAAAACTAGCCGCTCGTGTTCTTAAATCGTGGGTTGAGGACTTCGTTGACGAGGATACCGGTGAAGTGGTATCCATTGAGCGTAACGAGATTGTCCTCGATCGTGAAACGGTTCTTGAAAATGAACATATTGATGAGATTGTAGATTCTGGCGCCAAGGCGATCCTCCTTCATAAGGACGATCAGAACATTTCCGACTTCGCCATTATCTACAATACGCTACATAAAGACCCCTGTAACTCCGAAAAAGAAGCCGTAGTTCATATCTACCGACAGCTTCGGAACTCCGAGCCACCCGATGAGGCTACTGCCCGTGACGTAATCGACAAGCTATTCTTCTCAGATAAGCGTTACGATTTGGGCGAGGTTGGACGGTACAGGATTAACAAAAAATTGAACCTTACCACCGATATCGATTTGAAGGTTCTTACCAAGGAGGATATCATCGAGATCATCAAGTATCTTATCGAGCTTATCAACTCAAAAGCCGATGTGGATGATATTGACCACCTAAGTAATCGCCGTGTTAGAACTGTTGGTGAGCAGCTTGGAAACCAGTTCAGTGTTGGACTTGCCCGTATGGCACGTACCATTCGTGAGCGGATGAACGTTAGGGACAATGAGGTTTTCACCCCCATTGATCTTATTAACGCAAAAACTCTATCATCAGTTATTAACTCATTCTTTGGTACTAACCAGCTATCGCAGTTTATGGATCAAACCAATCCATTGGCTGAGATGACTCATAAGCGCCGTTTATCGGCCTTAGGCCCAGGCGGATTATCGCGTGAGCGTGCTGGTTTTGAGGTTCGCGACGTACACTACACTCACTACGGCCGGTTGTGCCCCATTGAAACTCCCGAAGGGCCAAACATTGGTCTTATCTCGTCGCTGTGCGTTTATGCGCGAATTAACGACTTGGGTTTCATCGAAACACCATACCGTAAAGTTGAGAATTCCAAAGTTGATTTGACCAACGAGGGTGTAGTTTATCTAAGTGCCGAGGAGGAGGAGTACAAGATAATTGGGCAGGCAAATGCTCCGCTTACCGAGGAGGGTGTTTTTGCCAACACAAAAGTAAAATCAAGGCTTGAGTCCGATTTTCCATTGGTTGAGCGGGAGAAGGTGGATATGATGGACGTTGCACCTAACCAGATAGCCTCCATTGCTGCATCACTAATCCCATTCCTTGAGAACGACGACGCAAACCGCGCCCTGATGGGCTCGAACATGATGCGCCAGGCAGTGCCCCTTATCAACCCCGAAGCCCCAATTGTGGGAACAGGCCTTGAGGAGGTTGTTGTTCGCGATAGCCGTGTGCAAATTTTGGCCGAAGATGATGGTGTTGTTGAATACGTTGACTCTGACGAGATTGTTGTAAAATACTCTCAAACCGATGACCAACGATTTATCAGCTTCGATCCCGAAACAAAGAGATATAAGTTACCCAAGTATAAGAAAACCAACCAAAACACCTGCGTTACCCTTCGGCCAATGGTTTACAAGGGACAAGAGGTGAAAAAGGGACAAATTCTTACCGAGGGATACTCAACCCGTAATGGTGAACTAGCCCTTGGACGCAACCTAAAGGTTGCATTTATGCCCTGGAAGGGGTATAACTTCGAGGATGCTATTGTTCTCAATGAGCGTTTAGTGCGCGAAGATGTTTTCACGTCTGTTCACGTTGATGAGTATGTTCTTGAGGTTCGCGATACCAAGAGAGGGGTTGAAGAGTTAACTGCCGATATTCCTAACGTTAGCGAGGAGGCCACAAAGGATCTCGATGAGCACGGAATGATTCGTATTGGTGCCAACGTGGTACCAGGCGATATCCTAATAGGAAAGATCACACCTAAAGGTGAATCCGATCCAACACCTGAGGAGAAACTTCTGAGAGCCATCTTTGGTGACAAAGCTGGTGATGTGAAGGATGCATCACTTAAAGCGTCGCCATCACTTTACGGTGTGGTTATCGATAAAAAACTTTTCTCACGATCGGTTAAGGATTCGAATAATAAGAAGGGTAAGAACAGCGAGAAAAATCTAGTTACCAAGATTGACGATGAGTTTGTATACAACACCAACGTTCTTTTGGAGAAACTGATCGACAAGTTATTCTTCCTTGTTAACGGTAAAACATCGCAGGGAGTAGTCGACCTATTTGGTCAGGAGATCATACCACGTGGGGTTAAGTTTACCCAAAAGATGCTTGCTGAGATTGATTACCTGAATATCAATGCTAACAAGTGGACTACCGATAAGCACAAGAACGACCTTATAAAGGCTATTATTCACAACTATATCCTAAAGTATAAGGAGTACGATGCAGAGCATAAGCGCAAGAAGTTCAACGTAACTATTGGCGATGAAATGCCTGCTGGAATTGTGCAGCTAGCCAAGGTTTACATAGCCAAAAAGCGCAAGATTAAGGTTGGTGACAAGATGGCCGGCCGACATGGTAATAAGGGTATTGTTGCTAAGATTGTGCGCGACGAGGACATGCCATTCCTTGAGGACGGTACACCTGTTGACATTGTGCTTAACCCATTGGGCGTACCCTCACGTATGAACCTTGGTCAGATCTATGAGACGGTCCTTGGATGGGCTGGTCAAAAGCTAGGGTTGAAGTTTAGCACCCCTATTTTCGATGGAGCTAAGTTTGATGAGATCAACAAGTATACCGATCAAGCAGGAATACCTCGTTCGGGTAAAACATACCTGTACGATGGTGGGACAGGCGAGCGTTTCGACCAGCCTGCTACTGTTGGGGTGATCTATATGCTTAAACTTGGTCACATGATCGACGATAAGATGCACGCCCGTTCCATTGGTCCATATTCTCTCATTACGCAGCAACCGTTGGGTGGTAAAGCCCAGTTTGGAGGTCAGCGTTTTGGTGAAATGGAGGTTTGGGCGCTTGAAGCATTTGGTGCATCGCATATCCTACAGGAAATCTTGACTATCAAGTCGGACGATGTGGTAGGACGTGCCAAGGCTTACGAGTCAATCGTTAAAGGAGAGCCTATGCCACAACCAGGAATTCCAGAGTCGCTTAACGTGCTTCTGCACGAGTTAAGAGGCTTAGGCCTAAACGTGGCGCTCGATTAGCGAGTTGCTATTTTTTACAATGTATAGCCCTGGGCTGTACCCAATGCAAGACTTAACAACTTAACATATTACAATATGTCGTTCAGAAGGGAAAATAAGGTAAAAAGTGACTTTACCAAGATTACCATCAGCCTTGCCTCTCCCGAGGAGGTGCTTGAGCGGTCGAGCGGTGAAGTGCTTAAACCCGAAACCATTAACTATAGAACCTACAAGCCCGAACGCGATGGACTTTTCTGCGAGAGGATTTTTGGGCCTGTAAAAGACTACGAGTGCCATTGCGGTAAGTATAAGCGCATTCGCTACAAAGGGATTGTTTGCGATAGGTGTGGAGTTGAAGTAACCGAGAAGAAAGTACGCCGTGAGAGAATGGGACACATCAACTTGGTGGTTCCTGTGGCTCATATTTGGTATTTTAAATCGTTACCCAACAAAATTGGCTACCTGCTTGGGTTGCCAACCAAGAAGCTCGATTCCATTATTTATTATGAGCGCTACGTAGTTATTAATCCAGGTATTGCCGAGAATGTGAGCTATCTCGACTTCCTCACCGAAGAGGAGTACCTCGACATTCTTGAAACTCTACCTAAGGATAATCAACACCTTGACGATGAGGATCCCAACAAGTTTATTGCAGCTATGGGTGCCGAAGCCATCTACATGCTTTTGGCTCGCCTACAGCTCGATGAGCTAAGTTACGATCTACGTCATAAGGCCAACACCGAAACTTCGCAGCAGCGTAAAAACGAGGCGCTTAAACGCCTAAATGTGGTTGAAGCTTTCCGTGAGTCGGCTCATATCAACAAGCCCGAGTGGATGATCCTAAAGGTTATTCCCGTAATTCCCCCAGAGTTACGTCCTTTGGTTCCTCTCGATGGTGGTCGATTTGCCACATCCGACCTTAACGATTTGTATCGTAGGGTTATCATCCGCAATAACCGTTTAAAGAGACTTATCGAGATCAAAGCCCCCGAGGTTATTCTCCGTAACGAGAAGCGTATGCTTCAGGAAGCGGTTGATTCACTTTTCGATAACTCACGCAAGAGCAATGCGGTTAAAACCGATGCAAACAGGCCTTTAAAATCGCTAAGCGACAGCTTAAAAGGTAAGCAAGGTCGTTTCCGTCAGAACCTTCTTGGTAAGCGTGTCGACTACTCTGCTCGTTCGGTAATTGTTGTTGGCCCCGAGCTAAAGATGCACGAGTGCGGTTTGCCCAAGGATATGGCTGCAGAGCTTTACAAACCCTTTATTATTCGCAAGCTTATTGAGCGGGGTATCGTAAAAACCGTAAAATCAGCAAAGAAAATTGTAGACAGAAAGGATCCTGTTATCTGGGATATTTTGGAGAATGTGCTAAAGGGCCATCCAGTGCTCCTTAACCGCGCTCCAACTCTTCACCGTTTAGGTATCCAGGCTTTCCAACCAAAGTTGATCGAGGGTAAGGCTATTCAGTTACACCCACTGTCGTGTACCGCGTTTAACGCCGACTTCGACGGCGACCAGATGGCTGTTCACCTTCCTCTAGGTAACGATGCAATTCTTGAGGCGCAAATACTAATGCTTGGTTCCCATAATATCTTGAACCCTGCAAACGGTGCTCCTATTACCGTTCCTTCGCAGGACATGGTTTTGGGTCTTTACTATATCACCAAGCCACGCGCTGGTGCCAAAGGTGAGGGTTTGCGTTTTTACTCGCCCGAGGAGGCCATTATTGCCTACAACGAGCGTAGAGCCGACCTGCATGCCAAGGTAAAAATCAAGTATCTGGTGTATAAGGAGGATGGTACCTCTAACTATGAGGTAATTGAAACTACCGTTGGCCGAATTATTTTCAACCAATACGTACCCAAGGAGATGGGGTACATCAACGAGTTACTTACCAAAAAATCGCTTCGCGATATTATTGGAAGAGTGCTAAAAACCGTTGGTATTGCCCGCACTTCCCAGTTCCTCGACGATATTAAGGACATGGGGTACTCGTTCGCATTCAAGGGTGGATTATCTTTTAACCTTGATGACGTTACCGTACCCGCCGAGAAATTAACCTACGTTGAGGAGGGTTATGCTCAGGTTGACGAGGTAATGGCCAACTACAACATGGGTCTTATTACAAATAACGAGCGTTACAACGCAATTATCGATATTTGGACACATACCAATGCAAAGTTAACTCTGACTCTTCTGAAAAAATTATCGGAAGATAACCAAGGGTTTAACTCTGTATACATGATGCTTGACTCCGGTGCAAGGGGTTCAAAAGAGCAGATTCGTCAGCTCTGCGGAATGAGGGGGCTTATGGCAAAACCACAAAAATCGGGTTCAACCGGAAGCGAGATTATCGAGAACCCCATCTTGGCTAACTTTAAGGAGGGACTTTCGGTACTAGAGTACTTTATATCAACCCACGGTGCTCGTAAAGGTTTGGCCGATACCGCTCTTAAAACAGCGGATGCTGGTTACTTAACGCGTCGTTTGGTTGACGTATCGCAGGATGTGATTATCACCGAGGAGGACTGCGGAACACTTCGTGGTCTTGTGGCTACAGCCATTAAGAAAAACGAGGAGGTTGTTGAAACGCTATACGAGAGAATTCTTGGACGAACCACAGTTCACGATGTATACCACCCATTAACAGGGGAGTTGATCATCTCTGCTGGTGAGGAGTTAACCGAGGAAATCTCTGAGAGGATAGCCGAATCACCAATCGAGCAGATTGAGATCCGTTCGGTACTAACCTGCGAATCGCGCAAAGGTGTTTGTGCTAAGTGTTACGGTCGTAACTTGGCCACTGGTAGAATGGTTCAAAAAGGCGAAGCTGTGGGGGTTATTGCGGCGCAGTCGATTGGTGAGCCTGGAACACAGCTTACACTACGTACATTCCACGTTGGGGGTACTGCATCTAACATTATTGCTGACTCAAAAATCATATCGAAATTTGATGGAAGAGCCGAGATTGAAGAGCTTAAGAGCATTTCGAAGGTTGATGAGTTTGGTGTTGCTCACCAGGTAGTTATTGGCCGTTTGGCCGAGATGCGAATTGTTGACAAGAACACTGGCATCACTCTTTCGACTCATAACGTTCCCTACGGTTCTAAACTGTACATCAATAATGGCGATGACGTAACCAAGGGTCTTGAACTTTGCGATTGGGATCCCTGGAACGCAGTTATCATTTCAGAAACGGATGGAACCATTGCTTTCGATTCCGTTATTAAGGATGTAACCTTCCGCGAGGAGTCCGACGAACAAACAGGATATCGCGAGAAAGTTATCGTTGAATCGCGCGATAGAACAAAAAACCCTGCCATTAAAATTATGAATGGCAAGGATATTATCCGCTCATACAACCTACCAGTAACCTCACATATTATTGTTGAGGAGGGTAAAACAGTTAAAACTGGTGATATTCTGGTTAAGATTCCCCGTGCCGTTGGTAAATCGGGCGATATCACCGGTGGTCTGCCCCGTGTAACTGAACTTTTCGAAGCTCGTAACCCATCGAACCCAGCAGTGGTTTCCGAAATTGATGGAGAGGTTTCGTTTGGAAAAGTGAAGCGTGGTAACCGCGAGATTATGATCACATCCAAAACTGGTGAGGTTAAGAAGTACCTTGTACCGCTATCCAAGCAAATTTTGGTTCAGGAAAACGATTACGTAAGGGCTGGTATTCCTCTTTCCGACGGGGCTACTACACCTTCAGATATTTTGGCCATTAAAGGGCCAACCAAAGTTCAGGAGTACATTGTGAACGAGGTTCAGGAGGTTTACCGTATGCAGGGTGTGAAAATTAACGATAAGCACTTTGAGGTTATCGTTAGACAGATGATGCGTAAGGTAGAGATTGATGATCCCGGAGATACCCGTTTCCTTGAGAAGCAGATTGTTGATAAGTGGGAGTTTATGGAGGAGAACGACTGGATTTACGACAAGAAAGTTATTGTTGACTCAGGCGATTCCCCCATTCTGCGCCCAGGACAGATTATCACCGCACGTAAACTTCGCGATGAGAACTCTATCCTCAAGCGTAAGGACATGAAACTGATCGTTGCTCGCGATGCAGTTCCTGCCACATCAAATCAGGTACTTCAGGGAATTACTCGCGCTGCGCTGCAAACAAGCAGTTTTATGTCGGCCGCGTCGTTCCAGGAGACAACCAAAGTGCTTAACGAAGCCGCAATCCATGGTAAAGTGGATACGCTTGAGGGCTTAAAGGAGAACGTGATCTGCGGTCACCTAATCCCAGCCGGAACAGGTTTGCGCGATTTCGATAACATGGTGGTATACACCAAGGAGGAGCAGGAGATGATTATGCAATCGAATAAGGTTGTGACTTCTGAGGTTGAAGACTAATACTGAGTTTCACTCATAAATATTGTAAAAGCGAGGGCAATTGCCCTCGCTTTTGTTTATCTTTAAACCCAAATTAAACTTAACATCTATGACCGAACAGAAGAATAACCCACTGAATATTGAGCTTACCGAGGATGTAGCACAAGGAAACTACGCCAACCTGGCAATTATTACCCATTCCGCTTCGGAATTTATCCTCGATTTTGTTCGAGTTATGCCCGGCTTACCAAAGGCGAAGGTTCAAACGCGTGTAATCCTAACTCCCGATCATGCTAAACGATTGCTTTTAGCTCTTAAGGATAATGTGGCAAAATTCGAAAGTAACCATGGCCCCATTAAGGTTGGTGAAATGAACTCGGGAATTCCCCCATTCCCTATGAACTTTGGCGGCGGACAAGCCTAATTATTTTCCAATTCAATCGGGTAAAGAATAGCACTGTCGAAACAATGGCAAGTGCTATTCCCACCGGATATCCAATGTTCTGCGAAAGTTTAAACCCTTCGGGGGCGATAAGAATATAGTTAAAGATTACTGCTGTCATAAAAACTGCAGGAATCAATGTTAACCAGTAGAATTTGCCCTCCTTTTGCAGATAAATGGTGATAGCCCAAAGCACAACAGTGGCTAGAGTTTGATTACTCCATGCCATATAGCGCCAAATAATAGCAAAATCGAACTGGGTAAGTGTAAAACCGATTACGAAAAGGGGAATACTAACAACCAATCGGTTGAAAATAGTTTTTTGCTTTATCCTTAGGAAATCGGCAACAATTAATCGAGCTGAGCGAAATGCAGTGTCGCCTGATGTAATTGGTGCAGCAACAACACCGAGAATAGCCAGCACTCCTCCAATTTTCCCAAGTGTAGTATCAGATATAATTTTAACTACCCAGGCTGCATCGTTTTGATGCTCAGCTAGGGTTTGGTTTAGCTGAGGTACTCCACCAAAAAATGCCATCGCAGCAGCAGCCCAAATAAGGGCAACCACGCCTTCGGTTACCATTGCACCGTAAAATACCCTGCGTCCCAATCGCTCATTTTTTAGGCATCGAGCCATTAGTGGGTTTTGAGTGGAATGAAACCCCGAAATAGCACCACAGGCAATGGTTACGAAAAGTAGCGGGAATGCCGGAAAATTCCCAGCATCGGCCTTCATATTTCTAAAGGTTTCCGAATTAAGTTCAACTAGGTTGTAATCGCCAATAAGCAAAACGGCACCAATTCCAACTGCCATAAATAGTAGGGCTGCGCCAAATATTGGATAAATTCGTCCAATTACCTTATCAATTGGGAGCAATGTTGCTAGGATATAGTAGATGAATACTGCATAAACCCAGAATGTTTTCGAGAGTATATCGGGGGTTAGGCTAGCCAGGATTCCAGCGGGGCCAACAATAAAAACCGCCCCAACAAGAATCATAAGTAGAACAGTAAATCCCCTCATAAACTGTTTAAAACCTGTACCAAGGTACTTGCCAACTACTTCGGGTATACTTGCTCCTTCATTTCGGATCGATAGCATGCCCGAAAAGTAATCGTGCACTGCTCCAGCCAAAATGCATCCAAATACAATCCAAAGAAATGCAATGGGGCCATAGGCTGCACCCAGTATTGCACCAAATATTGGCCCTAGACCAGCAATGTTGAGGAATTGAATAAGAAATATCTTCCACCAGGGAAGGGGTACGTAATCAACACCATCGGTTTGGGTATAAGCTGGTGTGGCTCGTTTGGGGTCGACCCCAAAAATCCTTTCCACAAATCGACCGTAAAAAATGTACCCAAGAATTAGTATTGCTAATGCCGCTAAAAAAGTAGTCATATACCTGAATTACAGAGCTAATTTAGGGTTTATTGGGTCTCGTTGTCCTGCCATAGTTGAATTTCTTGCATTTTTTACTTCATATGGTTTAGAATTTTGTCGTATTTTTACCATCACAACACGATGATTGATATTAAATTATATGATTATCCGTATCGGTAACAAAAACGTTCAACCGTCATTGCGAACCACGAAGTGCTCGACGAAGTCAAACTCTCGTACTTTGAGAGTTGAAGCAATCTTTATGTGCTGAAAAGCAGTAGATTGCTTCTTCGTAAAAAACACTCCTCGCAATGACGTAAGAAAGTTTATACTGTTTTAGGCATATTGATGGACAATCATATTAAATTAAATAGATTTTCGGCATGAATAAACTACTACTAGTTATCGCCATAGTTTGTTCTGCATTTATGGTAAATGCTCAAACAAGCAATCCTAATTACGATGCGGAGTTGGCTATATCGCTTGGCGCCGACGATTATGGAATGAAATCGTACATTCTGGTAATGCTCAAAACTGGCGATAATAAATCTACCGACAAGGCCTTTGTTGATAGCTGTTTCAGGGGACATCTCAATAATATAAATCTGCTTGTTAAGCAGGACAAACTTATTGTAGCCGGACCTCTTGGGAAGAACGACAAGGCGTATCGGGGTATTTTTATTTTAAATGTTACCAGTGTTGAAGAAGCCCAAGAATTGTTACAAACCGATCCTGCAATTAAAGAGGGTCTTCTCGGTGCAGAACTTTTCAAGTGGTATGGTTCGGCTGCATTATCAACATATCTTGAGGCATCGGATAAGGTATGGAAAGTACAACCTTAGAATTATATTCGGTTTCTGTTTTCAAATTTGTTGATGGCGATAGCTAAACAAATATTCTATTGTTATGTTTATTGTTATTTAAGCACGTAATACAATGATATAAAGATGTTAGTTGCAGTATTGTTAGGATTTGTACTTAGTCTTTTTGTTCCAATAATTCACAGGTTGCTACCCCGATACTCAGGGTTAGTGTTCTCCTTACTTCCAGCATCCATTTTTGTGTACTTTATCATGCTTTTACCTCAGGTTGTTGAGGGTGATGGAATATACGTTTTACACAGTTGGGTTCCATCGTTGGAAATTGATATTAGCTTTTACCTAGATGGGCTAAGCCTTTTCTTTGTATTATTGATTAGTGGTTTTGGTTTTTTTATATTTCTTTACGCCTCTTCTTATCTCAAGGGACACAAGTATTTCGATAGGTTTTACATATACCTTTTCCTTTTCATGTCGTCGATGTTGGGGCTGGTTCTATCGGGGAATCTCATCAGCATGTTTGTTTTTTGGGAGCTAACAAGTCTCACCTCGTATTTGCTGATTGGATTTTACAACGAGAGCGAAACATCGCGTAAGAATGCCCTGCAAGCTATGCTTGTAACCGTTTTTGGTGGGTTAGCCATGATGGCCGGAATTATTCTAACTGGATTAATGGTTGGCAGCTATGAGTTTAGCGAATTGCTCAGCAGCTCCGATGCTTTAAAGGATCATCCGTGGTATTTGCCCGCACTTATTCTTCTACTGCTTGGCGCATTTACCAAATCGGCTCAGTTTCCCTTCCATTTCTGGTTGCCCAACGCCATGGCTGCACCAGCGCCTGTTAGCGCTTACCTGCACTCCACAACTATGGTTAATGCTGGTATTTACCTTTTGGCGCGCATTAGTCCAAAGTTTGGGGGAACGCCCGAATGGGAGATTATTTTAACATCGGTAGGAGGAGTAACCATGCTTATGGGCGCTTTGCTTGCCATTCAGTACACCGATTTAAAAAAGATTTTAGCTTACACCACTATTAGCGCACTGGGGGTAATGGTATTTCTGATTGGGATTGGCACTACCCTGGCCATTCATGCCGCAATGGTTTTCCTGCTTGCACATGCTCTTTATAAGGGAACGCTTTTCTTGGTTACAGGGAATATCGATCATGAAACCGGAACGCGTGAAGTAACAGAACTATCGGGTCTTTCAAAAAAGTTGCCATTCACAGCTTATGCTGCCGTATTGGCCACCATGTCTATGGCGGGTGTACTGCCATTTTTCGGATTTATTGCCAAGGAGATACTCTACGAAGCTGCTATTCACTTCTCGGCCGGTAATGTTATTATAATCGTAGCAGTCTTTCTTACGGGTGTTATTTTTAGTGCTATTGCCATTGAGATTGGCTACGCCGTTTTCTTTGGGAAACCTAAAGAAACTCCCAAAAAGCCACATGAAGCGCCTTTTTTCATGCTTGCTGGGCCTGTAATCTTTGCAACATTGGGACTGATTGGTGGACTTTTTGCCGAGTTTCTGGTTCAACCCTTACTGGGGTCATCAGCTACAGCCGTACTCAATATCGATAATGTGCTTAAATTGTCGTTATGGCATGGATTTACACTGGTTCTTGGTCTTAGTCTTCTAACCTTGATATCGGGATATTTTGTATATCGATATAGAAATAGAATTAGAAACTTTACTGCTCATCTTCAACCCGTTTATCGATTTGGCCCATCGGCAGGCTATCAGAAGCTAATTCCGGGACTTTTATCGCTGGCAACTGCACAAACTAAATTCTTCCAGAATGGAAGTCTTAGAAATTATATAACCTCTATTGTAGGGTTCTTCACACTGCTGGCCATTATAACCATCCTCTTCAAGAATCTTGGTTTTGATCTGATGAACCGCCTTTCGATGATTACCGATCTGAGGGTTTACGAGGTGGTAATTATTGGATTAATTTTAATCTCCTTTTACGTTATTGTTACGGCAAAATCGCGCTTAACCACGCTGGTTGCGTTGGGAGTGCTAGGGTATGGAATTGCCATCATTTACCTGTTCTATGGTGCACCCGATGTGGCCATGACTCAGTTCTTGATCGAAACCCTAACTGTGGTGCTGTTTGTGCTTATTCTTCATAGGCTTCCATCGTTTATCCTTCGAAATAAATTCGATGGTATTAGGCACATTGTAGTCTCGGCCATTTTTGGACTGGTGATGGCATATCTGCTGCTGGTGGTTACTGAGTTTCCTCTTGATTCTGAGCTACGAAGTTTATATGCCGAGCAATCGTTACCACTGGGTAAAGGGAGAAATGTGGTAAATGTTATTCTTGTCGATTTTCGTCAACTCGACACCATGGGCGAGATAGCTGTGCTAGCCATTGCGGCCATCGGTATATTTGCCATGTTTAAGGTTAAAAGCAATGAGGGAGGGCTAAAAGAATGAGAACAGCCATACTGCAAACGGTTATCAGGCTTTTGATGCCATTGTTTTTCCTGTTCTCGTTGTATCTGCTGTTTAGGGGACACAACGAGCCAGGGGGCGGGTTTATTGGGGGGTTAATTGCATCCATAGCATTCGTTTTTCATGCTATGGTTTTCGATTCGCGTGTAACCATCAGGGTTTTTAGGCTTAATCCCATTAGGTTGATAGCTGTAGGTTTAGCAATAGCGCTGCTTAGCGCTTTTATTGGACTGCTTGCGGGCGAGCCATTTATGACCGCTGTTTGGGCCGATTTTTACCTTCCCATTATCGGTAAACCTGGAACGCCAGTGCTTTTCGATGTTGGAGTTTTTATACTGGTAATTGGGGTAGTTCTTCAAATCACATTCAACATGTCAACTTTGTAAGATATGGATATTTTACTGGCTATAATAGTTGGGTTGCTCTATGCAATTGCCATATTTCAGATTCTCCAAAAAGGATTAGTTAAGGTGATTATTGGGCTAATTATTCTGGGTCACGCCTCAAACCTTTTCATCTTTGTTATTGCAAGGCTTACGCGTGGTGCCCCAGCCTTGGTTCCCGAAGGATTAGAAAGCGTTCCCGAACCCTTTGCCGATCCCTTACCCCAAGCGCTTATTCTTACAGCCATAGTTATTGGATTTGGCATTCAGGCCTTTGGTATTGTGCTACTGCAAAGGGTTTACAAGATAACTGGAACCAGCGAGGTAGACAAGCTCAACACAACCGATAGAATTGATGCAACTGAGTAAAACAATCTGATTGATGGATATTAGTTCAAACATACTCCTTTTTCCACTTGTAACAGCGCTTCTCTCGGCCATTGTAAGCCTGTTTTTTTGGCAATCGCCACGAATGCAACGTATCGTTTTTTTGCTTGGGGCGGCCATATACCTTATATCAGCCGTTCTGCTTTTTCAAAAGGTTTGGGTCGATGGATATGTCACTTTTCAGGCAGGTAAGTGGGCTGCTCCGTTTGGAATAACCCTAATAGCCGATTTGTTCTCGGCTGGGATGATTCTGCTTACCGCCATTCTTACCGTCGTTTCTGCGTTTTACTACGAGGGTTCCGGGCAAAACCAGCCGGTTTCAAACATCTTTCATCCGCTTCTGCATTTTTTGGTTTTCGGATTAACAGGTGCTTTTCTGGCTGGCGATGTATTTAACCTCTACGTTTGGTTCGAGGTTATGCTGGTTTCGTCGTTTGTGCTATTCACCCTTGGGGGCACGCGTTCGCAGCTAGAGGGATCTATAAAGTATGTGGCCATTAACGTGGTTTCATCGTCTCTTTTCCTTGCAGGGGTAGGAGTACTCTATGGAATTACTGGTTCGCTCAATATGGCTGCACTTGCCGTAAAAATTCCACTGGTAGAGAATCAGGGGTTAGTTACGCTGGCATCAACTTTTTTTCTTGTGAGCTTTGGGATAAAGGCTGCTATATTTCCTCTATTCTTCTGGCTTCCCGCATCGTATCATACACCTCCGGTGGCAATTTCGGCGTTAATTGTGGGGTTGCTCACCAAGGTGGGAATCTACACTATGATCAGGTTTTTCACCCTCATCTTTACCACTGATATTGGTTTTACTCACACCATTCTGCTTATTCTCTCCGGATTTACCATGGTGGTGGGAGTTCTTGGGGCTGCTGCCCAAATCGATTTCCGAAAGATTTTATCGTTCCATATTGTTAGCCAAATTGGCTACATGGTAATGGGATTGGCTATTTTTACCCCTCTGGCTATTGCTGGCGCAGTATTCTTTATTATCCATAATATTCTGGTAAAAACAAACCTTTTTCTCATTAGCGGATTGGTTCGAGAATCGCATGGAACTTTTGCGCTTAAGAGGTTGGGTGGGGTTTATCATGCTTTTCCTTTGGTCGCTCTTCTTTTTGCCATATCGGCCTTTTCTTTAACTGGTGTTCCTCCTCTGTCGGGATTCTGGGGTAAGTATTTGCTAGCACTTGGTGGTTTTAATGCAGGGGAGTATATTATTGTTGCGGTATCGCTGTTTGTGAGCATTTTAACCCTTTTCTCAATGACTAAGATTTGGGGCGAGGTTTTCTGGAAAAAATTACCCGACGATACTGTAACTGTAATAGCAACACAGCGCAAGCTGTTTACAAGTAAGTGGCTAATGGTATTACCCATTGTTATCCTTACTTTACTAATTATTCTGCTAGGAGTTTACTCCGAGCCATTTGTCGATTACTCCATGCGGGTGGCGGACCAGCTACTCGATAAGGAGGAATACATTAGGGCTGTTTTTAACACCGTAAACTAGGGTTATGAGGGAACTAATTATCTACATAGTGCATATTGTAATTGCTGTTGCAACGGTTTTTATTGTTTTTGAGTTTTCAAGTATCGAAAACCATTTCTTCAGCAATTTTGCGGTTTTTATTCTGACCTATATTACTTTATGGTTGGCATCATATGTCTACAATCGTTCACATTTTGTAAAAATCTTTAGGTTTTTCGGATTGCTATTCTACTTCCTCAAGGAGATGGTCGTAGCCAGCTTGGTGGTGGCTTGGGATGTGATTACTCCTCGTTCTCATGTTGAGTCGGGCATAATTTGCGTTCCGCTCGATGCTAAAACCGATATGGAGATAACCCTTTTTGCCAGTCTGATTTCACTAACCCCCGGAACCCTGAGCATCGACGTTTCGGAGGACAAGCGTTTTTTATACGTGCATGCCGTGTACATTAAGGATGGGGATGTGGAGGCACTTAAACGCCAAATAAAGGATGGTTTTGAACGCAAGTTACTTTCTATAACACGTAAATACAATGGTTGATACCGCATTATACATTGTAATTATTCTTCTTAGCATTTGCTCTGTTTTGGCAATTGTTAGGTTGATAAAAGGGCCAACGCTTCCCGATAGGGTCACGGCATTCGATCTGTTTGCCGCCATAGTGATAAGCATGATAGCCATTTACTCTGTTATTTCGGGAAATACAGCATTTCTCGATGTGGCCATTCTGCTCTCGCTTATCACCTTTTTGGGGTCGATGTCGTTTGCTTATTTCTTATTCCGCAGCACAAAAAAGTAGTAGCATGGATTATTTTCAAGAGTTGATAAGCTCAATCTTAATATCCGCAGGAGGGCTCTTTATTGTCATTGCGGCGATCGGAATCCTTAAACTGCCCGATTTCTACATTCGTATGTCGGCTATTACCAAGGCCGGAACCATGGGGGTTGGCCTTATTGCCATTGGCATCGCTATTTACTTTAACGATACCAAGATTGCCATAAAATCGTTTGTTGTGGTATCGTTTATGATTCTTACCGCACCCGTTGCTGCGCATATTATTGCCCGGGCAGCCTATAGGCAGGGCGTTCCCTTTTGGGGCAATAATCTGGTTGACGAGCTTAACGAAGCGTCTCAAAAGCTCAAGGATTTAGAGAAAGCAATTGCCGAAAACCCAAATGCAGTCCAGGAACGGATCGACCTTGTGGAGTGCTACACCGCGCTGCCCCATATCCAGGGTGGTAACTTTAAGAAAGCCGTGCTGGTGGCTACCGATTTGAAGGAGATCGATCGGGCAGCTGGGCATTACGCTACGGGTCTGGTTTACGCCCGCGACAAGGATTACTTTCTTGCCGAGGAGGAGTTTAAGCTGGCCGTTCAGGAGTCCAACGATACGATGTATAAGTATCAGCTGGCTAGCTTTTACTGCGATCGGAAACAGTATAAGCAGGCATTCCATATTTACGACGAGATTATTTCACATACACAAAGCGAGCCGAGGGCACTCTTAGAGTTTGGTAAAACAGCCGTTATTGCCAGGTTACAGCTGGCAAAAGCAGAGAAGTACCTAACACAGCTAGTTCATACAGAATCTTCTCAAATAAATATTGATATTGGCGAAGCCTGTTATTTTCTGGGACTTGTTCTCCGTAAAGGCAAAAAGTATAGCCAAGCCAAGGTGTACTTTCAGCGTGTACTCGAGTTCGATTCGCCCTATCGCTCTTCTGCCCAGAGGTTCTTAAAGGGGAAGTAGTATCTTTTACATTCTAACATGTAAACCCGCTTAATTGAAAGAGTATGCATAATAAGACTTTGCGAGTTAGTGTGTTAGTGTTTAAATTACTGTGATCTAGAATCTGAAAGCAAGTTCAAGCGGCGAAGAATATTTACTGAATTTTTGTGTATTTGCGATTCAGCGTTTAACCCATCCACCCAATCGCCTTGTTCAAATCTGAACACCTGCTGTTCGAAACCATACAGTTTTGCCCATTTCAGGCACTTCCCACGTTTTATTTAAGATTCTTCTGTTTAGGTGTTTGCTGTCGGTGGCACGCTGGTTGTATACCAGAATGAGAAAATACAAATACGCTATGTTTAGAAACTATTTAATAACAGCCTACCGAAGCATCCTAAGAGGCAAGTATTATACATTGATTAATATTTTTGGATTGGCTGTTGGTATCGCAAGTTGTGTGTTAATTCTACTATTTATCAGCCACGAGTTGAGCTACGATAAGTACCACGCCAAAGCCGATAGAGTTTACCGGTTGTATATCGATGGGAAGTTCGGTGACAATAGGATTGCCTCCTCTAAAACAGCGGCTCCCATAAAGGATGCATTTGAGCAGGAGATTGCCGGGGTGGAGCAGGTTACAAGGCTAATGGAGATGGTAAGGCCTGTAGTTCGTAAGGAAGAGGACTCGTTTATTGAGGAACAGTTCCTGTTTGCCGACTCCAACTTCTTCAGCACCTTTTCTGTTGATTTTATTCAGGGCGATCCACGTACCGCTTTAGCTAAGCCCAACACAATGGTGATCACCCACGAAATGGCGCAGAAGTATTTTGGCGATCAGAATCCCATTGGTAAAACGCTTACCGTAAATAACTACGAGATGGAGATCACCGGGATAACCGAGAGGATGCCATCGAACTCCCATTTTCAGTATAACTTTCTGGCCTCGCTCACTACCCGGGGTGTCGATAGCTGGCGAAGCTGGCTCACCAGTAATCTGTTCACCTACGTGGTGCTGAAACCCGGCGTTACCCCCCAGGATGTTTACCCCAAATTCCATGAGCTTACTTACAAGTACGTTGGGCCCGAAGTGCAGCAAGCTATGGGAATCGATCTGGAAACATTCGAGAAGATGGGTAATACCTACGGTTTTTTCCTCGAAGCCCTGCCCGATATTCATTTACACTCCAAACTCGATCATCAGTTTAGCCCCGGAGGTAATATCGCATATATTTATTTCTTTACAACTATAGCCATATTCTTGCTGCTGATTGCCTGTATCAACTTTATGAATATGGCCACGGCCAAGTACACTAATAGGTCTAAGGAGGTTGGTATTAGAAAAGTTGTGGGCAGCAACAAGGGTAAGCTAGTTTTGCAGTTTCTGCTCGAATCGGTTATGGTTAGCTTAATGGCCGTAGTTATTGCCATGACAGCTGTTGAGCTTGTTCTTCCGCATTTTAATCTGCTTGCTGGCAAGGATATGACCCTTTCCTACTTCAACAACTGGATGGTTCTGCCCGGATTTTTACTTTTTGGAGTTTTTGTGGGAGTGTTGGCAGGATCATACCCCGCCTTTTTCCTATCATCGTTTAAACCCATAAGTGTACTCAAAGGGCAGCTTAGCTCACGGGTTTCGGGTAGTCAGTTTCGTGGTGCTCTGGTGGTAGTGCAGTTTTCCATTACTATAGCCCTATTTGTGAGTACATTCGTGGTGAGTCAGCAGCTCAACTTCTTTAAAAGTAAAGAGTTGGGTTTTGATAGAGAGAGTATTATAGTGCTTAAACGAACCCATACCCTAGGCGATAAATTTCAGGTTTTTAGAGGCGAGCTGCTCAAGTCGCCCAGCATTATTGATGCAAGTTTCTGCGATGCCATTCCTGGGTACGATTATAATGGAACTACAACTTTTGTTGAGGGAAGACCATCTGAGGATATGATTCAAACGGGTATTGTGAGGGCTGATGAGTATTTCCTAAATACTATGGGCATTCAACTTCTGCAGGGCCGATTCCTTAGCAACGAGTTTAGCACCGATCGCGAGGCAATTGTAATTAACCAGAAGCTGGCGCAGATGGCGGGCCTTATAGATCCAATTGGCACAAGGCTTCAAATCCCATTCCTGCTCGACGATAAGGTTGCCCCCGCCACCATTATTGGTGTCATTCCCGATATTTACTTCGAGTCGTTGCACAAGGAGGTGCGGCCAATGATTTACGCTCTAACCACCGGAGCCGATTGGCTTATGGCCGTGCGGTTAAAACCCGATAACTTAGCACAAACCATCCAGTATATCGAGAGCAAGTGGAACGAGTTTAACCCTAACCAGCCATTCCTATACTCTTTCCTAAATTCCGATCTGGAAACCCTTTACAAGCAGGAGGAGCGAACGGGTAAAATTTTTAGCCTTTTCTCTATCCTTGCCATCTTTATTGCGTGTCTGGGATTGCTGGGCATGGCGTCGTTTGCCGCCGAGAAGCGAACAAAGGAGATCGGAATCCGAAAGGTGCTTGGAGCCGAGAATAAAACCATCTTTATGCTGCTCTCCCGACAGGTTATCTTTTTAGTTGGTTATGCCGCCATTTTTGCCACACCCGTTGCGTGGGTTGTGATGAGGGGCTGGCTCAACAATTTTGCCTACCGTATCGATTTGGCGCCCTGGGTTTTTATTGTTTCTATACTTCTTGCCTTTGGCATCGCTTTGGCCACCATCAGCTTTCAGGCCATAAGGGCGGCCATGGCCAATCCCGTGAAATCTTTAAAGTACGAGTAGTTTCACCCTCAATATCTCCACTGGGGTCGATGGCTAGCTGTCGACCCTGTTTTTTTTTCCTAATCCACCCACAATTTTTGTAGTCCCTTTTTTCACTTTGTGATCAGACAAAATGATTGACTGTACCATTAGGACTTTTATTTACCAACCCTTAATAATATGAATGTTGAGAGTTATCTGATTAAATGCTGGAGTATAAAAACCAGCAGCAAGTGGACTGCCGAGAATCCCTACCGAGGCCAATGTGGGGTTACCGCAATGGTAATTAACGAGCTATTTGGTAGAACAATTCTTCAAACCAGGGTGGAGGAGCAGTGGCATTACTACAACTCCATTAACGGACAACAATTTGATTTTACCCGAAATCAGTTCGATTACGATTTGACATATCACGATATAGCCTCCTCGAGGGACGAGGCTTTCACCGATACCAACGAATTCCAATATCACGAGCTCAAGCGATTGCTCGAGAAGGAGCTATCGGGTGTTGTCGGCTTTAATCAACCGATGATCAAGTCGCATGGCAATAGCATTAATACTAACAATAATTTGTTGTAAATATTTATTTCTTTTTCCGCTAACAGATTAGCTCTTGCCCCTGTTAAACCCACTGGCTCGCAGCAGTAACCCCATTGATCCATAATTCTTTCCTTTCAGAATATTCTTTTCTCTGGTGCAGCGTGTGCTATTTTGTTTTATATTTAGGGCTAATTGCTATGCATATTTATACAGAAAATAACATACACCTTTTTTTATACCTATACTTGGCATACGGGTATTGTTGGGGCACATGCTAAAAAGACAACCGACACATTTGCAGAAAGAACTGAACACTTCTATAGCTAAACATGAACTCAATAGCTTTTATTGATACTGAAATTGAACCAAAGAGCAAAAAAATTCTTGATATTGGAAGTATCAAGAATAATGGAAGTTCTTTTCACAAAACTTCAGTTGATGAGTTCATCCGTTTTATAAGTGGAACAAAATATATTTGCGGACATAATATTTTCAATCACGACATAAAGTATATCGGCAAAGCACTGGCTGATGCAGGAATAAATTCTGAAAATATTATTGATACACTTTTTCTCTCTCCATTACTTTTTCCGACAAAACCTTATCATGCATTATTAAAAGACGACAAGTTACAATCGGAAGACACAAACAATCCGTTGAACGATTCAATCAAAGCAAAAGATTTATTCAATGATGAAATTGCTGTTTTCCAACAAACTGACGAAACCTTAAAACAAATTTTTTATCTGCTTTTGAATGACAAAAAGGAGTTCCATTCCTTTTTTCATTTCATCGGCTATAAAAGCACAGGCACAGAACTTGAAAGAATGATTCGACATAAGTTTGAAAATGAGATTTGTGAACAGGTTGACCTTGCTAAAATAATTTCAGAATATCCAATTGAACTTGCTTACTGCTTGTCCCTAATTAATTCCTTTATTTATCACAAGAAAATACATTCAATTACACCTCCATGGGTGCTTAAAAATTATACTGAAGTTGAGCGAATAATGTTCAGATTACGCAACAAACCTTGTGTTAGCGGGTGTGCTTACTGTAACAATGCGTTAGATATTCATAAGGGATTGAAAAGGTTTTTCGGCTTTGATTCTTATAGAACTTATGGTGGAGAACCGTTGCAAGAGAAAGCTGTTAAGGCGGCAGTTGACAATAAATCAATTCTTGCAGTTTTTCCAACTGGTGGCGGAAAATCAATCACTTTTCAGGTTCCTGCTTTGATGAGTGGCGAAACTTCCAAAGGATTGACCATTGTAATCTCTCCTTTGCAGTCACTGATGAAAGACCAGGTGGATAATCTTGAAAAAGTTGGAATAACAGAGGCAGTAACAATAAATGGGTTGCTTGACCCGATTGAACGAGCCAAATCGTTTGAGCGAGTTGAAGATGGTTCGGCATCTATTCTTTACATCTCACCAGAATCACTACGTTCACGAACAATAGAACGATTGATTTTAGGAAGAAAAATTGTACGTTTTGTTATTGATGAAGCACACTGCTTTTCATCATGGGGGCAAGACTTCAGAGTTGACTATTTATACATCGGAGATTTCATTAAATCAATTCAGGAAAAGAAAAATCTTGAAGATGGAATTCCTATTTCATGCTTTACAGCAACAGCAAAACAAAAAGTTATTGAAGATATTCGAAACTACTTCAAAGAAAAACTATCGCTTGACCTTGAACTGTTCACTTCAAAAGTCTCAAGAACAAATCTTCACTTCAAAATTTTTGAAAAGAGTAATGAAGAGGAAAAGTATCAGACATTGAGAGATTTGATTGATGAGAAGAATTGCCCAACCATTGTATATGTATCAAGAACCTACAAAGCGTTTAAGCTATCAGAAAGGCTTAATCAAGATGGCTATCATGCAAGGCCGTATCATGGAAAAATGGATAAGCAGGAAAAAACAATTAACCAGGATGCTTTTATCAATGGGGAGGTTTCCATAATGGTTGCAACATCAGCATTCGGAATGGGCGTTGACAAAAAAGATGTCGGCATGGTTATTCACTATGAGATTTCCGATTCACTTGAAAACTACATTCAGGAAGCAGGACGTGCAGGACGAGATGAAAATATTGTTGCAGATTGTTTTGTGTTGTTCAACGAAGAAGACCTTGG
Source organism: Tenuifilaceae bacterium (assembly GCA_034003245.1). Lineage (GTDB taxonomy): Bacteria > Bacteroidota > Bacteroidia > Bacteroidales > Tenuifilaceae > Perlabentimonas. Next base: position 82,222 of record JAVEYY010000009.1, read on the forward strand.
CAAACATTTCATCTTGCTGAATCAAACCAAACTTTCTATAAAGGAAATTCAGCAGGTTTGGAAAGCAATAAAAGATATTACCAGGTTTCGTTCAACAGTGTCAAACTCTGCATTAGAAATTGCACGGAAAGCAGGTTGGGATGATAATGTCGTAGAAATCGAAACAAGAGTAACAACTGCTATTGCTGCATTAGAAGATGCCGGGTACTTGAGGCGGGGTCAAAACATGCCAAGGGTGTTTGCAAACAGTATCCTTTCCAAAAATGCACAAGAAGCCATCGACAAAATAAATGCTTCTGAAAGATTTGAGGAAAAGCAAAAAGATAAGGCAATACGGATTATTAAGAAGCTTTTTTCAAGTAAAAGCAGAAAACAATCAAGCGATGAATCAGCAGAATCCAGAATTGATTACATCAGCGACCATTTGGGTATTGTCAAGGAGGACGTTATAAATATAGTGAACCTTCTTCGAGAGGAAAAGATTTTGGCTGATGCAAAAGATTTAACAGCGTTTATAAAAAAGAGCGAAAACAAAAGTCGCTCACTTAGCATTGTTAATGCATTCTGTAGAATTGAAAACTTTTTACTTCCCTTGATTGAAGAACAGGAAAAAACTTTTCACATAAAGGAACTGAACGAAGCTGCTGAAGATAAAGGCTGCGATGATGTAAGCATAAACAAGATTAAAACCATCATTAATTTTTGGGCAATAAAAAATTGGATAAAGCGACAGAACTTAGAGTATTCTAAGAATCATTTTGTTATGCTTTGTCTTCATCCAAATGAATTTCTGAAGGAAAAACTAGAGAAACGTCATGAGTTGGCAAGATTTATTGTTGAATTTCTGCATGAGAAGAGCAATGCTAATGCTTCGAATGATGAAATAGGGAAAGAAGAAATACTGGTTGAGTTTTCTGTTCATGAATTAAAAGCAGCTTATGAAAATAGCCTTAATCTTTTTAAACTAAATGTTGATCTTGATGATATTGAGGATACACTTTTCTATCTTTCAAAAATTGAGGCAATAAAAATTGAAGGAGGCTTTTTGGTTGTATATAACCGCCTGACCATTGAGCGTTTAGAAGAAGACAATAAAAAACGTTACACAAAGGATGATTACGAAAAACTTAATCAATTCTATGAGAATAAAGTTCAGCAAATTCATATAGTCGGTGAATATGCCAAGAAAATGATAAGCGATTATCGAAAAGCACTCCAATTTGTTGAAGATTATTTTCAATTAAACTATAACTCTTTCCTGAAAAAATATTTCCCCGGAAGCAAAGCTGACGACCTCAGATTAAAAATGACCCCTTCCAAATTCAGACAGCTTTTTGGAGAGTTGTCACCAACACAACTGAGTATTATAAACGATAATGAATCAAAATACATAGTTGTTGCAGCCGGGCCAGGTAGTGGAAAAACAAGGGTTCTGGTTCACAAACTTGCATCCTTACTTTTAATGGAAGATGTTAAGCATGAGCAGTTGCTTATGCTTACTTTTTCTAGGGCAGCTGCAACTGAGTTTAAAAAAAGGTTGCTCAAACTCATTGGTAATGCAGCTAATTATATTGAAATAAAAACTTTTCACTCCTATTGCTTTGACCTGTTAGGTAAAGTTGGAAGTTTGGAAAAGTCGGATGTTATTTTGAAAAAGACAATTGAGAAAATCAAAAACAAAGAAGTTGAAGTAAGCCGGATCACAAAAACAGTTTTAGTGATTGATGAAGCTCAGGACATGGATGAAGATGAGTTCAACCTGATTAATGCTTTGATGGAGCAGAATGAAGAAATGAGAGTTATTGCGGTTGGAGATGACGACCAGAATATTTTTGAATTCCGTGGGGCAAGTTCAAAATATCTTGAAAAGTTTATTCAGGTAAACAGGGCGGTCAAACATGAATTGGTTGAAAATTACAGAAGTAAAAGTAACCTTGTTAATTACACAAATCAGTTTGTGAAACGGATTCAGCACAGGTTGAAGCAAACACCAATAATTCCAAAGCAGACCGATAATGGAAAAATTAAGATTGTTCGTTATCAAAGTGGTAATCTTATTACACCAATAGTAAATGATATATTAACTACCGGGCTTATAGGTACCACTTGTGTACTTACTAAGACAAATGAGGAAGCATTGCAAATTACAGGTTTACTTCTGAAAAATGGGATGCAAGCGAGACTAATTCAATCAAATGAGGGTTTCAGTTTATTTAATCTTTTAGAAGTCAGGTTCTTTTTAAGTCAATTAAATTTATCTGACGATGTTTTTGTAATCAGTGATGATGTTTGGGATAATGCGAAAAGAGAATTAATAAGCAAGTTTCGCAACAGCAATAAGTTGGAAATTTGTAACAACATTATCAAAGATTATGAAGTAACAAATCCCAAAAAGAAATACAAATCTGATTTGGAGGTCTTCATTCGTGAATCCAAATTGGAAGATTTCTTCAATGACAGCGGAGAAACAATTTTTGTCTCAACCATTCACAAAGTTAAAGGAAAAGAGTTTGATAATGTTTCCCTGATGATTGAAAACTTTAACCTAACAACAGACGAGGCAAAACGACAGTTGTATGTCGCCATGACCAGAGCAAAAAAGAATTTGACTATTCATTTGAATTCAAATTTTCTTGATAACATTTCTGCAGAGAATTTTGAAAAAGTCGAGGACAAAGAAATCTATTTGCCGCCAAACGAGTTGGCAATGCATCTGACTCACAAAGATGTTTGGCTGGACTACTTCATAAACAAGCAGTATTTTGTATCGCAATTAACAAGCGGAGATGTTTTAACTGTAAATGGTGACGAATGTTTGAACTCAAAAAAACAATCAGTTCTAAAGTTCTCTATGAAATTTGTAAGTCAAATTGAATCAATGCAACAAAAAAACTATGAATTGAAAAGTGCAAAAGTCAATTTCATTATTTACTGGCAGAAAGAAGGCACAGAGCAAGAAGTGAAAATTATTTTACCTGAACTTTACTTTGAAAAAAGACAGAATGAAGATTAATAGAGCAACAAAGCACGATGCCCCAACGCGGTATAGTTAATTGCCGGTGCAGTGCGTATTCGAGTGGCACAGCTCGTATCAAAAGTAGTTGTAACTTGATAGGAAATCGCTTCGAAATCCCCAACGTTTCATACATGTGACCGTTGTGCACAATACTGACCGACCTGTCATTTATCGAATATATTTGACAATAAGGTTGATTGGATAAAATAATTTGACAGCAAAATGCTGTATTTGTCAATATTTATGTATTTTTGACATAAAGAAAAATAAATGTCAAATCTAATTGAACCGTACGATAGGAATAAGCCTTATAACAGCTTACCTCTTCTTCCGCCAGATGATGATAAGGTTGAAACGAAAGAAGTGTATAAAGCCTTAAACAATGCCAACAAGGCCCTTGCTGAGCTAAAAGGAATTGCAAAAAAACTACCGAATCAATCAATGCTTGTGAATACCATTGCGCTCAGAGAGGCAAAAGCAAGTACGGAAATTGAAAATATATTTACAACTGACGATGAACTTTATAAAGCACTCACAATAAGCGAATACGGGCTGAAAGGAAATGCCAAGGAAGTTCTAAGATATAGGCAAGCGCTTTGGAAAGGGTATGATGATATTGTAAAAAATCAAGGGCTAACAAGTGAAACTCTTATAGACATTTATCAAGAAATAAAGCAGGTAAATGATGGCATTAGACCACCACAAACTGAAACCGTAATACTTAAACGAGGAAGTGGACTTCTGTCGGGCGAAGTGGTTTATACCCCACCAAGAGGAACTCAAGTTATTCAGCAGAAGTTAAATAATCTAATCGAATACATTAACGATGATTCAAAATATCCCTATGACCCATTACTGAAAATTGCCATTTCGCATTATCAATTTGAAGCCATTCACCCATTCAGAGATGGGAACGGAAGAGCAGGAAGAATTTTAAGTATACTGCTAATGATTCAGAAGCAACTGATAGAAATTCCAATCCTCTACTTAAGTGCATATATCATTAGAGAAAAAGATGAATACTATGAACTTTTAAAAAATGTTACAACCCTCAGAAACTGGAATCCTTGGATAATTTATATTCTCAGAGCCATAGAGGAAACATCAAAATATACAATTAGTAAGATTGAAGAAATCGACAGGCTGTTTTCAAGAACCACCGAATTGGTTAACGAAAAGTACCCATTCATAAGGAAAGAATTCATTGAAAAGCTATTTGAACAGCCCTACATTAGTCCGAAGAAATTGTTAGATAAGAATGTTAAGAGTCTGAATACGGCTAAGAAATACCTTAAACAACTTGAAGATATGGGTATTCTAATTCCTGAAAAAATTGGAAAGGAAATAGTTTATCTGAATATTGACCTATACAACATTTTATCTGAATCGTAAAGAAAGTACTATGCACAATAAGGGGTGTACCCAATGTGGGTTGACATTGGAACTTCGGAGCGGTTTCGCCCGCTCGGGCCCTGCCTGCCGGCAGGCAGGGTTTTCGTCGGGGGACGAAAACGTAACACGCTCTCCCACACTCGCCACACCCCCAGCCGTTGCCAACAAGTGTAGACGAGTTCCTGATAAACTGTAAGTATGCTGTAAATAAATGGATTATCTTTGACTGCAAAATTATAATGAATGAATAAAACACAACTTATAGAGCTTGTAACTGAATTAACCAAGCAACCGAATGAAAGTGAATGGGTTGAATTTAAACTGAATTATCATTCCGCTGAAGAAATTGGTGAGCGTATTTCTGCCTTGTCAAATGGAGCATGCATTCACAACCAGCCTTTCGGCTATTTAGTCTTTGGTGTTGAAGACAGTACTCATCTAATAAAGGGAACAACATTTAATGCAAAATTACACAAAAGGGGAATGAAGATTTAGAACATTGGTTGGCGACACGTTTGAACCCCAGAATTGATTTTTCAGTTTATGAATTTGGCTATGATGACCTGCGACATATTTCAATTTACATAATACCCGCAACTAAAGGCCAGCCTGTAGAATTTTTACATCAAGCATATATTCGGGTAAATACAATTACGAGAAAATTAAATGATTTCCCTGAGAAACAAGCGAAAATTTGGAAGAAGGACATTATTCCGTTTGAAAAGGAAATTGCAAAGGATAATCTAAGTGCATCTGACATTACAAAATATTTAAGCACCGAAACGTACTTTGATTTAATTAAAATCCCATATCCTTCAACTCAACAAGGGGTTATTGATAAATTTATTGAAGAAGGATTAGTGGTTAAAAGTAAAGGGTATGCAATTACAAAACTAGGTGCATTGCTTTTTGCAAAAAATTTTAAAGATTTTTAAACAATTGAGCGAAAATCTGTTCGGGTAATTGTATATAAAGGAAAAAATAAAGTAGAAACACAAAGAGAGCAAATTGGAATAAAAGGTTATGCTTTAGGATTTGAAGGATTAGTGGATTGGATTAATAGTCAACTTCCAGCAAATGAAGAAATAGGAAAGGCTTTGCGAAAAGAAACTAGAATGTACCCCGAAATTGCAATAAGAGAATTAGTCGCAAATGCTCTTATTCACCAAGACCTAACAGAAAAAGGATTTCCTATGATTGAAATCTTTACTGACAGAATAGAAATTTCAAATCCAGGCACGCCAGTTGTTACACCGGAACGATTTATTGATGCGTATCTTTCTAGAAATGAAAAATTAGCAGATTTAATGAGAAGGCTTGGTTTCTGTGAAGAAAAAGGTAGCGGTTTAGATAAAGTAATATTCTATAATGAACTTTACCAACTACCAGCGATTAACGTAATTGTAGCTGAAAATAGAACTAAAGTGAGCATGTATAGTTATAAACCTTTAAATGACTTAGATAAAAAAGATAAAATAAGAGCATGCTATCAACATGCTTGTTTGAAATATGTATCAAATGAAAAAATGACAAATCAATCACTTCGTGACAGGTTTAAAATAGAAGACCAAAATGCAGCTATTGCATCAAGAATTATTCGAGATTCTTTGGAGGAAGGAGTTATTAAAGAAGATGACCCTGAAAGTAAATCCAGAAAATACGCAAGTTATATCCCAATTTGGGCATAAAATCTTATTTGATGGTTATTTGAT
>JAVEYY010000009.1:88441-120031 GCA_034003245.1 Tenuifilaceae bacterium
TTATTTGATGGTTATTTGATTAGGACAAAAATACCAGTTGGCAACATCATGTATAAAGCATTGGGATTTAAGTGGTTATTCGAGCAGTCTGCCCCGCATCAAGTTCGGTGTAACTCGACAGGAAAGTAGCCCGCAAACCCCAACGATTTCATACCGCCAGCCGTGGCCAATAAAAAAAGAATGCGTACGAGTCGAAGATTAAACTCATTAAATATTTGATTATGAAAAATAACTTATTCAAATTCGGACTAATATTTGCAATGATTTTATTAATATCCTGTGACGATGAAGCTGGAATGGACGGAATCGTAAAGGATAGCAAAACAGGTGAGAAGATTGCAGAGGTTAAGATTGAGATGACTTCTTTTTACAAAACAATCTCTACAATGACAGATTCATCAGGAGCTTTTTTTGCGTCACATTGGTACAGTTGTGGGATTAAAAAATGTGATGATAGTTTTACATTAAAATTTGAAAAAGAAGGTATGAGAATCTTGAACTTGACAAAAACTATCGTTCTAAGAATGAATATGTTGAGATTGTTGGCAATAGTACAATTATAAAACTAACCCGACTTGTGAGCGAATAATACTCTTCAGATTGTGATTAGACAATTTGATGAACTTTCAATAATGTATAAAATATTTGAGATACAATAATTTTCTTGCCACAACATCTTGTATAAAAATTGGGGCTTGAGTGGCTAATTAAAGCATTCTGCTACGCATCAGCATTTGTAACGGCAGACAGTGACGAAGCCCGCAATCCCCAAAGCTAGCCACACCCCCAGCCGTTGTGCACAAGCGTATAAGACAGTAGAGCCGACAATTTGCTACATAAAGTTAGAGAAGTATAAACCAGCCAACGCACAACCGAACGAAGTGGAGCTCGGCGGAGCCAAATTTATTTTGTTTTTTTTCTTCCCCCCTGCAAAAATAGAAAGAAACCCAACACACATTGCACACATTGCCAAAACCCCACAAGCCTATGCTGTATCCAAAGCTTTGGCAAAGAGTGCAAATTTTGCTAACACTACGGTTGAATTTTAAAATGGTTTTTTATGAAAATTGCTTGTAATTGTGCAATTTGCTTGATTAGTTTCATCAAAAACTATATTTTAGTTTCATAAAGATCATGTCGTTTTCATCATACTGCCCAAACCGTCCCTCTGTTCCCAAGAAGATATTTGCTCCCAATTGAACATCAAAACCATCGGCAAATGAATATGATATCTTAGGCCTGATTAATGCATCCTCGTTATTCAACCCCACGTAGGTGAAAAGTTCAAGCCAAAGTCTTTCCCTCAGAAAATCTTTTTTTGCCAGAAAAGTCATAGTGTTCTCAACTTGATCGTTACGGATACCTTCCTCGTAATCAAGAATATTCTCTTGTATAAATTGTGCCGATAACCTTACACCCGCAAGGGTGTAATCAACACCCACCATGTAGTGTAAATAATCCTTTTCAATGGTGGCATCGGGAATGGTTGGCGTTTCAGTTTGGAAATATTTTCCCGAATAGTAGCCGACTTCGCTTCTAACCACTAATGGGCCAAGGGGAATTCCAATGCTTGCGCCACCCATCGTTAGCCTATGGTATTCCGGTCGAACAATTAACCCAGTGAGCTGCATTGTGGCTGGGTCAATTTGTTTAGTAATGTGCATCGCAGGATCATCGGCCCAGAAGTATCCACCAACAATCTCAAAATCGGCTTTAGACGACATGGACGAGAATCGCAGGAAGTATTCGCTATTTTCCAGCTTTGGTGCGATTTCGGTAGTTGAGTAATCGAATGTTGGAGGAATTGGGAATGGCATTATTGGACTCCAAATGGAACCATTATCGGGCATTTGTGTGGGCGTAAAGATTGGTGCCCACACCGCCTCGATGGTGCTATTGCCAAAGTAGTAGTTCAGCTTGGCGGAGGTAACGCCCATGCGAATCTCATCGAAATCGGGCAGTAAAAATTCCCGTAAATCCTTTGGTGAAACCACATCGGTAATAAACACGCCCTCGGCTTTTCCGTAAATAATTTGCTGTTTACCCACGCGAAGATCCATATTGTCGAAACGCAGATCGAGGTAGGCCTCGCGCAAACCCAGCTCCAAATCACGATCGAAGTAATGGTAAAGGTATGTATTAACCTTAAAACCAACCTTCTCCTTCTTCTGCTCAAAACTTAGGTTGAAAGTATTTTGTATAATTGAAAAATCGTTACTTCCACCTGTTAGCACACCCGTATAGTTTCGGGCAAAGCCCGATATATCAATGCCTTCATCCTCCTGTGCGTAGCCAATTCCCATAACCAATGAAAGGAGAATTGTTGTGAATATCATTTTTTGTCTCATCTTATTCTTTTTAAAGTTTGTTGAAAACAACTATCGTTACCTTGATTTTGGCTAGTAATCATTTAGTTCCCTAGGGTCATGCTACGCTCCGTAAACTTGCTATCGGAAATTCCTTTGTTCTTTTGAACAACGGTAAATTTCATGTTGGTTCTATGATCCTTCTGCACGTTGTGCATCTCGGTTTCAAGAATGGTCCAGAACCCGTCAACCTTATCAAATTTCTTTATGGTTAGAACTTTTAGCAGTCTTCCTCTATCATCGTAGAACTCACGCTTTAGCCCCAAGTAGTTGTCCTTCATTACCCATGTGATGGTTTTTGAGTACATGTAATCGTCCTCCTTGGGAGTGCTTTCCAACACGTAGCAGTCCTTTCCATCAACTGTTTCCTCGCGAAGCAACTTGTGGTTATCCTGATTTGGATGGCGGTCGCCCAAATCATCATAGGTGAAATCGGAACCCATAAAGTAATCGCTTTTTCCATCGCTGGAAATACGCTTGGTGCGCTTGAGCGCAGGAAGGTAAATCCATTGGTCGTCGCTTCGACCATCGGTGTAGCTCCAGTTCATAAACGATGTGTTTTTTACATCGGCTGGCGTTACGAAGAACATGATCTTCTTCTCCATCTTCCCATCGTCTTTAATAAACTGTTTAAGCGTTCGCACCCGCTGTTCGCCGCGATTGTTGGTTAGGGTCATGGTTAAACTTCCCTGAGTATCCTCGCCCGATGGGTTGTTGTAAACCTTTTCCATAACCTGCTGCCCAGTAAGTTGTGCATTTGCTGGCTGATAAGCCATTGCTGTGGCAGTAATTGCCATTGCTGTAATAAAAATTCTTGTTCTCATTTCTTTGTCCTCCAAAATTTAGTTTGATTTATCAAATTGTATATGCCTGTATTCCAAAACTTAACACATTGATTCTATGCAAAAATTGCATATTATAATAATCTTTGCCACTGTAAAATTTTACAAATAAACTCACGTCGTTGAGTACTTTTGGACGATAGGCTATGGTGAATGTTAGGTTAAATCTCTCTTTCAAGTTAAAGAAAGAGGCATTGTTTACATCACCAAACATCCAGGTAGTTTCAACATTGGTTTGCACCCGAGGGGTTGGTTTGTAGCCCAAGCGATCGAGCGTAGAATTTGGTAAAGGGAATTTGAAGATTCTAAAACTATTATTCCAACGCAAGAAGCTGTACATTCCCTTTAACTCCTCACTTCGTCCATAATCAATATGATACTCTATTGATGTTTTGAAATATTCCTTTGTGTTTGAAAAAGGGATTACGGTCTTGTTGAAAAAAGCGCCAAATTCAAGTATGTTGGTTGCAAAATCACCCGTTTTGGTGTTCAGGGAACCATCTTCGTTGTAGAAATTGTTGAACTGCCCATTGGAATGATGCCTTAGGGTAGCGAAGAGGTACTTTACCTCTCCGTTTTTCTCGCTAAACAGGTGATAGAGGGTGATATTTGGCAAGTAACTTGGAGAGTAAACCGGAAAAGATTCCTCCGCTTTCATCCTAATCATAATTGCAGGCGATACGGTTGCTCCCCAGCGTGCATCCTTCCTTGTTCGAAGCAAGAAGTAAGGAGCAACCAATCCCTCAAAAATCATCGGTTCAAGATTCCCAAATCCTTGCCCAAACGTGATGTAACTATCAACCTGATTGGCCCTAATGGACTGAAAAAAATCCCTTTCCAAACGGGTTGAGTCCGATGCAAGTATTTGAACTGGAATCAGAATTAGCAGTATGATTAGTCTCTGTAGCATTTTACCTCTCCGTTTAAGGTTTACTTTCCGCCTAGCTTGCTCTTTCTTTTCTTCACCAATACATTGAAGGTGAAAACCAGAATCATCATCACTGTGAGTGTGCCCAGGAGACTTGTAAACATGTTCATCGACACAAGCGCACCCAAGGTTCTATTCGGTGGAAAAACCGAGAAAATAAGCACCAAAAATCCCGAAATAACCACAATTGCATTGAACAGAATTGCCTTGCCTGTTTGGTTCATGGTTTTATATATTGCAGTCACCTTTTGGCGGCTATGCGCCAGGTTCAGCTTGTAGTATTGCAAAAAGTGGATGGCGTAATCGATCCCAATTCCAATAGCAATGCTCGACAGCAACGCAGTGGTTGTACTAAGAGGAATGTTCAGCAATCCCATTACTCCAAAACTCAGAACGGCAGTAATTAGAATTGGTATCGAGCCAATTAACCCAACTTTTATGCTTCGGAACATGAGCGTTAGCAGAATTAGAACCATTCCCAAGGAAATAATAATGCTCATTATTTGTCCCTCAAGGATTAGATCGGTAAATACCAACGCCTTGTAACCCGAACCTGCATAGTTTAGCGAAATTCCCTGATCATTAAGTTTGCCCTCAAACTGTTTAATTACTGCCAATGCCTCGTTTATGGTTTTAGAGTCGTCGCCCTTAAGCTGAAAGGTGATGTTGGTACGATTGTAATCGTAGTTAATCAGCTTTGTTAGGTTCTCCGGATCGCCCGACATCTCGTAGAGAAGAAGGTACTGTGCCACCATCTCATTATTCTCGGGAATATCGTAGAACTCCTCGTTGTCGGCATTCATCACCTTATTCATTCGCTTGATATAGTCTGCCAGCGAGAAAGAGTTGCCCACCAATGCAAGTTTTTCTGTTTCGTTCTGCATTTGATCAATAATATGCAGATTCTCGGGTTGCTTAAATGCGTTTACCTGATCGCTTTCGAGAATAATATTTAGCGTTGATGTTCCGCCGAACTTGCTATTCACAAACCTATCGGTGAGAACAATATCGCTATCCTTCTCAAACTTATCGAGGAAACTTGAGTTGATCCAAACCTTTTGGATTCCAACAAGTGAAATAATTATTAGAACCCAAACCGTACCGTAAACCCACCATCGATTAAGTAGGAGCTTGTTGGAAAGAAAACGGAACGCGCTGCCCTTAACAACCTTTTTTACATCGGTTTTTTTAACCTTTGGTTTGTATCCAAAAACGATAACCATTGCAGGCAAGAAAAGCAGGGCAAGCAAGTAAGCCGTAAAAATTCCAACGGCGGTGAATATTCCAAAGAACTTTATTGGGTACACCTGCGACGAAAGCAGCGAAATAAAACCAATTATTGTGGTGAAAGCCGCCATGCTTAACGGTGCAAAAAGAATTCGAACAGCATACTTCACCGCATTCTCCCTCGTTGTTTCGGGATTTTCGAAGTAGTATCGGTTGAGGTGATTGTAGTAGTAAATTCCGTAGGCTACACCAATGGCGATAAGCATTACCGGAATCATGGTAGACACAGAGTAGATTGGTACTTTTAGCACCGCCATCATACCAAAAGCCCAGATACTGCTAACAAAAACGCTTATCAGCGTTGCTGCGGTTGCCCTTACGCTCCGCAGAAGTAGAAACAGAACCAGTCCGATAACAACAATCACAATTGGAACCATCCGTTTCATGTCGGCTGGACCAAGGAGCGCCATTGTGCCCTCAACAATTGGCCTACCCGCAATGTAGATTTTTTCCTCATCGCTCTCAAAACCCTTGGCAAATTCAACAATCTGCTTGTAAAATTCAGGTGTAAACGTTCCGCTTTTCATGCCGGCAACAACTAGGGCTGTAGTCCCGTCGGTTGATACCAACCTGCCATAAACCATATCGTTGGTAAGTACGTTCTGCTTTAGCTCCTCAAGCTTCTCCTCCGATTTTGGAACCCGTGAGTAAAACGCCTTTACATCAAGGCCATCCTCGCTTCCCACAATATTATCGGCGGTGTAGAGTGACATCACATCGTTCTCCTCAAACTCTTCCATATCGATAAGGTTAAGGCTTATGTCCTTAACCTTCTGAAGAGTTTGCGGGTTGTAGATTCCATTCTTAGTTTCAATGGCGATAAGGATACCATCCTTAATGTTAAACCATTCCTCAGCTTGATCGCTGTACACGAATGCTGGGTGGGTTTTGGGCATGTACTCGTCGAGATTGGTTTCCATCCGCGAATTTTGCTTCATCGAGCGGATAAAGAAAACCGTTAATACAAACACTACTAGCATAATAGCCCACGAAAGGAGCTTGTAGCTTTTCTCAATTCTTGTCATCTGATTGGGTTTGTTAATATTAACTAACTTGTTGTTCAAAAAATAACATCTTGTAGAACAAGATGTTATAGTTTAATTATTACAGTAAACGTGCATTCTGTGTCGGCTTAGGTGTTTTTGTTACCAGAATCCTAGCCGTTGACTTTGAGCTATTTGAAAGGCAGTGCGGAATATCCTTGGGGCTTTCCACGAGATTATCCTTTGTAACGCTAACTGTTTTATCGCCAACCCTAACATCAACTGTTCCCTCGAGGATATAAAAGAATACATCAACAGGTGTAATGTGTGGTTTTAGAGTCTCGCCAGGTTGAAGCTGAATGTGCATTACCTGCGCATCGGTTTTCTCGTAGAGCAAACGAACATCAACCTTGTGTGGTGTTTCTCTGATTTCTTGTTTTGTCCAATCGGTAATTTTCATAAGTTTCGTTTTTTAAGTTTTGTTTACGTTTAATTCCTCCATCAATTCGTTAGATTTATTGCCAACTTTATCCTTTTTATTAATAGCATTTTCAACCATCTGAATAAATTTGTTTAATGGAACTCTGTGGACAAAAGCTGCGGTTTTAACAGTTATGAATTTTGAAATAAATTTTCGTAATCCATATCCCCCCACACGCTTAACTCCAAATATTTCCATCACATCGGCAATGTCCCCATATTCACTTAATATTTCAGACACGTAGGTATTTTTCTCTATTCTCATCATTGTTGATTTACTTGGTTTACCTATTTCACTTCAATAAGAGCCTTTATTGTATTGAAAAGCTTGCTAACCTCTTCGCCATGGTTAAACGCTTTATCGCCCATCTGCCATTTCTTAACCAGCATACGCAGTGAGCCAATTATTATTAGGGTTAGATACTTCGATTCGATATCGGCTTTAATCTCTCCCTTGGCTTGCCCTTCGGCAACCAAGGCTTTTATTACATTGCTGTTACGATCCATTATCTCCGCTATTTTCTCCTGCAGGATTGGTTCGTTGCGAAATATCTCCTCCGAAAAAATTACGCTCACAAGCGAAGGGTTTCTCTCGAACGCCAAGAAATGACCCTCGTAAATGCTTTCAATTTTTTTTAATGGACTATCATCCACGTTCACTTGCTTTCTGAACATTTGCTCACCGCTACTTTTAAAGTAATCGAGAATTGCCAGCAGAATGCTAATTTTATTCTCGTAGTGCCTATAAATAGCGGGCTCGGAAATACCAATTCGTTTGGAAAGATTTTTTATGGTAAGCCCTTGGATACCTATCGTTGAGATAATCTCAAGCGAAGTATCAATAATTTCTTGTTGTCGGTCGGTTAGCATATTGTAAGTGTTCAATGTTCCTGATAAAGAAAAATTGTATTGTTTTTTTATTTGTTGAACGCACAAAGTTAGTTAATGTTCACTAACTCTGCAAGTATTTTTTACAATTTTTTTTAAAGTTTAACGCTATTGTCTAATTATCAATGTTATATCAGTATTTTATGCAAGCACATTGTCAAAGCCCCACGAGCCAATGCTCAACGGCGAAGCCCTCACGAACACCTTTAAAATTCAGTTAAAGCTCGTGAGTAATCCAAAGCTTTGTCAAAGAGCTTGCAAAGCCGATCCGAGTAACCGCCTTTCAGGTCGGTTTTAGGATTACTCACGAGTTGTTTAATTTTAAAGGTGTTCGTGAATGCTCCGCATTTGCCCACGCTCCAAAAAACAAAATAAATTTGTGCTTCGTGGATAGGTAGGTGCAGATTGACAATGACAATAAAATAAAGCTAAGTATATAACAAGCATACGGATATGAATGAACACCAGTTGCCAACACGCGGTATAGATAATTGCCGGTGCAGTGCGTATTCGAGCGGCACAGCTCGTATCAAAAGTAGTTGTAACTTGATAGGAAAGTGCTTTGAAATGCCAAACGTTTCGTGCCCGTTGTGGCCCATTGCCAGGCTGCCGTACGATTGGCTACGCCGAACTCGCCAAATTACGACTCGGTTATATCATGTGGCCTAGAAACTGGCCTCTGTTGCCGCTCGGTTATATCGTGTGGCCTAGAAATAGGCATTATTCTATTCTAATCATTATAATAGTCATAATATTATTTGTGTCCATTTTTTCGTAATTATTCGTGGCCATCTGTGGATCATCTGTCCCGCCAGCTCAATCCCTGTTACCGCATCCTCTGCTGCCGCACCTACCATGCGCGGCTGGCAACAAAAAGCGCCAACGACATTTACAACTCAAAAAGATTACACGTATCTTTAGGGCATAAAACCCAAGTCGCCTCATAGGATGTAGTCTAATTGGTTGCTTGGCTAGGCCATTTCCAAATCGTTGGTTTATTTAAAACTGCAAATAATAGGAGAGTTAGTATGGCAAATATTGTTTATTTTTCCCATGGGGGTGGCCCATTGCCAATTCTTGGTGATTCGAGCCACAAGGAGATGGTATCCTTTATGAGAAAACTTCCCGAAGGCCTTATGCGTCCCGAAGCAATCATTGTAGTAAGTGCGCACTGGGAGGAGGATGTACCATCGATTGTTGCCAGTCCTAATCCATCGCTCTTGTACGACTATTATGGGTTTCCAATGGAGGCCTACGAAATTGAGTATTCTTTTCCGGGTAATATCCAGCTGGCAAATAGGATAAAAGATCTATTCGGGGAAAATAGAATGCCAGTAAGCGTTGATGCAAAGCGTGGCTTGGATCATGGCGTATTTATCCCATTACTGCTGATGTATCCCGGGGAAGTGATTCCGGTTACGCAAATATCCTTAATCAGAGGACTTGACCCGACGATCCACTTAACCATTGGAAAAGTGCTAAATCAGCTTATAAATGAGAATATTCTGATTATTGGGTCAGGATTCTCATTCCACAATATGAGAGCATTCGATTGGACTGGTGGAAATACCCCCGACGAGAAGAATGACGGGTTTCAGGATTGGTTGGTAGATGTTTGTACTGGCAGCTACACTCAGGATGAGCGTGACTATAAACTCCAAAATTGGGCAACAGCGCCCAACGCGCGATATTGCCACCCGCGAGAAGAGCACCTAATTCCCTTACACGTATGCTGTGGGGCCGCACAAAAAAAAGGTGAAGTGATATTCGATAATTATATACTGGGGAAAAGAGCCATTGCCGTAAAATGGTAAACAAATATTTTTTCTTAGGCTGATATTTCCTCGGAGTTAAACAGAATACGATGAACCAAATCGAACTTGTTGAAATTATCCTATACGTCAACGATCAGGCGAAAAGTAGTGTGTTTTATCAAAACATATTCCGTAAGGCTCCCGATTTGAATGTTCCTGGTATGACAGAATTTTCCTACTCCCCTCATTGCAAAATAGGATTAATGCCTAACAGCGGCATTGCAAAAATATTGGCCGATAAAACACCGCATCCCAGCAGTGGCAATGGTATTCCTCGATGTGAGCTTTACCTGTATGTAAACGATATTCAGGCAGAATTTGAGAATGCAGTTAAATGTGGGGCAAAGCTCGTTAGCCCAATCACTCTGAGGGATTGGGGCGACAAGGTTTGTTACTTTTCCGATCCCGACGGGCACATTATCGCTTTTGCCGAAAAAAGCAAGTAGCTTCATCTTGTTGTAAAGTATTCTGTGATTCCTCACCTGCCAGAGAGGCAGATTTGAATCTTTGTGCCTCGGGGTAGATTTATTGATCGAACTCCCGCTAAAAATGTCTCCCTAAAGCTTTACAAATATTTTACGATTATACAGAATAGCTGCAGGAACAAACAGTAAGCCAACGTACAGCAATGCATAGGTTAAGCTTGCCAGCTTAGGGGCAACACCCAGGCCTGTAAGCAGGTTGAAGTAGTGAACATTAAGGCTAGCACCCCCAATGGGTAGGCTATAGAAAACGGCGATTAGCATTCCGGCCATAACGTAAACTGCAATAGCATTGGAGCCGAAAATAAGCCAGGGTTTTGTGCCCCGGGTATATCCTAAAATATCTACCAAAAACATGCTTACACCCAGCACCATGGCTGCCATTCCCGATGTAAAGAGTACGTAGGAGCTTGTCCAAAGGGGCTTATTCATTGGGAAGGTACATCCCCAAGCATAACCAACAATTGTTGCAATAAATCCGGCTGTGAACAGGTAAAGAATTTTTCGCTCACCCGATTGCTTGCTAACAATTAGCCTCCCGGCCAGCAGGCCGGTTATGCCCGAGGCTATGGCGGGGAGAGTGCTGAACAAACCTTCCGGATCCCACGTGGTTTGCCACATTCGGCCGGGAAGTATGATCCTATCGATCCATGCGGCCAGGTTGGTTCCGGGTTCGAGCATGGCCTTGCCATAGCCTGGGGTGGGGATTAGCACCATTGCAAGCCAGTAACCTACTAGAATTACCGCCCCGACAACGGCCTGCTTTTTCCAATTGGCTCGGATAAAGAGGAGGCCACACACCAGAAAAACAATGGCTATCCGCTGTAAAACACCAGCAACGCGCAGCTCGGCAATGTTAAATTGTGGCCATAGGTTTAGGAATAGGCCCAAAGCAAAAATCTTAACAGATCTAATAATCAGTTTACGATACATCAAAGCATTCGGAATCCCTTTGTTTATTTGCTTTGTGTAGGCTAAGGCAATAGATACCCCAACAATAAACAGGAAGAATGGGAAGATAAAGTCGGTGGGTGTTACACCATGCCAATCCTTGTGAAGGAGTGGAGCATATACATGGCTCCAGCTACCGGGCGAATTAACAACAATCATGGCGACAACGGTTATCCCTCGGAATACATCCAGCGAGATAAGCCGACCAAAGGAATTTTCTCCTACTTGAGGGCTGTGTTTTACTTGCATACTTGAGATGAAAAAGAATCTGATGGAAATATAACGAAGTTAATCTGATTACCGACAATTTTCTATCCTAAGGTTTACTTTTTGTAGTATTGTGTCAATTAAAAGGAGTAAGAAGCCTTATGCTTATCATTAACTCCAAGCCATTTAGGTGGCTTCGATTTTCTATTGTGACTCTCTCGCGCAGCACAGTAGCAATGCAATTACCACCAGCCCCACAGGCCTGCCTGCAGTACAGCTGTATCACCGTGTTTCGGCATTTGATCCTTTAGCCAAGCTCCCGCTATGAGGACTTTTTTATGCCAATCGGCAACTTTTTTAAGCCCATGGTTGTTACTGAAAAAATCTAACTGTAAAGCGATGAAATGGATTCCTTTAGTCATAAGTGTCGTATTCTTTAGCTGTAGCCCCAAGCAGTTACCTACCGAAAGGTATAATCAATATTCCTATGAGTTTGAATCAGAATTTGCAGCCGACACCCTAAAAATTTTCATTAGAAACCCCTTGCACTCCCCATTAAGGGTTTTATTACAACGCGAGGCCGATTCCTTAGCAGATCAGCTGGTAATGCTAAAGAGCATTACATTAAATGCAAAGTCCGACACTTCCTTGGTTGTGCTCAATGTTACCGACTTTAAGCATAAGATAAAAATTTCATCCCTTTTAGGGTCGCTCGAAAAGAAAATACTGCCCATTGAACTCGATTTGCCGTTCCAGGAGGGGAAAGAGTTTAAAGTTATTCAGGGCAACAATTCAAATTTTACCCATAATAAAGATTACTCCAGGTATGCGCTGGATTTTGATATGCAAACCAACGATACCATCTGCTCGTCTACCGATGGGTTTGTTGTGGGTGTGGTCGATAGGTATAAGTATTCGGGCAAGGGTAAAGAGTGGACCCCCTTTGCAAACTTTATTACCATTTACGAACCAATTTCTGGCGTTTATTGCCAGTATGTTCACCTGGTTGAGAATGGGAGTTTGGTATCTATTGGCGATAGGGTAGAGCGTGGACAAAAAATTGCCCTCTCGGGCAATACTGGTCGTAGTACCGTGGAGCATTTACACCTAAACCTACTGGTTCCTGCGGATAATAGCAATGGTTTTAAATCAATTCCAATAACTTTCACGGGAGGCATTAAGGGCGTAACCCTCAAGAAAGGCGATCGGTTGAAAAGATAGCTGGTTACGGAGAATATCATGCCCTCACTTCTCATCGCTCGCGCGGATTGAGCTGCGCCGACTTTGTCCTTCGTCCACGGATGTAACCCCTCGCCAGGTTGGCCAAGTTCCGTGCAAACCTGTAAATCTTTTAGCCTAAGCTCTCGTTAATTTAAATTCTTACTTAAATTTACTGCCTAAACTCATCAGCCATGAAGCTCAAACTACTTTTTGCCCTTGCGGTGTCCGCAACCCTAATGCAGTGTGCCACTACCCCAAAACCCAAGAGTCTGCTGGTGGTGGCTGGTGGACATAGGTTCGACACGCTTACCTTTTTCTCGCTATTTAAAGATATTGAGGGTTTTGTGGTGGATACCGCCATGCAGCCCGCCGCCAACCAGCTTATTGCCCAGGGCAAGGCCGATAGCTACGATGCCATTGTTTTCTACGATAGCTGGAGAACCATTGCCGATGATGAGAAGGAGGGTTACCGTAGGCTTCTCAGCAGGGGAGTGGGTATGGTATTCATGCACCACGCGCTGGTTTCGTATCAGCACTGGGACGAGTTTCCCCTTATTATTGGAGGTAAGTATAAGAAACCACGATTCAAGGGCGATACAACCAACCTGTCCGACTTTATGCACGATATTCAAATGCACGTTGTATGCAATCCCAACCATCCAATTACCGCCAGCATCCCCAATTTCGATATCCACGACGAGGGCTACATGAATATTGATATTCTACCCAGCATTACCTCAATTCTCACAACCCAGCATCAACATTGCGATAGCATTATTGGTTGGACTCATCAGGTAAACCGTTCCAGGGTGGTTTACCTAATGCCTGGGCACGATCGGCAAGGGCTAACCACCCCATCGTACAGAAAGATTATTGTCAATTCAATCAAATGGGTATCCGAAAAGGAATAGTAACCCGTCCACAGTAAACTAACCCAGCTATTATATGGAACGAACGCTTAGAATTTCAGCTGTAATCCTTTTACTAACCAACAGCCTTGGCGCCCTTTGGGGAGGTGCTGGCCTTATATACGACCCATCGGGTGAGTTTATGCAGATGCCCCTCGACTTTCTTACCCATACTCCCTTTAAAAGCTACCTGATACCGGGGATAATCCTCCTTGTGGTCAATGGGACTATGTGTTTAGCTGCAGCTATTCTAACAATTCGTAGGTGGAAGTATCATCCACAGCTTATTACTTTGCAGGGGATACTGCTGGCGGGCTGGCTCTCGATTCAAATTATGATGATACAAGTTTTTTATGCTCCTTTGCATTTACCCTTTTACCTAATTGCCCTTGCACTGATTGTGGTAGGTTCAGTTTTACTACGGGCAAAACAAGTACACCCAAAACCTCAGTATTAAGATACACTCTAATAAATCATCACACCATGAAACCAATCACCCTTCTAGCTTTTGCCATAATGTTTTCGTCAATCGCCTTTGGCCAAGCACAAAAAAATGTAGAATCAACCATTAAGCACGTAACCGTGTATCAGGTGGGTGCACAGATTACCCGTAAGGCCGAAGTGAAAATCGATAAGGGCATCACCGAGCTCCACTTCAGCGGGTTGCCCCAGACCATTAACCCCGAGAGCATACAGGCCTCAGCCGATGCTGGGGTAACCATCCTTTCGGTCACCCATGCCATCGACTACCTTAATAAGCAGCAGGCCACCGATCAGGTGATAAAGCTCGAGAAAAGGCGCGAGGTGATAAACGACAGCATTGCCATTTTAAGGAATATTCAGAAAGTGTTCGCCCAGGAAAAGGATATGGTTATTGCAAACCGCGCCATTGGTGGCGAGGGTGGCATAAACGCTGCCGATCTGGAGAAGATGGCCGTATTTTTCCGAAATCGACTCTCGGAGATTGAGAGCCGGCACTACCAGCAAACCCTCAAAATCCGTAAGCTGCAACGCGAGATGGTTACCATTGCCCAGCAACTTTTGGAGTTGAATTCTCAAATTGATAAGCCTACCAGCTTGGTAAAGGTTAAGGTTAGCAGCCCCGCTGCCAAAACCGCCAAGATGGAGCTTCGCTACTTTATTGCCGATGCCGGCTGGAAACCCAACTACGATATTCGGATTGAGGATGTAAACTCGCCCCTCGGACTTTTCTACAAGGCCAAGGTAAACCAGAACACGGGCGAGGACTGGAAGGATGTGCTGCTTACCCTCTCCTCGGGCGATCCATCCATTAGTAACTATAAGCCCGAACTCGATCCCTACTTCCTTACCTTCGATAACTTTTACGCCAAACGCGATCCACTGGAGTCATCAAAGCCTTACTCAGGTACAGTATCGGGTAGAGTTGTTGATGAGACTGGCGAACCAATTCCCGGCGTGTCTGTTGTGATAAAGGGAACCTCACAGGGCGTTGCCACCGATATCGATGGCCGTTACTCCATTAAGGTTCCCAGCGCCAACAGCATGTTGGTTTACTCCTTTATTGGGATGAAATCGTTGGAGCTCCCAGCCAACTCCTCGGTTCGAAATGTTAGGATGGAAAGCGATAATGTGGCACTCGAGGAGGTGATTGTAACGGCGTACGGCGTACAGTCAGCATCTGGTATAAGAATTAGAGGAGCTTCAAGCCCTTCTCCTCAAATCAAGGTTCAGGTTCCCCTGGCCATAGAGAAAAGTCAGGTGGCCACCGAGTTTAAGATTGAGATGCCTTACTCCATTCCCACCGATAACCAGGCGTACGATGTCTCCATCCTGGAGTATACCGTGCCGGCCCAGTACGGCTACGCCGCCGTTCCCAAACTTACCTCCGATGCTTTTCTGGTGGCTAGCATCCCCGATTGGCATCTCTACGAGCTGCTAAATGGCGATGTAAGCCTGTTCTTTAAGGGAATCTATCAGGGAAAAACCTACTTCGATTTAAGCTCCATTGAGGATACACTTACCGTTTCGGTTGGTCGCGACCGCGATATTCAAATTAAGCGCGAGTCGAAAAAGGAGTTTGCCCGTCGCAACGTTGTGGGATCCAGTAAACGCGAGCAGCGCGTTTGGGAGATCTCGGTGAAGAACAACAAACCATTCCCCGTTGATATCGTGGTTGAGGATCAGTATCCAATCTCAAGGCTAAGCGATATTAAGGTTGAGCAGGTTGATGCAGCCGGTGCAACCATCGATGAGGCTACGGGCAAGGTGAAGTGGAACCTAAACCTGAAAGCTGGCGAAACACGAACCCTGCAAGTTAAGTACACCGTGCGATATCCGCAGAATAGAAAACTGCTGGTGGAGTAGTAATCTTTTTTATTACCCCAAAGGGGTTGTAAATATTAGCCTTTGTGGAACTCTGTGCCTTCTTCGTGTCCTTTGTGGATATGCTTATCCCACTTAAACACAAAGAAGGCGCAGAAAACACAAATACATAACCCTACCATTTTCTCAAAAACACTTTCCAGAGCAACCAAAGGTATACCAGCTGCAAGGAGATTCCAATCGTGCTAAACAGGGCAAAATGCCCAAAGTTGCTTATCGCCTCAAACGACCTGCACACCCAAAAGGTTGGGATAGGGGAGAGGATGTATTTTAATCCTCCAGGAATAAAGAATTGGGCGAAAGCCACTGCAATTACAAAGCTTATCCCCTTGAGCACAGCTGCCGCCTCAATCTTATTCGATGATATGCATAGCATTGTAAAAGCCAGAATGGGCGCCAGAATTGAAACGTTAATGGATAGAATAACCATCTCCACAAGTCCAATTAATACAACTCCGTTTAGGGCGAAGAAGAAGTTGGCGTTAAATATCCCCACAGCAACCATTGTGGCTACTCTAAGGCCAATAAGCTTATTCAGATTAAACGGCAGGACTCTTAGCACCTGATTTATGCCACCATCCTTCTCGTCCATCATCACAAAACCCATCACAAAGGCAGGTAATATGGCCACCATAGCCCCTAACAGTAGTATAACCATAGGAGCATATTGTGCCACTTCGTGGAATTGATCAATAAGCGCCGCAAGCCCATAACGAACCAACGGAACAATAAGGAATGGTACTACGAGCATCAGCACAAGCGAGCTGTCGCGAAGGATATTCCGGGTATCTGCCCTTAAAACTGAGAGGTACGTCGATTGCATAGCCGTGTTTTTGTATCTAAATAGAATTAAGATGCTTCAACCATCTTTGCCCTGTAAACCTTTAGAGCCCATCGCCAGGCGATGTAGATTGAAATCAACAGGATCAAAACTGAGAGCAGAATCTCCCAGGTTGCAACCGTTTCAAAAGCTGCCGTGAGCAGCTTAAGCGACGAGTGCGTTGGGATTATCCACATCATTTGCGATTTCCACAGACCAAAAAAATCGATTAGAGGAATACAAAATGGCATTAGGAACATCGGAATTATAAGAATATACTGGTTGAACGTTTTTACCCTCTGTGCACCCACAAAACCGAGCAGTAGAAAAAGAATGGATGTGAGCACCACTGCAACCGTTACTAGTGAGTATGATCCACCCGATTGCGATGCAAAAACCATTGCCAACGCAACAATAACCGCTGGAATCGACAAAGAGATCGATTTTGATAAAAGGTACTGCCAGGGCTGCAGGGGAGTTACCACCAGGGCAGAGCTAGTCCCGGCTTGCTTCTCGAAAAGCACCATCACCCCAACAAAGATAAATCCCATCATCGATGGATCCGAGAATATTAGCATCACTATAATATAGCTGGGAATACTCAGCAGGTATACAAGCCCAATGTATAATGCACCAATACCCATTGCCACAGGTAAAATCCCATATTTTAGCAGTAAAAGTAAATCCCACCTAAGCAGTTTAAAAAGCGTTTTCATTGAGAAGATATTTTTTTGAAAGTTTATGGTTTTATTCAGGAATTAACATTCCTGAGAATTCTATCCATTTACTTTAAGGCTCTTTCCTGTGGTTCTCAGAAAAACCTCCTCCAGACTCTCCTCACACGAGTGAATCGATTGCAGGTTAGGATTGCTGATGGATTCCAAAAAATCGCTGTTCTGGGGCAAACCGCTAAACTCAAACTCCTGGGTGACTAGCTTTTCGTCGACCCGTGTTTCAATTTTTACTCTGCGCTTGCCGTTTTGCAGTTTCAGCTCGCGAGGCGAGCCAATCAGTTTCAGCTCTCCATCCACCATAAAGGCAACCCTGTCGCACAGCTCATCGGCATCGTGCATATTGTGTGTGGTAAGGAATATAGTTTTACCACGTTTCTTCAAATCTATAATTATATCCTTTATCATGCGGGCGTAGCCCGGATCGAGACCCGATGTGGGCTCATCGAGAAATAGCAGCTTGGGATCGTGCATAAGTGATCGTACAAAGTTCAACCGCATTTTCATCCCCTTGGAGTAGCTCTCAACAGGCTTTTTGGCATGCTCTTCCAGCTCTACCATCCGGAGTAGTTCAACGGGTTTGTATACAACTTTTGGGTAGAACGATGAGAATAGCTTTAGATTCTCCTCGCCGGTAAGCTTTAGGTAGTGGTTTGGTAGCTCAAAGCCTACGCCAATATTGGCAAAGTAATCGCCATTCCAGCTACTCAGCTTTCGCTTTAGAACGGTCACGTCGCCTTGGAAACCCTGTAAAAGCTTTATCAAAAGCTTTTGGGTAGTGCTTTTTCCAGCCCCGCTAGGCCCTAAAAATCCAAATATTTCACCATCCTGAACATCGAAGGAGATGTTTTTTACCGCTTCCACATTCGATTTGGGGTAGGTGAACGAAAGATTGTGTACCGATATCATAGTTTTTTTATTTTAACCTTTCCAATTAATAAGTTTTACAAACTCTTCGGTAACATTCCGTTCCTCGACATGGAGTTGGTCTAACTCGCCAGTTACCACCGCATGAAGTTCCATTCCGTCGAGCATGGCGGCGTATATCTGTGCCAGTTTCCGGGTTGATACTGTTGACGTAATTTCTCCTTTTGCCAAAGCACTCTCGAATACTTGCGTTAGTTTATCCTCCTCAAGCAAGCTACCCTTCTTTAGGTCGTCCCTAAACTCGGGAAACATGCTTACTGCTTGAAAAAGCAGGTTGAAAAAGTTGGAGTTCTCGTTCATCTCAAGCATCCTTTGGTAGGCTTGTGCCTTAAAGTCGATTATGCCAATTAAACTCTCCAGCAGCGAATCCTCCAGCTTTGCCGGAGGAATACTTTCACCAATTCCTGCAATAAAGTGCGTGATAATTGCCTCCTTAAAAAGCTCCTCTTTACTTGTAAAGTAGTGGTAAAATGCCCCCTTCGACATTCCCGATACCCGCACCAGCTCATTCATCGATACCTTATCGTACCCCTTCTCCAGAAAAAGCCTAAAGGCTTCAAATAGGATATAATCTTTTGTTTTATTCATAAAAAACCGACCGTTTGGTCGGTAAAGGTAATGCTGTTTTTTAGATTTTGATCTGTTTTTATCAATATTTTATTTGTTGGTGTGTAAGTTGTTGATTAAATGCCAAATTGGGTGATTTTTTTTGGTTAACATTTGGTTCAGTATCAACTTTTATCTTTAAATTTGAATAGCATTAGCTGAGTTTAAGTAGAATTCAATTTTGCTATCACCATGTGGAAGGAATGGCTCAACTACTCCCGGTCGCAGCGTTATGGAACAGTGGTGCTAATGTTTTTAGTTGTTCTCGTTGCCTTTTATCCATTGATATACCAAACACTATATCTAGCTCCAGAATCTATTGTGGAGGCCAGTGTCTTTTACAAAGTAGATAGTTTTTTTACATCGCTTAAGTATTTACCACCGCAAAATAATGCTCGTTTTTCTATTGTCGACGAGGAACGACCATTAAGCGCAAAACCCGAGTTATTTGCGTTTGATCCCAATACCGTGAGTACGGCTGAGCTGGTTCGATTAGGGCTTTCGGCCCGACAAGCGGCTGTTATTGACAATTTTCGGAGTAAGGGAGGCTTTTTTCGCGAACCAAAAGATTTTGCCAAGATGTATGTTATCGATTCGGCAACATTTCGAACTCTAGAGCCTTTTATCAGAATCGCTCCCCGGGAGTATGTCGTTGATAGTACCCGACTTGCCTATACACCCAAGGTTCGCGAAAAGGTTTATCTAAATCTTAATTCTGTTGATACTCTCCAGATAACAAGAGTTAAAGGAATTGGTAGGGGATTTGCGCGTCGTATTGTCGATCACCGGCAACGCTTGGGCGGATTTTATAGCATTAACCAGCTGCTCGATATCTATGGTTTTTCTCCTGAACTTCTTGAGCAGGTTAAGCAGGAGCTTTGGGTTGATACGCTTGCTGTAAAAACAAAGAATATTAACATGGTCGATTATTACGATCTGAGAAATCATCCCTACTTAACCGATTACCAGGCTCGCGCCATTATCTACTATCGCGAGACAATGGGCAACATTATCCGATTGGAAGATCTTGTAAAGCATAAGTTGGTCGATACCACCACATTTAGAAGGGTAAAGCCATACCTTACGGTTCAGTAGAGGTTAAGGTTTAGAGTTAAAAGTTAAAAGTTAAAAGTTAAAAGTTAAAAGTCAAAAGTCGGAAGTCAGAAGTCGGAAGACAGAAGACGCCTGCCCCGGAGTGCGGAGCGTAACGAGGGAAGACGGAAGTGGTTTAGTCTTAGTGAATCTAAGTGCTCTTAGTGTCTTAGTGGTAAAAAAGCCAGAAAGCATGTCCTGAGCAGTTCGACACGTGATATGCTGAGCTTGTCGATGTGCTCACTGACCACCTGCCGAAGGGTCACCCGTCACTCTAGTCACTAGTCACTCAAAGTTACCTTAATGGGAAAATATTCTAAATCGATTTGTAACGCAGCGTTTAAGTGCATACCACAAAATTCAATCACCAAAAATTTTATCTTTGCACAAATTTGTCAGCATGCACAACCCAAAATACTCCGTAATAGTTCCTGTTTATAATCGTCCCGATGAGGTGGATGAGCTGCTCGATAGCCTTACACACCAAGTTTACAAAAACTTTGAGGTAATTATTGTGGAGGATGGATCTGCTGTACCCTGCGAGGAGATTGTAACGAAGTATTCAGATAAACTCTCTGTAAAGTATTTCGTGAAGCAGAACTCAGGGCCTGGAACTACCCGAAACTACGGCGCCGAGAGAGCCATTGGTGAGTTTTTTATCTTTTTTGATTCGGATTGCATTATCCCTCCAAACTATTTTACCGAGCTAGAAGTTGAACTATCCAGTAATAACGCTGATGCTTTTGGTGGCCCCGATAGGGCACACCACTCGTTTACAAGTATCCAGAAAGCCATAAACTACTCCATGACATCGGTGCTTACCACCGGAGGGATTAGGGGAGGAGCGGAACGGATGGATAAGTTCCATCCCAGGAGTTTTAATATGGGAATATCGCGCGAGGTTTTTGAGAAAACGGGAGGTTTTTCAACCCTACGATTTGGTGAGGATATCGACTTTAGCCTTAGAATCCTAGAAACAGGTTTTACCACAAGGCTTTTTGCAAAAGCCTTTGTTTACCACAAGCGCCGAACCGATTTCAGGAAATTCTACCGACAGGTATACAACTCCGGGATTGCCCGAATCAACCAAAGCCTCTTGCATCGAGGTACGCTAAAGCTGGTTCATTTGCTTCCCTCGGCTTTTTGCCTGGGGATGATTTTCTGCTTTCTTACTGGATTAGTGTTCCCGTTTTTGTTGGTATTTCCAGTATTATTCTCCCTTCTAGTTTTTGTAAACTCCCTCACCATAAACCGAAACCTTAGCGTAGCCGTGTTAAGTGTGCCAGCCAGCTGGGTGCAGCTTTGCGGTTATGGACTTGGTTTTATAGAGGCATTTTGGAAACGCGTAGTACTGAAAAGGAAACTGTTTAGCGCATTCAGTAAGAACTTTTACAGCTAACTATCAGCTACAATGCAATGTATTTGCTTGTTTTTGGGCACTGTTTTTGCAAAGTATCACCGGCATTTGCTTATAATTGATTCTAAAAATTACAGATGAATTGCCGTATAATCAGCAAACAAATAGTTAACTTGCGTAAAAATTTAAGGAAATGAAAAAGCTGCTTACTATTTCTGCTGTTGCCTTAGTGGTTCTTTGGGGATGCAGATCAAAATCGCACGATTTTATGGCTGTTGAGGAGGATATAATCCCCGTGACTCAAATGGAAGAGGTTCCGCCCCCGCCTCCTCCGGCGTATGCAGCAAAAGCAATGGATAGCTATTCGAGTAATGCACCCGCTCGCGAGCAGATGCTGATAAAAACGGCGTACCTCTCGCTCGAGGTGAACAGCTATGAGCAGTATCGGGCAAAAGTTGATTCTCTTGCCAAGATTTACAAAGCGTGGATATCGTCCGAGAATATGAGCACTTACGATTATCGGATCTCCAATAATATCACCATAAAAGTACCGGCCCATTCGCTCGAGAGCTTAACCAATGAGCTGATGGCGATAGCCAAAAGGATCGAGAATCAAAGGATCGAAACCCTGGATGTGACCGAGGAGTTTATCGATAACGAGAGTAGGCTTAAGAATCATCGGGCGGTGGAGCAGAAGTTTATTGCGCTGCTAAAGCGCACCGATTCCATTGAGCAAATTCTACAGATTGAGAGCAAGCTAGCCGAGGTACGTAGTCAGATTGAATCGATTGAGGGTCGGTTGAAGTACCTGAGCACTCGGGTTTCATTCAGCGATCTAAATCTTTATATCTATCAGAAAATCGATTTCAAATATGTTCCCGAGCCCATGGAGAGTTTCTGGGAGCGTTTCAAAAAATCCATCAATAAGGGATGGACCGGTTTTATTGCATTTGTTCTATTTCTCTTCAAGCTATGGCCTTTGTGGATTGTTCTGGTAGGCTTATGGTTTGTCTACAAATGGTACAGGGATAATCGTAAACCGATTAAGGCAAAAAAGAAGGCCAAGCAAAAGGATAAGGGTAACCCCAAGCACAGCAAGCAGGAGCAAACTGATTAAGTTTGGCATTTTTTAACTATCATTTTTTTTACGATGAGATTAAGCATCTTTCGGATTTTTATACTACAATTTTTTGCGGGCTTGCTAGGGTTAATGGCAACAGCGCAAACCAGCCAGCAGCTAATGCTTCAGGCTAACCTTAAACACGAGCAAAAGGATTATCAGGGAGCCATCGCTGCGCTCAACCAGGCCATCGATCTCGATCCTCTCAATAAGTACGCGTTTATCTACCGCGGCGACTCCAAGGTGGAGATTGGTGATATTGCAGGTGCGGTTGAGGATTACACTAAGGCTCTAGAAATTGATGGCCGCTTTGCAATTGCATTCTTTTACAGGGGTAATGCGCGTCAGAAGTTGCAGGACTTTCAGGGCGCAATTGCCGACTATAACGAGCTGGTTAAAATTGCCCCACAGTTTGCCATGGCATACAATAATCGTGGATTGGCCAAAATTCATACAAAAGATTTCAACGGAGGCATAACCGATTTTAGCAAAGCCATAGAAATTGACCATAAATTTGTGATGGCCTATGTAAATAGGGGTAAAGCGAGGGTAGATGTATACGATTTGCTGGGCGCCGTTGTGGACCTGAATCAGGCAATAATTATTGATCCTACCAATGCCGAAGCTTACTACTACCGAGGGCTATCGAAAATATTGCAGGGTTTGAAGAAGAACGGCTGCCTCGACCTAGATAAAGCCCTTGAGCTGGGTAAGATTGAAACCCAGTTTCTGAAGAAGGAATTTTGCAAGGAGAATGCACCGCCCCCTAGAAAAAGATGGTAAAAACCGTAATCCTGTTCTTATTCGTAGTAACCTATGCTTCCAATGTGCAGAGCCAAGGGGTTGATCAACTTTTTAGCTCAGCAATGGCAAAACATGGGCAAGGAAATTTTGCGGGAGCAATTTCCGATTTTACTGTGGCCATCTCGCAAAAACCTCAATCGGTTATCCTGTACTTCTGTAGGGCACAATCGTATGCCGAGCTAAAAGAGTACCGAAAGGCCATTGCCGACTACAGCAAATCCCTGGAGCTTAATCCCCTTTCCGTTGATGCCATTCTGCACCGCGCCATTGCCCATAGTAGGCTTAATGAGCACGGAAGGGTTGTGGATGATGTTAATCGGCTGCTGGTGATAGATCCTTTTAACCTAAAGGCCTACATGCTGAGGGGCGAATCGCGCATCCACCTTCGCGATTACAATGGGGCAATAACCGACTTTAATATGGTGCTCGAGGCCGATAACCTAAATAAAAAAGCCCTGTTTAACAGGGCTCTGGCCAAGTATAACCAGTCCGACTTTGGTGGTGCAATTACCGACCTCGAGATACTAATTGAGCGCGAACCTACAAATCCAGAGTATTTTTACCAGATGGGAATTACCCAAATCCGATTTGGGAAAATTCAGCAAGGCTGCTTAAGCCTTTTCAAAGCCAGAGACTTGGGCGATGGCCGTGTTCAGCAGATGATAAGGGATCGCTGTGCAGCAGTTAAGCAGGATGAGTAGTTACGGTAATCTGTTTTTTGTTTTTGTTACGGTTTAAAGTACTTTTGCGAGCTATTAATCTTCAATACATTCATGGGCATTGTAACCATAATACTTGTTGGCATAGGGCTTAGCTTCGACACTTTTGCTGTTTCCATAAGTACAGGACTGGTGGCCAATCACATCCGGTTTTGGCAGGCCACAAGGGTAGCCTTGGTACTAGCGTTCTTTCAGGGGTTGATGCCCTTGGTGGGATGGCTTGTGGGCATTCAGGTTGAAGGGTATGTGAAGGAGTTCGACCACTGGCTTGCCTTTGGCTTACTATCGCTTATTGGGGGTAAGATGATACTGGAAAGCCTTAAGCCAGAGGAGAAACGTAACAACTTTAACCCCTTTAAACCAGTTGTACTTATTGGGATGGCCATATCAACCAGCATCGATGCCCTTGTGGTTGGCGTAACCTTTGCCTTTATCGATGTTAACATCTATCTATCGGTGTTCATCATTGGTTTTATTACCTACGTGGTGGCCATGCTGGGCATGCTCTTTGGGAAGAAGGCGGGCGAGCGCTTTGGCAAGCGCATGGAGATTGTGGGCGGTATAATGCTTGTGCTTATTGGCCTTAAAATTCTGATTGAGCATCTGCAGGCAGGGTGCTAGCTCCATTTTCCGATATCTTATTGATTTTAAATCACTGCTCAGCCCTTTGCCTCTCTGTAATCATGCAGCTTGTAAATGATTAGCTGTTCGATTTAATACCCACCTGTCTTTCATTTTCCTATCCCTCTGTTCCTGTGTAATAAAATTTTGGCACTACCCAACCTAATTTATTGAATGGACGCAAACAAAAAGCATATTGTTGATGTGAGCAATCCGATAATTCCGTAAATTTGGAATACAGCAATTTTCGCTGGATAAGTATTTCAAATAACTAAATCAATTGGGAGATGAAAACATTCTGGAGAGCATTAAGGTACTCTATAATTACGGCTGTGCTGTTAATTATTCTTGCGCTGGTAGTCATTTCGATAAGCTTTAGCCGACTTAGCTTTACAGATGAGTTTGTGGTAACGGAGGATTACTCCCATCTTTACCCCGATAGTTATAGCTCTGCACGAGAGAGATTTCGAAACCTTTCCATCGATTTGTCAAATC
Source organism: Tenuifilaceae bacterium (assembly GCA_034003245.1). GTDB lineage: Bacteria > Bacteroidota > Bacteroidia > Bacteroidales > Tenuifilaceae > Perlabentimonas. The sequence goes on from JAVEYY010000009.1 coordinate 113,455, forward strand.
GATATACAGGAGTCGATATTCAGGAAGTTAGGGTTCCATCGGCTATTGATAACGATTTAACCGTTGGTATATGCCATATTCCTGCCCAGGCGGAGCCTAAGAATCTGATTGTGGTTATTTCTGGGGTGCATGGGGTTGAGGCTTATGCTGGGCATGCAGCACAGGAGCTGTTTGTTGATCAGTTTATCAACGACGATCTTTTGGCGAATACGGGAGTTATGCTTATCCACAGTGTTAATCCCTATGGCTTTAAGTATACCCGAAGGGTAACGGAAAATAATGTGGATTTGAATCGCAATAGTCCTTCTACCGACAACCTGTTTGCTACTGTTAACGAAGGTTATCCACAGGTTTACGATCTTGTAAATCCCTCAGGAGAAGCTAAACCCTCATCATTAGGAAATAGGTTTTTCTTTCTAAAGGCGATAAACGAGATACGTAAAGCATCGATGCCTGTTCTCCGGCAGGCCGTACTGCAGGGGCAGTATCTTTACCCCGAAGGGTTATACTTTGGCGGTTTTAAGGCCGAACCACAAATCGATTCGCTTAAACCAGTAATCACGAATATTGCCCAACCCTACCAGCGAGTAATGGCCATCGATTTTCATACGGGTTACGGCGAGCGGGGAAAGCTGCATTTTTTTCCAAATCCAATGGAAGGGGAGGCAAAGCAGCAGCTCGAGAAGTTGTACGAGGGTTATACTATCGATTGGGGCGACTCCGATGACTTTTACACCGTTACCGGCGAGTTTGTTGGTTTTATGGGCGAGATACTTAAGGACAAGGAATTTTTCCCCATGGTTTACGAGTTTGGTACCCTTAATAGCCAAACTACCATGGGGTCGCTTAAGTCAATTCACCTTATGATACTCGAAAACCAGGGGCATCAGCATGGATACGCCTCGACAAAGGATTCACTTAAGGTTAAGGCCGATCATCTGGAGATGTACGCCCCTGAATCGGCAAGCTGGAGGAGTTACGTAATGGACCAAACCAAAGAAGTTTACTCGAATGTTATTCCAAGGTTTTTATCTTGGTAAAACATCAGCCTATTTCAATAATAGTTGTGGAGACCAGAAACCACATAAAAAAAACGGAATTACCCAACAAACCAAGCCCATGAAAAAACACTATTTGTTAATTCCCGTAATTGGGATACTACTCTCATGCTCGAGTGAAAAAAAGCAAGCTGAAAAAGATGCAGATCCCATACAGGAGCAAACGGTTTCAGTTGAGAAATCGATTCAACAGCTCGATGAAACGCTTAAGGCAGCAGATGCTGAATTGGAGAAGACCCAAAGCGAAATAGATTCTTTACTTAACGACATTTAAATACGTTGAACCATGAAAAGAATAATAGTAATTGCATTGTCGCTTATAATAGCCTCTGCAATGGCATTTGGTCAGGGTCAGGGGAAAGGTCAGCAGAGTAAACAGAAGGAAAACATTCAAGCCCAAGTGAAACAGAAAGCCGATAGTACCATTGATGCCAAAGAGGATGCCATTCAAAAGGGAATCGAGGATAAGGTTCAAGAAGGCAAGGGTAAGGGTCAGCAGATAAAAGAGGAGGCCAAGGCAAAAGGCAAAGGTAAGGATATTAATACCGACAAGGAAACTGAAGATAGCATTGAGGCCAAGGGAAATGCCTTTGGCAAGAACAAAGGTGATTTAACTGGTAAGGAATTTGGACAGCAACGCGCCGCTGAGGCAAAGAGGCTCGCCCAGGAAAAGAAAGCTTTTGCCCAGCAGAAGATAAAGGATCAGGAGGAGCAGATTGCCGTTAATGAGGAGCGGATTGAAGCGGCTAAAGAGAAAGTTAAGCAGCAACGGCAGAAGGGAGAAATAACAGAGGGTGAAGAGATTACTAAAAATGAGAAAATACGACAGGCCGAGGAGAAGGTAAAGCAGATGAGGGCGGCTGTTGAAAAGAGCAAAAAAGAGGTTGAGACTCTGACCGAGGAGATTATTGAGGAAGAGTAAAACAAACCCCGGTCACACGGTGAGGGCTAAGGGTAGGGTAATCCTTACGGTTGTTCCCACATTCTCCTGCGAGTCGATGATCAGTTCACCATTGTGCACCTGGATTATGCGGTAGGCTATGGATAACCCAAGCCCTGTTCCTTTTCCGGGCTCTTTTGTGGTGAAAAAGGGATCGGTAACCCTTTCTAAAAGTTCCTTTTTAATTCCACAGCCCGTGTCGCTTATCTCAATCAATGCAGATGAATCCGTAGGTTGGGTGCAAATTGATATTTGCCCAACAGCATTGGTTGCTTGAATGGCATTGCTGAGAATATTGAAGAACACCTGGTGCAGCTTGCTGGAGTTACCCTTTAACTGGGGCAACTTGTTGGAGTAGTCCTTAACAATCTCCAGCTGGTTATCGTACTGGTTGGAGAGGATAACCAAGCAGTTATCAATAATTGAGTGTATATCGCAGGGTTCGGCATTCGACTCGGTGTTGCGGCTAAACTGGTTAAGCGCCATTACAATCTCGCTGGCGCGATCAACCCCCACCTTTATCCCGCTGAGGAAGTAGGGGATATCCTTGTCACAAGGAGCATCGGTATTTTTGAAGTAATTCTCTAACCCAAGATATCCCCCCATAATAAAGTTTAACGGGTTGTTGATCTCGTGTGCCACCCCTGCCGACATTATACCCAATGAAGCCATCTTTTCCGACTGTATCAGCTTGGTTTGGGTTTCCTGTAAATGGTCCAGAGTTGTTTTAAGCTCAATATTCTGCGTTTCAATGATGTTTTTGTTCTGGTGCAGCTCCTCATTGATTGCGCTCAGCTCGTCGTTTGTGGCATACAGCTCCTCATTGGCTCGCTCCAACTCCTTCGATCGTTCCGCAACAAGTTCCTCTAAGTTTTCACGATGAGCCTGCAGCTCCAGATTCTGCTCCTCAAGCTTATTAATAAGCTTGTAGAATGCTTTATTGTACAAGTCAACTATGGTAAGTACTGCATAAGCTGCAATGGAGATTAGTACAATATTCACTAGCCAGGAACTTATCTTCGTAGATCGTTGGTTTAGGTCAACCGTAATCTCCAAAACCCCGGTAGTGAAGAGTATCGCAAAAGAGATGTACAGTAAAAGGGCTATGATTGAGATGGAGATTATTCGTTTTACATTAAACGCTATTAGCGAAAAGAAGGGGATTAGCACCAGCAAAATTTTTGTGGTGGAGTAGGCCCCTAGTTTATAGATATCAACAAAGGTGAGAATGAAAAGCCCTGCAATTACCACTTCGGATTTTACACGCTGGGAAATTCTGTCCCTGAAAAGGTAAACAACTAGAAAGGCAATAATGGCAAATAGGTTAAGGACATAATTGAATCGGATACTCGATTCATGGAAATTGCGCAAACTTAGTACAAAAGTTAATCCTCCAAGTATTGTCCCAACCAGCAGCGTGGCGTTAAATACCTTCTCCTTCACATTTAATATCTCGTCGTACTGCTTATCCATAACGTAGGTTTACTCCTGATGTCAATAGTTAGTTTAAATAAATAACTAAACGATAATGTACGAATTATGTTCCAACTAATCTGTTTACATGCATATAATTAGCCATCCTTATGGCTTGTATGCCCCATTAACCCTAAACTATGGTTACTAACTAAAGGTATGATTTTTTATAAGATTTTGGTAGAAATATACCGAACAAATTGCCTTTGGAATAGATTTCTTTAGCTGAGAGATAATATTTACTCTAACAAGTTTCTAGTGAGCACTATATTTCATGGACAAAATTTCCACTTACAAGCGTTTTTTCCACACTCCCCACAATAGTTAAGCCCTCGTAGATATTGATATCGCAGTTCTGATACTGGCTCGAAGCCGATAGGCTTGCTAGATGGTTGGGATTGAACAGCACTAAATCGGCTTTGTTGCCAACGGCTAGGTTTCCTTTTGATTTTAACCCGAATATATTAGCCGCGTTGGTTGATGTAAGGGCAACCCATTGTTGTAGAGTTAGCTTTTTATGAAGTACCCCAAAGCTATACAGCAGCGGAATCCTAAACTCCAATCCACCCGCCCCGTTGGGTATAAGGGTAAAGTTATCCTTTCCCACCATTTTCTGATTTAGATTAAAGGGGCAGTGATCGGTGGCCACCGTGTCGAATGTTCCACCCTGCAGATGCTCCCAAAGCCGTTCCTTGTGATACGATGGACGCGCAGGTGGGCTATACACATAGGGCATGGCCTGCTCAATGGTGTCGTCGTAAACCTGCTCGTCGAGCAGTAGGTAGTGGGGACAGGTCTCGGCATATACGGGTAAACCCTCCTGTTTTGCATGGGATATTAGATCAGCCGATTCAGCTGCGGAGATATGGACAAAGTATATGGTGCAGCCCGTTTTTTTCATCAGCTCAATCACCCTATTAACGGCTTTACTCTCCGTTTCGGGTGGGCGCGAGAGGGCATGGTAGCGAGGATGGGTATTACCATTTTTTATAAACTCGGTGCGGAGGTTGTCAATGGTTTCTCCCTCTTCGGCATGTATGAGCACTATGGCATTAAGGCGTGCAGCAATTCGCATCACCTTTTCCAGTTGCTCGTAGCTAATTCCTATGGTTTGCCGGTAGGCTAGGTATACTTTAAACGACTTTATGCCGTACTCCTTAACGCAAATCTCCATCTGCTGCTCCATATCGGGTAGCCAGCCGCTGATGCCCATATGAAAATCGAGCCCAATGGAACATCCCGATGCCTCGGCTCTACGTTCCTTAAGCGCCTCGGTTAGCGCTTGGCCACGCCGAGGAGTTACAAAATCGATAAGATGGGTTACCCCGCCCGCCAGAGCAGCAGCGCTTCCCGTTACAAAATCGTCGGCCGATGAGCCCGCGGGAGTTTGAAGCGCCAGGTGAACGTGCGGATCTATTCCTCCGGGAATTACGTAAAGCCCTTTAGCTTCAATGGTCTCATTGTTTTGTGTTGCAGTTAGGGTACTGGGTTTCTCAAGCGCTGCAATTAGGCCGTTTTCAATGCGAATATCAGCATCAAAAATTCGGTCGGCATTAATGATATGAGCGTTAACAACTGATGTTATCATATTATCCTACGTTAAACCAGTGAAGTTCTAAACATAGAAAAGACGATGCAAAATATCATTATAATCTACTCCACAGACGCTTGGCCTGTTCGCGCGAATGGGCAAGAATCTGCTCCTCGTCGAGGAGCGTATGCTTGCGATCCTTGAGAATTAGCCTTCCCTGCGAGATCAGATGCTTTACGCTTCCGGATGTCATTCCGTAGAAGAAATGCCCCAGGAAGTTCCCCTGATTAATTGGTGTTGGTGGGTTGTAATCCATAATCATCAGGTTATTTTCGCCATCACCTATAAATCCATTCTCGTTGATATAATGATGCACTTTCCGAAGGCGATTGTATACTGTCAGCGGACTTTGACTCTCGTGGTTCATCCCCGTAAACCAGGCTGTGTTAGCCGATTTAAACATATCGCTATGCATACCATCGGTGCCAAGCATTATGTTCTCGCCTAGGCTTTTGCCCTTGAAAATCCCAACCTTGTTGTTAAGGTTACTATCGTAGTTTACGGCTATGTAAGCACCCGATTCCTTAAGAAGTTTTCGCTCGCTCTCATCAATATCAATTGCATGAACAAAGATATTCCCCTTTAAATCGAGAAATCCCATATCGGCGTACCGCTGAACCACGCGCTTGCCGTATTTCTCTTTGCAGAATTTCTGGTCTACCGAGCCCTCGGCCAGGTGGGCGTGGATTCCGGTATTGAACTCGGTGGCAATCTGCAACGCTTCGCGCAGGGTATCGTCGCCAACTGTGAAACTTGCGTGTAGGCCAACAAGCCCCTGTCTTTTCTTTAGATAGTTTCGAGTTTCGTTGAGCGAATCTTTGGCCTTTTCGGGGCCATTCCTGTCGGTAATCTCGTAGGCCATAAGGTGACCAAGGCCAGCCTCATCGAGAGAACTGGCAATAACTTCCTGCGATCCCAGTGTAAAGGCTGGTGACGAGTGGTGATCGATAATAAAGCTGCAACCCGTTTTGGCTGCCGCCAGGGCTGTGGCCAAAGCGCTGTAGCGGATCATCTCCTTGTCGAGGGCGTAATCTAACTTCCACCACACGTACTGTAGGGTCTCATGGAAATTTTGTGGCGACTTTGGTGGCTGGGGCATTCCGCAGGCCAAAGCCGAGTAGATATGGTGATGAGCGTTGGCCAATGCGCGGGTAATTACCAAACCGCTACAATCAATTGATTGGATATTGGCCGAAATATCAGCTGGTTTGCTGAAATAAATATTTCCGTTTTCGCCCTCCTCAACCCAAATATCGGTTTGGGTAAACACTAGGGTTTGCCAATTAATAAATGTGCCGTTCTTAAGGTGTATCATTTTATTTGTTCAAAGTGTATGATTTATTTTAAATTTCACTATAAGTCTCTCGTCAATATTTTTCATTAATCTGAATCACTAGTGTTGCGTTGTTTTTAGAATAAACCTTGTATAATCTTATAATTCAGCAAATTATAGACGTTCTTTGATTTTTTGATTTCAAAACACGGTACTTTTGTTAGAAAACCGTGAATAAAGGA
>JAVEYY010000010.1:0-119554 GCA_034003245.1 Tenuifilaceae bacterium
TTTAGAATACTTTCAATGCTAATTATTAAACTATCTTCGAAATCATTTTCTAAGTATCTTCTAACCGAACTACGATTTATTATTGCGTTTTTAAGTTCTTGTGGATTTTCCATTGAATTATTAATTAAAGTGAAAGAGGCAAAATTATAATACTCGCTGATATTTTTTGTTTGTATACCTCACAAATTTTGTGATAAGAATTTTCATCACCATTTTTTTGATAATTGGAAGTAGAGAAGGATCATAAACTTTTTGGCTACTAACCCTGTATCAACCGATACAATCGCATCAAGGTTGTAAAATTTTCTTATGCTTCGTGTGTTTTCACTTTAATAAAAACGAGTTGAATTTTCCTTGCTGCTCATTCAAATGAACCTTCCCTTACCTTAGGTTTAAATATGGTTTGTCCAAACAAGTATTAGTAGCTTTTGAAGAAAAAAACTACATAACTTTCACTTAATGGTAATTAAACTATCGTTGTAGAAAGTTATTATAATTCTTGATTAGCAAAAGATTAGATTTTTAAAGATGAGAATTTGTAAACAGAATATACAATTTCTAGCGTAGATCACACACTAATATTCACCAAAAAAGATTACCCATCCAACCTATCCCCGCAAAACTCTTTCCTATCGCAGGTTTTGCAATGGTCGCCACGCCATACAGTATCGAACTGGGTGATGGCGTTTTCCACCATTTCGGGGTTGTTTGTGAGGATGCCCGCCTCAAAATTTCGGCGGTTGGGGTTTTTCATGCCAATACCAGCACCCGTGAGGTTAGCGGAACCGATGTAAACAGTTTCCAAATCGAAGATAAACAGTTTAAAGTGTACCCTAGGGCAAATTGCCCTTTCGAGACTTTTAGCCAAATTTGGATACTTATCAAAATCCTTACGGAACATTGGGCCAGGCTCTTTAGCATGGAGGAGTCTAATATTTACTTTTCTGGCAACCAATTTTGATAGCATACCCAAAAAGGGTATAGAGTTACTGCCATCTTTAATGAATAGATCCTTTATATCGGCGGTGCCAATCCACAGCTCGCGCTTCACGGATAGGCCATGCTGCAACACTTTGGTATAGTGCTGCTCGTTTTTGATATATTCGAGTAGATGAGTCATAGGTAATGCAATACCATTTTTCACTTCACCCAGTAGTCTTTTAAAAGTGGGAATTATTAGTTCCAAGTCTTTTTATTGGCTAGTCGAACTACTGCTATTGATTTCTGCGCACGGTCAACAACCAATCTTAAGATGTAAACACCTTGTGGCAAATGATTCCCATATGCATCGTAGCCATTCCAGATGACGCTATGTTCGCCCTCATTTTGAGTCTCGGATACCAGAGTTGAAACCAAAGCTCCAGTAACAGAATAAACACTAAGCTTTACCTTTGAGGTTTTGGAAAGTGTGTACCGAATCCTTGTCGATTCCGAAAATGGGTTTGGGAATGAACCCTGCAGCGTAAAATTACTATTGTCGATATGTTTAACAGATGTGCTATTAAAGATTTCGTGCATCACATTTCCCGTGGATTTTTCGGGGTTAATCCCTAAAATATACGATGCCGTTACAGCAAAATCGGGTAAAACTCTGGGTTGCGACGACACAAAGTTCTGCTTAATATCTGGCCCAACAGCCAGAAATTGCATCTGACGACAACCATTGCAGGTACAGCCATGCCCTTTAAATCCGCCATGCTGATCGTCGTGCCGTCCATGGTCGTTTGTTACTAGCAGAGTTGTAGTATTCTGATAGAATGGGTGTGCCTGCACTCTATCCCATAAAACACCCACTATGCTATCGGCAATTTCGATAGATCGAGTATACTGATTCCAATTGCCCGAGTGCCCCGCAGCATCAACATCGGCAAGGTAAACCCAGAGAAAATGGGGTTGTTGACTATCGATAATTTGCTGGGTTTGGTTCGCCACATCCCTATCGGTGCTTCCAGTGCTGTTAAATGTGGGCCAGTACTCCTGTCCATAATCATCATCGAAGCTGGGTAACCATAGGCTTGATATATACTTAAGAATATAGAAACACTCGTTGGCAGGCATATCCTTCTGCTTACGATAGTACTCGAATATTGAGGGTAAATTTGTGAACTGGGTAGAAGCCCCATTATAGGTGATGCTCTGAACTCCAGTCCACGCACCACACCAAAGGGCAGGAATTGCCCTTGATGTGTATGTGTAACCATCGTTCTTAAAGTTGCTGATGATAGTTCCTTGCGTAGCCAACTCTTTCATTCTGGGGATGTATGTATACGAGGGATCACCAAAAGTTTCGGTATACCGGGCACCGTCAATAACAACTACCATTACCTTATCGGCTTGCTGAGAATAGCTGGTAATTTGTATTGCAAGTAGAATTATAACAAGCAAATTGCAAAATGTAAAACGTTGCATAAAATTTATTGAGTTTACACAAATCACTCCTTAGCAAAAATGCTTTTTCGAAGAAACATAAAAATAGTACTAGCCCCAACTATACCCATTCCAATCATGGCCGTTACTACAATTGAAGGGTTTAGCGCCTGTTGCCGGGTAATAATTCCAAAAAACGCCCATAGTACAGCAATTCCTATAAAAGGATTATCGTAGCGGTAAACTGCTAATGAAGCTATTATTGCACCTGTTGAAATCATCACAATGGTCCAAGTTTGCTCCGAAAAACCCCATCCAGTCCAATTGATGCTTACAAGTAAAGCAATAACATTGGCAATTGTGGCAATGCTAATCCATCCTAAGTAAATACCAAATGTAGCTTTGGCTAAACTCATGGGATTGGGTTTTAACTTTAGGGCAATAATTATCAGGACAAGGAGTAATCCAATCATAATGAGCAATGAGATAGCAACGTACTCAAAGTGCCACGCGAAGATCCACAATACGTTCAAGGCGCAGCTAATTCCAAAAGCCCAGCCAATTTGTAGAATGGACTCTTTACTGCTTTCGCGAAACTGGAGAGCCAAAAAAACCAGTAGCAATAGGTAGATTACTCCCCAAATGGAAAACGTGATTCCTGCAGGAACAAACAAATTGGGGTACAGTTCGGAAAGTTGCCCTGTTGTTTTCTCGTTGATGGGCAAAGCATTTGCCAGGTAGTTCATCACCACCATTACAACAAACATTACGAGGTTAAAGATTTTTAGTATCATTTGGGTTGGGTTTATGGTTGAGTCCAACAAAGATATGAAAACCAACATTCTATTCGAATAATATTATTAAAATCATCAAAAACAAAAAAAGAACCGCTACATAAGAGAAGCGGTTCTTTAACACTAACCTAAAACCTTCCTAAAACTTACTTTAATCGAGCGCTCCCATACTTAACCCTAACTCTAACCGAAGTAGTTGATTTCTCGTTGGTTCCCACACGACCGTTCACGCTTAGCTTATTGTTACTTTCAATTCGATTTACACGAGCCGGATCGCCGTATGAGATTCCTCCGTACGAAGCTTCACCATCTATATTATAGGATACTGACTCGGCAATGGGCGCGTAGATGCTTGAGTATCCTCCTTCGAAAGCGATGGACTCAAAAGCATTATCAACCTCTTCAATTCTCACATCGCCATAGCGAGTTTTCACGTTTAGCTTCTTTCCCAAGTTCTTAATGCGGTAAGTGGTATACCCGCTCTCACCTACCAAATTGGTAATTGCTCCAATATTTACGTTGTCGTACTTTGACTCAATAACCAGAGAGCTAACCTGACTGGCCGAAATTTTTGAATACTTACTCAGCATCACAAGGGCTTGCCCCTTAACTATATCTAGATTGGCGTACTTAATATCAAAACGCATCCAGTTCACCTCATCAATGGAGGCATTGCCATACCCTAGTGTAAGCAGATTTAAGGGTTCGTTATTGCCATAAACAATGCGATTGGCTTTTAGGTTGCCATATTTCACATCAATATTGGATAGGCCTGTAAGCTCGTCGATAAACATATCGCCGTACTTATTGCGAAGGGTAACATTCAAATGCTTAGGCATTTTGATCTTATAATCAATCCGGAGTTCCTTTGAGGAGTTGCCAAAGCTAAAGTTACTAACCGATTTCATCAGCTTATCATCAATCTCGGTTACTCCCCTCACCTCGTCGCCAACCTGTTCAAGCGTAACGCTAATAGCTGCCAACATACGTTCGGATCTCTCCTTACTGCTATGCTCAACAGTCACCTCCACATCAATGGTAATAAGGTTTTTATCCCAGTTTTCAACTACCACCTGTCCAAAGCGGTTGCTAATGTAAAGCTGAGTATTCTTATCAACCTTAAACTCCTTGTTAAAAGTTTTAGTCTGCTTATTGGCTAGCAGCGAATTGCTTCCTACCGCGACAACTAGCATTAAGGTGATAGTGGCTGCTAAAACTAATCTACTTGTTTTCATAATATTGTGTGTTTAATTATTTACTATTCAATTGAACCTAAAGGTATAAACTGTTTGCATTCGGCTAATTATCCCATCCAGCACATCGAGCTGAGCCTGATAGTATCGGGTGAGCACAAAGGCGGCCGACTCGGTGTGAGGGCTAAGGGCGATATCGTTTAGAACGTTACTGTAGCTCTCATTCATGTCACTCAGGGCTTGGGAAATTTCACCCTCGAAAGGCTTTAGCTCACCCGTCATCATCTTGTTGATAAGCTGCTGCTTTTGGGTAACCTGATACTGGTAGTACTCATCTATCTGGAGTAGCTCGGGCGAAAGGTTGGCCGTTGCCAAACCCGACTCGGTTGGAGGAACTAATCCGCTGTAATTAAGCAGCAGGCTTAAACTTGCTGTAATTAGTAACCCTGCCACAGCGGCCACACTGGCCACCAGCCAAAGGCTAACCCTTTTGGGAGAATTGTACGTGGCCAACCTACTACTAAACCTATCGAAATGCCCCCTTGGAGGGTCTTCGTTATCGAACAGCTGCCTGTTTTGATCGATAAAGGTTTGTAATTTGTCCATGGTTATATTTCTTTACAATTTATTCTTCAAAATTTCAGCTAACCGCTGTTTTGCTCTAACCAGCTGCGATCGAGAGGTTGATGAAGTTATGCCTAACAACTCGGCAATCTCATCGTGGCTGTAGCCTTCGAGGTAGTATAGTGTGATTACCACTTTATACCCCTCGGATAGCTGGGCGATTGCGCTGTTGAGTTGTTCCACCGACTCGGGCGAAAACTCGCTTTCGGGTTCCTCATCCACAGCACTAAGCCCATGAGCTTGATCTATTGAGGTGATTAGCAACTTTTTCTTCTTCAAGAAATCGAGTGAGGCGTTTACCACTATCCGTTTAAGCCAAGCCCCAAAGCTAACCTCATTTCTATAGGTATTTATTCGATCGTACGCCTTAAAGAACGCTTCCTGCATTACATCTTCGGCTTCCACAACATTGCCAACTATTCGGAGGCAGGTGTTGTACATGGCCTTGTGGTACAACTTGTAGATATCGAATTGAGCCTTGCGGTCGCCCACCCTGCAACGGTCAATCAGTACCTGGTGAATATTTGGATAATTGCCTTTATTGCTCATACTTCTGGAATAATGACGATGCACATGCTTTTACGCTGCACTGGTCAACATTTATTTTTGCAAATTACTGTAAATTTAGTGTTCGAACAACTGGTAATTAGGGAGAATTGTTGCTAAACACTAATTTTCTTTCCATTTGCGCTCAACCAGTTTTGGCAAATGGACTACCTTTGCTGCCCTAAATTTTTATTTAAACCAAACTGAAATTAATCCCAACATGAAGCGAAGAAGCAACTATCACAGGGCTCACAGCGTGTGCTTCCGCCAGTGGGGTAACAAATCGTACAGTGTTTTTGCTAGCCTTAAGGCTTGGGTAAAAATAAGTGTTATTTCGGTATCGTACAGCTTACTGGTAATGCCTGTATGTGCTGTGGCACAAGTCGACACTATTCCAACCACAAGCAGGGACATTGATATTGACGAAGTTGTTATCACCTCACCGCTAGCGGCAAGTACCTACTCCGAGCTAATGCGAGCTGTGGCGGTAATATCGCGCGATGAGATAGCGCAGATGCCCGTCAGCAACCTAAACGATCTGCTCAGAAGTATTAGCAGCGTAGATCTCCGCCAGCGCGGAGGAAACGGCGTACAAGCCGACATTGCCATAAGAGGTGGAACATTCGATCAGGTACTTATCCTACTCAACGGGGTGAACATCACCGATCCCCAAACGGGTCACCACAACCTAAATATCCCCATCGACTTAGAATCCATTGAACGTGTGGAGCTCCTACAAGGCCCAGGTGCTAGAATTTATGGGCCCGGGTCATTCAGCGGAGCCATCAACATTATTACCAATCCTCGGGGAAAAGAATTTACCAAGATTTCAGCATCGGTAGGTGAATATGGCCTTGTCTCGGCAAGTGCATCAGCAAATTTGGTAAGTAAACGGTCAAATCTTTTTATTGCAACCTCTTCGGCCAAGTCCAATGGGTATATCCAAAACACCGACTTTAATCTTCATAACCTGTTTTCTCATGCAAGTGTTGATTTTTGGAGTGGGATCATCGACTTTCAGGCTGGTTACCAGGACAAGGCATTTGGCGCCCAAAGCTTTTACACCCCTCGATTCCCCGAACAATTCGAAAAAATTGGAACATTCTTCTCCTCTGTCACTTTTTCTAAAAGATTTGATGGGATAACTATTGCGGCAACTGGATATCATAGGCAACATACCGATAGGTTTGAACTTTTCCGAAGGCAAATCCCCGAATGGTATAAAGGCCATAACTACCACCGAACATTGGCCTCGGGTGGAAAAGTTCAACTTACCTCTATAAACACAGCAGGGCGAACAAGAATTGGTGCTGAGGTGCGGAATGAATCGATAATGAGTAACGTTCTTGGTGAACCACTAAAAGTACCGGTATCAATAAAAGGAGTTGAGGATACAACATACACTCGTGGCGCTGAACGCAATCAGTTCAACGCCTTTGCCGATCATACCTTTTATCTCAAAAAGGTAATAGTATCAGGGGGCGCTCTGCTTACCTATAGCACAAGCTACCGCTTTAACTGGAATTATGGCGTTGATATTAGCTACATAGCAGGGGATAAAACAAATATTTACGCTTCGGTGAGTAACACCCTACGGTTCCCAACCTTTACCGATTTGTACTACAATGGCCCAACCAATCGGGGGAATGTGGCCCTAAAACCCGAAAAAGCGAATAATTTTGAAATAGGCACAAGGGTTATGAGCAAAAAGGTATCGGGTAATGTGACCCTATTTCATAGAAGAGCTCATGATGTAATAGATTGGGTTAAAGAGTTGGAGGGCGATATTTGGACTACAATGAATCATACCTCGATAAATACAACTGGTATTGAGTCAGCAGTTATAATTAGAAATTTTAACAACATTCCATTTATTAAAGAGATTTCGCTTGGTTACAACTATGTATTCTCTAGTAAAGACAGCGAAACTCTGCAATCGTACTACGCATTGGATTACCTTAAGCACAAATTTTCGGCCAGCATAAACCATGCGGTTTTCTGGAAAATTGGAGCCTCTTGGACAGCCCTTTGGCACGACAGAGCAGGCACGTATACCCATTTTAGTAACGGTGAGGACACCCCCTACTCCCCCTTCCTTTTGATAAATCTAAAGGTATATGCTGATTTTTCCCGCTTTAAAACGGTTGTTGACATCAGTAATCTTGGGAATATTACCTACTACGACTTAGGAAATATTCCACAACCCCAACGATGGGTATCCTTTGGGCTAAAGTATACAATGGGTAACTAGGCCGCTGCTAATGATTTAGCTATTGCTTCGGTATTCAAATTCCCTATGGTTATACCTGAGCAGAGAATCGACACTGGCATTACGTTGAAGGGTTTACTAAGCCGAATATAAAAGGATTCCATGCGTTGGTCACATTCAACCTGATAACCGTTTCATTCAGCAGGGTTGCGGTCATGATGGGATAAGCATCCATCTCCCACGGATGAGCACCGTTCGCGTTCGGATTGGTATCCATCACCTTCGGATGAGCACCGTTCGCGTTCGGGTTGGCATCCATCGGGTTCAGCTGGATAGCGGTAGGGTTGTTCTATGCACCGGGAACCTCGGGCTTAGCTTCGGAAAAATTCGGGTTAGGGACTATCGATTACTAGTGAATACAATGGTAGGGGGATAACAATATAGGGCAGGAAGCTTCCGAAAAATCTATATCTAGCTAGCGATATTTAAGGGTTAAAAAAAATATTGATTTTTTGTTTAAAAATCCACAACTCTTGCATACTTTTACATCGAAATTTGTTCAACCAAAAACCAAAAAAACGATGAAAAAGAGTAGAATTCTTATGGTAAGTGCCCTTATGGCCTTCGCTTTCGCATTAGCATCATGCGGAACAGCTGGTGAAAAAGCAAAAACTGAAAAAGCAGAGGTTGAGTGCGAACAAGCTGCAAAAGATACTTGCGAGCATGCTGCAAAAGACACTTGCGACCATGCTAAAACCGAGGCTCCTGCAGCTGAGGAAGGTCAGGAGTAATTACCTGTACAAATCAAAAAGCCGCAGCTTACTCGCTGCGGCTTTTTTGTTTCGCTATAAGGCTAGCTAGAAAATACTAGATACAACCGAGATGATGCCTGTTACGATTTCGCCCGTTTCGTAGTTAAACTCGGACCCTCTAAGGCTATGAGGAATCAGGTAAACAATAACCGTAATAGCCGACGCAAGAACCGTTACCCATCGAGAGTTCCGTTTCCAATTGGCCAACACGGCAACACCCCACACCACAAACATCACCAGGGTTTTGTTATCGGTTAAATCGTAACCAAAGGGAAATCCTGTCCAGTAATGATCGAATGCAAATTTTTGCACGATAGGGCCAAAGACTAATCCTCCCACAAAAATAAACGACAAGGTGATTAGTCCCCAGAACTTGAAACGGGGATGGTTGAACGCTGCCATAACCCCAGCCAGATTGCTAAAGATCATGGCGACAAAAATCAGAATAACATGTGGCAAAAGCGCCCAGGCTGGGGTATGCCCTTTGTATCGGATCACCACGGGGTTGTCGCTGGGCAATAGAATTTTCCGATCGGCAAAGGCATTCTCGAGCTCAATGTAATACTCGAGCTTTGCAGCCTTTTGGCTAACAGCTGGCAAGTACGACACAAACGCTCCGTCCTCGGGCCAGAAGGGTGGATTGAGCACCCAAGCGGTATCGGCAGGGTATGGCCTATGGTATAACCGTGCGGTCCAGTCCCACGACAGGGAGGGTAATTCAAGCCTAACCTCCTCGTCTACATAGCTGCTCCGCGGCAGTTTAAGCTGAACAAACGTGGTGTCGTCTACCTGTAAGCTCACCTTCTTAGGGTAAGTAGGCCCTGTTTGGCGCTGAAAAATAACGGCTGCAAAGGTCACTAGAAGTGCAGCCAACCAAAACCAAAGTGTTCTTTTCATAAGTACTAATAAAATATGAGTGTTCTTTCTTATCCCCTAAATCAACCTATAGCTGAACCAGTACAACCATAGTTTTACCCCTGCGTTTTAACTCTACCGAAATGGTTGAGCCTGCAGTCAAATCCTGTAACCTGAACATGTAGTCCTGAATATTGCGAACTGGCTTCCCGTTAATGGCAGTAATCATGTCGTTCTTTTGGATACCGGCCACCCAAGCCGGCTGATCTTCGGTTACAGCCAGCACTCTTAGCCCCTCGGCAGGTGCTCCGCTGACATCGGGCATAATTCCCAGGCGAACCTTCAGCTCCTGACCATGCCTGGAGCTCGGTTGTGCTGGCCCAGCCTCCTGAAAGGTTAACGCTTGCGGGGCATTGGCGATCTCGGTTACCACATCGAAAATGAAATTACTGGCCCGCTGCAGGCCATCGAAGTTGATACGCTGAATTCTATCGTTGGGGGTATGGTAATCGGTATGTGGGCCGGTTGAAAAGAAAAGCACGGGGATATTCTGCGCGTAAAAGCTGGCATGATCCGATGGGCCATAGCCCTGAGGGGAAAGCGCAAGGTTAAAGCTGTAGCCCTCGTTAGTGGACAGTAACAGGTTTTCGGCTTCGGCCGAGGTTTTAACCCCACCAACCTGCAAGGTGCTCTCCTCGTTTAATCGTCCCAGCATATCGATATTAATCATGGTTACGATTGAATCTCGAGGAACGGGCAAATTCTCGACAAAATACCGCGAGCCCAGCAGTCCCATCTCCTCGGCAGCAAAGGCCACAACCACAACACTTCTGCGGGTTGCCTGGTGGGCTAACCTTTGTCCAATCTCCAGGACGGCAGCCACCCCCGACGCGTTATCGTCGGCACCACTGTGCACGGCCAGCGAATCGGGCATGCGGCTCGATGAGCTCTTCCCGCCCATCCCAATATGATCGAAGTGGGCACCAACCACAATGTACTGATTCTTGAGCAAAGGATCTGTTCCCTTAATTAAACCCACCACGTTTTGCGTGTTTCGCTTACTGGTAACAATATCTGTTCGTGCACAAATACTCGCGCCAACCGCAAACGAGCTTGGATGCTTCTTCAGCATTAGATCGGCCTCCAGATCACCTACGTTTTTCCCCGAAGGTTTAAGTATGGCATTGGCCACCGACCTCTTGATATGCACAACAGGGATATCGATATTAAAACTTTTTTGCCGTGAGAAGGTTATATGATCCTGCCTGTCGAATTGTTCACCCGATACCAGGATAACTCCTGCTGCACCCTGATCCTTTGCCCGCATGGCCTTATACCTATCGCTGGTATGCGTTGCAAGAGGACTATTTGGATTATCGCCAAAGGGATTGCCCCGCAGCATAATCGCCCATTTCTCCGACACGTTTACGGTTGCATAGTCGTCCCAGGTAAGGGTATCGGAGAAGAAGTTTAGGCCATAGCCCACAAAAACAGCTGTTGACACCAAGGTGTCGGATGACGAGAATGGCAGAACCGTAAAATCATCGCCAAACCCAAACCGGATTCCATTCACCGCAAGGGTATTACTTTCGCCCACATCCTGATGGTCGATAAACTCGAGAAATTGGTACCCGTTCTTCTCCATAAGCTTAATGCCGCTCAGGGCCATCTTGTCCTTAATGTACTTAGCCGCCACCCTATCGTAAGGGGTTCCGGGTTGCCGGCCCATCAGCGAGTCGGAGGCCAAAAAATCGATGTGCTGGTACAGCTCTTCCTTGGTGATCTCAGGATTTACGGCAATTTTCTGCTTACAAGCAAATGCGAAGCATAATGCTACCAGTAGTGATATACGAAGGATCGATTTGTGCATCATGCGGAGTGTTTTAGTGATAAGATATACTTTATGACAATGCAAAACGTGTTACAAACCTACTGCAAAAAAATGTAAGTTGCAATATACAAAACCAAACCCCAAGCCTATTGTTGAGGAAAGCGGATATAAATTTTGAGTAAATAAAAGGACATCATGAACAAATGTTGATCGATTTTTCTTAGTATTGCATAACAATAACCATTAATACCTAAGCATATGAAACCGTTGACAGCAAAACTGATCCTTATAATCCTGGCGGCTTTTCAGGTTTTATCGGCTAAAGCCTGGTCGGAGCACCCGCTGCTGGCCTACCCTGTGCTATCGACCATACCTGAGCTCGCTAACCAGAGCCCAATCGCAGTAAAAAGCCTTCAGAGCTTTCTGATGGAGCAGGAGAAGGAGCTGGAAAAGTTTTTCGAGGAACAGGAGCTTTGGCTAAGCCAAAACCTAGCCTACTACCCTGCCCTACCCGAACAGCTGAAGTTCAAAGCCACAGGAAATCCCGATGATATCCTGCAGCGGTTTTTCCGAGCGATTAGGCTTAATCCCAACGTAAAGATGAAGCTTTACCAGCATCTTCTCCCAGGAGAAACAGTTGGTGAAAGGGTAACCATTGCCCCACAACTGCTGACCACTGTTAAAGATGTTTCATCGCTTGAAAAGACTAACTACGTTGAACTTTTCGAGGGTGATATGGTATCACCTCTTGTGGTGCTTTACACCGCAAACGATGAACCCGACTATGGATTTGACCTTGGCCTATTTGAGGATAACAATACGCCCCAAGGCGATGAGTATGGATTCGGAATCCAACCTTTTGGCGATCCAAATCTCGAGTACGGCAGTCAGGCTCCATTCCACATGGGGTTTTACCACGAGGCTAAAATTGTTTTCTTCTTCGGGCCTTTCCTAAAGAAAACTTTACCCGAATTAAGGATCAACCAGTTTAGAGGGCTGTCGGAATTTGCCTTTGCCTCGAACAATCCCTACTGGGGATACCGGTTTATGGGCTGGGGAATGCACTACCTAGGCGACCTCTCAATGCCATACCATTCGGTGGCTCTGCCCGGTGTTAGCCCCCTAAAGATGATTTGGACAAACATTAAGGCCATGCTCGGATTCCCCAAGAGTAAGGACAACGCAGTGCAGATAGTGAGCAACAGGCACTCAGTGCTTGAGGAGTACCAGTGGCAAGTGCTGCGGGCTGCTTACGATAGCAACGATATGGATCATCCCCTAATTGCTGCCCTAAAATCGCCTATCGACAGGGTAGAGTATAACAAGGATTTTCCGCGCTATGTTGCTGCCAAGGAATCGGCAAACCGGGCTAAGCGGGTGGATAAACTGCTAAAAAAATGGATGCCCAAAATGCTAGTCTCCGATCCTAAATTCGAAACACCAGGTTCACCTGAGCTGGGAAGAATTATTGAGCTGGCAAAAGCCGAAAAGGGCGATGAGGCCATCGACCAGATGAACGCAACACTTGCCGAGATATTTAAATCGTACAGCATGCACCTGCAGAGTTTCTACGCTGCTATCGAAAAGTAAGGGTTACCGACTCGCTAGCGGCAAGTTTGACCGTAAAAATTGGGCAATGCTTAAAGACAAAACCTAGAATATGGCTGAATCTGGAATAAGTATTATATTTTTAATCCTACTAGGCATAATTGCTTTATTCATTTACTTTTTACCGACAATTATTGCATCGGGTAGAAATGCTACTGCAACGTTTTTGATATTCTTAGTAAATCTATTTGGAGGTTGGACTATTGCGCTTTGGATTTTTGTTTTTATTTGGGCGTTTTGTGCTAAAAAGAAATGACAAGAAGAACAAAAATAAATAAAAAAATAGGCAATGTTATTGTAACAGTTCTGCTTATAATATTTGTATTTATTGTAAATGAAAATTTAATCTCATTCTCAACTGATAAGGAATATTATACTGCAACAACGGACTTAAATGTAAGAAATGGTGCAGGTACACAATACGTGGTAATTTTCACATTACAGAGAGGGAATGAAGTTAAAGTATTGAAAAAAGAAAACAATTGGTATCAAATCAAGTATTTAGAAAAAAAAGGGTATGCCTATTCTGAATATTTAGAGTATAGTAGAACTGAAAAGAATACAAGTTTTCAATCTTTTAATAAAAAAATCTCATTCATTGGCAAAGGAATTATCGCCTTCATCATCGTAGCTGTTAGTTTATTAATATATAGAAAAGTACGAGACACAAAACTGTTAAAAACAGTCACGAAAACAAAAAGAGGTACACGGTCAGAAAGAGATTTAGTTGTTAAACTTTTAAAATACGGCATTCCAGCAAAAATGATTTTTCACGACTTGTATGTATGTAAGAAAAATGGTGAATTTTCACAGATTGACTTGGTAGTTTTAACAGAGGTAGGAATAATTGTTTTTGAAATTAAAGATTACAGTGGTTGGATATATGGAAATGGAAATCAGTCCCAGTGGACTCAAGTTTTAGCTTATGGTAAAAAGAAATATCGTTTCTTTAATCCAATAATGCAAAACAATAAGCATATAAGTGAATTGAAAAAATACCTGAATCTTTATAATAATGTACCATTTTATTCAATAGTATTATTCTATGGTGATTGCGTGTTGAAAGAAGTTAACTATGTTCCCAAAGGAACTTTTCTTGTGAAATCAAATAGACTTAAAGACGTTTTGAGAATCATTCTAAAACAGAATGAGCCTATCGAATATGGAAATATAAATGTAATGCTTGGAATGCTAAAGGAAGCTGTAGAAGATGGAGAATCTAAGGAAAATCAAATCAAGCATATCGAAAATATTAAGGATATGATTGGAAAGGAAAGAATATTTGAATAATAACAAAACCAGCCGCTAAACAATAACGCCAAGCAGCCCGCTCTGCTTGCGTTGCTGTTTATAGGTAGTGTAAAGCTGATGAACTATTCCATCGGAAACGCCTATGGTTGGGATAAGAATCCGTTTGGCGCCCGACCACCTCATAATACTTAAAAAGATTTGGGCAGCGGGTATAATAACATCGGCTCTATCGGGGTTTAATCCCAGCACTTTAATACGCTCCTCAACGGTGTAGTAGTTAAGGAACTTATCGATCTCGGAGAGTTCCTCGAGCATTAGCTGAGGTAATTCCTTTTTGCCCGATAGCTTAAAAATCTTGTTGATGTTCCCCCCCGAGCCGATAAGCACAACATCGCGAGAATCTGCTTTGAGACGGGTGAGCCATTTTTTAATCTGTTTAAACTCCTTATCGCCCGCTTTTTTACTTAGCAGCCGAATGGTACCAACATTAAACGATTGAGAATCGACCACTTTGCGATCGCTAAAAAGGGTGATCTCGGTGCTACCACCGCCCACATCAACGTAAAGGTAATGGCTGTCGTCGTTTATCATCTCCACAATTTGGTTGGAGTAGATAATTTCAGCCTCCTGCTTCCCGTCAATAATCTCGATATCAATTCCCGCAAACTCCTTAACCTGCGCCACAACCTCGCTCCCGTTTGATGCCTCGCGCATGGCCGATGTGGCGCATGCCCTGTAGGCAACCACCTCGTGAACCTCCATCAGGTTCTTAAACGCGAGCATGGTCTTTTTAAGCTTTTCAACCTTTGGGGAAGAAATGGTGCCACTGATAAAGACATCATCGCCCAAGCGAACAGGAACTCGAACCAACGACGACTTCTTAAAGAGGGCATTCTTGCCATCCTCCACCACGTTCATAAACAGCAAACGGATAGCATTAGAGCCTATGTCTATTGCAGCAAATTTTAGGATTTTCAAGATTTTGTCTCCTTCATATATTCGGTTAAGTAGTACTTGTGCAGCTCAATCTGCGACTGGTACTTTTTCTTCTTTTCCTCGCGCTTATAGCTGTTGCACTGGTTTTCGTCCACTATCCGTGCTTTAACATTATCCTTAAAGCCAGCGCTAAATATCTGGCGCAGCTCCTTCTGCAGAGTAGGATCGAGAACGGGAGCCGCCACCTCGACCCTATAATCGAGGTTACGCGTCATCCAGTCGGCTGATGAGATGTAATACTTGGGGTGATTATTGTTGCAGAAGATGAAAAAGCGGGAGTGCTCCAGGTACCGATCCACAACGCTTATCACCTCAATATTTGCACTTTGATTGGGAATGCCTGGCACTAGCGAGCAAATTCCCCTCACCATTAGCTTAATCTTTACACCCGCATTGCTGGCCTGATAGAGTTTACGGATAACCTCGATATCAACAATATTATTTATTTTACAGTAAATGTAGGCTGGCTGCTTTTTACGGGCATTGGCTATCTCGATATCGATGTGTGCATAGAGCTTACGGCGCATGCTATTGGGCGATACCCATAGGTAGCGATAGTTAAAGGTTTTGTAGTTGTACTCTAAGAATGTAAAAACCTTTTCCACCTCGCTGGTTATTCGCTTATCAGCTGTGAAAATGTTGAAATCGGTGTAAAGGTTTGCATTCCCCTCGTGAAAGTTACCGGTACTAACAGTTGCATAGTTAACCAAACTGCCATTCTCCTCGCGGGTTATAAGCGTTTGTTTACTGTGAATTTTAAGCCCGTAGATTCCAAAGATCACCTTAATCCCCACCTCCTCCATCCTCTTACTCCAGTATATGTTTGCGCCCTCATCGAAACGGGCAAGTAATTCTATTATCACAGTAACCGACTTGCCGTTTTGGGCGGCATTCATTAGCGCCCGCACAACCTTCGACTCAGTAGCCACTCGATACAACGTAATCTTAATGCTAGTAACCCGGGGGTCGATGGCTGCCTCGCGGAGCATTCGTGTGTAGTAGGAAAAGCTGTGGTATGGGTAATGCAACGAGAAATCCTTTTTGGCAATTTCTTCAAGAATACTGGTTGACTTATCGAGCCGGGGTATTGGAACTGGAGGTAATTTCTCGTTTACAAGATCGGAACTACCTATTTTAGGGAATGAGATAAAATCCTTGAAGTTGTGGTAACGCGCTCCGGGAAGCAGATTATCGTCCTCATCCAGATCCATCCGGCTGGTGATAAAATGTAGCAGATCGGGGGCTATTTGCGAATCGTACACAAAACGTACTGGTTGCCCCTTGGTTCGGTTCTTTAGCCCTTTTGAAATCTTTTCGAGTAAGCTCTCCGCAATATCATTATCCACATCCAATTCAGCATCGCGGGTTATCTTAATGGTGTATGCGGCAAATGTGTCGTAGGGTAATATGCTGAATACCTGCGAAAGGCAAAACCGTATCACATCATCGAGAAGGATTATAAAGCTCTTGCCCTCGATATTGGGGAGCTGGATAAACCGGTTGTGGTCGCTGGATGGAATCTCTATCAGAGCATACTCGCTTACTTCGGGGATTAACGATTTGGAGAGCTTTATGGCTAAGTATATCGAACGATCCTTTAGCTCAGGGAAAGTGTCTAATCGGCTAATCATAATTGGGGCAATGGAAGGGGCTATTTCCTTCTTAAAAAGTTCTTTAACGTAATCGACATGCTCAGCCAGTAGTTCACACTCATTTACGATGAAGATGTCCTGTGCTCGCAGCTCTTCAACAATACTCGCGTAAATCCCATCGAAACGAACCTGAAACCCTTGCACAATTTTCTGAATCCGTTGAACAACCTTCTTGGGCTTATCGGTAACAAACTCCTTAATGCCCTTATCGAGCTGCATTAATCTAAGCTGGGTAGCCACCCTGACCCTAAAAAACTCGTCGAGGTTGTTACTAAAAATACCCAAAAACTTTAATCGTTCGAGCAGAGGCACATTGGGGTCTTCGGCCTCCTGGAGTACTCGTTCGTTGAACGACAACCAGCTCACCTCCCTGTTTATAAAATCTCTAGGCTTGGCCATATGCTTGAAATTTGACTTATCACAAGTAATTTTTAGGATAATCGAACCAACTCCTCAGCAGATTATCACGATGCAAACCGCTCCAATTTTCAGCCGTAAAATCTAAACGAACCAATGCACCTGTAGGAAGATTCTCGATGGGCTCGGGCAGAAATTCGTTGACAAAGTACGTGAAAGTTGGGTTATGCCCAACAATCAGTGCACAATTTTTTTCGACAGGTAAACCACTCACAATACTTTTAACAACCTGCTCGGTAGTTTCGTAAAGATGACCGTTAAGCGATATAACGCTAAGGGGTATATTCGCCGCGCCACAAAGGGTAATAGTTGTGTGCACGGCTCTGTTAGCGGGGCTTGAAACGATTATCCCTACCTCGCGCAGCTCGTTTTCCCTGGCCAATGCCAGCTTCGAAATATCCTTAAGCCCCCGGCTGGTGAGTGGTCTATCGAAATCTGACTCCTCATAATCATCCCACGACGATTTGGCGTGCCGTAGCACGAAGAGTGTCTTAATACTGCTCATCGGTGATTCTACGTTTTATGAGGTTTACACGATTAGATCTATAGCAGCGTGCTTGCCAAATCGGCTAAGTAGCTACGTTCCCCTTTCACCAGATTAATGTGCGCAAATATATCCTGCCCATGCATCTTATCCGACAGATATGTTAACCCATTCGATTTCATATCGAGGTACGGGTGATCAATTTGCTGAATATCGCCAGTAAACACAAACTTGGTTCCCTCACCAGCTCTGGTAATAATTGTTTTTACCTCGTGAGGCGTTAAGTTCTGAGCTTCATCAACAATAAAAAATACGTTGGAAAGGCTTCGACCTCTGATGTAGGCCAGCGGAGTGATAACCAGCTTATCTAAACGCTGCATCTCCTCAATCTGCTGGTATTCTCTACTCGACGACTTAAACTTATTCTTAATCACTGTGAGGTTATCGAACAGGGGCTGCATGTAGGGGCCAATTTTCTCATTCACATCACCTGGTAAAAATCCTAAATCACGGTTTGCCAGCGGCACAATGGGCCGAGCCAGTAATATTTGGTTAAAGTTTTTCTCCTGATGCAATGCGGTAGCAAGCGCCAAGAGGGTTTTGCCGGTTCCTGCTTTTCCAGTTAGGGAAACCAGCTGAATATCGGGTCTAATCAGGGCGTCGATAGAGAATGTTTGTTCAGAATTTCGCGGTTCGATACCGTAAGCCCTTACCTTTTCAACCCGACCAATGGATTGGGTTATCGGGCTATAGTGCCCCAAAGCGCTCGACTTGGCGCCCTTAATTATAAAATACTGGTTGGCGTATGGTTTTACACTTAAGTCCTTGGGATTAATCCCCTCGTAAGTTTCGTATAATGCTTGTACCTTTGCATCCTCAACCCCTTCAATCACCTCAATTTCACGCTTTAGGGTATCCAAATCCTTAATCTTGTCCGACAGGTAATCCTGTGCAACCAACCCCAGCGATTTGGCTTTCATCCTTAGGTTGATATCCTTAGAAACAAGGATTATCGACAACTTAGGGTTTTCCTTTTGCAGATAGTTGGCAATGGCCAGAATCCTATGATCTGCATTCTTTTCGGCGAACGATTGCTCCATCTCGGGCGAAAAGGGTTTGCCTGTTTCGATTCTAAGTTTCCCATGCCCTTTGCCCAGCGAAATTCCCCCGTTAAACAGATTATCGCCCGCAATCTTATCGAGCTCACGTGAGAACTCGCGCGCATGGAAGTTAATCATCTCGTTACCTTTCTTAAAGCGATCAAGTTCCTCTAAGGCTACAATAGGAATCACAATATCGTTCTCCTGAAAGTTGTAAATGCAAGTAAAATCGTGCAGTAAAACGTTAGTATCTAGCACAAAAACTTTTTTCTTCTTAGTTGCCATACTCTTCGAAGTATTGAATAGTAAATAAATTAGGTTAAATCTACAAATAAACCTGAATTTTAGCTAAAAATGCTAAGCAAAATATTTGATAATTGCACAAAAAAAATTCCATCATGATATGTAAAAATGCTGCAAAACAAAGTTAATGCTCGAACTTTTATTCCCTTTCATAAAATCGGACGAATACCAAAAATTGGATACTTTTGCGCTAAATTTATTTAGCAATGGACTACCAGCAAACGCTCAACTACCTCTTCTCTCAGCTTCCCATGTATCAACGGGTTGGTAAAGCTGCTTATAAGGCAAACCTCAACAATACTCTTGCTCTTGACGAGTATTTTGGACGTCCACATCGACTTTATAAAACCATTCACATTGCAGGTACTAATGGAAAGGGAAGTGTTTCGCACATGCTAGCCTCGGTGCTAATGGCAGCTGGCTACCGGGTTGGGCTATACACATCTCCTCATTTAATTGATTTTAGGGAACGAATAAAAGTTGATGGAAAACCAATATCAAAAGAGGATGTTGTAGAATTTGTTCAGCAACACAAATCAATTTTCGAGCGAATTCAGCCCTCGTTTTTTGAGATGACTGTTGCCTTGGCTTTCAAATATTTTGCTGATAAGCAAGTTGATATAGCGGTTATTGAGGTCGGTCTAGGTGGCCGTCTCGATTCCACAAATATAATAACACCTGAACTATCCGTTATCACCAATATTGGCCTCGACCACACCGATTTACTTGGCGATACCCTGCAGCTAATTGCACAGGAGAAGGCTGGAATTATCAAACCCAATATTCCTGTAGTTATTAGCGAATTGCAGGAGGATATCCAACAGGTTTTTATTGAAAAAGCAAGCGCTGAGGGTGCCCCAATTACATTTGCAAGCGAGATTTATGCAGTAAAACACACCCTCGTTAGAGATGGCGTTCAGGAATTTAAGGTTGAGAATAAACAGGATAAAACAAATTTAACCCTAGCAGTTGATTTACTGGGTAAATATCAGGCTAAAAACATTTTAGGAGTCGTTTCAGCAATTGATGTGCTATCCACCAGAGAATTCGATATCGATCGAATCCAAGCTGCACAGGGACTAGAAAAGGCCGCTAGCAGCACCGGCCTGCTAGGTCGGTGGCAAATCATAAACCAATCGCCATTAGTAATCTGCGATACTGGTCACAACGTTGACGGAATAACTCAACTTGTAGAGCAGATTGCGAATACACCCCACAACAAGCTGCACATGGTAATTGGTATGGTAGGCGATAAAAATATTGATGGCGTATTAAGCCTGCTACCCAAAGAAGCCAACTACTACTTCACAAAAGCCTCAATACCCAGGGCGTTACATCAAGACGAGCTATCTAGGAAGGCTTCAAAGTTTAGCCTTAGCGGGTCAACACACTCGGAGGTAAAGGAGGCATTAGCCTTTGCATACACTAAGGCAATGCCCGATGACTTGATTTTTATAGGAGGCAGCACATTTGTAGTTGCCGATGCGCTTAGCTAAAAAAAGAAAAACCGCTTTCGCGGTTTTTTACCTAATCGGCCTTTAGCCCAAACATTATGGCTACACAACCACTATCTATGGTTTCCGTGGGATTGTCGGAATGCGGATGAACCTTCACTAGAATAATTAGCTGCTGGGTAGCCTCTACTTTAAAATCCCATTTGGGTGAGTAATCGTTTTTTGCATTGGTGTATAGCAATGTGCGATCAACATCAAGCACCTGGAATTCGACCTTCGACAGGGGCTCAGATCCACAAACTGCAATTCGATACTCCTGACCAGCATAAAACGTTTTGAATAGTTCAGCATCCTCACCCTCGGTAAGTATTGCTGCATTATAGTTACCATCGTGAATAAATGGTGATAACTCCAACCGGCAAACCCTTTTGGCAAAGTTTTTACATTGCGCTGATCCTGAGAGCGAGCTAAAAGCTAAAGCACTGGTTAAAAGAATTATAGCTAAATATCTCATATTAGGTGCAAATTTTTACATTATGTACTTAGTTCGAATTTCAATCACCTTATCCCTTAGTTCCTTAAAAACTGTTGGGCTAACCGAAACCACATTTTTACTTCGCAATGTGGATGATGTTGAAGTATCGTTAATCACCTCTACCCTTGATACGGAAATCTGAATCTTATCGTAAATAATGCCTAGCTGAATAATATCATCGAGTACCGATTTTACGTCGGCCATATGCTTGTGCTGTTCCAAAAGGCTGATAACAGTACCAAGTGAGAACTTCTGATCAATTATGCGCTCAATGAGCTCATTATCGGTTTTACCAACATCATTTACTAGTGAAGTGGCAATGTAAAGGCCTTCAATCCATCCGCCAACCAAAATAATTGACCCAATGGCAACCCTGTCGTTCTCCTCAAGAATGGAATTGGTGTTTAAAAAAGTTTCGGAGATAATATCCATTATCGCCTCGCGGTTGTTCACATTCTCCTCGAGACGTTGAATAATGGAATTGTCAATTGCATTGAGAATTCCCAGCCCCTCGGCTAACTTCTTCGAGGCGGTCATATACTTAATCGATGCCGGGGTTTGATCGAACAGGCTGGCATAGCTCAAATCGGTGCTGTAAATACCCAAATTCAGCGCCATGCTCTTGGAGGTTGTGTAACGCGATATGTTTTCAACCGGATTCAATATTTCGGGGTTATACTGCGCACCCGAACGCTTTAAAAGCATTGCCGTTTCTAGTGGCGATGGCAAGGAATAAAAGATTTGCCGAGCTGTTTGAACACCCGTCTTTGTTATATCGGTGCTCGATAAATCTTCCACATCTACCTTAACCTTATCCTTTTGGGAGGATTCGGAAGCACAACCCAACATAACAATAGTCAGAAAAAAGCCCACGTAAACAATACACTTTCTATTTAACAACCTGATAGTCATACCTACAAGTTTTGATATTTATGCTAATAGTGGTCAATCGATAAGTAAAAGTAATATTTTTTTTTAAACTGTTAGTACTATAACCACTATTAAGTTTGCATTCAAACTGCTCTTAACTTTAGTCTTTCCTTAAAACTAACAAATTTTTTATGCTTCACTTACGTGCGAAGGGATGAACAAGTTGGCTTATGGTAAAGATTTTTTCGTTTTATATCAAGCGATAACCTTATTTTAATTTACTTTTGCGGCTCAAAAAACAATTACAGATTTGTATATGGACATTTCGAAAACTGACAAACAAAAGCAGCAGCTACTTATCGAAACACTTGAAAAAAGTAGCGACGAGAAGGTAATGTCGATGTTAATTGACCTAAAGGAACACGGTGAGCTGTTTTACCTTAACTCTCTTCTAAACATGCTTCTAAGCAACCGGAGCGAACAGCTAAAAAAAGGTTTAGTTGAGTTTATCTCTGATATCAAGTTGCAGGCTGCGGCGCCAATTATTGCCAATTGTGTCGACATACACAAATCGTCCCCTCACATAATTTTGCTGATAACAGCAAGCTGGCAAAGCCGACTCGATTTCTCAGCTCATCTCTCCACTTTCTTTCAAATCCTCATCGATTCCGATTATAAAAGTGCTTTTGAGGCATTTACTGTTATTGAAAACAATATTGACGGGCTCACTCCCGATGAACTAACTGAGCATATTGCATTGGTGAGAAAGGGTATAAACAAAACTGATCGCGACAAGCAGTTACTGCTTCTTGAGATGATCAGCGTGCTCGATAAAACCAGAAGAGCGGCTGAATAGCCGCTCTTTCACTTTCGAATTTCTATAATTACTCGTGGCTTGAGTAGTATTTCATAAACTGGCTGCGCTCGTACACATCGGGGTTACCAATTTGACCATAATTCATTTTCCCTTTAAAATCGGCAATATTTGCAAAACCCTTCTCGTCCATCCAGCTGTTGAGAAAATCGACAAAGGTTTTTAAGTGTGCATGACCATTTCGGTAAAGAGCCGAGCATACCTGAACGCTACTTGCTCCGGCAAGAATCATTTTAACCACTGCCTCGCCACTATGAACGCCGGTTGATGCTGATATATCGATTTTTGGTACTGCATGACTTGCCATGGCAACCCACCGAAGGGTATCGCGAATGTCGGCAGGATTACTGAATACCTCAGCCGATATAACCTTTAGTGCTTTAATATCGAGATCGGGCGCGAAAAAACGGTTAAACAGAACAACACCTTGTATATTCCTGTACCAAAGCTGCTCAATAATTCGTAATGGATTTGTGAAATGGTCGCCCAACTTAAAAACTATGGGGATTGATATCAATTTCCGAAGTTTCTCTGCTAAAGTAAAGTAAACCTCCTCATAGTCTTCGGCTTTTTTCCGGCTATCGGTGGGCAAAACAAAAACGTTAACCTCAAGGGCATCGGCTCCTGCCTGTTGAATCTTTGCGGCAAAATCGATCCACTTGGAAGCCGAAATACAGTTTATGCTGGCAATAACTGGGATATCAACAGCCTTTTTGGTACTGGAAATAAGCTCCAGATATTTTTCCACGTTATTACTGGTTACATAGGATTTTAAATAATCCTCGGCCTCAGGGTAATCGCTATGAACAGAGAGCGATCCTGCCTCGTGTAGGATTTGTTCCTCGAAAAGCGATTTTAGGACAACAGCCGCTGCCCCATTTGCCTCCAATTTTTTAATCGACTCCACATTGGAAGTTAGCCCAGAACTGCTAACAATAATTGGATTCTTTAGGTTTAACCCAAGATAAGTAGACTTTAAATTTGCCATTGGTTTTCGTTTTGGGGTGGAAAAACGTTTGAAAAATAGCAATTTTTTTAATTACCACCATAGTTACGCACGCCAAAAATATTGCTTCCTACCCGTATCATAGTTGCACCTTCCTCAATTGCTATTTGATAATCGCCTGACATACCCATAGATAGAGTGTTGAAATACGAATCCTGAGAAAAAAATTCTTCTTTTACTTTATTAAAGATATTGGCCAACCCTTTAAACTCCCTTCGAACATGATTCAAATCGTCGGTAAACGTGGCCATACCCATTAAACCAACAATTCTAACGTTCTGAAGCTGTTTTAGCGATCCCGATAATAATAACTCTTTAAGTTCATCGTGCGAAAGGCCAAACTTAGTATCCTCCTCGGCAATATGCATTTGCAGCAAGCAATCGATTACTCGATTATTCCTGGCAGCTCCCTTATCAATCTCCTTTAAAAGTTTAAGGCTGTCAACTGAATGAATAAGCTGTACAAAAGGTGCAATATACTTAACCTTGTTGGTTTGGAGATGCCCAACCAAATGCCATTGTATATCTTTGGGCATTGCCTCATATTTCGATATCATCTCCTGAACCTTATTCTCTCCAAATATTCGTTGTCCAGCATTATATGCCTGCATAATAGTTTCAGGGGGATGGGTTTTGGATATCGCCACGAGTACTACGCCCTGGGGCAACTCCGATTTTATGGACAATAAATTTTGTGCTACACTCATATCAAATGCTTTCTGCAAAGTTAAAACTTCGTGATACTAATTAAAAGTCTATTCGTAATAAAAAGAGAATCGGGTAGTTTTGGCTACCCGATTCAGCATTATTACATCTTTTATGCTTAATCCAAACTATGTATAACTAATCCACTTCTAAGCTTAGGCTCAAACCAAGTAGTTTTGGGAGGCATAATATTCCCTGTATCGGCAATATCGATAAGCTGTTTCATTGATACTGGGTAAAGAGCAAAGGCAGCCGCCATCTCGCCGCTATCGACCCGCTTTTTAAGCTCACCCAATCCACGAATTCCACCCACAAAGTCGATTCGCTTAGAGGTTCTCAAATCTTTAATATCCAAAATCTCATCTAGAACTAAATTTGAGAGAACGGTTACGTCCAGAATTCCAATAGGATCGTTATCGTTGTAGCTGCCAGGTTTAGCTGTAAGGGAGTACCATTTTCCCTCGAGGTACATGCTAAAGTTGTGAAGTGCCTTGGGATTGTATATCTCCTGCCCCTTCTCCTCAATCACAAAGTTTTTCTGAAGTTTCTCGATAAGCTGCGCTGGAGTTAATCCGTTAAGATCTTTCACCACGCGATTGTAGTCGATGATACTAAGCTGATTATCGGGGAAAATTACCGCAAGGAAATAGTTATACTCCTCGTTGCCTGTGTGGTTGGGAGTTTTTGATTTCTTTTCCTGTCCTACTCTTGCAGCTGCAGCAGTACGATGGTGCCCATCGGCTACGTAAAGCGCAGGTTGTTGGGCAAATATTTCGGTAATCCTACTGTTAACAGCATTATCTTCAATGGTCCACAGATGATGACCAAATCCATCCTCGGCCACAAAATCGTAATCGGGATTCTTGCTGCTCACTATTTTGGCTACTATGTCATCAACCTCTTTAATGGCAGGGTAAGCAAAGAAAACGGGTTCGATGTTTGCGTTTTGAATGCGTACGTGAATCATTCTGTCCTCTTCCTTGTCGGGACGAGTAAGCTCGTGCTTCTTTATTTTACCCTCCATGTAATCCTCAAAATGGCAGGCTACAGCTAAACCATACTGAGTGCGTCCCTCCATGGTTTGAGCATACACATAGTACATCTCCTTGCTATCCTTAACAAGCCATCCCTGTTGTTGCCATTTTTTGAAATTATCAACAGCCTTATCGTAAGCCTCCTGCGAGTGCTCGTCGATAATTGGATCGAAATCAATCTCGGGTTTAATAATGTGAAGTAGTGATTTCTCACCTGCCTCAGCTTTTGCCTCCTGTGAGTTAAGCACATCGTATGGACGAGAGGCAACCTCTTTTGCCAGCTCCTTGGGTGGGCGAATACCCTTAAAGGGTTTAATTTTAACCATTTGCTTTATATTTGATACAGATTATTACTTATTTACCTGGAATGTACGATCGCCAGTTTTTAAAAATTTAACGATCTGATTGGCTGCTGCAAGTCCAGCATTGATGTTAGCCTCAGAGGTTTGGGCACCCATCTTTTTCGGAGTAGCAAAAACCCTGTTTCCGAATTTTTCCTTCAGCAAATCCTGATTGCCAGCAGCAATATCGGTAACATACTTAAGGTCGGTACGCTCCTCGAAAGCCTTTACTAGTCCATCCTCATCTATTACCTCCTTACGGGCAGTATTAACTACACAAGCACCTTTCGGCATTTTGGTTAACAGGTTGTAACCAATCGATTTTTTCGTCTTATCGTTAGCCGGAATATGTAGCGAAAGGTAATCGCTAACAGAGTAAAGTTCCTCAACCGAATTTACCACTTTAACGCCATCCTTCTCCATATCCTCCTTCTTAACGAATGGATCGAAGGCGTATATTTCCATACCAAAGCCTTTAGCGTGCGAGGCTACCAGTTTGCCCACGTTGCCGTAGGCATGAATACCCAGTCGCTTGCCCATAATTTCGGAACCAGTTGTTGGATTAAACTGATCGCGAGCCATAAAGATCATCATTCCAATAGCTAACTCTGCAACAGCATTGGAGTTTTGACCTGGTGTGTTCATGGCAACAACCCCTTTGGCAGTGCAAGCCTCAAGGTCGAGATTGTCGTATCCTGCACCAGCGCGTACAACAATTTTCAGGTTCTTAGCAGCTTCAATCACATCGTCCGATATGATATCGCTACGAACAATAATGGCATCAACATCAGCTACAGCTTTCAGCAAATCAGCCTTATCAGTGTATTTCTCAAGCAGAGCCAGTTCAAAGCCTGCTCCCTCAACAATTTTCCGGATGCCATCAACGGCAACCTTAGCAAAGGGTTTATCGGTTGCTACGAGTACTTTTGCCATAGTAAAATATTTTAAAGTTAAATTATTGGATTAATTGTAAAGCTTATATGAAAAGAAAGGGCTGAACAGCATTACTATTCAGCCCTTTAACACATTTATCAATTAAGCGTTAAGCTTTTCGAACTCTTTCATACAGTCAACAAGAGCCTGCACGCTTTCAATTGGGCAAGCATTGTAGATAGAGGCACGGAAACCACCAACCGAACGGTGTCCTTTAATTCCAACCATTCCAGCTTTCTTGGCAAAATCCATAAACTCTGCTTCCTTCTCCTTGTACTGATCAGCCATTACAAAGCAAACGTTCATTATTGAACGATCCTCCTTAGCAGCTGTTCCTACAAACATTTTATTCCTATCAATCTCACCGTAAAGCAGGTCGGCTTTTTGATTGTTAAGCTTGTGCATAGCGGCAACACCACCAAGCGACTTAACCCACTTGAGAGTCTCGTGCATTACAAAGATTGGAAGTACAGGAGGTGTATTAAACATGGAATTATCCTTTGGCTCAGCACCAATATGGGTATTGTAGTTAACCATGGTGGGGAGCTTTCTTTGGATTTGAGCTAAAAGATCTTTGCGAACAATTACAAAGGCAACACCAGCAGGACCAACGTTTTTCTGAGCACCACCATATATTAATGCGTACTTCTTAATATCAACAGGACGGCTCATAATATCTGAGCTCATATCGGCTACTAGATTAATGGGGCAGCTGATGTCCTCCTTGATCTCAGTTCCGTAAATGGTGTTGTTCGTGGTAATGTGGAAATAATCAGCATCGGCAGGAATAGTATATCCCTTAGGGATGTAGGAGTAGTTCTTATCGGCCGATGAGGCTACAACCTCAACCTCGCCATAGAATTTGGCTTCCTTAATTGCTTTTTTTGCCCATACACCAGTCTCGAGGTAAGCGGCTTTCTTATTCAAGAAGTTAGCCGCAAGAGTGTAGAATTGGGTAGATGCTCCACCACCAAGGAATAGAACGGCATAGTTATCGGGAATATTTAGCAAATCTCTCCAAAGCTGTTCAGTCTCGGCCATTATTCTCTCCCAGCCCGGAGTACGGTGAGATATCTCAAGAATTCCAATTCCAGTGTTATCGAAATCGCGGATTGCCTCAATGGTTGCCTCAATGGCTGGTTTGGGGAGAATGCAGGGACCTGCATTAAAATTATGCTTCTTCATAAGTATCAAGTTTTAAACTGTTACACAAATTGGTTATTTAGCGTCAAATTTCTAACTTATTTTTAACTTTTCCTAATGATTAACAAATGATATAAAGCAGAAATCATGGGAATAATAAGTGGAGGAGTATAGATAGTTTAAGCATAAATTACTGTGCTATGAGCTTTCCGTCCTTAAGAATTGGTACTACTGATGAAGTATCCAGGGTAAAGCAGTAATCTAGCACATCATCAAGCCCCAACTTTTTTAAACGGTGGCGTTGGGCAATGCACTCGCGATACGTAGTTAAATCGTCCTTGGCTAGTCCCCAAAGCTGAAGGGCAGCATGGGTAGAATCGCACTTAGTATAGAAGGAATCCAACGCCAAGAGCTGCTCGGCCAATGCTCCTGCAAAAAGGCTATCCTCCAGACAAAACTTACCTTTCCATCCAGCACAAAGAATCAGAATATCGCCTGTGTTCCTTTCGATAAGCCATTTGGCCACGACACCAAGGTTAATAAACGATGCAACAACCACTGATAGGCCGCCAGATGCCTTAATAATTGCCTGTGTTCCATTGGTAGTGCTGTAGGCAACCTCCTTGCCTGCTATCTTATCGGGTGTAAAGTTAAAGGGAGAGTTACCAAAATCAGCAAAATCTAACTTTTGGCCATCGCGCTCGGCCGCAACTATATAGCCCTTTTCCTTGGCCAGGCGAGCATCCTCGACCGTGGGCACCGGAATTACGGCTTTTGCCCCGTTGGCAAAAGCTGCGCAAATGGCCGAAGTTGCCCTAAGGATATCTACCACTACCACATGGGCATTCTGAAAATCGAAGTACTGAATATTCTGAGGGGTAAAGCACACCTCAATCTTCCTTTTATCCATTTCTTGCCAAAAAATTAAGGTGCAAAGACAAACATGTTGAATCCATCCTTACACCTTATACGTGAATAATCTAATAATCTACTTCTTGTAGATGGGAAGTTTTACCACCTTAGCTTTAAGGTTTTTATTTCGAATGTTGATATATATTTCGGTATCGGCTTTGGCATACTGCGAAAGCACATAGCCCATACCAATTCCCACTTTCATCATGGGCGACATGGTTCCTGATGTTACCTCGCCAATCACCTCGCCCTGCTCATCAACAATCTCGTAATGTTGACGGGGTATACCACGGTCAATCATTTCGAATCCTACCAGCTTGCGTTTAAGTCCGCCAGCTTTTAGGTCGAGCATATACTGCTTATCGATAAAATCCTTATGGTCAACAAATTTGGTAATCCATGCTAAACCAGCTTCAAGGGGCGATGTAGTATCGCTTATGTCGTTTCCGTACAGGCAAAAACCCATCTCAAGGCGAAGAGTATCGCGCGCACCCAGGCCAATAGGCTTAATACCAAACTCAGCGCCAGCTTCAAATACAGCTTTCCAAATTTTATCGGCATCCTTGTTGGCACAGTAAATTTCGCAACCACCGGCACCGGTATAGCCAGTTGTAGAGAAAATTACATCCTTAACACCAGCAAATTCTAACTTTTTAAAGGTGTAGTACTCCATATCCTCAACCTTTTCGTTGGTAAGCTTTTGCATAGCCTTAAGGGCCAATGGGCCTTGCACAGCCAGCTGGGCAACCTCATCGGAGGCGTTGTATAGGTCCTTACCAATAGTTAGATTAAACTTGGGTGCGTGACTACACATCCAGTTCCAATCTTTTTCAACATTTGCAGCATTAATTACCAAAAGATAAGTTTCTGCATCAAAACGGTAAACCAAAAGATCGTCGACAATTCCACCCTTTCCATTAGGAAAGCAAGAGTACTGCACCTTACCATCAACCAGTGCGGCAGCATCGTTGGATGTTACATACTGTATAAACGCCAAAGCGTTAGAGCCTTTTACCCAAACCTCACCCATGTGCGAAACATCGAATACGCCTACCTTCTCGCGAACGGTTACATGCTCATCGTTGATGCCCGTGTACTCAATGGGCATATTATAGCCAGCAAAGGGAACCATTTTTGCCCCCAACTCGATATGAAACTTAGTGAAAGGTGTATTTTTCATTGCTATAAGGTATTTAACTTAAATTGAAGAAACCCGAAAATTTTTCTACAAACCTAAGGCAAATTTTGGTAATAGCCAATTCGATTACCCACAAATATGGGGCTTAGACACATTGTTATGCAACAGCGTTTTTACATTTTTGGAATAAGGGTTTGGTACTTGTTTAATTGAATTTTGCTATATTTGTCTATACAATGTATGATGAGATAATCAATAAATGATTGATAAGTTGAAAGAATATCAACAAATTGATACAAATATACTAAAGGAAGTTTCCTGCGGGAATAACGACCTCATTAGCGACCTTCTGCAGATGTTTACCCGTCAGGCACCCATTTTTGCAGAGCAGCTGGAGAGCTTGTATGCTTGCAAAGATTTCGTATCGCTCAGCAAACTGGCTCATAAAATTAAGGGAAGTGCAGCAACCTTGGGCATTTGCCATTTGGTCGCAAAAATGAAGGAATTAGAGAATAGTGCCAAAGAGGAGGATAAGAATAACACCTGCCGGGAGCTGATCGAACTTTTTAAAACCACAAGCCAAAGCGCAATAGTTGAACTAAATTATTACCTAAACCGACAATAAAAACCCAAGGCTATGCTTAACGTTCAGAAATTAGACGAAGTACTTGTAGTTTCGCTTGAAACTGATAACAAGTTGAATGCCGCAATCTCCCAGAAATTCAAAATCGAAATGGCGAAGCTTATTGACTCGCCAAGTATGAAAATTGTGATTGACCTAGCTGGAGTTGATTATATAGATAGTTCCGGATTTGGTTCGCTTTTATCGGTTCTCCGGGCGGCCAAAAGCAACAGCGCCCAGCTTAA
Organism: Tenuifilaceae bacterium; assembly: GCA_034003245.1. Taxonomy (GTDB): domain Bacteria; phylum Bacteroidota; class Bacteroidia; order Bacteroidales; family Tenuifilaceae; genus Perlabentimonas. Next base: position 30,855 of record JAVEYY010000010.1, read on the forward strand.
GCTTTGCAACATTGCCCCCGATGTAATGGAGCTGGTACGGTTGCTCCAGCTTCAAACCGTGTTCGATATTCGAAATAATATTGAGGATTCCATCAAATCCTTTTCGGCATAGGGTTGAAGGGTAAAACGTGCATTCAAAATGGGTGCAGCTTCGAATGAAGCTGCACCCATTTTGGTTATGGCACCTGCTAAAAAAAGGTTGCCCAGATCCTGTGTGAATCTGGGACTTGAAATTGGTTGGACAAACATGCTTGGCTGACATTGGATGACCTGGGCAACCTGGCTGCTGGTGTTTACAGCCTATTTATTGTAATCGTGTTGTTGGGGAACACTTGATATAAAAGGTTATAAAAACCATGCCAAAATCCACCCTAGTTATACAACAACCTCATTCTATTAATATTATACCCCTGCCATAAAATTGATTGAACAAATATCCATATTAGAGATACAGTTTTCTCCCCATTTTGTGGAAGAATAGCCCTCGGTATACCCCACTACAAAACACTAATTAACTCAAGAAGTCCTAATAAAACAAATAAATTAGAAAGCCTCAACTTGGGCTGTTCGGATAATTGTTGTAAATTTCGAGTGTAAAGTAACAACCAAATTACGTTGGTAATTAAATCATTTCTAATGAAGAAAATTGTTGTTATACTGGTAATTATTGTAGCTCTCGTACTTTCCACGTTTCTAGGACTCCATATTGGTTGGAGATTTAAGGAGAAACGAGTATTAAATGTATATATCCTTGATAAAACGGTTACCCGATCCGATAGACCCGAACATAAATCGCTGATTTGGGTGCTCAACACGAACCGATTCGTTCTACCCAATCAGAAATCGTACAATAACACCGAGGACTACTATGGTTTCTTCCCCATCGACATAAAAAAAGAGGCTTTTGATTTCAGAAGCATTAGAATAAATGAGGTTGACACCTATGCAGCCATTTACGATGTTGCATACTATGCCGATTGCTATGGGGTTCATTCATTTGAGTGGTACAAGGGTAAATCGAAACCAATTAGCTCCCAAAAAATTTACGGAGGATTAAATCAGAATGATTACCTGTTGATGAAAAAAATGCTCGAAAACGGTAAACTTGTAATTGGCGAGTATAATATTTTTAGTTCTCCTACAAATGCATTGGTAAGAAGTAAAACTGAGGAGTTGCTGGGCATATCGTGGAGTGGTTGGTCGGGGAGATACTTTCCCACGCTCAACATCGACGCTTCAAACGGGCCACCGCCATGGATGAAGAACTTGTTTGAATCGCAGCACATGGGAGTTTGGCCTAAAGACAAATCGGGTATTGTACTGGTTAACAACGATGGTTTGATTGAAATACTTGTGGAGGGAGTACATTTAAATTCGTCACTTCCTATAACTACTTCAACCAATGAAGCGTTAACTCGTTTTGGGATAAAGCAAAATATTCCCTTTGAGCAATGGTTCGAGTTTATTAATCCGCTCCAAAATACCGTTCATTCTGAATTTAAACTAGATGTAACCCAGTTGGGCGAAGAAACCCTCTCGAGAATGGGGTTGAGTAGCCAGTTCCCGGCCATTATTGAGGGAAGAGAACTAGGTAAATTCTTCTATTTCTGCGGCGATTTTGCCGAGAATCCAGCACAGCTATGGACTGCCAAAATAGTGGGCGGTAACCGGTTAAATCACTTTTTATATCGTTTCGATACACCCAACAGATCAGACTTTTTCAGATATTTCTACAATCCATTAATCACCAATATCCTGCAGGAACACTATTCAAATCTAAAGTGAAAACTCAAACACAACTATTCGTATTAATGGCCTCAACCCAAAAAAAATTCAATGCAACTATAAGATGTTTAAGTCCAATGATAGTGGTTTGCTCAAGATCATTTCGCATTATTGAGGGCAATTCATGACTAAATATTGAATTTTCAAATTCACATAATAACTTCCCAATTTTTAATAGTTATATTAAAAGAACCAAATGCATTTACTGAACAATGAGAATTAATATCGACAAAACCGAAGCATTGTATCTACATAACGATTTTCTTGAGAGCACGCAGGATACCAATATTTTACTTGCCGATGATTTAAAGATTTTTTACGAGGTAATTAGAGTAATTGATGGCAAGGCGCTATTCCTAAATGAGCACATCGATAGGCTGGAACAATCTTTAATCCTTTCGAACTTAAAATGCTTTAAAAAGAGCGAAACTACTAAACATGTAAAAAAACTACTTGAAGCGAATTACGTTAGGGAAAAGAATTTGAAGATCAATTTTTTCTGTGATAACGATGGTGAAAACCTTTTTGCATTCTTTATAGAGAGTCATTACCCAAACCAACAAGCATATAAATACGGGGTAAAAGTTGAGCTACTACCAATTGAAAGGCATAATCCGAATGTAAAACTCGAAAATCCGACTCTCAGAGGATCTGCCGACAAAGCCATTTGCATGTCGCAAACTCACGAAATGCTACTTGTTAACTCCAACGGGTACATCACCGAGGGAAGCCGCTCAAACTTTTTCGCCATATTTGGCGATTTGCTGGTAACCCCTCCCGCACAGCAAGTTCTTGAGGGAATAACGCGAAAAATGGTAATCCGTTTAGCCAAGGAAAACTCCATAAAATTTAAGGAAAGGCCAATCCACTCCTCTGAAATTTACGAAATGAACGGTGCATTTATTACTGGTACTTCGACCAAGGTATTACCCATTGCAAAAATTGGCAATCACGAGTATAATAAAATACCCAGTATCACATCTTCGCTTCAGAATCTATACGATAATCTAACAACCGAAAATCTACAAACACAATAGTATATTTGTAACAGTATAATAATTAAATGCACCCAACTATGAAAAGTATTAAAGTATTACTGACCATTCCCATTCTCTTTACAATGATACAGTGTAAACAGGCAGAGAAGGGCCCCGAGGGGAGCCCCATTGCAAAATTGGATGTTGAGCAAACAATCAACATGCTAACCGAAAAACATGGCTCTAACAACGCGTTTAGAATTAAACGAGGAGTGAACCAAGTGGCTAACCTTTGGCGGAGCACCGATGGATCGACCGAGGATTTCAAAACTTTCTGCGAGCAGAACTTTATAGGTGAGGCCGAAGAGTTAGAGGTGCTTTTCCGCAAATTATCAACCGCGTTTGAGGTTCTTCAGGGAAATCTGCTTCGCATTACCAAAGATTTAATGCGCCCCTTACACCTCGACATGGGACCAATAACCCCAATCGACATGATGTTTGGTGGATTTAACGTATCGGCGCACCTCTCGGAGGATTTGTACACCAGCAAAATAGCTTTTGTAACTGCTCTTAACTTCCCTTTCTATAGCCTTAACGAAAAAACCGAGCAGGGTTCAAGCTGGTCTCGGCAGCAGTGGGCTTACGCCCGAATGGGCGATATGTTCACCTCGCGAGTTCCTGCAGAGCTGCAACAAAAGTACTCGCGAATTAGCACCGATGCCGATGCCTATATCGATGAGTACAATATCTACATGGCAAACATCCGCAACGAGGACAATCAGCAACTTTTCCCCGAAGGGATGAAATTGATTACCCACTGGGGACTTCGTGACGAACTCAAATCGCAGTACGCCAATGCCGAAGGGGGCTTAGAAAGACAAAAGATGATTTACCAGGTAATGCAACGAATTATCGACCAGTCGATTCCCGAGAAGGTGATTAATAAAGGTGATTACATCTGGAAACCAATATCCAACGAAATATCCAAGGAAGGAGAAACAGTAAAATATACATCTGAACCCAATACCCGTTACCAGCAAACGCTTAACCTATTCAATGTAATTAGGCAGATGGATGCTTTTTACCCCAATATGCCTAGCTTTATTCAACGTCGTTTTGAGGACTCCTACGAGATTCCCGTTGAGGATGTTGAGCAACTTTTTATTGAATTGGTATCGTCGCAACAAGTTCGTGATGCGGGTAAGTTCATAAGCCAAAGGCTTGGTCGCCCGCTGCAACCCTTCGATATTTGGTACGATGGATTTAAATCGCGCAGCACCATTTCGGCTGAGGTTCTCGACAATGCGGTAAAAAAACGTTTTTCCTCCGCGGAAGCATTCCAGAATGAGATTCCCAATATCCTCACATCACTTGGCTGGAGCAAGGAGAAAGCCAAATTTTTTGAATCGAAAATAGCCGTTGAAGGAAGTAGAGGCGCAGGCCATGCCTGGGGAGCCGAAAGCCGCAACGATATTGCCCTACTTAGAACCCGTATTGGAGCAAACGGAATGGATTATAAGGGATTTAACATCGCCATGCACGAATTTGGTCACACTGTTGAGCAAACCATAACACTTCATGATGTAGACTACTACATGATGCACGGGCTTCCAAACACGGCATTCACCGAGGCGCTGGCCTTTATCTTCCAAAAACGCGATCTTGATGTTCTGGGAATAAAGGATAATAACCCCGAAAAAAATCACCTTCTTGCCCTCGATAACCTATGGCAATGCTATGAAATTATGGGTGTTTCACTGGTTGATATAAACCTTTGGCGATGGTTATACGAGAATCCTAATGCAACAGCTGTTCAGCTTAAAGAGGCAGCCATTAGCATTGCCAAAGATGTTTGGAATAAGTACTATGCCGACGTATTTGGTAGTTCCGATGAGCCTATTCTGGCAGTATACAGCCATATGATTAGCAATCCGTTATACCTGTCGGCATACCCTATCGGTCATCTTATTCAGTTTCAGCTTGAGCAGCACATGGAGGGTAAGCAGTTTGCCAATGAGGTTCAACGCTCATTTGAGCAGGGAAGGCTTATTCCTCAACTTTGGATGAATGGTGCAGTTGGCTATCCACTTTCCACTGAACCAACCCTAAATGCTGCGGCAAAAGCCCTAAAAGCAATGGAAAAATAATTAGTTATATAGCAGAATTTAATATCCTCTCTCAAGTTGAGTTGATTGGAAAAATGGCAATCAACTCAACTTGATTAATTTCTACAAGTTATGCATATTTCATTTGTTCTTGTTGATGCAGCTGTTCCCGAAAATATTGGAGCTGCTGCCAGAGCAATTAAAACTATGGGGTTTACCGATCTGCGGTTAGTCAATCCCTGCACCTATAAGTGCGACAAAGCGCTAATGCTTGCCCATGGATCGCACGACATACTAGAGAATGCAAGAGTTTTCGATTCGCTGGAAAAGGCAATTGAGGATCTCGATTTTTCAATAGCCACCTCGGCCAAGCAACGCTGGGTGAAGCAGGATATAATATCGAGCCGCGAAATTGGAGAGTTTATTAGACAAAAGGTTGATTCGATTTCCTCTGTAGCTGTGGTGTTTGGTGGCGAGGAATCGGGATTATCGAATTCCGATATGGCCTTGTGCGATGTAGTTGCCTCCATACCACTCCCAGCCCCCTACCCATCGCTAAACCTATCTCAAGCCGTTATGGTTTTTGCATATTCCCTCTCCGAGATTGCTCAGGAATGGCCATCAGTAAAAACCTCTGGAATTGAAAACAGCGGCTTTAAATCTCTTAAAAATAGGATAATTCAACTCATGAATACAGTAGGTATAACCAATGAATCGCTTGTGCATGGGCGTGTTTTGGAACGTTTAGCCCAAATAGCCGATGAAGATGTGAACCTACTACACTCATTATCAGCAAAAATAATCGATCAGTTAAATAAAAAATAAGTAAATATTTACTCTAATGGAAAATCTTAAATCGACCCCTTACCCAAGCATTGGACAGGCAGTTGTGCTTTCGCTAATTGTTGTTGCTTTCATGCTAATCCTTTCGCCAGTAGTTTTCTTGAAGGAATTTGTGGGTCAAGAAATGGCCACCTTTATTTACTACTTGTTATCAATGGGGCTTCCATTTTGGATTCTATACTCCATGAGAAAAAGCAATACTGGCGAACGGTCTTTCAACTTTAAAATTGTTTTTAAAACTACTATTCCTCTTATTCTGCTGGCAACACTTGGTATTCAATACTCGTTAACCCTTCCTATCTCGACACTTATTCCAATGTCCGATTCAATGCGCGCAGCGTTTAGCATAGCTTTGGGTAATCCACGCAACATTTTTAGCATAGCCACTTTGGTAATTCTAGCCCCAATTTTTGAGGAGTTAATCTTTAGAGGAATAATCCTAAATGGGCTACTCAAACGCTACTCGCCATTGCTATCCATAGTGGTCTCGAGTCTTCTATTTGCAGCTGTACATCTTAACCCCTGGCAATTTGTATCGGCTTTTATACTTGGGCTATTCATTGGATGGGTTTACCTACGGACCAAAAGCATTTTGCTGGCAATAATTATCCACGCATTCAACAACTTTGCTGCAATACTACCCGAAATACTTGGCTTTACAACAAGCGCTGATAAAAAAATTTCTTTAAGCGAGTACTTTGGTGGAACATTTAACTATGCCCTAATTATTATACTTGCTGGCTTTACCGCAATTACATGTATATACCTGATAAATAAATCTTTTATTAAAGACAGGGTGGAAAATCACGAAGTTAAACATTCTGAGGAAGCATAAAATCAGCTTAAAGACTTTACCAATCTCCATAAAAAATAATACATTTACAAAAAAGTTACAAAACCATGTACGGTGTAGTAGATCAGAGCCTAGCAGCACTTAGAAAAGAACCATTCCACAGAAGCGAGATGGTGAGCCAACTTCTTTTTGGCGAAACATTTACTGTACTTGAAAGTTTTAGGGACTGGCTTCGGATTCAGGTTACCATTGATGGATATGAAGGCTGGATTGACAAAAAGGTATGTGAACTTTTTGATGATGAGCAAATGAGCCTACTAACTCTCGATGGAGCATCAAACATTTGCACACGGCTTTTTTCGGCTAAACCCAGCTACTGCGATACTCCAATTAGATTGTGTCCAGGTTCCACAATTTACGGTTTTGATAGTGATTCTGGAACTTTCCGGCTGCTAAACAACGACTACAAAACCTTTAATGTTCCTTTTGATCCTCCCATCGGAGGATTGCGTGAGCAAGTTATTCAATACTCCCAATCCTTTCTTAACGCACCATATCTTTGGGGAGGACGATCACCCTACGGTATAGACTGCTCTGGCCTATCGCAGGTTGTATTTAAGATGTTAGGTGTAAATATTGCCCGCGACGCCAGTCAACAAGTACTTCAAGGAGTTACTGTCGATTTTTTAAACTTAACCCAACCCGGCGATCTTGCCTTTTTTGACGATGAAGAAGGGAACATAACCCACGTGGGAATTGTGTTACCCGAGAATAAAATTATCCACAGTTCGGGTTTTGTTAAAATCGATCTACTCGACCAGCAGGGAATCTACTCCCTAAAAACAAAAAAGTATTCCCATAAACTCAGGGTAATCAAAAGAATTCTTGAGTTATAGCAATTTCTATAAACTCCTAACCAATAATACCAATGATAAGACAGCAAATTATTATAGTTGTGGTCATTATTGCCATTGCGCTCTGGATAGGATTTAGAAAATGGGAAAGGACAAACGACGACGACGAAAATCAAGTAGAATAAGATAATAGTTAGTCCTATGGCATTCTCTTACCCCTACCCCCGCATGCTGGTCACAGTGGACACTTTGGTTTTCCTTAAATCTCCTAATAGGGTTATGCAAATCCTGTTGGTGAAACGAGGAAACGACCCGTTTATGGGAGCATACGCACTACCAGGTGGTTTTCCTGAGATGGATGAACTACTTGTAGATGCCGCAAAACGTGAACTAGCTGAGGAAACCGGGCTTGGTGGAGTAGAATTGCATCAACTAGCTGCCTTCGATGGCATTGGCCGCGATCCCCGCGACCGCAATATTGCCATCGCATTTTACGGTTTTACCACTCCAAGAAATTGTGCCCTTACCGCTGGTGATGATGCTGCTGAGGCAGATTGGTTTCCCTTGAATTCGTTACCGCCCCTGGCATTCGACCATCAGCATATTATTGATTTTGCTGTTAACAAGTTGAGCCTATAACCTTTCTCTTTTCTTCGAAAAGATTCATTTATTACAAAATCATCCCTGCTCCCACGGTTACGTTGGTAGCCTCGTCGATAATAACTAAACTTCCTGTAACCCTATTTTGGCGGTACGAATCGAAGAAAAGCGGCTTTGTTGTTCGGATATTGATACAGGCAATATCGTTTAGCTTAATCTCCTTATCGTCATAAATCCTTTCAAGGGAGTTAATATCAATCTTGTACTTAATTTCCTTCACCATGCAACGTACGTCGCTGGAGGTGTGCTTAACCGCGTACTTGGCCGATGGATTAAGCGGCTTATCACTAAGCCAGCATACCATCATGTCAATCTCCTGCCCAACGCTCACCCCATTCTCGGCTGGAACCAGCATACAGCCCCGGCTAACATCCAAATCGTCGGCAAGAGTTATAATAACAGATTGGGGCGCACTTGTACTCTCAAGTTTTTGCTTGTGAAAAACAATGGATTCGATGGTAGATGTAAATCCAGAGGGGAGCACCTTAACCTTATCGCCAACTGAAAACGTGCCACTGGCCATACGGCCTGCGTAACCTCTAAAATCGGGATACTCGGTAAGCTGGGGTCGCACTACATACTGTACCGGAAAACGAGCATCAACCTGGTTGTAATCGTTGCTTATGTAGATATTCTCTAGCAGAAACATCAAGGTTGGGCCATCGTACCAGGGCATTTTCTGAGATCGATCCACCACATTGTCGCCTTTAAGCGCCGAGATGGGGATAAACCGAACGTCCTTAAGGTCGAGATTGGTGGCAAAACCAAGAAATCGTTTTTGAATTCCAGCAAAAACTTCCTCGCTATACTCCACCAAGTCCATCTTATTAACGCAAACAATTACATGAGGAATGCAGAGCAATGATGCAATATAGGCATGCCGAATTGTCTGTTCAATTACCCCATGCCTGGCATCAATAAGAATAACAGCGGCATTAGCCGTTGACGCTCCGGTTACCATGTTCCGGGTATACTGAATATGGCCTGGTGTATCGGCAATGATAAACTTTCGTTTTGGAGTGTGAAAGTATCGGTAAGCCACATCGATGGTAATACCCTGCTCACGCTCGGCTCTTAACCCATCGGTAAGCAACGCTAGGTTTACGTAATCGTCGCCCTTTTTTACGCTGGCGCGTTCTACCTCTTCGAGTTGATCCTGAAAAATGGCCTTAGAATCGTAAAGTAACCGGCCTATTAGAGTGCTTTTACCATCGTCAACACTTCCAGCGGTTGTAAACCGCAATAGCTCCATATCGAGGTATGCTGAATCGTTAAAAGATGTATCCATATCTTACTTCTGAAAAAAACTGAAATGATTAAAAATAGCCCTCAATTTTTCGATCCTCCATAGCGGCTTCGCTACGCTTGTCGTCGGCACGGGTTCCGCGTTCGGTTGTTCTGATGGCTGCAACCTCCCTAATAATATCGGTTAAACTATGAGCAGTCGATTCCACAGCACCTGTGCACGTGGCATCGCCTATGGTACGGAACCGCACAATACGGCGTTCAACCTTTTCGGTATCCCTTATCATCATAAACGGTGTTTTGGCGTAAAGAACGCCATCGCGTTCAAAAACCTCTCGTTCGTGCGAAAAGTAAAGGTTCGGAATGGCAATATTCTCTAGCAAGATATACTGCCATATATCCATCTCGGTCCAGTTGCTGATGGGGAACACCCTAAAGTGCTCGCCCATACTCTTTCGCCCATTAAAAATATTCCAAAGTTCAGGTCGTTGATTTTTAGGATCCCATTGTCCAAACTCATCGCGGTGCGAGAAGAATCGCTCTTTGGCTCGGGCCTTCTCCTCGTCGCGCCTACCTCCACCCATGGCGCAATCGAACTTGTGCTTCTCAATGGCATCGAGCAATGTAACGGTTTGAATCCGGTTACGGCTAGCGCTGTAACCCTTCTCCTCCACCGCTCTCCCGCTATTAATTGACTCCTGTACTGAAGCCACAATCACGGATACCCCAGATTCCTGCGATAGCCAATCGCGAAACTCAATTGTTTCGGGAAAATTATGCCCAGTATCGATATGCATAAGCGGGAATGGAACCCGTGCGGGGTAAAATGCCTTACGCGCAAGGTGAAACATCACAATAGAGTCCTTCCCTCCGCTAAAAAGCATAACGGGATTCTCAAATTGAGCAACAACCTCACGAATAACAAAAATTGACTCTGACTCTAGCTCTCGAAGATGGTTAATGGAAAATTGCTTCATGATTGGGACTATCTAATACTTAAAAAACATTTTCGCTAAAAACTCTAGACAAAACTATAAAAACTTTCCTTGCAATGCCCTATAAATCGAGGTTATCACCTCATCGCGGCTTTGCGTGGATGTATCGACCTGATAGTATGGGTTATTGGGGGTCTCGAATGGGGAAGAGATTCCGGTTAATTCTTTAATCTCGCCCAAATCCGCTTTGCGATATAGGCCTTTGCTGTCGCGTTGCTTGCAAACAGATAGTGGTGTGCTTACAAACACCTCTACAAACGATTCGGAGCCAATAATCGATTTTGCAAGCTGCCGAATTTCTTGAGTAGGCGATATAAAAGAGCATATGGCAATAACACCCGAATCGTTCACAATTCGCGCCATTGAAGCGGCTCTTCGAATGTTTTCGTGCCGATCGCCGAGCGAAAAACCTAAATCGGAGCAGAACTGCTTTCGGAAAATATCGCCATCAACTACCACCGCTGATATTCCATCGAGTTTAAAACGATTTTGAAGATCGAAGGCTATTGTTGTTTTGCCTGCCGAGGGCAGTCCGGTTAACCAAATGGTGAATGGATATAACATAGTTTGCAAATTCTACACAAATATAGAATTAAAGATTTGTGCAGCAAAAAACGTAAATCCACAAAAAAAGGCGGGAGATTTAAACCTCCCGCCAAACAATTTCAACGCTTAAGTCTTCTAAAAATTGAAAAGCTGATCGCGCGATACCTTTTCAACTGGTCCAAATCTCTTGCTAATCTCCTTAAAATCTACGGCTTTCTCGTTGCCAAGAATAACGTAAGTTTTAGGTTTATCCTTAATGTACTTGTGGTTAAACTCAATCACATCGTTAAGGGTCATGCTGGGGATAGCATCCCAGTAGGTTTTGCGAATATCAACCTCGTAACCCATTTTTTGAGCTCTGAGGTAATTCATAATCACCCTCATCTTGGTAATACGCTCGTTGCGAATACCGTTGATAAGCTGATCTTTAGCCAAGCCGAAAGTATTTTCCGAAACCGGCATATTGTTGTATAGATCCTCAAAAGCATCAAGAGCCTCAACAATTTTGTCGTTTTGAGTAGCTATATACCCGTTGTTCATAAATGGCTTTTCGGGAGTGCTGGGGAACGAGAACGATGAACGGGCAGTATAGGCCAATCCACGTTTTTCTCTTAGCTCCTGAAACACAATGGCGCTCATGCCAGTTCCAAAGTAGTTGTTGAACATGGTAGCGTTGGGCAAGAGATTAAAATCGTAATTTACACTCTTGTTGATAATCTGTACGTTCGACTGATTGGCATCGTAATGCGAGAAAACTACACGATTCTTCGTGGTTTCGAGTTCGGTAAACTTAACAGGCGCGGGTGCAGTGTTAAAAGAGGCAGGAACCTTGTGAATTCGCTCCACCATATCCTTTAACTCCTCAACCGAGGATGTACCATAATATAAAATTTGATGGGGATAACTCGACAACTCCTTAATCTTAGCCACAAGAACTTCGGGCTTAAGCGCCATTAATTCCTTCTCGGTAACCTGATGCGTGAATGGAGATTTTGCGCCAAATGTAGCGTAGTTAACCAATCCCCTAAACACGTTGCTCTGATTCTGCTTGGCGTTTTCTCTCGACCTAAGCACGCTTTGCACGTAGCGTGCAAATGCGGGCTCGTTGGGTTGGCAGTCGGTCATAAGCGACTCGAGTAGTTTAAGTGCTGCTTCCTGGTTCTCGCTTAGTCCGCTAATCGAAACGTAAGTTTCGTCGTTCGATGAGAACACGCTGAATGAGCAAGCCAGCTTGTAGAACTCCTGCTTAAGCTGCTCGGCTGTGTACTCTGATGTTCCCAAAAATTCGAGGTAACCTGCAGCCAAATCGAGCATTAAATCGTTCTCGCTGCCAAATGGATAGTAGAAATACAGAGTAAAAGTCTCGTTCTCATTATTATCCATATGGAGAATGTCGAGATTTGAGGCCGTGGTTGCCCTATTGAAACCTTTTGAAAAATCGAGGAATACTGGCTCAATATCGGGTACTTTGCGGTCTTTAACTTCCTTAAGGAATTCCGATTCCACATCGCGGTTAATGTGAATGGGGGTAATGGTTGGTTTCTCAACAAGTTCCACTTCGGGTTTTCCCTGTCGCTTGTAAACCACTGCGTAGTTGTTACCAAGATGCTTATTGGCAAATGCAACCAATTCATCTTTAGTAACCTTACCTAACTCATCGATATACTTAACAGTACTCTTCCAGGTTATGTCATTTACAAAGCTGTTCATCATGGTGCGAACCCTACCAGCGTTGCTTTCGAGTCTTCGCATCTCCTGTAACTTCAAGTTGTTGATTGTAGCTTCAAGCATCCAGTCGGGGAATTCACCTTTACGAATTAGGTCAACCTGCTCAAGAAGGATTTCCTGCACTTCCTCAAGGGTTTGTCCTCTACGGTTCATACCGAATAGAGTTAATGCAGAATAATCAGTATTCTTTGATACAAAAGCAGCGGCAGACTGAGCTTTTTGCTGAAGGTTTACATTGAGGTCGATAAGTCCAGTAGAGCGATTCGAAAGCATCATCCCTACTAAATCGGCCATCATGGCCTCGTTACTAGCTGCACCTGGGAAACGGTAACCAATACGTACCTGTTCGGCTTCGAGTCCAATAACATCAGCAGTAATAGGCTCAAGAATGGGTTCTTCGGGTTTAAAATTCAGCTTAGGTAATTTCTTGGCCTTCATGTGACCAAAGTACTTGTCGATAATGGCAATGGTGGCATCGGGATCGAGATCGCCCGCAAGTATAATTGCCATATTGTTGGGCACATAGTACTGATTAAAGAAGTTCTTAATGTTAATAATCGAAGGATTCTTTAGGTGCTCAGCCTCGCCAATTGTAGTTTGCTGGCCATAGGGGTGATTTGGGTAAAGCAGGCGGTTCATTGCTTCAAATACTTTCCTTGCATCCTGAGTAAGAGTCATATTCTTCTCCTCATAAACAGTCTCAAGCTCGGTATGGAAAATCCTAAGGATAGGATCGGAGAAGCGCTCGCCTTGTATATCGGCCCAGTTCTCGAGCTGATTGCTGGGGAAATTCTCCACGTATGCTGTAAAATCGTTGGATGTCATTGCGTTGGTTCCGCGTGAACCTATGGCGCTCATTAGCTTATCGTACTCGTTAGGAATGGCAATTTTTGATGCCTCATATGAAATGCTGTCAATTACCTTGTAGATTGCCTTACGAACCTCAGGGTCAGTTTCGCCCCTGTACTTTTCGAATAGCGCCTCAATTTCATCGAGCATTGGTTTCTCTTTTTCCCAATCGAGCGTTCCAAACTTAGAGGTTCCTTTAAACATAAGGTGTTCAAAGTAGTGAGCCAAACCAGTAGTTTCCGCTGGGTCGTTCTTGCTTCCCGCTTTCACGGTTACATAGGCCTGTACCCTAGGTTCGTCCTTATAAACACTCATGTAGACTTTTAGTCCGTTGTCGAGGGTGTAGATTCGAGTGTTCATGGGATCACCCTTAACTGTTTCGTAGCTATACTTCGAGCCACAGGATGAGATTACTACAGCCAATGCAGGAAGTAGCATAAGCATAAAAAAAAGATTCCTGAAATTTTTCATTTTAGATTGGTTTAGGTTAAAACTGAATAGAACAGAGCTAATAATAGATAAATTTATGAACGTAAAGTGTTAAATGCAAATTAAAATGGTGATAAAGACATCATTTACTCCTCTAATTAAACTCATTTCTTCAACTCTTAATACCAGAACTACAAGCCAATTCAAGAAATAACTCCCTTGGATTGAGTCGATAATAAGCATCTTAATTATATTTCAAGAAAACATTATTGAGAATGTTAAGCACTTGAATGTAATATAGATACCAACCAAAAAACCTATAAGCGAATGATTTTAAACAATCTAAATGTATGAACTATTCGCAAATAGCATAACACGATTTTCAGTATCGTTTACTTTGATGATTGTGAAAGGAATAAGTTTAAACCAAGCGAAAGATTTGGTATAAGAGGTTAGTTTCGAAAATGGGTCAACTAGTCTTCCTGTAGCTCAAAATTGCCCATCCATTAAAGAAAATGGCATAGCCACACAGAGCCGCAAAGTGCCATCGTAGGTCGGCGAAACCACTCCCTTTAAGAAAAATGAAGCGTAACGCCTCAACCATATATCTCAATGGGCTAAAAAAACTTACGGTTTGAGTCCACATGGGCATACTGCTCACTGGAGTATAGAGTCCGCTCAGGAAAATAAAGGTGATTACAAAGAAAAACATGATGAACATACCCTGCTGGACAGTGGATGCATAGTTCGAAACCATTAGTCCAAACCCCGAGAAGGCGAGTGTAAAAACAGCTGCAAAAAGGTAAAGGAGACCATAACTTCCTAACGAAATCATCCCATAAAAAAGCCATGCAACAAAGAAGCAAATGGATAAAACTACAAATCCTATAATCCAGTAGGGAATTAGTTTGGCTAGGATAAGAGCGATTCGACTCACTGGCGTAACGTTCATCTGCTCAATGGTTCCCTTCTCCTTTTCCCCCACAATGTTTAGAGCTGGCAGAAAACCCGTAATCACGGCAAGCATCATCATCATTATGGCCGGTATCATTGTGTATTTGTACTCAAGTAAGGGGTTGAAATTATATCGAGGTATAATTTGGAATGATGGAGCGATTAAACGTGTCCCCGATTGAACCCACTCGTTACGAATATCTGTTGCAAAATCGTTGGTAATTCCCATTAAATACGCGCCGCTAAGGCCACCCTTCATTCCATTCACAGTGTTTGTCGATATTTGCACACTTGTCCTTTGGGTTGAGACTAAATCCTCCTCGAATAGAGGGGGTATCTCAAGAATTATATCAGCAATATCTTGCTCCACAAACCAGAGGGCTTGAGTGTAATCGGCAGGTATATCTACCAAATTGAAATAACCCGAAGAGCTGATTTTATTTACAAATCGTGTTGAGTATGGACTTCGGTTACTATCAACTACAGCCAACCTCACATCCTTGATATCGAAATTGGCAACCATGGGGAAAAGGGCTAGCGCAACAAAGGGTAATACTATTGTAACCTTGGGTATAAACTTATTCCGCTTCATCTGCAAAAATTCCTTTTTAAGCAGAAATTTTATACTTGATAACCCTAAACGATTATTTTTCAACGTCTTTCTCATTTATAGTTACTCCAATCTGTACTTAAACTTTTTTAAACTAATGGTGATAAACAGGACGGCCATTGCCTGCAAGACACCCAATTCAAATTTTATTGCCGTAAAACTTAGTCCTTTAATCATAAGTTTCTTAACCCCCACAATGTACCATTTAGCGGGGATGATTTGGGAGAGAACCTGAAAGAATTTTGGCATATTCTCCACGGGAAACATCAACCCCGAAAGCATAATAACCGGTATCATTAGCACCATACCCGACATTAACAAGGCTACTAGTTGCGATTGGGCAAACGACGAGATTACTAGCCCTAACGACAGGTTTACGAAAAGGTAAATCAACGAGAGAATAATTAACCAAAAGAGGCTGCCGGCTATGGGTACCCCTAACAAAAAAACCGAGAGCAGAAGTATTGTAGTGAGATTAACAAGCGAAAGGAAAAAGTATGGAATAGTTTTGGCAATAATCATAACTAATGGTTTCACAGGTGAAACAAGCAGAACTTCCATGGTTCCCATCTCCTTCTCACGGGCAATGGAAATTGAAGTCATCATGGCACAAATTAGCATTAGAATCATTCCCATAACACCGGGTACAAAATTGTAAGCCCCTTTCATTTGTGGATTATAAAGAAGTTTCAAATGCGCATCAATATGAAAGGGGATATTGATTATCCTAAATTTCTCCTGCTGATATTGCCCAAGGATGCTTGTTGCATAGGTAACGATTGTTTTCGCCGAGTTGGGATCGGTGCTATCGGTAATTAGAGCCACCTGTGCATCGCCAGTTCTCATCATATTCTCATAAAAGTTCTGGCTAAATAGCACCACCATCTGAACCTTCCCGTTTAAAAAAAGTTTTTCCACCTCGCCTGGATGCTCAATAAACTCAACTACAGTAAAATACTCGCTGGCATTCAACTTTTCCGCAATGGCTTTTGTTGCTTCATCGTTTGAGGGGTCGTAAATGGCAATGCGTGTATTCCTAACCTCGGTATTGATGGCGTAGCCAAAAAGAATTAGCATTAGAATTGGAAGCAGCAGAAGGATAGCCATAGTGGTTCTATCCCTGAAAATATGGTGAAACTCCTTGCTAACAAATGAGAGAAACTGCTTCATATCAATCGGCTTTACGTGTTGCGCTGCGCGCCAGCTGCTGAAAAACCCCGTCCATATTTTGCGTGTTGTACATTTTCTTAAGGTTACGGGGTGAGTCTAGCGCCTCAATTCGTCCATCAACCATAATTGATACACGGTTACAGTACTCAGCCTCATCCATGTAGTGAGTTGTGACAAATGCGGTTATTCCCTGATCGGCAGCATCGTAAATCATCTCCCAAAACTGACGACGTGTAACAGGGTCAACTCCTCCCGTCGGTTCATCTAGAAATACAATCTTAGGTTTGTGAAAAATGGCCACCGAAAAGGCCAACTTCTGCTTCCACCCCAGTGGTAGCGATTTTACCAGCGTATTTCGTTCCGATTCAAATCCAAGTCTTCGAAGCAGATCGTTGGTTCGCTTGGCAATTTCACTATCGGCAACCCCATAAATTCCTCCAAAAACCCAAATATTTTCGGCAACGGTAAGGTCGTCGTAAAGTGCAAACTTTTGGCTCATATAGCCAATACTGCGTTTCACCATCTCCGACTGGTGATGAATATTGTAGCCAGCAACAAAACCTTTACCTGATGAAGGTTTACTTAACCCACAAAGCATTCGCATTGCAGTGGTTTTACCTGCTCCATTGGCTCCAAGAAATCCGAAAATTTCGCCCCTCTCCACTTCAAACGAAATATTATCGACAGCCACAAAATGACCAAATCTCTTGGTTAGCTTATCGGCTACAATAACCTTCTCCATTTACTTCATTTTAGTTGTTTTGAACCATCTGGGATGCACTTAAATCCATAAAACAATCCTCAATCGTAGGCAATGTTTTGGTTATTATAATATTACGATGCGATAAACGTTGAAGCTGTTCCGTAAGGTTCCCTGATGATAGCCTCGAATCGTCGATAATGGTGTGATGACTATCTCCAAAGGCGAAGCAATTCTCCACCCCATTTATGCTGCGTAAATCCTTTAGCAACTTCGACATGTTATCGCTTTTAACCGTCCAAAGGGTTTTCGTAAACTGATTAACAATGTTTCTGGGGGTATCAATTTTAAGAAAACGCCCATTCTGAATAAGCGCAATTCTATCGCAAAGACTAGCCTCATCCATATATGGCGTTGATACCAGGATGGTAATTCCCTGTTTTTTCAAATTTTGCAGCATCTCCCAGAACTCCTTTCGCGACACCGCATCGACTCCAGTTGTAGGTTCGTCGAGAAACAGTACCGTGGGTTTGTGGATAAGAGCGCAACTAAGCGCCAGCTTTTGCTTCATGCCACCCGAAAGTTTACCCGCTTTGCGGGTTTTAAATGGTTCAATCTGGATATAGATATCCTTTATGAGATGGTAGTTCTCCTCTAATGTGGTATTGAAAACCGTTGCGAAAAAGTTGAGATTTTCCTCCACCGTTAAATCCTGATATAGCGAGAACCGACCGGGCATATAGCCCACCCTTTTCCTAATTTCCTTATAATCCTTCAAAACATCAAAACCATCAACTTTTGCGCTACCCTCGTCGGGTAGGATAAGCGTAGTAAGGATTCGGAACAGGGTTGTTTTTCCTGCACCATCGGGGCCGATTATGCCAAAGATCTCGCCCTGTTCTGCTGTAAAACAAATATTCTTAAGGGCCAGAACTTTTCCGTAGTGCTTAGATATATTGTTGCAGTTTACCATAATTAAGTCACAAGTACTATTTTGTTGACTATTATACTAGCAATTAATAAATTCCTGTAACACTGTCAATCTACCTTCAATGTTTAACATTCAGCAATCAACGAACTCTCACTCCCCCATGCATACCAATCTTTAAGTAACCATCATTTTTTACATTGATTTTTATAGCATAAACAAGATTTGCCCTCTCATTGCGAGTTTGAATAGTTTTTGGGGTAAATTCCGATTTTGACGATAACCATCCAACTACACCCTCGTACTCACGGCTACCCTTCTCGTCAAAATCGGCAAATACCTTAACTGTTTGACCAATTTTTAGTTGGCTAATTTGGTCACCAGTTATATAGGCGCGCAGAATCATATTATCAATATTGCCTACCTTGAAAAGTGGTTTGCCCACAACGGCCAATTCGCCAGCCTGGGCGTACTTTACAAGGACTATCCCCTTTATCGGACTAACAACTCTACATTTAGCAATTTGATCATCAATTTGAGCAATTTGCAGTTCCAACGCCTCGTTTTCGGCAAGCAATCCCCTATCGGTTTTCTCAAGTGACGATTTTGTGGCATCGAGTTTTTTTTCGAGATTCTGGATTTGGGCATTCATATCGTCGAGTTGCTTTGTAGTAGCGGCATTTTCGGCTACCAATTTTTCAAGCCTTATTCGTTCGTGCTTGGCTGTAGCCAGCTGCTGATTTAGGGTAGCCAATTGTTTTCCAATGTCGGGACGTCGGTTAAGCAACGCCTGGCGTGAGGCCAAAAGCTGCTTCCTCCGTAAAAAAAGTTGTGTGCTATCGATATAACCAACCACTTGACTCAAATCAAGCAATTGCCCTTCGTCCACATCAAACTTCAATATTTTTCCAGAACCCTCAGCCGAAACAATTACCTCGGTAGTTTCGAAGGTTCCTGTTGCATCATAATCTCCACTTCCATTGTTGCAAGCACAAAGAAGTGTTGCCAATGCAACCAGGATTAAGTTTTTAGTTTTCATACCATTATTTTTTATTCCAAATATTTAACTATCTAACTGATCGGATTTTTAATGAAATAAACTGCCAAGCAACTAGTCAAAAAGTTAATAAAAACTTTACAAATTGGTTCCAAGTAAGTAAATCCGATTAACCTTCTCCTTGATTAGCAGAATTTTTCGATACTCCATATCGAGTTTTGCCCTTGCTGCTGCATTAAAATCGCCAAGAAACTCCGATGATGTTATGGTTCCGTTGGCGAGCATCGACTCACTCCTTTTTTTAACTTCGTCTAAAAGGGTTGTCACCTGCGTATCGAGAATTAACTGCTGCTCCAGCATTTCAATCTGATTTTCGGTGGCTACCAATGCGCTTTCCAACCCATCTTCAAAAGCCCTCTGCCTAAGATTAATAATGCTCTTCTGTACATGAAATTGTTCCCGTTCACGGCGCAAATAATTCCAGTCCCATATATTCCACGATAACTTTGCACCCACTACAACAAATGGATTCCACTCGTTGCTAAGCATATTAAGGCCAGGTTTCCCGTACCCCGATGATATAAAACCTGCAAGCGCAGGCATTCGCATTCGCGATGTTAAATTGGATCGAGCATCGAAAACCTCACGCCGAGAGGCAAAGTTGTAAATCTCGGGTCTATAATTAGATGTAGGCTCTTCGTCGGTGAGTTCAGGTTGAACAAATTTATCGGTATTTTCCAACCTAACTCCGGTTAACTTTTCCAGTAATTTTAAAAGCGAAGCTTTTTGGGCGTCTAGCTCAAGGAGTTTCTGCTGGAGTCTTAAAATCTCGGCTTGTAAAGATTGTACTACAGATGGAAGAATTACCCCCTCACGAACACCACTCTCCAGAGATTCCTTTCGGGTTGTAAGTTCCTCGGCCATCAACATGAGCCTTTCCTTACTAATTTCAAGCAGAATAATGGCGAAAAAAGCCTCGTTAACCCTTTCTCTAAGATTGTAAATCTCACTTTTAATTGAACCCTGTTCAGCCTTAAGCTGCGCAAAAGCTAAATCCTTTCGTGCAGATGTTTTGCCTCCATCCCAAATAACTTGCGAAATATCTATGGTAGCCTTGTACTGATCGCGATCGGGGCTTGGAACATCGATACTAAAAGGAAGGTTTTGAGTATTAAAATCGATACTGGTAACATCCGATTGCCAAGTGGCTGTAGCATTTAAATCGAGTTTAGGGAAGTAAGCGGTGTTGAGATTCTTGAGCTGTAGTGCATTTGCAGAGTCGAGAGCCATTTTTATGGCCGAAATAGGATTCTGTTCCTCCAGCGCTTGATAAAACATGGGCAAGGTAACCAACCTTTGCTCCTGTGCATTTAAGGTGCTGGGGTTTACAGCCAGAAGCAATGCTAATTGCAATAATACGGTAGTCCTCATAAATTAACTGTTTATAAGTATCCCATTTTCAATAATTAATCAACTATTTCCAAACTGCTTAAACTTAATGGCACAAATAATAAAATCGGCAACCTGAATTTTACGCTCCTCCAGAAACAGAACGAACTCCTGTTCATCGTCATTAAAAAGAACTTTCTCTAGTAAAGGCTTTGCAGCAAATGGGAAAATACAAAGGCTCAGTAAGTTGACCATGAAATGGCGAGCTCCATCGGTATCAACGTTGAGCATTTCGGCAAGCTTAGCAAACGCAATGTTATGGATAAATCCAAAATCTACGCCCGATTTTTCAAATATCCCCTTAATATTATCAGGATCGCGGTTTATTTCCCTTAAAATAAAAAGAGGTAAGAAGGGGTGCTTAAGGAATAAGTTGATATATCCATCGACAATTAGCCTTATTTTACTCTCAAAGGGCACATCCTCCGATAGAATTGCACCCGAAATAGTTGGGAAGAGAAGGCTAATCTCCTTACTAGAAATAATTTCGAAGAGTTTCTCCTTACTCCTGAAATAGTAATGCAGTAAAGCCTTATTTATGCCAGCCTCATCGGCAATCTCCTGCATTCGCGCACCATCAAGCCCTTTACGAATAAAGACCTTGCGTGCAGCCTCAAGAATCAACTTTTCTGTATCTTGCTTATCATCAACCATTTTTATATTCATTTTCAATTTAACTGATTGGTTAAATTATTTGGTCAAATATACAACATAAGAATTGGTTATTCCAAATTTTTAGCCATATATTTTAACCGCATGGTTAAGTGATTACAAAAAGAAAGGCTGCCATATGGGCAGCCTGTATAAAGCTTTACAATTATATTCTTATCCCTTATACTTATAATTTCCAAAAGCAAGGATTGGTAGAAATATAAAGGGGAAGAAAATAATTCCAACAGTATAACCGGCTCCCTGTCCAAACTTAGTTGAAATTCCGTGATACATCATAATGGCAAAAACTATATTTACAACAGGTACTAAAAATAGGAATATCCACCACCAAGGTTTTCCAGCAACAGCCAGCATAACAATAATATTGTAAATTGGAATGATGCTAGCCCATCCTGGTTGACCTGCTTTAGTGAAGATAACCCAAATGGAGGCAATCATTAATACAATGATTAACAAATAAAGAAAAATTGCAGATTCCATAGAAGTAAGGTTTTAGGTTTTCCTACTCATAAGGCTTTTCGGTTTCGCCCCTGTTTTACCCAAACAGGATGGGTTAAAAGAATTAATTGCTAATCTATATAAATATTATGTGAAAACCAATTAAGTGAATATAGATGTACTCCTAGTCCTTAAAAATACCTACCCCCTTCTCGCCTCCCGAAGTGGCAAAAGCCCTAAACATACCAGAGGTATTAAACGATAGGTTAACATTTCCGTACTTATCAACAGCAATAATTCCGCCACGGCCATCAACCTCTTCAAGTTTATTATGAATCACCTCCTCGGCAGCTTGTGCCAACGATAGCCGTTTATACTCCATAAGCGCCGAGATATCATGAGCCACAGTATAGCGAATAAAGTACTCGCCATGCCCAGTTGCTGAAATAGCGCAGGTTTTATTATTCGCATAGGTTCCTGCTCCTATAATGGGCACATCGCCAACGCGACCATATTTTTTATTGGTCATTCCACCGGTTGAGGTTGCAGCAGCTAGGTTACCGTGCTTATCGAGGGCGACGCAGCCAACAGTTCCCATTTTCTTGTCGCGCTCAAGGGCACGCTGAAGAGCACGGTAACTCCTTTCGGTAAAGAAGTATGAGCTGTCGACAACCTCGGCACCATTTTGCAAAGCAAAAAGTGATGCGCCTTTACCCACCATAAGCACATGCTCCGATTTTTCCATTACCATTCGTGCAGCTGAAATGGGGTTTTTAATGTTGCCAACTCCAGCTACTGCTCCTGCCTTTAGGTTGGAACCCTCCATTATGGCGGCATCAAGCTCGTTCTTTCCATCGTTAGTAAAAACTGCTCCGCGGCCAGCATTGAACAGAGGACAGTCCTCGAGATATCGGACTACCTGCTCAACTGCATCAAGGCTTGAACCTCCATTACTAAGAATATCCTCACCAATCTGCAGTGCGGCAGCCAGTTCAGTTTCGTACTGTGTAATCTGCTCTTCGGTGTAGTTCTCTCGACTCATTGCACCTGCACCACCATGGAGCGCAATTGCCCAATCGTTAACCTTAACATTACTATTATTTTGGCACGATGCCAGAAAAACGAGAGCAAAAGTCAAAGCAAAAAACCAAAGTTTAGTCTTCATAATTAGGTTTAGTTTTGGAATTCAAAAAACAACCATTAAAGCAATGTAATCTAAAAGGGAAAATCATCAGCATCAGATTTCCGAGGGGCATCGTCCATCATCTCGGGCAGATCGGCTACCTGATGCTCTACATTTCCATTTACGTATATGGCTTTGTAGGGCGTTGTGGGACAAGCATACTCGCAAGCACCACAACCAATGCAGATATCCTCATTGACCTCGGGCAGAAGAAGCCCTTGCCAAGGGACCATATGCACTGCTTTTGTGGGACAATGCTCGGAACATGCACCACAATCGGTTCTATCGACTCGCACTATGCAATTGCCGAGATGGAATTTCACCCTTCCTATCTGAGTCCGTTTCTTCGTTTCAAGATCAAGAATTCGAATGGCTCCTGCTGGACAAACCTCTCCGCAGATTGTGCACTCAAAATTGCAAAAGCCCGAATGGAAATCCATATGAGGTTGCAGAAGACCAAAAAAACCATATTCCTTTATGGCGGGTTGAATAACATGGGTTGGGCAGGCTGTAACACACAGATGACAAGCTGTGCAGGCATTAAGGAAATCCTTTTGGTTATATGATCCAGGCGGGGTTACTGGTGCTAATCGGCTATTTGGACGATCGCCTGCAGTAGATTTTTGGGGATTTTCATCTGAACCATGATTCTGATTCTTTCTTCTACCCTGTCCAAATCCACGTCCCTGTGCAATGGATTTTAACGATTGTCTAACAAGTGATGCACCCACAACAATCCCTGTAAATGTTGCAATAAAGCCACGGCGCGATGTATCTGGCTCAATTGGTAAGTTTTTTTTGGGTTTTGAGTAGGCAAACCGATAGCCAATTCCGCCCTCCTTACAGCTATCGATACAGTTGTAGCAGGCTACACACCTTGAAAAATCGATACTACGATTATTTACATCAATACAACTAGCTTTACAATCGCGCGAACATCTGTTACATGCTGTGCACGAATTTTCGTCGATTACTAATTTAAAAATTGATAATCTTGATAAAAGGCTAAGAAAGGCTCCCACTGGACAGAATGAGTTACAGAATATTCGTCCCCATCGCCAAGCAACTACCACAAGTGCAACGGTTAAGCCACCGGTTATGGCAATTCCCTGCCAGGGCATCCCCTTAAACTCAACGTGATGTAAGGCGTAACTACTGAAAAAACCCAGAACTTTTACTAATAGATTATTGGCCTCATAGTAGACAGGGCGTAATATGTCGGAGAAAATTCTACCTGCAAAGCTGTAGGGATCGAGCATATACAAAAGAAACAATGAGCCAGCCAGCGCAGAAGCTACAACCACAACTAGGGTTGTATAACGAATAATATTCCAGGGTTTCAAATACTTATACCGTACCCTCTTGGTGCGGAAACGAGCCACAATATCCTGAAAAATCCCCAAGGGACAAATCATGGAACAGTATACCCTTCCGAATAAAAGTGTTAGTAGTGATACGGCAATAAAACCTGTTGCAAGAATACCGCCAACCCTAATAAACTTCAACACCGAAGGGGTAAACTGCAAGTATAACAAGCCGTTTAGGAATCCACTCGAAAAAGTACTCGAAAAATCGATAAACGCAAATACAAAAAGGGTGAAATAGATAATGGCCACAACTGTTCGTAACCAGCGAAGAGATAAGATTTTTGACATGCTATTATGGTTATACTCTTATACGTTCTATATTCAGTTCATCCAAATTCATATTGCCCACACCCATTTCGTGAGCAATTTTTATATGGCCAATTTCTGCGGGTTCTGTTCCAAATATTTTTGCAGCAGCAGCATCGGCAGCAACCATATCAGTAGAAATAATAAGCGACTTTTTCATAACCAAATCGGCCTGACTCACTCCCCGCGGGCCATTACGAGTCATTACCCTATAGGCATCAACCACATTTAAATCGGGTTTGCGCCAAGTGGCAAAATCGGCGATACATTGGTGTAGGTCGTTTCTGTGCCAGAAACGTCTATCCCAAACTATGCCCATTAGATTTTTTAAACAGATGGTAACCTTAGCGGAGCTATGATGCTTTAGAACGGGGACATTAATAAATACATCGGAGTTGAGAATTAGCTCGTGAACCTTAGCCTCGGTTAGCCTTTTCCCATTAGATACTGTAACACTCTTATAGTAGTTCTCGGTATTTCCTGGCACAATCTTTCCTCCTGCCTTTTTTACAGCCTCCTCTATCCCACTATTGGCATAGCAACGATTCCATGTATCGCATGTATTGTCGAATACAAATACTTCTTTAGCACCAACCTTTAAGCATTGTTCCACAATCCGTGCAACTAGTTGTGGGTTTGTGTTTGCACCGAGTTCTTCAGGTGTATCCCAACCAATATTTGGTTTTACTACCACGGTTTGCCCTTTTTTCACAAATTTTCCCATTCCACCCAGTGCGGCAATTGCTTTATCGAACATTTGGGCCGGTTCCCCGCCCATCACTGCAACCAAATCGAATGGTTTACTGGAGTTTGGCTTGCTAGAATTGGCCAGACTGTTAGCACCATTTACCTTTAGAAAGGCACCTGCCATCAATCCGGCACCCAAACCTTTTTTCAGAAAATCTCTTCGCTTCATACTCCTAAGGTGTTTGTTGATATTCTTAATTTTGATGAAAATTTTGAATCATAGCTTAACCGATAATTGGCATTAAAGATACGAAAAACGGACAAATAGCATATATTTGTAATCTATTGCTAAACTTTTTTTAGGAAAAAGTATCTGAAAATAATAAACTTAAAAATAAAAACTATGGCATCAATAGCGTTAACATCCAAAAGAACGATTGGCTACATAATATTCGATATGCTGGCATTAGCCTTTATTTACCTAGTGCCAACCATCTCGCATATGCTCAGCTTTCCGCTGTATCTTATTGAACCCATGCGCATAGCTCTTATCCTTGCTCTGGTTCATACCACCAAGCGAAACGCATATATTATTGCTTTAACACTTCCAGTTTTCAGCTATTTGGTATCGGCGCACCCTGTATTTTATAAGATGCTACTAATTTCGGGTGAGTTGGTGCTAAATGTTTGGATTTTCTACTTTTTGCTGGGCAAAACCAAAAGTGCATTTGCATCGATTATCAGCTCAATTATTGCCAGCAAAGCCATATACTACATGGCCAAGTTTATTGCTGTTGCCATAATTTTTAAAACAGGTGAGGGTATTATTTCCACACCCCTACACATTCAACTTGCTACAACAATTGTGTTTAGCGTATATCTTGGGTTGATGTTTAGGAGAAGGTAGAGGACAGAAGACGGAAGACGCCTGCCTCGTAAACCGACGCATTTTGGAGGTTGACGAGGGAAGACGGAAGACGGAAGTTTGAAGTCGGAAGTCGGAAGACAGAAGAGAGAAGCCCGACGTTGGATTTTGCCTGCCCGACTGTCGTCAGGTCAGGCGGGGTTGCTGGATACTTACTAACGTTATACTTTAAACTTTAAACCTATCTAACGACAGGCAGGCGCTAAACTTTAATCTATAAACCAACCTACCCTGCGTTCTCGTCTATTTCCATTAACTCGAGCCATCGCTCGCCTTTGGTGTCGAGTAGGTGAATTAACTCTGCAATGCGATTCGATTGGCCAATAAGTTCATCGTGTGGTAGCGTTCCGCTATTTATTGTCGATTCAATCTCGGCCTTCTCATTCTCCAGCTGTTCAATCTCAACCGATAATGTCTCCATCTCCTTTCGCTCGGCAAAAGTGAGTTTTCGGGCTTTTGAGAGGGTTGATTTGGGCTTAGCTTTTATTTCTGCAGGTTTTTGATTCTGCTGCTCTATTTTTTGCTTCTCTTTTTTCCAGTCGTAGTAATCGGTATATGAACCAGGAAAGCCGGTAATCTCGCCGTTGCCCTCAAAGATAAGCAACCCATCCACCACCTTCTCGAGGAAATGCCTATCGTGCGAAACGGCCAGAACAACTCCGGGGAAGTTCTCCAGGTAGGTTTCCAAAACGTTCAGGGTTTCAATATCCAAATCGTTAGTAGGCTCGTCGAGAATTAGGAAGTTTGGGCTTCGTATAAGGATGGTAAGCAGGTAAAGCCTGCGCTTTTCGCCTCCGCTAAGTTTATACACGTAAGCATTCTGAACATCGGGGGCAAACAAAAACATGTTTAGAAATTGCGATACCGACAGGGTTTTGCCATCGCCCAGCGTTACTACCTCGGCCACCTCACGGGCAACATCTATCACCTTCATGTCCTCCTGAATCTTCATCCCCTCTTGGCGATAGTAACCAAACACAACGGTTTCGCCCACCTCAATCACGCCCTTATCGGCTGGAATGGTATGGGTGATGATATTCAGAAAAGTAGACTTGCCTGTGCCGTTGTCGCCCACAATACCCAAGCGCTCGAAACGGTTAAAAGTGTAGGAGAAATCCTTAAGGATCATCAGATCGCCAAAGGATTTCTCAAGCCCTTTGGCCTCCAGTATCTTCTTACCCAAACGTGCAGCACCAACATTTATACGCACATTGCTGTTGCTAAATCGTTGGGTAGCCTTCGAGCGTAGATCGTAAAAGGCATCAATTCTATACTTTGCTTTTGATGTTCGGGCCGGGGGCGAACGACGCATCCAGTCGAGCTCGCGGCGGTAAAGGTTTGTGGCCTTTTCGACCTGGGCGCTACGTGCCTCAATCCGCTCCTGCCTCTTCTCGATATAATATGCATAGTTGCCCTTATACCAGTATAATTCCTTTTGATCAATCTCAACGATATCGGTACAAACCCGATTTAGGAAAAATCTGTCGTGAGTAACCATAAGCAGGGTTATACGGCTGTTTTTAAGGAAATCCTCGAGCCATTCCACCATATCGAGGTCGAGGTGGTTGGTGGGCTCATCGAGGATTAGGAAGTCGGGTTCGTTGATTAGCGCAGCAGCCAAAGCCACGCGTTTTTGCTGGCCACCCGATAATGATTTTACTGCCTGATCGAGATTGGTGATCTTGAGCTGGGTTAGAATCTGGCGAGCCTTTACCTCAACATCCCAGGCGCTGTGCTTATCCATCATCTCCAGAGCATGCTGCATCTCCGCTTTATCGTGCGATGCCATCGCTTTTTGGTATGCAAATATGGCCTCGCCTTTATGCTCGCTGGATGAAAACACATTCTCGATAATGGTCTTTGAGGCATCGAGTAGCGGATTCTGATCGAGGTAACCCACACGAATATCGTTTGTCCACACCACACTGCCCGAATCCTTTGATTCTAGTCCTGCGATAATCCTTAAAAGAGTGGTTTTGCCCGCACCATTTCGGGCAATAAGACCCACCCGCTGATCCTTGCCAATACCAAATTTAATATCTTGGAATAGTACCAAGTCGCCAAACGACTTGCTAATATCTTCAACCTGTAAGTAGGGAATCATCCTTTAAAATTTGCTGCAAAAATAGCATTTTACAGTGAGCTTTGTTTTCGGATAATGGATTAAGGATGTACGATACAGTCTAAAAAGTAACCGTTTTATCGGCCCACTCAACCATTTCAACGCAGTCGATCATGGAGGAAATAGGACAAACCTCCGAGGACAAGTTTCTTGATCGCATACAGGTTCCGCAGGCAAGCACCTCGCCGCCAACCTCGATAAAAGTCTTGAGCTGCGCATCAACATTGTATACTTCGTGCGTTAAGCCCTCGCATTCTACGGCTTCGCCCATAAGGAAAACTTTCACCTCGTGATCGTTCATTTTAGCAGTAACCGCAAAGCGCAGCCCGTTCCAGGCCTTTTCAAACTCCTTGGTTTCGATAATAACACCTATCTTCATAAAACATTGTATTAAAAAAAGAATCATAAGTACTTTAAACTATTATCGCCACGAGCGCATAAAGAAAAGAAGCATCAACCCAAAAATCTCCAAACGGCCAAGGAGCATGTTGAAGGTAAGTAGGATTTTGCCAAGATCGGGAATTAAAGCGTAGTTAGAAGTAGAGCCCACCTCCCCAAATCCAGGGCCAACAGTACTTATGGTGGCTGCTGAGGCTGAGAAGGCAGTAGTAATATCAACCCCCATGGCGGTTAGTGCAAGGCCCGTGAGGAACAGAATTAAAACATAAAGAACTATAAATAACAGAACCGAATCAACGGTTTCATCATCAATGGGCTGACCATCGACCCTAACGGGGATTACTGCTTGAGGATGCTGCAGCTTTAACACCTGGCGCCGCAGGGTTTGGAAAAATATTACCACTCTATCAACCTTTATGCCTCCAGCTGTTGAGCCAGCACAGGCGCATTGGAAGGTGAAAAAAATCAAAATCATTACAGAGAATGGTGGCCAAATAGTAGTATCGGCTGTAGCATAACCCGTTGTTGTGCTAATTGATACTACCTGAAAAGCCGCATAGCGCAGTGCCTGAGGAAACGACTCGTACCCTTTTCCCCAAATGTTAAGCGTCACAAACACAATTCCAGCCAGAATGGAAAAGGTATAAAACTGTACAATGGAGGATTTATACCACTTGGTGCGCTTAAAGGAAAAAGCGTTGTACAGCACCCCAAAGTGCATCCCTGCCAGGAACATAAAAACAATCACAGTAATCTCAATGGCGAGGCTGTTGTAGTGGCCGATACTGGCATTCTTGGGCGAAAATCCTCCAGTGGCTACCGTTCCGAATGTATGGGTTACAGCGTCGAAAAGGTTCATTCCAAAGAAGTACAGCAAAACAGTCTGTGCTATGGTAAGCCCCAAGTAAACCAGGATAACTACTCTCAGGGTTTTGTTGGTTCGGTAGTGAAAGTTGGTTTTGGCCAATGGCGACATCTCGAGGCGCGACAGCGACATTCGAGCTTTGCCCAAGGCAGGCACAATAACCAGCATAAAAAGGATAATTCCAATACCCCCCAACCAGTGAGTTGCCGACCGCCAAAAGAGCAGCCCCATGGGTAAGGCCTCAATATCTTTCAGAATTGTGGAGCCAGTAGTGGTAAACCCAGCTACACTCTCGAACCACGCATTAACCAGCGAGAACTCCCCGCCCCACATTACGTATGGCAACATGCCAAAAAAACAAATCAGAATCCAGCTTAACACCACAATTACGTATCCCTCCTTATTGGATATTTGACTGGTTGGAGGGACAAACACCGTTGGGAAGGCTCCTGTAAGTGCTGTTAAAATACAACTCAGGAGTAAGGGGGTTTGACCACTATCGCCGTAATAGACCGAAACCAAAAACGACAAGAACATCAGCCCAGCGCTTAGTACAAGCACTAATCCAATGTAACGTATGATTATATGGGGTCGCATGGTGGTGATTAATCTGCCCTTTTAGCAGTTGATTTTAGTAATGCGATCAGATTTACAATAGACTCCTTAAGGCTATGAAACTCATCCTTGGTTTCGAGGGGAACATCGAATGGTTTACGATACCGTACATAGTCGTTTATACCCTTGGTAAGGCGAATAATTGGCGAAACAAAGTAGTGATGAACTAGATAAGTGAAGATAAAGGTAAATATAATGCTGGTGATGATTACAATTAAACCGGGAACAGAAGCGCGCTGGGCGCTGGTTTCGAGAAAAGCCGCAGAGTTGAAAAGCCCTTGCTGATTTATGGTAATCAAATTCTTAACATGCCTACCGGCTTCCTGTGCAAGGGGGCTAATCTCATTCAGATAGGTTTCGAGGGATATGCTGTTGGACTGGAATATGCTAGCGGATCTTTGGGTAAAGTGGTTATAGCTTATGCCGATGGAATCGATAAAAACCTTTTCCTCCTTAAGCAAAAAGTTATGCCTTGCGCTATCGAGATTTGTACTGAATGCCTTCTCGGCCATAGCGAATTCGCTGATTGCAAGCTCCCGGTTGCCATTGGCAAACAGGAGTATTGCATTTCCTTGTTGCTCCAATGCATCGAGCATATTGCGGGAGTAATCGATGCTACGGTAGTTGTCGAAGATCAACCCTTTAATGGATTTCCCAAGCTTGGTTAGCTCAAATATTGAGATGGCTCCCGAGATGAAAAGCATTGATCCCAGAATCATAAAACCAAGCATTATCTTAGTGCGAATTCCCATGGCTTGTTCATTTGAAACTACAAATGTATAAAGTAAAGAATGATATTATCTCATAACGGCGAAAAAATTGACCTACATACCTGCGCAAGTTTTGTAACTTGCATGTGTCTAACCAAACGAAAAGGCTAAAAAAATATCATAGGCAACCGGTAAATGAGCGATAAAGAGCTAATAGACGACATCCTGCAGCACAATAGCCAAAAGGCTTTTGAGGAGTTGGTGAATCGTTATCAACCCATGGTGACAAAAACCTGCTTGGGCTTTGTGAACTCACTAGCCGATGCCGAGGATTTAGCCCAGGAGGTTTTTATCGAAGTGTTTGAATCGCTAAAGGGATTTCGGAGTGAGGCCAAAATATCGACATGGATATACAGGATTGCCGTAAACAAGTCGCTAAACCAGGTGCGCAAGCAGAAGCGTGACAGAATTTTTCGCAGTATCGAGAATTTCTTTACCTCAAAGAATGATGTTAACGAACCCCTTCAGGTTTTGAATAGAGACGGTGAGAACGCCGATAGTAACCTTGAGCGAAGCGAAAATAAAAGGATGCTTAAACAGGCCATTAACGCTTTGCCCGAGAACCAACGTATAGCGTTTATTTTAAGTAAATACCAGGAACTATCGTACAAAGAAATTGCAGATGTAATGGGCGTCTCATTATCGTCGGTCGAATCGCTGCTTTTCAGGGCTAAGTCGAACCTTCAGGGTAATCTAAAAAAAGAAATGGCAAAATAATTTGCGTACCGACGCAAGTTTTCCCAAATTGGATTGTCTAAATCACTAAAGAGCAAAACACAATGAACTGCAAAGAGGCACATAAAAATCTACTGAGTTTTCTGGATGGAGAGTTGCGAGGCGAAAAACAGATTGCCATGGTACAACACCTAGGCAGCTGCCAATCGTGCCAAGAGGCTCTGGGGAAACTCCAAGGGATATACGCAGTCATCGATGAGGAAGTGAAGGCTTTTGAGCCAAACCCCTACCTTGCCGCCAAAACTTGGGGTAAAATCCATACAAAACAGGAAACGGTAAATATTCCCGTTATTCCCTTGCGCAGAGCCCATATTATAACCATTGCTGCCGCAGGGATTGCGTTTGGAATTGCAATTGGCACTCTGCTTAATGCCTCATTCTCGGAAGATATGAATAGCCCCTCCGAGCAAAGCTGGACACAGCTTGCCGATGATTACTTTCCAAGCGATGTTTTTTCGCCCTACGAGGAGCTAGTTGATAACGATTAAAGTTAAGTAATCATGAACATATTCACCAAAAACAGGCTACTTGTTGGGGCAGTAATACTCCTAGCTGCATTAAACTTGGCTACACTGAGTACGCTGGGATTCTTGCGGGTAAAACCCAAACTCAACCCCGAATCAAGCGATACACGCCCTCGCTTTAACCACGGGAAAATGATTGCCTCTGAGCTAAATCTTACGCCCGAGCAGGAGGCAAAATTCGAAACCCTTCGTAAGGATTACGCCGAGCAAACCCGAACTAATCGGATGTCGTTGCAGGAGAACTATAGGATAATAATGACAGAGCTGAGCACGCCAACACCCAACAGGCAATACCTCGACAGCATTGCGCAGGAGATTGGCCGGCTACATGTGGAGCAACAACAAGCTACTATTGAGCATTTCATTACCCTTAGCCAGGTGTGCACTCCAGAACAGTACGAAAGGTTACAGCAAATTTTTAAACGCAACATGTTCAGAGGCCAACGACCACACGATATCGAGCCCAGACGAATGCGGATGATAGAAAGAGGAAATAGAAATACAGACTAAAGAATAATTACAGTTAGCGCTAACTAATTATTGATAACTACCCAGTGTAACAAGAAAAACTCAAACTTAAAATAATAATAACGATGAAAAGGATTAAATTTTTTGCAGCAATTGCCCTTATGGCAGGTTTAATGACAACCACCAGCGATGTGCTTGCACAGCGCGGACAGGGCAGAGGGATGATGAACAATCCCGAAGGACATAGAGGAATGTATAACGCCGAAAGGCCAAATCGTCCCGGTGAGTGCATCCTTAATCTCACCCCCGAACAGGACGCAAAGGTTACTGAGCTCCGAACCAATCATCTTAAAGAGGTTACTCCCCTGCGTAATGAGCTTGCCGAGAAGCGTGCTCGCCTTAGAACTCTTCAATCGGCCGATAAGCCCGACCTGAAGGAGATCAATAAGACCATCGACGAGATGACTGCCATTCGCGCAAATATTCAAAAGAAAGGGGCGGCGCACCGCGTAGAGGTTTCCTCGCTGCTAACCGATGAGCAACGGGTACTGTTCAACGCTCGCAAGGGAAACCGCATGGGCAACAGAAATATGGGTCGCGGATACTGCAGATAGTTCTAGAATCTTGTTTCAACAGAAACGCCCCTTTACTTTTGGCAAAGGGGCGTTTCTTATACAACAGGTTAAGTGACCTTACTCCGTCGTCTTTCGTCCTGCAGCATTACCGGCAGGTTCTTCGGAGGGCTCCTGCTTATTTACCTTCCGTTTTGGGAAAACCCTTGCGGCGAAAAACCCAATGATAAAGGCCGCAACGATTATGATAATAAGGGGCATTTCGAATCCAAAGAATAGGAATCGAAACCTAACCGCCTCGGCATTCTGAATCACAAAAACCACCATAATGACCAGCAAAAAAAGGTAAAGCAGCTGCTTTGGGGTGATGTTAATGCTCTCGAAAAACTTTTTCATAACGATTCTTTTTGGTTCTTACTCCAGCATAACAAAACTACAAAAAAGTAGAAATAAAGTGCAGCCTTTTTCCTGGAGAATTGTAATAACCCTAGCGCGCAACCCTCATTATGGCCGCCTCTACTTCATCCATATCAATTGGTTTATAGAAACATCCCGAGACTAACCCCTGTTCAATTGCCGAAGTGATGTCCTGACTCATGCCATACCCTGTAACCACAAAGAAAGTAATGGATGGGTATAGTGGTTTGGCCTTTCCAATAAATTCGATACCATCCATACCCGGCATTCGGATATCGCTAAAAACCCCTTGGATATCACTATTCTGCTCAAGACTAGATAGCGCTTGAGCCCCCGATTGCGCCAGCAAAACGTTACACAGCTCGCCGAAGCAGGTTTCGTAAACCATTAGGTTTACTGGCTCATCGTCGACAAATAGTATGGTTGGTTTAGCTTTCATTCCCTTTGGTTTTGGATGGCAGTGATACTGTTACCGTTGTTCCCTTGCCCTCCTCCGATTGAATTTTAAGATTGCCCCGGTGATCGGCAATAATGGTTTGCGTAATGGAGAGCCCCAAACCTATTCCTTTTCCGGGGTCCTTGGTGGTAAAGAAAGGATCGGTTATTCGCTTTAAATTTTCGGAGTTTATTCCACAACCGGTATCGGTAATGGTAACCTTAATCCATTTACTGTCGCCAGTAGTTTTTATGGTAATTCGCCCCTCTGAACCTATGGCCTGCACGGCATTTAAAAGGATATTAAGCAAAGCCTGCTGCAGCTTGCTCTCACTGCAGTGGATGGATCCAATACCCGAATTATACTCTGTAGCTACTGCAATTCGATCCTTAATCTCGCCATGAAGCATCACCAAACAGCTATCGATTATCCGGTGAATATTACATTCGGTGGTATTGTGGGTATCCTTTCGGGTATACAGATTTAAACTACTAACAATGTCGACCGATCGCCGTACCCCTTCCTTTATGGCGTGAATAAGGGGATTGACGTACTCCTGATTCCGAGTATCTGTACTCTGGAAGTACTTTTCTAATGCGGTTACACCTCCATGAATAAAGTTTAGCGGGTTGTTGATCTCATGTGCTATTCCCTATGCTAAAACCCCCAGCGAAGCTAACTTTTCCGACTGAACCAGCTGCTCCTGTGCACTCCTTAGATCGGTTAGTGCCTCTTGCAGCTTTGCTCTTTGAACGTATAACTCCTCGTTAATGGCCGTTAACTCCTCGTTGGCCGCTTCCAGCTCCTCGGTTCTTTCCTTAACCAAAAACTCTAAATGATTTCTGTACTTCTCCAGCTCAAGGGCAATATGCTTCTTGTCGGTGATATCTCTAACCACTGCTAAGATCCTATCTTCGCCGTTAATCACCGCACCCCTAAGGGAAACCTCGGCCCAGAAGGGCTGGTTATCGCTTCTCTTAACCTGCCATTCAAAAACCTGTGGCCCTTCGGTCTGTGCTTTAACCAGATGGGCGGCCGCCGCCTGAACAGCGGGCGGAGCGCTATCGTAACTCAAGTCGATAAGCTTAAGCCTTTGCAAGTCCGATCTATTCTGGTATCCAAAGATCTTTAGGGCAACCTCGTTCACATCAAGGATACGAACAGCAATGGGGTCGTACACAATTATGGCCTCGCTGGTGGAGTTAAAGATCTCACGGTAGTTACGGGCGTTCTCCTCGGCAACTCGGCCATTCGCCTCAACCTTGCCAATGGCCTTTAGTAAGGCGTTCTCGTAACGTCGGCGATCGATGATATTGAAGACTAGGAATAGGATTACCCCCAACCCCACCACAAGAATTATGGTGGCCACAACAATCATCTGACTAGTGCGAGAGGTTGCATCCTTTATGGGAATTTCTACCATCATGCTCCAGGGTTCACTCCCACCAATATTGATGGGGTAGAAAAATCGGAAAACCTTCTGGCCAGTGAACTCCGATACAATCTCTTGGGAATACTCCCTGCCACTAGCAATGGTAACATCAATAAGGGAGTCGGAGGACGAACAAATTTTGTAGAAATTCTTGGATATATAAGCAGAATCGATATGGCTTACGATGGTTCCATTGTTGGCAATAAGAGTAAGGTATCCTGTTTGGTAAGGTCTAATAGTATTAAGATGGCTGTTAAGGCTACTAAGATCGATATCTATACCAACGGCGCCCAAAAAAACTCCTTTATCGATTAATGGAACACTTATGGAAGTTCCAAAAAACAGCTGGGACTGGCCTTCGTACCTCCAACGGTAGGGCTCTACAATTTGCTCCTTTAAATTGTTCTTTACCGAGAGGTAGTAAGAGCCCTGATAATCATTCTTGCCCATAACCTCCATATTAACCATATTATTGAACCTAAAAAAACCGGTACCGAAAGTGCCTAAGGCGCTGTGTAACGAATCACCTCTGAATAATCGATCCTTTCCATCGAAGGCATTAGGTTCCCAAAGAACCCAAGATCCAAGATAATTGCGATTATGCTCCAGCCCCGATTTAAGAATGTTCCTTACCATTTCGCGGCCTCCTCCCAACTCCCTAACCAGCAATGCTCTTATACCCATGGCTCGAGCCGACATAAGGGCTGAGGTTAACCTCTGTTCGGTTTCCATGGCCGCTTTGCGTGAAACCTCCTTGGCTATCTCCTTGGAATCGTCGTAGATGTGACTTCTAATGCTAACGCCAAAGTAGAAGAATAGAAAGACAAAGAAAACAGCCGTTAGAGCGGCTGTAAGCAGTGCCGTTCGTATACTTGTATATGGTTTTACAACTTTCATCACACCTTAATCCTATAACTAATCATCATACCAAAATAATAAAGGTTACAGATGCATTTAAATCAACCTCCTGATTCCATATAAATGAAAACGGCAGCAAAATTATTCTTTAATCAATATAAACTGCAACTGGTTGGTATGTTTGAAAATACAAAACGTACGGGACGCCAAAAAATTGAATAGCCAATGACAAGCAATCATTGGCTATTCAGGAAATCCTAAAGAAAGCTAACGAAATAAAGTAGTGATTAATATCATTCTAAAAGTGCGTTGAAGAGCAGCTTAAAGGTACCAGAAGTTTGTCCCCTAAACTGTGGGTTAAAACCGAACAACAGGAGCTGACCCTGGTTTTTCCTAATCCAAACCAGCGCAGCTTTATCCTCGAGCAGCTTTCCATTCTTAATGTAACCACTGATCCTTGGATCTCCCACAGGATAGGAAATTAAAACCCTCCGATCGGTATCGAAGTAAGGAACAGAGGTTTCGAAAATAGGGCTACCCGTAAAGTAAATAGGAAACGACTCGGGCATTCCGTAGGTCAATGGGTGGTTCTTAATGCTATTCACCATTACATGACACCCAATGGCCTCTAGGCCATCTCGGGTTAGAGCAGCCGACACCTCGCTTACCGGCAGCGTAAACTCCTCCTTACTATCCTTACTAAGCTCCAGCTCGTGCACCCCTAGGAATAGCTCGGTCGATTGTCCCCAGGCAACTACTTTACCTCCATCGTGGATAAACTTAAGTAAATTCTGCTTTCCTTGCTTGCCCATTCCCTTAGTAAATTCGGGTGGCATATTCATGGGGTAATAGTCGTTACCGCGTTTACGCTTACCGGTAGATAGCAGCTCTGCGCTGTGATTTGGAAAGACAATCAGCTGGATTCCCTTCAACTTTTTGGCATCGGCCAAATCCGCTGGCCTAAGAACAGTGTAGGGAATACGATAATTATCGAATATGAAACGAGTCCATCCTGCGTCCATATCCGAAAACCACGACTCAACAAGACCAATATTGGGCATTTTAACCTCCACTAACTTATCGCTACCTAAAGACTCCACTGCAATTGGCTTTTCGATTAGCGTTACGCCATCGAGAAACTTCTGGCTTTGTTGTGGAATTACAAAACTACCTGCCTCAACCGCAATATTCTCAATCACCAAATCCTCGGTGATCCTAAATACTTTTCCACCCTTTCCAAGCACAGCAAATGCGGCAAGGTAACTATCGTTATTACCAGCCTTCAACACAAGGTTATTTACCGATTGATTCGAAATCGTATATCTATCAATCTCTCCAATCGAAGAAATATTCTTTTCCAGATCAACTGATCTTGTATTCACCTCAACCGCATTTACACCCATCAGCAACGGTAGCGACCAAGTGGTAATATCGTAGGGTTTAATCATCTCGCCGCCGGGCGTGTAATGCCTTTCGGGGTAAACCTGCTTCTCCATCACCTCCTTAATAAAAGCCCTGAAGGGCTGGGCCAAGCTAACCACAAAATCGCCCTTGCTGTACAACCTATTATCAACTAAAACATTTTCGCCAAGCTGGCTAACGGTTACGCCATGCTCAATAAGTAGATTTAAAAGATTTAACGCTTCGCTCCTATTGTTCTGCTCCGATGGGATTACGTAGTAGAATGGTGGTTGGCTAATGCCCTTGGCATACTCCTTTTTGCAGATATCGTTTCGGTACTGCAGAAGCGCCTCACGGTTTACCGATGCCGTTTTCAGCATCGAGAAGGTGGAGCTAAGCTCATAGGCCACCAGATCGGACAAGCGCCACCAACCACCCTCCCAAGGGGCAATTAGGTTTGCCCCTTTCTTATACTCCGATAACCCCTTGCCCCTTACTTTTAGCTCATTTTTTTCAATGTAAATTGGCGTTGCAGTTTTTACCGAGGCCGACTCGGTGAGGAAGCTGATCACATTCTTCCACAAGCACGTCTCGGTTGAACCGGGCCAGTAGTTATCGAACTGATGGCGCTGCGCTATGCCCTGCTGTCCAAGGGCTGTCATATCGTTAAGCATATTGGCCCCAAACAGGCCAATCCAGCTCCAGAGCGTTTCGTCGATATTCTGGGCAATGGGATCGTGGTTTGGCGGCACGAAGAACCGCACCCCCGTTGAGCCCATCTGGTGTTTCTCCACCATTACCTGCGGAAACCAGTGGGTGCTGGTTAGCGACGAGATAGCCTTGTTCTCGGGCTGCGTTAGCATCACAAAATCCCTGTTGATATTGTGGCCAACATACTTGTGGTATACTCCCGGCAGGCTGGTTCCCTCGTACTTTGTCCCCTTATGCTGCAGGTAGTTCTCCACCACCATATTCATCCCATCGGGATTGTGGCTAGGAACCATCATGTAAACAGTATTGTTAAGCCATTCCAGAGTATCGGGATTCTGTGATTTCGCCAGCATATAGGCAATTACCGGTGAGGCCTGCGCAGGGGCCACCTCCGACGAGTGCATGCTCAGCGTGCCCAGCACGAATACCTTCCCCTCCGATTTGAGCTTATCAACCTCCCCTTTGGAAAGGTTATAATCGAGAGCCAGCTTACGGTTGATCTCCTTTAGCGCCTCTATATTCGCAATATTCTGTGCCGAGGAGATGCATACCATGTACAGCGGGCGCCCCATGGGCGTGGTGCCAATCTCGAATGTTTTTATCCTGTCGCTCTGCTTCTCGAGCAGCTTAAAGTAATCGATCATCCGCTCGTAGCCATATAGCATGCCATCGGCTCCGGGCTCAAAACCGAAATGCTCGGCAGGTTTAGTAATGGTTTGGCCAAGTAGAGCGGTTGAAAAGGTGATAAGGGCTATAAACGAAACTAAACCCTTCAGTGACTTGAAGTAGGTGGTCATAGGTTTAGGGTATTAGGGTTAGTACAAAAAAGGTAAGGAGGCATCTCCTTACCTTAAGAGTGGTTTAGTAAACAATAGTTTAATGCTACCTGCCAATATTACACATTAAATTACTCCACGGGTATAAAGCTAATGGCTGCGCCCCCGCCTGCAGCCAGCTTCAGGGACAGATCGGTGGCGTTATCTACTGTAAAGTTCTCAATCGTGTAGCTGGTGGGGTTCTTATCCCAGTGGGCATCCTTGCCGTCGGTGTAGATGGTTGCCATATACTTGGTGTTAGGGGCAAGGAAATCGGTTTTGATCACCATTTCGCGGGGCTCCTCGTTGGTAATGGCTCCCAGGAACCATTTCTGCGTTCC
Organism: Tenuifilaceae bacterium; assembly: GCA_034003245.1. GTDB lineage: Bacteria > Bacteroidota > Bacteroidia > Bacteroidales > Tenuifilaceae > Perlabentimonas. Next base: position 70,531 of record JAVEYY010000010.1, read on the forward strand.
CCTCTCCTGTCGGGCAATGGTAACGTACTCGCCAATCTCGCCGTTAAGCACAACCGACTGTTCCCAATCAACTCCAACATCGCGAATAAACTGGAACGCAGGGTGCCCCTCGTAGTACTCGAGCAGGTCGGCGGCCATTTGCAATGGGCTATAAATTACCACGTACAATGCCAGCTGGTGAGCCAATGTGGTATTTACCTTGCTGTTGGGCTTGTAGGGTTTTAGGCTGATATTGAAGATACCTGGTGTGTAGTCGATGGGCCCAGCCAGCATGCGTGTAAACGCAACAGTGGGCAGATGGTGAGGTGGATTTCCACCATCGGTGGCCCAGGCGTTAAACTCTTGCCCTCTAAGTCCCTCGCGCGACACATCGTTAGGGTAAGTCCTCCGTAGCCCTGTGGCCATAATGGGTTCGTGACTATTAACGGCCACCTTATACTTGGCAGCAGTTTGTAAAACCCGCATGTAGTGATTAACCATCCACTGGCCATGATGGTACTCGCCCTTGGGAATAATTGTTCCCACGTAGCCCGTTTTTACCATATCAAATCCATGATGTTGCATAAAGGCGTAGGCTGTATCGAGCTGCTGGTCATAAGTAGATACTGCCGATGAGGTTTCGTGGTGCATTATCATTCTAACACCCTTCTCGCGGGCGTATCGAACCACCTCCTCTACATCGTAATCGGGGTATGGGGTAACAAAGTCGAAAATTCCCTCGCGGGCATCGGTTCCGATCCAGTTCTCCCAACCGGTGTTCCAACCCTCCACCAGCACGGCACCAATCTTATTTTGCGCAGCAAAATCGATGTAACGCTTGGTATTCTCGGTGGTGGCCCCGTGCCTTCCATGGGGTTTGGCGTTGGCCAAATCGGCTACCTGATCCCTGGTTGTGTAGTCCCACGACGACTTCTCCAGGTGCATCTCCCACCATATTCCCACGTACTTGGTGGGCTTAATCCACGACACATCACCCAGCTTATTGGGTTCATTAAGATTTAAAATCAACTTCGATTCTATTAAATCGCCTGCACGCTCGGCTATTTGCATGGTGCGCCAGGGAGTGTAGAAGGGTGTTTGCTGCTCAACCTTGTGCTGATGGTTGGCCGAACCCACCAGGTTGCTCTGCATGGAGAGGTTTTCTGCATCAATTTCGAGCGTGATGCCGGAGTAGTTGATAAGCGCCGCCTCGTGGAAGCTGAGGTAGAGTCCATCGTCGGTTTTCATGGTAACGGGTGTGTTCACCGCATTAACCGGGATATAGGTTTGGGCCAAATTGGGGTGATTCTGCTTGCTAAGCGCATCTATCTCCGTAAAGGGAGTTTTGTTGGTAAGGTGCTCGTAGATATCCCAGTCGCCGGGAATCCACCAGCAGGTGTGATTACCTGTAAGCTTAAACTGCGTATTCTCCTCGGCTATATACACCTTGCCCATGTTCTGCTGCTGGGGAAAATGGTAGCGAAACCCGATACCATCGTCGTAAACCCTAAATACCAGGCTAAACCATCGTTTCAGCTCACCCTTCTCCTTAAACGACACCACCAGCTCGTTGTACGAGTTATCGACCAGGCGCTGCTCGCCCCAGGGCATCTCCCAGGTTTCGGCAAAGCTGCTGGTTTGGGATTTAAACATCTCCAGCTCTCCAGCCAGCGCTGGGGCATCGGTGAATTCAACGCCCAGCAGTGACGTGTCGATAACAGGCGAACCTCCGTACGAAACGGTGTAGGCCGCCTGGCCATTTTCCGCTAGGAAAACATCTACCTCGATATTCCCCGAGGGCGATTTAACCGCTACCTCGCTGGGTTGGCTGCACGACAGTACCCCCCACGACAGGGATACAAGGGCAAGAATGACTTTTAGATTTTTCATGGCAATCGCGAATTTAGGATGTTGAGTATTCAATTCCCAAAGGTAAAAAAATGCAGGGCAATATACTGATGATCAAGAAAGGTTTTAAAAATATGGTTAAGCAAACGTTGGCGATAGGGCCTGCACTCGTTACAATGGGGAGTTTAAGTATTACACCCAAAGCTAATCGCTGCAAGTACACTTCGGGTGGCTGCACCATGGTTCCCTTATCGTGTCTAGCTGGCTGAGGAGGATTAACCCTGCATGGCTTGATGCCCCTCTACCTCTCGTATATAACAGATAAATCTGGCCGAAAACCAGTCGCAAGCCTACGAGGCACCTTCGGCGGCAGGCGAAAGGCTGTCGCAGGCCTGCAGGATACCTTCGGCCGCGGCCGAAATACTGCTGCAACCCTACGGGATATTTTCGGCCGTAGCCGACACTCTGCCGTAGACCTGCGGGGTTCTTTCGGCCATGGCCGACACTCTGCCGTAGCCCAGCGGGGTTCTTTCGGCCGTGGCCGACACCCTCCCGTAGCTTTGCAGGGGACTTTAGCTGCTATGCAATTGGATAAAGAGGGCAAGCTGGGGAAAATCAAGCTGAATAGTATTGGGTACTTAGGTCTGCGCTCTGGCAGCTGCTCAACCATGAAATTCAGATGCACCCCTGCTGCAGACCTTTGTTACCCCTGACAGGGTTTAGAACCCTGTCAGGGGTAACAAAACCAGCAGCCCCGCCGATGGGCGGGGCTGCTAAAGTTATGGTTGGTGAATTACCCTCCAAAGTCGTCAAAAGCGATCATCTCGTCGGGTACGCCAATATCGTAGAGCATTTTGAAAACGGCATCGTTCATCATGGGTGGGCCGCATAGGTAGTACTCCACATCCTCGGGGGCATCGTGCTTCGAGAGGTAGTTATCGAGTATCACCTGGTGGATAAACCCGGTGTAGCCATCCCAGTTATCCTCAGCCTTGGGCTCCGATAGGGCAATGTGAAACTTAAAGTTGGGAAACTCCTTCTCGATTTTGCGGAAGTGCTCCTCGTAAAAAATCTCCCTACGCGAGCGGGCGCCGTACCAGAAAGTGGCCTTTCGTCCGGTTTTTACCGTATTAAACATGTGGAAGATATGCGAACGCATGGGGGCCATACCGGCACCACCACCAATAAACATCATCTCGTTCTCAGTCTCCTTTATATGGAATTCGCCGTATGGTCCACTAATAAACACCTTATCACCAGGCTTACGCGAGAAGATGTAGCTGGAGCATATACCCGGGTTAACGTTCATAAAGCCGTTCTTTGCCCTATCCCAGGGTGGCGTAGCGATACGCACGTTTAGCATGATAATCTCGTTCTCGGCGGGGTGACTGGCCATGGAGTAGGCACGGTAGGTCTCCTCGGTATTCTTCATCTTCAGATCCCACATCTTGAACTTGTCCCACTCATCGCGGAACTCCTCCTCCACATCGATATCCTTGCCGAAGTCCACATCAATCTTGGGCACATCAATCTGGATGTAACCGCCCGAGCGGAAGTTGAGCTTCTCGCCGGCGGGCAGCTTCACCACAAACTCCTTGATAAAGGTGGCCACGTTGCGGTTCGATACCACCTCGCACTCCCACTTCTTAATACCCATTACCTCCTCGGGCACCTTAATCTTGATATCCTCACGAATTTTCACCTGGCAGCCCAAGCGCCAGTTATCCATCTGCTGGCGGCGGGTAAAGTAGCCCACCTCGGTGGGGAGGATAGTGCCGCCCCCCTCAATCACCTGGCACTTACACATGGCGCAGGTTCCCCCTCCACCACACGCCGAGGGCAGGAAGATGCCGTTACTGCTCAGGGTGTTCAGCACGGTGCTACCGGGTTCAACCTTAAACTCCTTCTCATCGTTGATGGTAAGGGTTACCTCACCCTGCGGGGTAAGCTTTTTCTTGGCGTATAGCAGCAGGGCAACCAGCAAGCTGATCACCACCAGAAACACCGCTATGGCCGAAACTATTATGACTAGGTTTGATGTTAATAGTATCATAATAAATTGATTTCTGTTTATAACTTAATCCCCATAAAGGTCATAAAGGCAATACCCATCAGACCGGTTATGATAAAAGTGATACCCAGACCCCTTAGCGGTGCGGGTACGTTAGAATATTTTAGCTTCTCGCGGATGGCGGCAATACCCACAATGGCCAGGAACCAACCCACCCCCGACCCCAGTCCAAATACCGTGGCCTCGGTGATGTTGGCGTACTCACGCTCCTGCATGAATAGCGATCCCCCAAGGATAGCACAGTTTACAGCGATAAGGGGGAGAAAGATTCCCAGCGAGCTGTAAAGCGCAGGCGAGAACTTCTCGATGATCATCTCCACCAGCTGCACCATGGAGGCAATTACCGCAATGAACATGATGAACGACAGGAAGCCCAGGTTCATGTCGGCCAGCGCAGGGCTCAGCCAGGACAAGGCTCCGGGGGCAAGCAGGTAATTGTTGATAAGATAGTTTACAGGTACCGTGATTCCCAGCACAAACACAACGGCTATTCCTAATCCCGCTGATGTTTTTACGGTTTTCGATACTGCCAGGTAAGAGCACATTCCCAGGAAGTATGCGAATATCATATTGTCAACAAAGATTGACTTGACGAATATACTTAGTAAGTTTTCCATATCCAGAAAGTATTTCGGATTAATCTTTTTCGATCAGTTCACGGGTACGGCTGCGCTGAACCCAAATAATAATCCCCACAATGATCAGCGCCATAGGAGGCAATATGAAAAGCCCGTTGTTCTCATAGAATCCACCATTCTTAATGTAGAACGACTCGGGGATTACCCGATAGTTCCAGAGGGTTCCCGACCCCAACAGCTCGCGGAAAAACCCTACGATTACCAGAATTATTCCATATCCCAATCCATTGCCCAAACCATCGAGAGCCGAAGGATAGGGCTTATTTCCAAGGGCAAAAGCCTCGAGCCTACCCATGATAATACAGTTGGTAATAATTAGCCCCACAAAAACCGAGAGCTGCTTGCTCACGTCGTAGGCAAAGGCTTTTAGTACCTCATCGACCAGAATAACCAGCGATGCCACAATAACCAGCTGGACAATAATACGTATCCTTCCTGGAATAGTATTTCGCAGCAGCGAGGTTATCACGTTAGCTAGCGTTAGCACGGCAATTACCGATATGGCCATCACCACCGAGGGTTCGAGCTTCACGGTTACCGCCAATGCGGAGCAAATCCCCAGCACAAGAACGGTTACAGGGTTGTTCTTGTTAATCGGATCGGTTATCAGCTTTAAATTCTTCGCCGAGAATAAAGGTTCACTTTCAATCTTCACGCTCATCGCTTTGTATTTTTGATTTTTTGAAAAATTCTTGGTATCCAGTGAGACAGTCCTTAATCATCACCTCAAGCCCAACGCTTGTAATAGTACCACCCGACACGGCATCCACTCCGTGCACGTCGTTGGGTTGCGCTCCGCCCTTAACCACAGTAATGGATACGAACTTGGAGTCGCTGAAAATTTGCTTGCCCTTGAACTGCTCCTGAAAATCGGCATTTGCAATTTCGGCTCCCAGGCCAGGCGTTTCCGACTTGTGCGCAAAGGAGGCTCCGTACACGGTGTTAAAGTCATCGTTTAGGGAGATATAACCCCAGATTGGCCCCCAAAGGCCTCGGCCCAGAAGCGGTAGGATATACTTTAGGGAACCGTCGTCGAGCTTGGCGACAAACACCGGCAGGGTTTGCTCGTTCGCGGGTTTGGCGAACTCCACCTTAAGATCCACGGTGAAAGGGTCAACGCCCTTTACCCTATTGCCCTTGCGGTTTACCACCAGCTGCTCCACGATTACTTGGGCAAACTCATTGCCCACGTACTCGTGCTTGCTGGCGGCAGTGGCTACCTCGCTAGCCCTACCCACCGACTTGAGGATATCAAGTCGTTTTTCGGTCTCAATATTCTTCTGCTGAAATGGTTTGAGCGCTGTGGAAGCCAGCGATAAAAGCGCTGCCACAATGATAACCATTACGGACGAATACAAGAATATGTATAGATTGCTCTGTTTCTTCATGGTTATGGCATTTTAGCTGTTTTGGCAGCGGCGGCTGCACGTTTCTTGCGTTTCTTAATATTAGCCTCAATCACGTAGTGATCAATTAGCGGTGCAAATGCGTTGAGGAGGAGGATGGAGAGCATCATACCCTCGGGGTACGCAGGGTTCACAACCCTAACCAGCACAGCGAAGAGTCCAATCAAAAAGCCGTAAATCCATTTGCCCTTCTCGGTTTGTGCGGCGGTTACCGGATCGGTGGCCATAAACACTGCCCCAAAGGCAAATCCCCCCATAATCAGGTGATGCCATGCAGGAATCTCCATAAATGGGTTAACCGCAAAGGCATTGAAAATATAGCCCATGGTTAACCCGCCAACAGCGGTGGAAACAATAATTTTCCAGCTGCCAATTCCAGATATAATAAGTATAAATGCACCTAATAGAATGGCCAAAGTTGATGTTTCTCCAATTGATCCCGGGATCAGACCCAGGAACATATCCACTGTCGATGGTATTTTATCTAACTGGTAAGCCGCTGCGTTGGCCAATGGGGTTGCTCCCGAAAAGCCATCAACAATACCCTCGCCTTTAGTTAATCCCGAAACCCAAACGTAGTCGCCACTCATGTGCGATGGGTAGGCAAAGAACAGAAAAGCCCTTGCTAAGAGCGCTGGGTTGAAAATGTTCATTCCGGTTCCCCCGAAAACCTCTTTCCCAATAACCACGGTGAATGCCGTAGCTAAAGCCACCATCCAAAGGGGTATATCAACAGGAACAATAAGTGGGATAAGCATACCGGTTACGAGGAAACCCTCGTTTACCTCGTGCTTGCGAACCTGAGCAAAGGCAAACTCAATGGCCAATCCCACGGCATACGATACCACAACGATGGGTAAAACCTTGGCTAAACCGTGCAGAACTATTGGCCAAAACTCTATGCTTGCTCCTGTTGCCAGTGCATTCTGATAACCTACATTCCAAATCCCAAAAAGTAGGGCAGGAACTAAGGCCAGCACAACCACGCTCATGGTACGTTTCATATCAATGGCATCGCGGATATGGCTACCGTGCTGAGTTACCTTGTTGGGCACAAACAGGAAGGTCTCGAAGGCATCAAACGTGGAGTGGAACATTGCCAGCTTTCCTCCCTTCTCGAAATTCGGCTTTATTTTATCAATATAATTCCGTAGTGCTTTCATTATTTGGTGTTTAAATTTACATACCTAAGTTTTGTTGATCAGATAGGATTAAATTCCTAACCCAATTCCTTGATCATTATGTCTATTCCTTCGCGAATAATGGATTGCACTTCGGTTTTGGAGGTGCATACATACTCACAAAGCGCCAAATCTTCCTCTGCAACCTCGTAAATCCCCAAATTCTCCATCTTATCGATATCCTTTGCAAGGATAGCTTTAATAAGATGAACAGGGTATATGTCCATGGGTAAAACCTTCTCGTACTGACCAGTCATAACGTATGCCCGCTCACCCCCGTTTAGGTTGGTGTGCATGGCATACTTTTTACCTGGAAATAGCCATGAGAAGAAGGTTGGAGAAAAGCTGAATTTCCCGATGCCTGGCATCGCCCATCCCAGAAGCTCGTAATGGTTGCCTTCGGGGATAACCGAAACCATATTATCATAAAAACCCAAGAAACCGTTTTCGGTAATCTTGCTGCCAGTTAGCACATTACCGCTGATAAACCGACAATTCTCGGCAGAATTATTAAGATTATCGTGAACAATATTGGCAATAAAAGCACCAGTCTTAAGTATAAAGTAACGTGGCTTGTGCACTTCGGATCCTGCAAGGGCTATCACCTTAGTCGCATCGTAGATTCCTTTAAGGAACAAACGGCCAATAATAATAACATCCAGAGGATTTACAACCCAAACAATATCGCCCTTGTTAATTGGGTCGATATGGTGAATTTGAATACCCACATTTCCGGCTGGATGTGGCCCCGAAAAGTAGTTATGCTGAACTCCGTTAACCTTAGTATAAACTACACTTGGTGGATAATCGGCATTCAGATTTAGATTGATCTTCCCTTCAGTAAGCTTGCTAAGGGCATTAATCCCAGCCTGGAAGGCTTCGGCTTCCTCCTTAACGGCAAAATCCAAATCGGGAGCCAATGGTGATGTATCAAAAGCTGAGATGTAAATAGCTTTAGGTTTATCGGATGGATTGGCAATAATTGAGTATGGCCGCTGCCGTATTGTTGGCCAAAGGCCAGCAACCTGCAACTTTGCTACTACCTCTTCCCGAGAATGCTCCAGTGGGTTGGAAACGCCAAAATTCTCAAACTCCTGGTTGGGATCAGCTTTAACGACAACCTCAAGGAGTACCCGACGCTCACCCCTTCTAACAAGGTGAACCTCTCCACTCACGGGAGATGTAAATAGGATATCGGGCCTGTACTTATCAAAGAACAATGGTGAACCAGCCTTTACCTTGTCGCCTTCCGCTACAGCAAGCTTTGGGGTAAGCCCAGCGAAATCAACAGGTTTCAAGGCGTAGTACTCTGCCATTTCTGCCCGGGTAAATACCTTCTCGGCCTCTCCTTTTAGCGGGATATTCAAACCTTTGCGTATTTTAAATACCTTTGGCATAATTATAGTTTGTTATTGTTATGGTTAACAAAATTAAAAAAATATTCGTTCTAAAGCCAACAAAATATCAGGCACAAATATAGTATTCAACATATATTAATACATAATAAATTTGTTGATTTATTGTTATCTGTAAAATATCCTAAGTTCAAATGGCTATCAATCAAAATCATTCAACTTTAATTGGGTGATATATATTTTTGCAATTTCTTTTTGAAGTGCCCAAAAAACAAAGAAATTCTTTAGATATTCGTGTTTTCGTTATCGATAAATACTATAAGGTTTAACATGAGAAAACTGCAGCACTTACTCCTTTTCAAACTTGCACTCAATGTTTGCATATTTTCATTCATCAGCATGCCTTTGGCTTCATCTGCTAATAAAATAACAATACAGCATAACACAAAAGAAACACAAGAGTTCAATGCATCCTCAACAATTAAGTCAATAAAAATTCACAGGGTAGGATGGGAACTCGCCGATCCTGTTATAGCACTGAATAGCAGCGATCGCATCCTACTTTCATTCGACGATATTTCCGATTCACCAGGAACTTACTCCTACTCTATTGCTCACTGCGATGGGGAATGGCAGGTTTCTTCAATTTTCTTGAACGATTATTTGGAGGGTTTTGAGGTGAATGAAGTGCGCGATTATAGCTTCTCCTCAGGTACAGTAATGAGCTATATGCATTGCCGATTAGAGCTGCCAAATGCCGATGTTCGCCTCAAATTATCAGGTAATTATTTACTTAAAGTTTTTAACACCTACGAACCCGAAAAAGTACTTTTCCAGCGCAGATTTGTTCTTTACGAACCTTTGGTGGATATTACTGCCAGCATACGCCAACCTTCGGCTGGCGAACAACGACTCACTAGTCAGCAGATTGATCTAAAATTGAATACAAAAAGCCTTAGGGTAACCGATCCTGCAACTGAGATAAAAACAGTGGTTTGTCAGAATCACCTTTTCCAAGGATGTCACCAGAATTTAAAGTCAGCATTTATAAGAGGTAACGACATTGATTACTGCCAACCCACAGCGCTAATTTTTGAGGCGGGTAATGAGTTTAGATTTTTTGACTCCAAAAGCATTCGTTACAACGGTCAGGGTATTAAATCGATCGACTTTACGGGTGGCGAATTTCATATGCTGCTAACAACCGATCAAACTAGAAGGAGAAACGGTTACACATACTATCCCGACCTGAATGGACGATTTGTGATAAACCTTGAACGAAGCACCCAAAGTCACCTCGAGGCCGATTATGTTTGGACTTATTTCACCCTAAATGTACCAATGGAACTTGATGAGGGAAAAAACATTTACCTTTTTGGGGAGTTCACTGGTTGGGAGTTAAGCCCAAAAAATAGAATGATTTATAATCCCGAGAGGGGTGCATACGAGCTAAGGATGTTGCTAAAACAGGGGGCATATAACTATAGATATTTGGTATTTAATGAGAAAACTGGGACAGTAGATCTTTCCCATTTCGAAGGGAATTACTTTGATACAGAGAACAGCTACAGCATACTGGTTAATTACAAGCCTCTTGGTGCACGATACAATAGAGTTGTAGGATATCACCGGATCAGTACCCGACAATAACTTCGTGACTTGCCTATAAATTGATTGAATATCCTACCACCCCGTGATTGAATGGTTGATTGATTGATTGAATGATTGACCTGCCAACTCTACCTGTCGGTAGACAGGCGGCAGGCTGGTTGATTGATTGAATAGTGGTTGGTTGATTGGTTGACCTGCCAACAAGTAATCCGGTTGAGTAATTTAATCCTGGGTTATTACACAAATGCCCACGGAAAATCTAGCGAACATGAACAAAAATACGAGGATTGGTGAGGACAAAATAAGATGTCCTTTTCAAAGGGTTTAAGATTCTAAATTGTTACTCCTTCCACTCAATAACTGGCAAATCGTCGGAGAAACCATTGGCCTTAGTATATTCAACAATGGAAACACCTTGGAAGTAATGCTGAATTATCTCCCGGTAACTTTTCCCTCTGCGAGCCATCTGCATTGCGCCATCCTGACAAAGCCCAACGCCATGTCCATAACCTCGTCCTCTAAGCCGAATGGCACCTCCCGAAACCTCAACTGAAAAGTATGCCGATCGCAGCCCAAAGTATGTTCTGATCTCGGTCATTGGAATGCTTTTTCCTGCCACAACATAATTATACTCCCTTCCCTTAGGGATAAAAACAAACTGGCTGGGTTGCATACTCTCCGCAGCAACTCCTTTCGATTCAAGGAACGATCGCCAAGTTTCAAGAGGAATTCGAACTTCCCAGGTGGAGCTGGGTTGCCCTTTACAGTAGCTATCGGGCACCGAAACCAAATAATTTTGAGGTGTTACCCAAACATCGCCCGAATTCGCTGTTTGCCCCCCGCAGTTGGCATGGAATGCACCAACAATCATATCGTTTTTGGCATCAATCACAATCTGACCATGAGTTTCTTTTGTGGCCTTAAGAATATCAGGATTTCTCGTCGATTTACCCTTATAGGCTTGGCAATGCACCTGATCGCATAGGTTAAAACCTTCGTCCTTGTGCCTATCAAGATGCCCCATGGCGTAGGTTCGGGCTAGCAAAGCCTGGGCTTTGTAAAACTCAATGTGAGCATTTGGCCCCGATTCGGCTTCAACAACTCCGGCTATATACTTATCAACATCTAAGATATTGATCGCCATTAAGCGGTTAAAATCCACATAAAAGGCAAGGTTATCATCATAAACCCGCGCGGGTGAAGAGGGGGCAATTGAGTTCACCCTAATAACATCGTTATCGGTATGTCCCACAATTGAAATTCGTTTCCAGGTTCCATAATTCGAAGCCATATCGCGAACCCTCACCGAATCGCGAACCCTCGAGATATAAATTATTTGATTGGGGCTTAAGGCAAAGTTACCATCCTCGGTTATTATTGTGTACTCGCCCGTTACCGGCGTAATAAGAAGTGTTTGCAGATTTAGCTCGTTGTGTAAACTCACGCTTATTTTTTGCGAATTTGCTGAGACCGAAATCAAAAAAAACAGAAGAACCAGAAAGAAACGATTCATACTTTAGTTGGTTTTACTTAGTAAACGAGTCAACAATTACTTTGGCAAATCGCTCTGAGGCGCCTGCTCCCCCTAGCAGATTCCTAAGCTCATCAAATGAGCTTAACATCTTTTCTCGGCTAGGATCTCCAGGTAAAAGGGCTTGCAGCTCATTGCACAGTCGATTGGTATTCAACTTACACTGCACAAGTTCTGTTACCACCTCGCGATTCATTATAAGATTGACTAAAGATATATACTTAACCTTAATAACCAAACTTGCAATAAGCATCGATAACAAACTACCCTTGTAACAAACAACTTCGGGCACATTGAGCAAAGCTGCTTCGAGCGTTGCGGTTCCCGATGTTACCATTGCCGCTGTTGAATGTTTAAGTAATTCCTGTGTTTGACCAAAAACTATCTTAACATCGCGCCCACCTACAAAAGGTTCATAAACCTGATAGCTAAGCGATGGCGCACCTGCAATAACCAGCTGATAATCCTTAAATTTATCAATCATTGTGAGCATTGTTGGAAGGTTGTGCTTTACCTCCTGAACTCTGCTACCAGCAAGTATTGCAATTATTGGCCGTTGATCAAGTGAGTTGCTTTGGTTAAAGTTAACGTCTTTTTCAGCCTTATTTAATGAATCTACAAGCGGATTACCGCAGTAAACAGCATCAACACCGTGGCGTTTAAAGTAATCGACCTCGAATGGAAAAATAATTAGCAACTTATCGACGTACTTCTTAAGGCGTTTTACGCGCGACTCTTTCCAAGCCCATACCTTGGGGGCAATGTAGTAAAAAACCTTATACCCCGCCAGCTTGGCATGTTTGGCAATTCGAAGATTAAACCCCGGGTAATCAACAAGAATAACTGCATCTGGATTAAAATCTACTATATCCTTTTTACATTGATTTAGGTTTCGCGAAATCTGAGGAAGGTTCTTGAAAACCTCCCAAAAACCCATAAACGACATCTCGCGGTAGTGCTTCACAAGCACTCCGCCATGTTGGGCCATTAGATCGCCTCCGTAAAACCGAAATTCAGCTTCGGAGTCGTGTTGCAGAATTCCCCGCATCAAATTTGATGCATGAAGATCGCCAGATGCCTCACCAGCAACGATATAGTATTTCATACCAATCCCTTCTAGCCTATAAATTTAAGAATAAGCACTAAAATGGCGTAGCCAATTGTTGCCATTAACACACCCCTAGCCGCTCGTAACCTGTTAGTGTAAATAAAAAGGAAGAAAAATCCCAAATTTGGAATAGCTCCCATGCTAATCATCTTGGGGGCAATAAGATGCAACCAAATAGTCTGCAGCGATTTATCGGCAAACACAAAGGGATAAATATATCGAAGAATAAAAAAATAGGCTAAAACTGGGGTTATCACCCCCAGTATTGTACCCAGATATAGGTTATCAAATTTCTTTTTCACTTGGAATAATATTATGTCTAACCTTTAACCTTACAAGTTATTTGAAACTATTTAGAAGACTTCAGTACACCGAGTAGACTTTCATCGAATTGCAATACTTGCTGAATTCTATCCAGTTCACTCCTATCGGTTAAATCGATTCTGATGGGAACAACCGATAAGTATCCGTTTGCAAGGGCGTACTCGTCGGTATCGGTGGCCTCGGGTTCCTCGTTATGGTAATAACCTGTTAGCCAAAAATAATCTACGCCTCTGGGATCGGTACGCTTATCAAACTCCTCGCGCCAGGTTCCCATATTCTGTCGGCAAGCCTTAACGCCCTTAATCTCATCGGCAGGAATTGCTGGAATATTCACATTTAGGCAAACACCACGAGTAAGTCCCTTGGCTATTATCGATTCCACAATTGGGCGGCCAAACCGAATTGCTCCGCTAAAATCGGCATCGGGCATAAAATCTAGAAGCGAGAATCCAATGGATGGAATTCCATACAAACACCCCTCAATCACTGCCGCCATGGTTCCCGAGTAAAAAACGCTAACCGAAGAGTTGGAACCGTGATTAATACCCGAAAGAATAAGATCGGGCGGGTTGGTTAGCACTTGGCTCATAGCCAACTTCACGCAATCAACCGGTGTTCCATTTACCGAATACATCTCCACGTCATCGGTTCGCTTATGATTTCGAATTCGCAGCGGATGTTTTATGGTAATAGCATGCGACATGCCCGAGTTCCCCTCGTGAGGAGCGACAACCACTACCCTACCCAATGGCTTTGCCATTTCAATTAGCGCACTAATTCCCTTTGCCTGATATCCATCATCGTTTGTTACCAGAATTAATGGCACTCTGCTATCATTACCCATTGATATATAAATATTAATGTTTGGCTGCAAAGTTACTCAAATCGCTCGATGCAGCAAGTATTTTAAGTAAAACCCTTTAACCCAACAATGGTTCGATAAAATTAAAAGGTTTGCCAAGATTACAAAAGGAATACCTAGTATAATGCAGTATCAAAAATATTTTTTCGCTACTTTTGCCTGTTAATTAGCACTCGCACCTATTTAAAAATTGTTAAGAATTCTCAAAGATGAAGATTTCGTACAGCTGGCTAAAAGAATACATAAACATCGACCAAACCCCAGAGGAAATATCCAAAATCCTCACCTCCATTGGACTTGAAGTTGAATCGCTCGAAAAAGTAGAAGCCGTAAAGGGTGGCCTACAGGGCGTAATAATTGGCGAAGTACTCACCTGCCATAAACACCCCGATGCCGACAAACTCAGCGTTACTACTGTAAATATTGGTCAACCCGAACCCCTCAATATAGTGTGCGGTGCACCCAATGTGGCAGCAGGGCAAAAGGTAGTCGTGGCTACCGTTGGCACAACGCTGTACTTTAACAATAATGAGCTAACACTAAAAAAGACAAAAATCAGGGGACAACTATCCGAAGGGATGATTTGCGCTGAAGACGAACTTGGACTAGGAACAGACCATCATGGAATAATGGTTCTAAATCCCGATGCCAAAATCGGAACCCCTGCAGCAGAATACTTTAAACTGGACGATGACTACCAACTCGAAATTGGGCTCACCCCAAACCGAATAGATGCAGCATCGCATTTTGGGGTAGCTCGCGATTTAGCAGCATACCTTAACCTCAGCATTCCTACTAAAACCTATAAACCATCGGTTGAGAATTTTACAGTTGACAATAATTCGCTTCAAATTCCAGTAGAGGTAAAGAATACTGAAGCCTGCCCCCGATACAGCGGCTTAACCATAAGCAATGTTAAGGTTGGCCCTTCGCCCGAATGGCTTCAGAAAAGGTTACGTTCCATTGGGCAAAGCCCGATAAATAACGTTGTGGATGTTACAAATTTTATCCTTCACGAAATTGGGCAACCCCTCCATGCATTCGATGCAGATAAGATTGAAGGAAATAAAGTTGTGGTGGGAACTCTCGAGCACGACACCCAATTCACCACCCTCGATGAGGTTGAGCGTAAACTTAGCAGTGAGGATCTGATGATTTGCAGCACTACTGAGGGAATGTGTATTGCTGGAGTTTTTGGTGGAAATAAATCGGGGGTAACTGAAAGCACAAAGAACATTTTCCTCGAAAGCGCCTGCTTTAACCCAGTATGGATACGTAAAACCGCCAAAAGACATGGACTAAGCACCGATGCATCGTTCCGATACGAGCGCGGAGCCGATCCCAATATCACCGTTTGGGCACTTAAACGTGCCGCCATGCTAATTAAGGAGGTTGCTGGTGGCCAAATATCATCCGATATTGTGGATGTTTACCCAAGTCCTGTAAATAACTACAAGGTTGAGCTAAGCATTGACCGCACAAACAAATTAATTGGCAAGCAGATTCCTTTAAACACAATTAAACAGATACTTAGTAGTCTCGATATTATTATTGAGGCAGAAGAAGCCGATACTCTAAGATTGAGTATTCCTCCATATAGAGTTGATGTACAGCGCGAAGCCGATGTAGTTGAAGAAATCCTCAGAATCTACGGGTATAACAATGTGGAAACCTCCCAAAAGGTAAATAGCACGCTGGCCCATAGCATCCGTCCCGATAATCATAGAGTAATTAAGCTTATCTCCGATTCACTTTCGGGAACTGGTATGAACGAGATTATGTGCAACTCGCTCACCAAGCTGGCTTACTATCAGAAACTCACAACTTACCCCATTGGTAATTCCGTTGAAATAATAAACCCGCTTAGCACCGATTTAAATGGTTTACGACAAACTTTGCTGTATGGCGGCTTGGAATCGATAATATACAACTCGAACCGAAAGAAAAGCAACCTAAAACTTTACGAATGGGGCAACTGCTACTTCTTCGACAAGAGCAAAGAGAATTTTGAAATTGCTCTTAAAGCATACAACGAAGAGTTTAGGCTAGCAATGTGGCTCACTGGTGATAATACCGAGGAGAGCTGGACCAAAAAGCAGGAAGAGACAACCTTTTACCACTTAAAGGCTGTTGTAATGAGTATTTTAGAAAAGCTAGGGATTAAAACCGACAGCCTTGTTTTTGCTGATGCCCCCTCGGATATGTTTGAGTATGGTTTAAATATCAGCATTAATAACAAAACACTTGGCTACCTTGGATTAGTTTCGAAAAAGATTTGTAAGGAATTTGATATTAAGCAGGAGGTTTTCTTTGCTGAACTTTTATGGGATGCCATTTTCAACCTGGCGAGGAAGAATAAGGTTCAATTCGCCGAGATATCCAAGTATCCCGAAGTTCGAAGAGATTTAGCACTTCTGCTCGACAACAAAATATCATTTGCACAGGTAAAGGAGGTAGCGCAAAAAACAGAACGTAAGCTCATTAAGAGCATCAACCTATTTGATGTGTACCAGGGGACTAATCTTGGTGAAGGCAAAAAGTCGTATGCGGTTTCGTTCATTCTTCAGGATGACGAAAAAACCCTTACCGACAAGCAGATTGAGAAAACCATGCAGAACCTGATTTTTGCCCTTAACCGTGATTTGAATGCACAGATCCGATAAGGTTGATATCTCAATTCATAACAAAAAAACCACCCTTGGGGTGGTTTTTTTGTTATGGAAGTTCTATTTAGTACTTCTTATAGCTAAACTGAATCTCTCCCTTATTAACAGTTGATTCAGTTCCTCCTGGAGGAATTGCTCCGGGGGTAACGGCTGTGATTTTAACCACATAGTATATGTCTCCCTTTTTTGCAATAAAAACGTCGTTTACTGCGGGTGCATCAACAGCAGTAACTGCATTTGCCTCGTTAAACATAAGTCTTGCTTCACGAACCAAACCTGCATTAAAATTGTAATTTACTTTATGGAATAGGGTGTTATTCCCAGTAGTCCATTTTCCGGTAAATGCTACACCTTGAGCATCAGTATTGATCATACTCTTTAAGGCAGCTTCACCATCTGCTCCAACGGTGGCATCACCATCAAGGTTGTAAGCACCATGAGCAGGCCCTTCGATGTGATAAAATTTGCCCTCTTTGGATTGTGGAAATACCGTTGCATCGGTAACGGTAAAGATTAACTCACCAACCTTGTCGTTATTATCAATAACAATGAATTGGTATTGAATCTTATCGTAATCATCATTTACAAAGTGATAAAAATCAAGCACTCCAGTAAATGGATAAGAAAGAGTAGTTTTGTTAAGGTTTCCTGGTTTATAATCAAAAAGATCCTCATCAACCTCTACATCACCCTTCAAGGCTTTCCTTACCATATGGAAATCGGCAACCCCGCCAGGGACATCAACCTCAACGGTAAAAGAAACATCAAACATATGATTCTCCTTTTCGGCAAAGTTAACCGCAAGTGCTGTCCCTTCTACACCTGAGAATGTTACAACCGGCCCATCGGGAATAATTGGGTCTGGATCATCATCCTTGCAACCAGTAAACACTACCAAGCCAGCAAAAGCCAGCATAGCTAAATACTTAATTGTTTTTGTCATAATCAGTGGTTTTGGTTAAACATTTTTTTTTAAATTTCACTAGTCTAACAAAGTTAACACAAATAAGTTTTTAACACAAGCAAAAGGCACATTATGTCGAGAGTTTTTGATAACATAGCTATTATAAGGGGAGATATTACCCTACAGGCTGTTGATGCCATTGTAAATGCAGCAAACCAATCGTTGCTGGGTGGCGGTGGTGTGGATGGGGCAATTCATCGAGCTGCTGGCCCAATGCTCCTTGAGGAATGCCGAAAACTTGATGGCTGCCCTACGGGTGAGGCCCGTATTACCAAAGGCTACAATATACCTGCAAAGTATATAATACATACCGTAGGCCCAATTTGGCGGGGCGGACACCAAGATGAGGCAACACTTCTGCAAAGTGCCTACAATAGCACATTATCTCTAGCCCTTCAATACAAGCTTAAATCTATTGCATTCCCCAATATTTGTACGGGGATTTATTCATTTCCCAAACCATTGGCCGCGCAAATTGCCATCGAATGTGTACATAATTTTATCCAAAAGAATTCCCACCCAAAGTTGGTCACTTTTGTCTGCTTTGACGATGAGAACTTCCAAACTTATAAGCGCTTGTTGGACGGGGAGCGTTAGTCAATTTTTCACTACTTTATCTTTAAATAGAATTTCTGCAATCTTTCTACAGCATTAGGGGTTAATCATGTAATGATCTCATATAAAAATATCCTACAAATTCAGAACAAATTACACTTATGTTCGCTTTTTATTAACTTCGCAACGTTGGATATTACAATATTCATAATACATATCTAGTAATAGTTAGAGAAAAAAAACAGTTGTTTCGTACCTAAAAAATAATCTCAACCCAAATTGCAATGAACCAAATTCTTAGACTTTTCTGGCTTACGGCCCTTTACCTTATCTCTTCCACTGGATTTGGTAGCAACGATAGCATCTCCGAGACCAAAAGCAAGCTAATCTACAAGATTAATATAAAGGAGGACATTATGCCTGCTGCATGGCGCATTACTCAAAGAGGTTTCGATGAAGCATCTGAGCAAAACGCCGATGTTATCATTATTCACATGAACACCTACGGGGGCATGGTAAATATGGCCGACTCCATACGCACAAAAATCCTCAACAGCACAATTCCAGTTTGGGTTTTTATCGATAACCAGGCTGCATCAGCTGGAGCCCTTATCAGCATTGCTGCCGATAGCATTTACATGCGACAAGGAGGAAGCATTGGCGCCGCCACCGTGGTTAACCAAACTGGCGAGGTTGCCCCCGATAAGTTTCAATCGTTTATGCGAAGCACCATGCGCGCCACAGCCGAGGCCAAGGGAAAAATTCCAGTTGTTGTTGATGGCGATACCATATATAAATGGCGTCGCGATCCTCGAATTGCTGAAGCCATGGTCGATCCCAGCGTTTACATTGAGGGAATTATTGATGATGATAAAGTGCTTACGTTCACTACCGAAGAGGCCATTCGATGGGGCTACTGCGAAGGGAGTGCAGAAACTGTAGCCGAACTGATTGATAATGTTGGAATAAAAGATTACAAGCTAGTGGAGTTTAAACCCACCCTAATAGACAAGATAATTGGTCTCCTCACCAGCCCAGTGATTTCGGGACTGCTAATCATGCTAATTGTTGGGGGTATATACTTCGAACTTCAAACACCGGGCGTTGGATTTCCTTTAGCAGTTGCCGTTTTGGGCGCCATCCTGTATTTTGCTCCACTCTACATCGAGGGAATGGCAGAGCACTACGAACTGATTATTTTCATTGTGGGGCTTATTCTAATTGCTGTCGAGGTTTTTGCCCTTCCGGGCTTTGGCGTAGCTGGGATTAGTGGTATTATCCTAGTGATTATAGGGCTTACCGTGGCGCTAATTGATAATGATATTTTCAGAGATGTAAGACCTTTTTCCTGGATCGAAGTACTCCAGCCTTTAGCTCTTGTAGCCTTTTCAATTTTAGCCGGACTAATAGGCTCAATCATTTTAAGTAGGAAGCTAATTACCTCACCTGCATTCCCTAGCCTTGCACTCAACTCAAGCCTAACTCAGGAAGAGGGTTATATTGGAGTCGACAAACACCAGAAGGATATGTTGGGAAAAACTGGAATTGCAGTCACTGTTCTTCGACCTTCGGGTAAGGTGCAAATTGATGATGAGATATTTGATGCCGTGTCGGATGAAGGATTTATTAATAAGAACGAAGAGGTTAAGGTAATAAAGGACGAGGCTGGCCAAATATACGTAATGCGCAAGAACTAATCTTTTTGAACGTCGAAGTGAAAGTAATACCTCTTCGACGTTCAAACTTTTCTAACGCCCTGCCCTGTAAAGGAACCCTGGATCGTAATTCTCAGTTGGCGCCTGAATTCTTGCTGCAGGTTTTCGGGAGGGATTGCGAATATCAATGTCGGGCACAAATTCCCAGTAAGGCTTATTGAACCTAAACCCATCGAACGATAAGTCCGGAACGTAGTACCTATAGTTGCCAGCGAAGCTGGGCTGCATAGGAGTTAAATGGCTGCATACAATCGTTCTGTGAGTTTTGTCCCACCTTAGCACCATGGTTGCCCTCGATGAGTACTCGAAAATAACCCGGGAAATAATACTTCGATCAACCTTAAAAATGGGAATTCCAAATCCCAAACTCCCGTCCTCACTAACCGATAAAACCTCGAGTATCCTTTTTGACGAGAAGATATCATGCAAGTCTACACCTAGAAGAACATAGTGATTCCTTCCATTATGCTCAAAATCGATAATATCGTAGTAAAGTGCTCCAAACCACTTTTCGGCGGAACCTTGCTCGCTGTGGGGTAACTTATAGTCCCCTCTCCTATCAATTAAGGAGATAACTTTGTTACCAGTGGTTGTCTGCAACATTACAAAACCAAAATACTTCTGAAATCCTGCTGGCTGCGGAATATTCCATGTGAAAATCCGCACGCGATTATCCAACGAACGCACTTTTCCTACCTGCAGAAGCGAATCGAATGGATAATCAAAAGCCTTATCATTCTGTAATACAACAGCAAGCTTATCTACGAAATTCTTGTTTAATTCATTCTTTTTGGCAAAATCCTGCTCTCTAACAATTGAATCTAGTATCTCGCTTAGCTTTTTTTCTTCCTTTGGAAAATCAAAACCTGAGGTTTGTGCCAACAAACCTAACGGCAAAAAAACGAATAGCGGAATAACTACAATAAGCCTTTTGAACATATACTTATATATAAATGTTTATATTTGTATTCTAAACAAAACATACTGCAATAATCATGAAACTTAACGACTTTTTCAAAAAAATATTTTCGATTCGTGTGTTAATCGGTTTAGTAGTAGGCGGTGCATTGGGTTATGCTTACTACCATTTTATAGGTTGTCGCGGCGGCAGCTGCCCAATGTGGGCCGATCCATGGCGCAGCACGCTGGTTGGAATGGCCTTTGGGGCAATCCTACTTTTCGATACATCAAAAAAAGCTAAAGTCGATCAAGAGCCTCAAGAATAATACTTGACACTGATTCAATCTCGGCCTCAGTAATTATTAGGGGTGGTGCTATTCGGAATGCCGTGTCGCAAAACAGAAACCAATCGGTAAGAAAACCCATTTCAAGCCCAAGCTTGATCATTTTTTGAACCTTATCGAACGACCCCAGCTCAACGGCCATAAATAGGCCCTGCGACCTGATACTCTTAACCTGAGAATGATCCTTAAGCAGCTGAATAAACAGCTGCTCCTTGCCAGCGACTGTCTCGTGCAGCTTAAGATCAATCATGGTATCAAGAGCAGCCAGTGCTGCAGCACACGACACGGGATGCCCTCCAAATGTGGTAATGTGCCCTAACGGTGGATTGTTGGTTAGGCTATGCATAATCGCGGAGGAAGAGATAAATGCGCCAAGTGGCATTCCACCACCAAAGGCTTTGGCAACCAATAAAATGTCAGGTACTACTTGGTAACGTTCAAAAGCAAATAGCGCTCCTGTTCGTCCAACCCCAGTTTGTATCTCATCAAATATCAACAGTGTACCTGTTTCTGTACATCGCTTTCGTAAAGCCTTTAGGTAATCGAAATCGGCAGCCACAATACCAGCCTCTCCCTGAATGGGTTCAATTATTACACATGCTGTTTTTTCGGTAATTCTATTTAAATCGTCATAAAAATTCAATTTGATATGCTGAACGGCTGGAAGTAGCGGACGGAAAGCACGCTTTGGCCCCTCGCTGCCCATAAGGCTAAGAGCCCCATGAGTACTCCCGTGGTATGCGTTAACGAAGGAGATAATTTCGGGTCGACCGGTAAAACGCTTTGCCAGCTTTATGGCACCCTCTACAGCCTCGCTTCCCGAATTTACGAAGTAAACACTTTGCAAACTATCGGGCAAAAGTTCAGCAATGCGCTTGGCAAGCAAAACTTGGGGTGCCTGCACTAACTCACCGTAAACCATTAGGTGCATATACTTACTTACCTGTTGATTAACGGCTTTTACCACATTTGGGTGCGAGTGCCCCACATTACTGACTGAAACGCCCGAAATTAAATCAAAAATCCTTTGTCCATTGGGACTAAAAAGATAAACCCCCTCGGCTCTTTCCACTTCGAGCGTTAGGGGTGATTCTGATGTTTGGGCTATATGTTTTAGGAATAGTTCTCTATGGGTTAACATTTAATATAAAGTTTATCATTTGTTCATTAGATTAATCTCATTAAGCAGATTATCCCTATACGATTTTCCAATAGGAATAAGTTTCTTACCATCGTGAACCTTAACTACCACCGAATTATCCTCGATGCTAAAAATTGACTTAATGTTCACAATAAATGACCTATGCACCCTTTTAAAGTATACTGGAGGCAGCTGATTCTCTATGGCTTTCATGGTGAAGTGAATAGTGAACTTATCGATATGCGTGTTGATAACCACATAATTCTCCAATGCCTCAACCCAAAGAATATCGCTAAATCTAATTTTAACCAATGAGTTGCCTTTCTTGATAAAAATCTCCTCATCAGCGTTGGATTGCTGATTCTTATCGAAGTTCTCCAGCGCTTTGTTGGCCGCTTTGAAAAATCTAGCGTAGGTTACAGGCTTTAGAAGGTAATCGGTTACATTATACTCAAACGCTTCAAGTGCATATTTTTCGCGTGATGACACGATGACTATCTGAGGTTTTTGAGTTATTGTATTCAAAAACTCAATCCCAGTCATTTCGGGCATCTCGATATCAAGGAAAATAAGGTTAACATAATTGCCAGCATTAATATAATTAATTGCCTCAACTGCACTACTAAAGGAAGCCTTTAACTCCAGAAAAGTGGTACGCTTCACGTAGTCCTCTATAACCCGACAAGTAATCTCATCGTCATCAATAATAATACACTTCATACCTCAAAATATAAAGAATTATATGACGAAAATACGAAATAAATTGATGAGTACGCAACTTATTGAGGTAAATAATAATGAAGAGGTGATAGCAAAAGGCCAAAACAGTCCAGAAATCTAGCTAATTATCTACCTACTATATTTTCTGAATCGTATCGTTTTTCAATGGAGCGCCAACTTTTAATCGACTTCCGTAACCATTCGTGCAGCAAGTTGAGGTACTCATCCTGAGAAAGTGAGATATCAATTTTGGAACTACGAAGCCTTTCGGTTAGCGTTTGCAGACAGATTGCAGCAGAAACGGAGATGTTCAAACTTTCGGTGAAACCGTAGGTTGGAATCAGTAGGTAGTCATCTGCATTATCAAGCACGTGATTCGACAGACCCGTAAGCTCTGTTCCAAAGAAGAGCGCAAATTTTCCACTGGAGATATCGATATTATTAAGGTTGCTAACATAGGTATGGGGTGAAGTGGCCACAATTCGATAACCCTGCTGCTTTAATCTTTTTATGGCTTCGAGCGAGTTATTCTCGTACCCATGATACTTTTGCAGGCTTAACCATTTTGAGGCTCCCATCACTACTTTAGGGTTAACACTAAAGGCATTGGAATTCTCAATTATATGAATATCCTGCACTCCAAAACAGTCGCACGAGCGAAGCACTGCGCTAGCATTTTGTGACTGGAAGATATCCTCGAGTACTACTGTTAAATATCGAGTTCGGTGATCGAGCACGTAGCGTAGCAGCTCAAATCGTTTTTCGGAGATAAAACCCGAGAGGTAATCAATCAGGTTCTGCTTTTGCAAATGAGAGCACATAACTTAGGGGAAGTCTACCAACGCTCAAGATTGGGCTAGTAAAAAAAAACTGGTTGATTTCTCATACTAGGGCGCTTAGACCAACTTTAAAAAAGGGGCTAGTGGTAAAAAACAAAGGGGCATCAAGTTCATTGATGACCCCTTTAATGAAACAGCTCTTTTATTACTGAACGGACTCGTTAAGTTCGCTCCCTGGCTTAAATTTAACCACTTTTTTAGCTTTAATAGTGATAGGCTTGCCTGTTTGGGGGTTACGTCCAGTTCTAGCACTTCTCTCAGAAAGAGAGAAAGAACCGAAACCAACAAGAGCAACTCTATCGCCAGTTTTAAGTGCGCCGCTGGTTGCCTTTACAAATGCGTCTAAAGATTTTTTTGCATCAGCCTTAGTGATACCTGCTTCAGCTGCAATTGCATCAATTAATTGAGCTTTGTTCATAATACAAAATTTTTAGGGTTAGAAATAGTTAGTTTACCTAAACTTGATAGTACAAATATAGCGTATTTACTGGGTTTACCAAGTATATAGGCAAAAAAAACAGGATTATTGAAAAATTTTTCTACCAAAATCCCTCGTTTGGGATATTAAACGCTAAATTATTTAAAAAAACTTGATAAAACCAAGAGTTTGGGAAAGTTTTTTTTAACTTTTTTTTTCTAAAAGATTTTTTAGATTTCAAAAAGAGGGTATCTTTGCAGCGGAGAAATGGCAGAGTGGTCGAATGCGGCGGTCTTGAAAACCGTTGTACCGCAAGGTACCGGGGGTTCGAATCCCTCTTTCTCCGCCACAATTAAGAGATCTAGAGGGGTCTCTTTTTTTCTTTCGGAGAGATGCCGGAGTGGTCGATCGGGGCGGTCTCGAAAACCGTTGTCCGCCTTGGGCGGACCCAGGGTTCGAATCCCTGTCTCTCCGCCACAACAACAAATCCCGCCGTTGGCGGGATTTGTTGTTTTTGATTATTCTACATCTTAATACAATACTCTGTTGCAGCTATAAATTAAAACGCCCCGCTTTTTGAGCAGGGCGTTTATCAATATATTTATAAGAACCTTTTAAATAGCTACATCATCCACCTTTGCCTCAATAACTGCTTGGATTTCCTCCGATATATTCGTAAAGAAATCGTATCCGGTTAATTCCTCCACATCATCAACACTAACTCTATAATAGGACCAAGGCTTTTCGTTTACGGTTTGATTATTGGGTGTGATAACTGCAATTACCCTTGTTGTAGTATTAATTCTGTTGAGGTCATTATTGCCGTTTGGCAGCACAACAATTATTTTCCAAACATGACTGGGTACGGTTACCCCTGATCCCAAAACAGAAAAGGTTCCCTTAGCACTTGTTCCACCTTTCCCATATGTCCCACTGATAATGTATAGCTCATTGCCAGCATACACCAAATCGCGACTATAGCCTTCGAGGTAATTCCACGTTCTCTGATTATTATTTGGGGACTGAGGAATCATATTCGTCATTAGAAACGTCGCTGAGTTATCAACTTCGGTTGCCGTTCTATCGGCCGAAGGGCACATGTGACCACGATCAAATCCATACGTTGAATACTCATAATCCCTGTCATTTACCCTATACCACCCCGATGGAAGCGTATTATCCTCCCTAAAATCATCCTGACGCGAAACACTTCCTATATAGTTTGAATTCAAATGCCAGCTAACCCAGTTGGCCGTTAGCTTTGAATTATTATACGAAAGGTGGTACTGTGGCTTTTCCATCAAGTAGTTATCGGCATTTACAATATTGGTAACTGCCGCGCTGGGATTCCCCAAGAGCGAATGATGATTATCGGGAAGCGATGGAGAACCAGAGGTTGTAGTAAACTCTACAATTGCACCATAGGTTGTTGTAACCGAATTAGTGGCATAGGCTCTCAGAAAGTAAGTTGTTTCGGGTTGTAAGCCGAAGATTTGGCTGGTGAATTCGCCTGTTCCACTCCCATCGGTTGACTTGCCCAAATAGGAAGCTACCGAGAGATCATCGGTGGTATCCCAAACCACGCCACGAACGGAAATAGTTAAACCACCATCGTTGGTTATGTTTCCGCCGCTAATAGCTGTATTGGCAGTTATTCCTGTAATTGATGCTGTGGAAATGGTTGGTTGGCCACTCGAAGTGGTAAAGGTCGTCGACAATCCATATCCTGTTCCAACACTATTGGTGGCATATGCCCTTACATAATAACTTGTACCTGGTTGTAGGTTACTGATGGTACTGGTAAAAACCCCGTTTTCGGCCTCATCCTCAGTTTTGCTACCATCAATAGTTGGGTCGATATCAACACCCCAGCAAACGCCGCATGAAACGACGGGTACTCCACCATCGCTAATAATTTCGCCTCCTGAAATTGCCGATAAGGCAGTAATTTCACTAACCGCTGTAGTTGTAATAACGGGAACCTGACTTTTCTCCTTTTGGCAGCTTGTTGTTACCAACGAAAATGCTAAAAAAGTAATCGCAGTGTAAATCTGTACTTTTCTAAAAAAACTCATGATCAATTCATTAAATGTTTACCAAATCAAAAATATGCTGATTATTCCCAAAAAATGGGGCCTCAATATACGAAAAAACTAATACTATCAATTAAAAATAGAATTGAGCCTAACAGTAAACTTGTATACGAACTTTATTTGCATTCGGTTATGGTTGCAGACCGGGGCGTTTAAAAAACTGATAAAAAATGAGAGGCGAGCTGAGAACTCGCCTCTAAAACATACTGTTGGAAAGGTAAACTATTTCTGCAGCTCGTAAAGTTTTGTGTAGATACCACCTTTTGCCAGAAGCTCATCATGCTTTCCTCGTTCTACAATCTCACCCTCGTGAAGCACACAAATAATATCAGCATTCCTCACGGTTGATAACCGGTGCGCAATAACCAGCGATGTACGATTCTTCATTAACTTTTCGATGGCATCCTGAACAAGCCTTTCCGATTCGGTATCGAGTGCTGAGGTTGCCTCATCGAGTATCATTATTGGAGGATTCTTCATTATGGCTCGAGCAATGCTTAAGCGTTGACGCTGTCCACCCGACAGTTTGCTTCCCCTATCGCCAATGGTAGAATAGTATCCATTGGGGGTTGCGCTAATAAACTCGTGGGCGTTGGCAATTTTGGCGGCAGCCTCAACCCCCTCCTCTGTGGCATTATCTACACCAAAGGCTATATTATTATAAAAGGTATCGTTAAATAGAATAGGATCCTGATTAACGTTGCCCATCAGGTTTCGCAAACTTTTTAGAGTGAACTCCTTTATGTTTACTCCATCAATCAGGATTTCGCCCTCCAAAACATCGTAAAATCGAGGTAATAAATCGACCATAGTGCTTTTCCCTGAACCCGACTGCCCCACGAGAGCAACAGTTTTGCCCTTTTCAATTACCAGGTTGATATTTTTTAGAACGTAATCGTTCTGATACTTAAAACTCACATTCCGGTACTCGATACTATGGCTAAAGGGTTGCATTTCTTTTGCTCCTGCACTATCGGTAATTGGATTGGAAGCGTGAAGCAAAGTATCTATCCTATCGGCCGAGGCCATCCCCTTAAGCACGTTAAAGTATGCGCTCGAGAAGGATTTAGCAGGGTTGATAATCATGTAAAAACCCGCAATGTAGGCGATCAGTGCTTCTGGACTAATCTCTCCTGTATCCTCAAAAACCAGCCTTGCACCAAACCAAAGCACCATAACAACAACCACAGTACCCAGAAACTCACTTAGTGGGCTTGCCAAATCCCTCCTTCGCCACATCTTTATCATTAAGTGCGAGTAGAATGAGTTAATGCTTTCGAACCGTTGACGCATCTTAGACTCAGCATTGAAAGCCTTAATAACCCTCAAACCGCCAAGGGTTTCCTCAATTATTGAAAGCAACACACCCATTTTTCGCTGCCCTTTGAACGATGTTTTGCGAAGCGATTTACCGATTCGGCCAATCATCCCTCCGGCAAGGGGGAGTAAAACAAGAACAAAAAGCGTAAGCTGTGGACTTATGGTGATTAGAAAGATAAGGTATACCACAATGATTATGGGTTCCTTAAAGAACATCTCCAGGGAGCGAATAATTGACACCTCTATCTCATGTACATCGGTTGTCATTTTACTAATGATATCCCCCTTCTTCTCGTCAGAGTAGTAGCCCAGGGGTAACTCGAGCACTTTTTTAAATAGCGCATTGCGGATATCGCGAACCACCCCCAATCGAATGGGAGCTAGAAACCAGAGGGCCAGATACGCAAATAGATTCTTTAATAGCGACGTTACAACTACCAGACCTACGATAAATAGTAATGCAACAGATTTACCATTATTAATAATTAGCTGGCTAACGTAATAATTGAAAAAATTCTTAATGTATGTAAAATCGAGTGACTCGAACTGGGGTTGAACTTCAACAAGGGGTGAGGTCTCGAACAAAATTCCTAAAAAGGGAATTAGCATCGCTATGGAAAAAAGGCCAAAGAAAGCACCCAGTAAATTGGAAAAGATGCTGGATGCAGCTTCCCACTTGTAGGGAAAGATGAACTTAAAAATCTTGTAAAACTTTTTCATTATCTGATGTAGAGTTGAATTCAAAAATAATTAAAGAGAAACGCCTGTGTAATTGAATGGTGAGATTGATTTTAGCTCATCCTTAACCTCTTTGGAAACACTAAGGGTTTCGATAAACTCGTGAAGCTGTTCCTTGGTGATGGCCTTGTTGGTTCGGGTTAAATCTTTTAATGCCTCGTAGGGATTAGGATACCCCTCGCGACGGAGAATGGTTTGTATTGCCTCGGCAATTACAATCCAGTTTCGCTCCAAATCGGCATTTATGGCATTGGGATTAATTACAAGCTTATCGAGCCCTTTAATAATTGCCTTCATCGATATTATAGTATGCGCAAAGGGCACTCCAATATTTCGCATCACGGTGCTATCGGTTAAATCGCGCTGCAGGCGCGAAACGGGTAACTTTGCCGATAGATGTTCGAAAATGGCATTGGCTACGCCCAGGTTTCCCTCAGCATTCTCGAAATCGATTGGATTCACCTTATGGGGCATGGCCGATGATCCAACCTCGCCCTCCTTAATCTTCTGCTTAAAGTAGTCCATGGAGATGTAAGTCCACATGTCGCGACAAAGATCGATCAGGATCACATTGATTCGCTTCAGGTTATCGAATGTGGCGGCAAGGTTGTCGTAATGCTCAATTTGCGTGGTAATCTGTGAGCGCTCGAGCCTAAGAATATCATTCACAAAGGTATTGGCAAATTCAACCCAGTCGATTTTTGGATATGCTGCAAAGTGAGCATTGAAATTACCCGTGGCTCCACCAAATTTTGCCGATACGGGTACCTTACGCAGCAGGTTAACCTGCTTGTTTATGCGTTCCACAAAAACGCTAATCTCCTTACCAAGCCTTGTAGGTGAAGCGGGCTGCCCGTGTGTACGGGCAAGCATGGGAACATCGGCCCACACCTGAGCTAGCTGTTCCAACTTTTCGATGATCACATCGAGCAATGGGTAGTAAACCTCATGGCCTGCATCGCGAAACATGCTGGGAAAGGCAGTGTTGTTAATATCCTGCGAGGTGAGCCCAAGGTGGATAAACTCCTGGTACTTTTCCAGGTTCATCTCTCTAAACCTCTCCTTAAGAAAGTATTCAACAGCCTTTACATCGTGATTGGTGGTACGTTCAATGGTCTTAACTGCTTGGGCATCCTCCAGTGTAAACTTCTTGTATATTTTTCTTAGGTCGTTAAAGGTGGAATGGGTAATATCTTTTAGCTGGGGAAGGGGAATCTCGCAGAGGGCAATAAAATACTCCACTTCAACCATCACACGGTAACGGATAAGAGCATATTCGGAGAAGTAGGCATCGAGCTTGTCAACGCTATTACGATATCGACCATCAATTGGCGATATGGCAGTTAAGAGGTTTAATTCCATGGCCTATATTAAATTTTGATGGCAAAGTTAATAATCGTCGTTCAACAGTAAAGAAAAATTTTGCATTTAAGCTCTTTTTAAACCATTAAAAGAATGCACAATTCCC
Organism: Tenuifilaceae bacterium; assembly: GCA_034003245.1. Taxonomy (GTDB): domain Bacteria; phylum Bacteroidota; class Bacteroidia; order Bacteroidales; family Tenuifilaceae; genus Perlabentimonas. The sequence goes on from JAVEYY010000010.1 coordinate 100,326, forward strand.
CAATATCCATAGGAATTTGGTTAAAACGCTTTAGATATGATAAACATCTATAGCTGAATATTGTACTTCTCGAGCCGTCGATCGAGCGATTGCCGGGTGATATTAAGCAGCTGGGCAGCTTCCGATTTCTTGTAATCGGTTTTGCGCAAGGCTCTAAGAATTGCATTCTTCTCCAGCTCATCTAAATCCAGCACATCGTCCTGCTCATAGAACACTTCGGAAGTATCGGGTAGCTTAACACCAGGAAAGGTGAACTCGTTAAGTGAAAGCCTATCGCCATCGGCAAGAATTATGGCTCGTTCCACCATATTGCGGAGCTCGCGCACATTGCCAGGGAAATTATAGCTCATGGCCATTGCGATTACCCGTTGGTCGATACCCAAGATTTTTTTGTTGAGCTTACGGCTTAGGGTTTCAGTATAGTAATTAAGTAAGATAGGTATATCTTCCTGTCTCTCGCGAAGTGGGGGAATATAAATCTCGAACGAGTTTACCCTAAAGTATAGGTCATTGCGAAACTTATTCATTTCAATAAGATCGGCAATATTCTGATTGGTGGCAGCAATTACCCGAACATCAACCGACACATCGGTGGTTGCTCCCAGGCGGCGTATTTTCCGATCCTCGAGTACCCTAAGGAGTTTGCTCTGCATATTCGACTGCATATCCACAATCTCGTCGAGGAAAAGCGATCCGCCGTTGGCAATCTCGAACCATCCTGGTTTATCATCGTTAGCACCTGTGAATGCCCCCTTTTTGTGGCCAAAAAATTCACTCTCGAAAAGGGTTTCGGGAATTGCCGAACAGTTAACCGCATGAAAGTAGTTGTTCTTGCGCGAGCTCAAGTAGTGAATCCCCCGGGCAACCAGCTCCTTACCGGTACCACTCTCGCCCGTAATGAGCACCGATGTGTTTTCGACCTGGGCAACCTTACGCATCAAATCCATAACCTGTTGTATGGGCTTGCTTTTGCCGATGATCTCGTAGCCAAAGTTACTTCGCAAATCCTTGGAAACCATCTCGTACGACTGGTTTACCTCCTTAAACCGTTGCGCCAGCTCAATAAACCTGCGGGTTCGCTTTATGGCCGCTTTCATATCTAAAAGCCGGAACGGCTTAGGAAAAAACTCAACGGCCCCCATTCGCATGGCCTGAATCACCGCATCCATGTCGCCATGACCAGTAATCATTATCACCTCTATATGGGGATAGATCTCCTTAACCTTTTCGAGCACAGCGAAACCATCCATTTCGGGAAGACGAAGATCCAGGATAAGCACATCCACATGGGCACATTCAAGGATTTTGAAAGCCTCAGAGGGCTTTTCGGCTGCAAGTACGGTAAACGACTCGTTCTCTAAAAACTCTCGGATTTCATCGCGGAAAACCTTCTCATCATCCAGAATTAAAATGCTTAACGATTCCATGTTGGTGGTTATGATTTTGGTATTTTCACATCAAATTGGGTAAACTCTCCTTCCTTACTATCAACAGCAATATCGCCCAGGATATCCTTTATAAAACCGTATGCTATTGATAGCCCCAGCCCTGTTCCCTTATCTACTTTCTTAGTGGTGTAGAATGGATCAAAAATTCTTTCAATATCCTTACTCTTTATTCCTGTTCCATTATCGCGTACCGAAATACAAACATAGTTCAGATCTTGCCAGGTAGAGACTGAAATTGTTTTCTCAAAGGGATGACCAATCTGGGTTTCCTTCTCGTCGACTGCAGATTTGGCGTTGCTTAGGAGATTAAGAACTACCTGTTCAAGCTTAAACTTATCGGCGATCACCTTCTCTAAATCGGGGGTAAGGCTTAACCGCAGGCTAACTCCCTGATTGGCAAACTGGGCTTTTACCATTAGCAGAGAATTATTAACAACCTCGTTGATGCTAACCCGTTCAAAAGAGGCGGGTTTATGTGAACGCGAAAAGGTTCGGGTATGGTCAATAATGCGCTTTATCCTATCAACATTCTCGAACATAAGGTTTACCTTATCCTTAAGGTACTCGTTGCTAAGGTTTTTCTCCGATAATCTTATTAAGATATTGTCGAGACCCATGGAGAGTCCCCCCAGGGGCTGATTTATTTCATGAGCAATACCGGCAGCCAGCGTACCTAAAGATTCGAGTTTTGACTTTTGAGCCAACAGGAGCTGCTGCTTCTCCTGCTTTTTGATCTCCAAAATCATCCTCCTCTCAAGGCTCTTGTTTATCTCGATAATTCGCTGCTCGGTATCCTTCTGCTTAATAAACTCTTTCTGCTTAACCCGGTAAAATATGGCAAAAAATATTAGTAGAGCCAACAGGAATAGAGCCAGAGCAATAAAAACCATTCGCTGGTACTGCGATTTGGTGAGCTGCAGCTCCTGTATTTCGCTGTTCTGCCTCAGAATTTCATTCTCCCGCTCTTTCTGGGAAATTTCGTAAAGAATTTGCATTCGGGCCAACTTCTGACCACTTTCCTCGCTGTATATTGAATCGCGCAACTCCGACCATAACTTAAAGTACTCCAAAGCCTGCATAAATCGACCCTCCTCCTCGTTCACCTGCGAGAGATATCGGTATACATCGGCTGCGGAGGAGGTTAAATTCTCGCGGGTCGAGATGGCCAACGCCTGATTGAGATACTCCTTCGACGAGGGATAATCGCCAAACGCATTGTAACACCTAGAGATGTTCACCAATGCCCTAACTTGTGGCTGAACTGTTGCTGTACTCTGAGCTAATTCTAACGATCTGGAGTAGCTTGCAACAGCTTGCCTATACTGCTCTTTCTCGAAAAATACATCACCAATCTCTAGCAAAACATCTATCATTGGTATGGTATCTTTCTGAAGTTGATAAAATGCCAATACCCGATTGTAGTAGTTCAATGCGCTATCGAGCTCCTGCATTAGGTAATGGGTGAGTGCAATCTGCTGCAAATTCTTAATCTCATCGGCTTTTTGGTCAATCTCCCGATTTAGTTCCGCAGCCCTTCGGAATGCGGCAAGACTTTGCTCAAACTGCCCCATATTTCGATACACAAACCCAATTTTACCGTAAGTCTCTGACTTTTTGGATTGATACTTGAACGCTAAACCATTCTCGCTCCCAATTAGCTCTACTACGCGGATATATTCCTGATACGCCTTGGCTAGGCTATTTTGACTAAGGGCAATATCGCCCAAACGCTGGTGAAGTTCTAGCTGAATGTCTTTCTCCTCAAGTCGTTGAGCAATCCGAATGGCACGGTTTAGAAAGGTTGTGGCCATCTCGTAATTTCGAACTACGCTGTACACCTCAGCAATACCTTCAAGGGCCGTAATCTGCTCGCGTGGATAGTTAAACTTCTCGAAATGCGCAAACGCACGATTGTAGTACCGAAGAGCATTCTCGGTATGTTTGGCGTTGAGGCTCGACATCCCCATAACAAGGAGAGCCTTTCCTTCGTAAAGAGTGTTGCTAAATCGTTTCGATAAAAATGCAGCCTCTAACCCCAACTCTAAGCTACGATCAGGATTATCCTTTGCCAGCCGTTCGCCTAAAAGGATCTTAAGCTTAACCTGCTCCTCGCCCTGTGCCTCATTTACAAGCCGCTCCAGCTCCACAAGGCTTTGCTGCCCGCTGACAGGGATTGTAATTACAAGAAAAAGTATGAATATTAATTGCCGCATAACAAGGATAACAAATTAGCCCATAACAAGGTTACTAATTTAGAGCTATTTTTTCAACTTCCTAATCCCTAGCATCGAAGAAAAAAAATGGATGGATCAAACGGGACCAACAGAATTACCCTATAAATCTATTTTTCAACTGCTTGCCTGTCAACCCAGCACATAGCCTGCCAAGTTCGGCACATAACAATTTAGGGATGATTAACACGGCATAGTGCGAGGATAATGGCCTCCGTGTGTTGAATACTTATGGAAAAATGGCGATTTCGAACCAGGGACGGACAGCTTCTGTCGGGCAGATAATCCTTCTAGACCTATTGATGATAGTTCCACAAACCCCGATGGAGATTCTTACAACCCCGACGGTTATTCTTACAACCCCGACAACCATCTCGAAAACCCCGACGGCAATTCTTACAACCCCGACAATCATCTCGAATACCCCGACGGCAATCTCGACTACCCCGATGGTCAACTCGACAACCCCGATAGTTATTCTTACAACCCCAACAATCAACCAATCAACCCCGTCAATCAATCCGGTAACCCCGACGGTTCCTCAGAAATATGGTTAGTGCTCCTGCTCTTTAATGTTGGCTTACAAATCCTGAGGGGGAGTGTATTAATGATCCGAAAACTTTATCGAAACAGGTTACTCCACACGTTTTGGGTAATTGGTGATATCGCGGATACTCTCGTAGAGCGGTTTAAGCTGTCTGTACATCCTTTTGTAAACCCTATCGTAAAGATCAGCATATACCTTACTATTCTCGGGTATTGGATTATAAACCTCACTAAGTCGACACATTTTATCGATAGCCTCCTGAAAGCTCGAATAAATACCCAACCCTACTACACAGTTTATAGCCGCTCCAAGGGCTGAGGTTTCGTATGTATGGGGTTTCTCGACTGGTAGATTAAAGATATCGGCGGTCATCTGCAAAGCATTTTTACTTTGCGATCCACCACCCGAAACCCTTAACTTCTGAATCTTAACGCCATTTCGTCTTTGGGTTCTAATGGCGCCCTCCTTAAGGGCATATGTTAACCCCTCAATAATCGATCGGTATAGATGAGCCTTGGTATGCACATCGCCAAAGCCAATAACAGCTCCCTTTGCCTCCACGCCAGGAATCTTTACCCCTGGCGACCAGTATGGCTGAAGTGTTAGTCCCATTGAACCTGGTGGAATATGACTAATCATCTCGTCGAACAGCTCCTCAGCCGACTTGTTGAGTTTCTTGGCCATCTCAACCTCCTTGTGCCCAAATTCTCGCTTAAACCAGTTAATCATCCAATATCCTCTGTAAATCATTATCTCTGTATTGTAATGGTTGGGAACTGCACTTGGATATGGCGGAAAAAAAGGAATCACCTCCACATACTTAGAGTTAACCGTTTCGATTGTAGCAGTTGTTCCGTAGCTTAGGCAAGCTATATCGGGTGTAATACAACCCGAGCCCAACACTTCGCAGGCTTTATCGGCTGCCGATGCAATAATGGGTAACCCTTCGGGCAAACCAGTTTGACTTGACGCTTGCGCTGTTATATGGCCTATCAAATCGGAAGGTTTTACCAGGTCGACCAACTTTTCTTGTTCAATGGGAAAAAGTTTTGTATTCAGCTCACCCGGTTTGCACCATTGCTGTTTTTTGTAGTTAAAGGGTTTATATCCAACATTACTTCCTATTGATTCGGTGTACTTCCCGGAAAGCCTGTGGATAAAGAAGCCCGAGAGGTAAACAAATTTATGAGTCTTGGCCCAAATCTCAGGTTGATTCTGCTGAATCCAGTTGGCCTCACCATCCCTAATGGCATGCACCAGACTCTCGTGCATATTCACAAGCCTCAGCCCAGCCTTAACAATGCCCTTTGGCCACTTATCGGCCTTAGCTTTTCGCTGATCTAACCATAGAATGGCTGGGCGCAGGGGGTTGCCATCGGCATCCAAATTGATAAGCGTGCCCCGTTGAGTGGTAATCGACATTCCCTTAATACTTGCTATGGGAATGTCAATACTGCTCATCAAGCGTTTGGTTGTTGCGCATAGTTCTCGCCACAAATATTCGGGATCCTGCTCGGCAAAACCCGGCTCGGTTGAGAAGTAGGGCTCAATTTCGGTTCGCTCAATTTGAACAATATTCCCCAACAAATCGATTAGGACTGCACGAACGGATTGAGTTCCTGCGTCAATAACTACAACGTAATCCATAGGTTTTCAGGTTCAAGAATTCAACATCTGAAAGATAAAATTAGGGCTTTAGACCAAGCGTTCCCCCAGGGTTCATAATTCCTTTGGGATCCAGATGATTCTTTATGGCTTGCATCAAGCTCATGTTCTCTGAACCCAGCTGAGCCATCATCCAAGGAGCTAAGGCACGCCCAACCCCATGATGATGCGATAGGGAACCACCGTGTGCATTGATTGTATCGATCAATCCCTTATGATAATCGAGGTAATCGTTAAGCTCATCGCCACGTTTGGTTGGGCTCAGAAATGTGAAGTAAAGATTGGCTCCGTTCTCGTAAACATGCGAGATATGAACCATCACCACGGTTTTGGGGCGTGTTTTAAGGTAATTCCTAACTGCCTTCCACACGGGAATCAAATTATCCCACATTACTGCTGTTTCCAAGGTATCGGTCATTAGGCCAATATCCATAAGCGGATCGCGAAGGTAAGCGCTGGAGTAACGTTGCTCCAACCATTTTTTGGTGGGCTTTGCCCCAATGGCAAAACCGCCATTTTTTCTACAAATCTTCTTAACAGATTTTACCACCTGTTTGGTATATGAAACGTTCCCCTCAACAGCCACAAACATAAGGCATCGCTCCTCCGATTTATAGCCAAGTAGATTAAGAAACTTATCGGCAATTGTGCCATCAAAACCCTTGGTTTTAAAAGCAACGTCGGTTTCTTCGGGATCGGATATTCTGAAAAGATGTGGCAATCCTACACCGCTCTGCATCACTGTCCGCATGGCTCCCACAGCCGATTCAAAATCTTTAAAAACAAATGAAGCGTAGCCTGTATTCTGGGGTTGAAACTTACGAATCTTCATGGTAACCTCAACAATTACCCCGAGCGTTCCCTCCGATCCTGCAAAAAGTTGATGCAAATCCCATCCCTGAGCGCTCGCAGGGTAACACTTGGTTTCAATCACACCTGCAGGAGTAACAACCTTTAACGATAAGATTATATGCTCAATTTTCCCGTACCCAGTCGATGCTTGACCGGCCCCCTTTGCAGCAACCCACCCACCAACGGTTGAATACTCAAACGATTGGGGGAAATGCCCACAGGAATACCCCATGGAGTTTAGGTGATTCTCCAAAGCAGGGCCAAAGATTCCGGCCTGTACTGTAGCCGTTGAGTTAATAACGTTCACATCCTGTACTTTATTAAGATGCTTTGTTAGATCGAGGCTAATACCACCCTTTGGTGTTTCTACTCCACGAGTAACCGATGAGCTACCACCGAATGGCGTAACAGCAATGCCATGCCTATGGCAAATACCTACAATATTTACAATATCATCAGTATTTCTGGGTGTAATAACCAGATCGGGAGGTGTAGGAACACTCTCAAGCCTTAGGTTTAGAAGATCGGTATAGCACTTACCGTATGCATGCGATACTCGCGTAGCATCATCGCTGAAAATATTTCCCTTACCAACAACACGGGCAAACTCCTCAACAATTTCGGCATTTAAAGAACATGGTTTACTAACAATAACCTCCTTATCTCCATACAAAACCTTTTGCGAAATATCCTGATCTGAGAATCCAAACTTCTCCTTTATCAAGTTTAATGTACCCTGATCGACAGTTGTTTCCCGCTTGTCGCCCCATTTAAAAATATCTCGATATGTTGTGCTCATAGCTATTCAATAATATTATAATGATTTAATAACAAATAAATTACTCGGGCAATTTGAAATACTTCATGGCCTTTTCAATCTCCTTAAGCGTTTGTTGGTCGTCCCATTTCAGGAGATTTTTAGCCAGATTTACCACTTTGTAAAAAACCTTATCGCTAGGATAACCTAATGTACCTATACCTGTTCTCCTGAATAGGATATCGGTGAGCGATCTGGCCATCTCGTGCTGAATGGCATAGTGTACCTCGGCCAGTAGCTCCCCATCGTGACTCACAATCTCGGCCAGCTCGTTATTCTGCATGGCCAGCTCAAAGATTTTGGCACTTTCCTGACCATAGTTTTTCCCAACAAAATCGATAGTTTTGGCTGCAAAATCCGAAAACTCGAGGGGTAAATGCCCAAGGAAAATATTCAAATCCTTTATCTCACAACCGGCCAAATGCCTTTTGTTGGTTATTGATTTGCCCAATTTTCGACCTAACTTTTTTGATACAACCCTCATTGCCTGACAGGCAAGCTTTCGACTTGTGGTGTACTTCCCGCCCTCAATAGTGATTAGGCCGTTTAAGCCCTGTTTGGAGTTATCGAAAATCTCGTACTTTCGCGACGACTCGTACGACCCCTCGGTCTGATCATCAACCAGAGGACGGAGACCACCATAAGCATAGATCACATCCTCATACTGCAACTTGGCACACCCAAAGTTCTCGTTCAAATCGTCAATTAAGCCCATAATGCTCTCCTTAGTTACCCTGTAATCATCAGGGTTACCAGTGTACTCCTTGTCGGTGGTACCAATAAGCGAATGGTTTCGCCAGGGCATCAGCATAATATGCCTACCACTTTTGGTCATCATGGTAACCGCATGGTGGTTACAGAGTTTTTTTGTGATGATATGAATACCCTCGGAACGACGAATGTGATGATCGTGATTATCGGTAGTAGCTGAGTTAAGCAGAATATCAGCCCAAGGGCCTGCACAGTTTATCGTTACCTTTGCTTCGAACTGATGCTGATTTCCGGTTAGCTCATCAACAACAATTACGCCCTGAACACTACCATTGCCTTGAATAAAGGAATTTACTCGGGCGTAATTTGCAACCTTTGCACCACATGCCACTGCCGACTTAACAACAGACAATGTAAGGCGCTCGGGACTTATGCTTTGACAATCGTAGTATATGCTCGATCCGGTGAGCCCATCGGTTTTAATACACTGCTCAAGTTCTAGTGTCCGACGCTTGCTAATGGTTCTGTGAAAAGGAAGTTTTTTCGATGTGTCCCAAGTCCAGCCCTTATCGTACGACAGCAAATCGTACAAAAACATTCCCATAAAGAGAATCATCTTGTTGCTTTTTAAGCTGTGGTAGGTGGGCACCATGAACGGGATGGGATAAACAAAATTTGGTGCGATATTGGCCCACACCCTTCGCTCGGTAAGAGACTCTCGGACTAATCCAAATTCGAGATTTTTTAAATATCTCAATCCCCCATGAATAAGTTTTGAAGTTGCAGCCGATGTGGCTTGACCAAAATCACCCTTCTCAAAAAGGGCCACCGAAAGGCCTCTCGAAGCGGCTTCGTAGGCTACCGATGCTCCAGTTATGCCGCCACCCACAACGATTACATCATACGATTGGTTGGTTAAATTGTCAAAAATTCGTTCCATTGGCAAGAAATTATTGAAATGAGGTTTTCACAAATTTCCGATAACGTTTGCAATAAGCTGTTTAACAAATGTTAAATAATTGGTCACTATAGCAAAAGAAGTAAAGTTGTTTTACGGTGATAAAGGTGAATAATCTCTTGCAACAGGGCTACCGAACCATACTTAATACCACTCCATGTTTTTTCGTAAACGACTAAGCGATTGCAGCTTAATTCCTAAATAATCGGCAATATACTTCAATGGAACCTCATGCATCATATCGGGATATCTTTTCAAGAAATACCTGTAACGAACCTCGGCCGTTTGGGTAATAAACTGGTTAAGCCTAAGCTGAGCATCAACAAACATGTCCTCAATAATTCTTCGCCCCAACCTTTCCCATTTTGGGTAATTATCGTACAGAAGCTCTAAATGTTGTTTGCTAAGGATAAAAAGTTCACAATCGGTTATTGCACTTATTACCTCACAGGAAGGTTCTTGAGTAATAAAACTGGGTAATGCCGTAGCAAATGAGTGAAGGGGCGTTATGTCCCGGGTTATCTCTTCGCCATCGTGGTTAATAAAAACTCTTAAATAACCCTTATTAGTAAAGGCAATCCGATTGGCCACCTCACCCTCAGCAATAAAAACTTCGCCCTTTTTAAGCCTAATAATCTGCAGGTAAGGAATAACTGCCCTAAAATCGGTTTCGGAAAACTCAATATATCGAACAATGAATTCTTGTAAGTTGGTAAAATTATGTGAATTCATAACTCAAAAAGGGGGTTTCGTCAACAAATTTATCAAATAAATATTATAAACCCTACTTTTGCAGCCAAAAGCAAAGCTTTTGAGTAGCAAAAATTTCGGGTTCAGCAACTGGCGGCATATTATTTGCTTTTAGGGGGGTAACCTTTCAATATTTTGGGTGTCGAACAACTATATCTATAAAATTTCAATATGCTCATTAAATTTCTTCTTCGCTCAGCCCTGCTTGTTGCGATTGCCTTTCCAACATTTGGACAAAAAACAGTGAATTTAAGGATAGTACAAACCTCGGATATACATGGAGTGCTATTCCCCTTCGATTATATAAATAATACTGCCATTGACTACGGAATGGCGCACGTTTACACTTATGTTAATCAACTAAGGCAAAACTCAAACCACGAGGTAATTCTACTCGACAATGGCGATATTTTGCAGGGACAACCCACGGTTTACTACGCAAACTTTATCGACACCACCGGACAGCATTTGGTTTCGAAAGTTATGAATTACATGAGCTACGATGCTGGAACAGTTGGAAATCATGACATTGAGGCTGGAGCGAAAGTATACGATAAACTTATAAAAGATTTTCAATTTCCTTGGTTAGCTGCCAATATAATTGATACCCGAACCGGAAAACCCTACTTTAAGCCATACACAGTGATTACTCGTAACGATGTAAAAATTGCAGTTTTAGGATTAACCACGCCAGGAGTTACCAAATGGCTCTCTCCAAACCTATGGGCAAACATGCAGTTTACCGATATGATAGAAGCGGCTAAAATGTGGATGGATTCTATCCAAATCAAAGAAAAACCTCATGTTGTAATTGGTCTCTTCCACGCTGGGCACGATGCCACCTACGAGGGAGCAAACCCCGAGAAACCCCTAAACGACAACCCCTCGGCGATTATTGCGCAGCAGGTTCCAGGTTTCGACGCCATCCTTATTGGGCACGACCACGATAGACTGATTACAAAAGTTGCTAACATCAACGGCGATTCTGTGCTTATTGCCGATCCTAGCTCAAGTGCACGTATGGTTTCGGATATTTGCATACAAGTAACGTTAGACAAATACAACTCTTTACTTTCCAAGGAGGTAAGCGGAAAAATTGTTCCAATGCAGGGCTTAATGCCAAATCCTGAGTTTGTGAGCACGTTTTCGCAATTTACGCGCGAGGTTGAGGAGTTTGTGGATAGAAAAGTTGGAAGTTTAACCTCTACTGTATCGTCGCGCGAAGCATACTTTGGCCCTTCGGCCTTTATCAATATTATTCACTCGGCTCAGCTTAGCATTTCAAACAGCGATATTTCATTTTCCGCACCCCTCTCGTTCGATGCTCGTATTGAGCAAGGCAACATTTACGTTCGCGATTTGTTTAAGCTCTACAGCTACGAGAACCTTCTCTATATTATGAACCTAACGGGCAAGGAGATTAAAGATTACCTTGAGTATTCCTATGGACTTTGGTATAATACAATGACCAGTGAGGATGATAATCTTTTACTTTTCAGAACGAATGGCGATGGTAAACGCATTCTTCACAACGGGGGTAGAGCAATTCTTAAATCGAGTTACTACAACTTCGACTCGGCTGCAGGAATCAAGTATCAAGTAGATGTTTCCAAACCAGTTGGTGAGCGAATCAACATCATTTCTATGGAAAACGGATTGCCATTTTATCCGGAAAAAATCTACCGGGTTGCCATCAACTCGTATAGGGGTACTGGCGGTGGGGGGCATCTTACCGAGGGCGTAGGCCTTAGCAATGAGGAGTTACAGAAACGTATTGTAAACATATCATCGTTCGATATGCGCTACTACCTTATGAAGTGGATAGAACGATACAATCGCATTACTCCTGAAAAACCAAGTAATTGGGAAGTTATTCCCATAGATTGGGCATCCAAGGCGAGCGAAGCCGATAAAATTTTACTTTTTGGATCCGACAACAACTAGAAAAATCAAATTTATCCATGAATATAGATTTAAGCATCCTTCAAAACGGACAACTATTACCACTGGTTGAGGAGTTTTACACACTTCAAGGCGAAGGATTTCACACTGGTAAAGCAGCCTACTTTATTCGGATTGGGGGGTGCGATGTGGGGTGTAGCTGGTGCGATGCCAAGTTTACATGGAATGCAAAATCGTTTCCACCGGTTCATGTTGATAAAATTGTTGAAAATGTTGCATCGCTTCCCGCAAAAGTAGTTGTGGTAACTGGTGGTGAACCTAGCCTCTACCCTCTCGATTACCTCTGTACAAAGCTAAAGCAGATAGGTATTCAAACCCATATTGAAACATCTGGAGCGTATCCCCTTTCGGGACAATGGGACTGGATATGCCTATCGCCCAAGCCACAGCAACCACCCACTGCAGGAATCCACATGAAAGCCGATGAGCTAAAGGTGATTATTACTGGTAAGGAGGATTTACTCTGGGCCGAGGAGAATGCCAAACGGGTTAAATCGACATGTAAACTTTATCTTCAACCCGAGTGGAGTGTGTATAACACCATAATTCCATGGCTTGTTGAGTATGCCATGCAAAACCCCAAGTGGCAAATTTCATTACAGGCACACAAATTTATGCGTATTCCATAAATTACAGCATCTTTTACCACTTCATCCCTACCTTTTCATTCCTTTTTGTTTGGAGAAATCGAGAATTGAAACCCTATCAATTCAGATTAAGCAATTAGGTGAATTACCAATAAATACTGGCACAAAGCACATTATCAATCGGTATTGCATATGATTAAAAGTATATTTGGTAATATGGTGCAAGTCTTATATTTTTGCTCACGCATGCTTGCAACAAAACGAAAATAAGCCTCGGCTTTTTAAAAAATGAATACATCCAAACGATTTCCTTTTAAGGATTACCTATCGCTTGTTAATTTTAGCCACACCATTTTTGCTATCCCCTTTGCATTAATTGGTTATTTTCTCGCAGTTTACCCAACCGACACAGATTTTAGCTGGCGTTTATTCACCCTAATTGTTCTTTGTATGGTATTTGCCCGAAACGCTGCCATGAGCTTCAATCGGGTAACCGATAGGTTTTTAGATAAACGAAATCCACGTAACTCAACCCGCGAAATTCCATCGGGTAAGATTCATCCTCGTAACGCATTTATTTTTTCAATGATTAATGCTTTGCTATTCATTGTTACCACATTCTTCATCAACAAGTTGGTTTTTTACTTATCACCACTGGCATTGCTCATCGTGCTTGGGTATAGCTACACAAAACGATTCACAATTTTTTGCCACTTTATTCTTGGACTGGCGTTGTCGCTTGCTCCCATAGGAGCTTACCTCTCAATAACTGGCAAATGGCATATCATTCCTGTTCTATTCAGCTTAATCGTTTTTTTTTGGGTTACAGGCTTCGATATCCTTTACTCAATACAAGATGAGGAATTCGATAAGGAAGAGTCGCTGCGTTCTATTCCTGCTGTGATGGGTAGTAAAAAAGCAAAACTCTTGTCATTATTGCTTCATATTATTGTAGTGATAATGGTGATGAAAGTTGGGTTTATGCTTTCCACTGGTATCTATTTCTGGATTGGAGCGTCAGTATTTATAAGTTTACTGGTACTGCAACACATTTTTATTAAAACCTCGGACGAGCGAAGTGTTAACTTCGGTTTCGTAACCCTAAACGGATTGGCTAGCTTAATTTTTTCCGTGTTTATTATCCTTAGCTTTTACTACTAATTCTAAATAAAACCTTTACTAAAATGAAAAGATCAATTATTATTCTTGGATTACTTGTTGGAGCCCTAACCATATTATCGTGCGGTGGAGAGACAAAAAAATCATCAACCGAAAAAATTGATGCCATTGAGGTATCTATTGATTCCCTAATTAGCGATGCATCGGCATTGGAGGGGAAGACCGTTCGCTTCCAGGCAAATGTTGATCATGCCTGCATGCATGGCGGCAAAAGGTTAACCGTGTTTGGATCGGTTGAGGGCAAAACGCTTAAAATTGATGGAACCGAGAAATCGCCAAACTTTACCTCTTCGCTCAAAGGAAAGCAGGTTGAAGTGGTTGGCGTGGTTCGCAAAGTGGCTGGAGCACATGTTGCCGATTGCGAGGTTAGTGAAGGTAATGAGGTTTCTGAAGTTGCATACACCATCGACTGTATAACCTACAAGGAACTTTAAAAAGAAACTTGCCATTTTACCCAAAAGGCTGTCATATTACTGACAGCTTTTTTTTAAACCATTCAAAGGTTTCTTTATCACATTGGCAAAAATTAAAGGCCTTATATATACTTAGCCAATTTTTTAAAAACAAGTTATATATGAAAAGTTTCATCGGCAGCCTCCTGGTTATCCTATTTACCCTGTTCCATTGTTCGGCTACAAGCCAAAGTTTAACGGCCGACAGCCTAGAGAACATATTGTTGAGCCACAAAACAAATGATACAACCAGGGTAAACATGCTTAACCAACTAGCCTATGCAACCTACAGCAGAGACCAGAGCAAAACACGAAGCTATGCCATTCAGGGCTACGAGCTGGCTAAGGAGCTTAGATACACAAAAGGGCAAGCCGAAAGTTTGTGGCTACAGGGTATAACCTACGTGCGACAAGATCCGGGCAAATCCCTAGGCTTCTTTGAAAACGCGTTGGATCTTGTGGAAAAGATAGGCCATAAACAACTAATAGGGAAGTATACCAATGCTATAGGGACAGTTTATGGTGTAACCGGACCCGATTCACTAGCCATCAGCTACTACCAAAAAGCCATTGATATAGCAACAGAAACCAACGACCTACAGGAACTAGGCAAATACCTTACTAACCTATCGCAACTCTACAACCGAAGGGGAAAGGTTGAGTTAGCGATAAAAGGATACAATGCCGCCCTTAATGCCCTAAGTGTAGCTGGTGATAAGCTAAATATGGCTACCATTTACAACTCATTGGGAAATATTTATACCACCCAAGGAAACTATCCACTTGCCCTTGAGTGCTTCCAAAATGGGCTTGAAATTCGCGAAGCCAGACAGAAAATGAATGCCGTTGCGAGAAGTCTAGTTAGCATTGGCAGCATATACTTTGCCCAAAAGGACTACTCAAAAGCATTGATATACAACCAGAGAGCCCTAGAGATTGCCGACAGCTTAAATGATAAGCACACCGTAGCCGGAAGCTTGCTAAATATTGGTCTGGTTTATCTAAACACCGATAATCAGGAAGCACTAGAATATTTTCAGAAAGCCTTGGAAGTTAGCAAGGATTTAAGAATTGTTCCCCTCCAGATTGGCATTCTACTTAACTTTGGGCAATACTTCAATATGCAGGCAGATAATAACAAGGCATTAGAGAATTTTAAAGTAGCACTTGAACTATCAGAGGCATCAGGCAACAAACCATCTACAAGCAAAGCGAAATATCAACTTGCCAGAATTTACTTCAATAACGGACAATTTACTCGTGCCCTAAGCTATGCTCAAAGCAGCTTTGATATTGCTAGTATCATCAAACTTATTGAAATTGAAAAGGATTTACATAAGCTACTTGCCGAAATACATGCCGCAACCAACAACTACAAAAAGGCATACGCCCATAGTTTGCTATACAACCAGCTAAGCGACAGCATATTTAACGAGAGTAATGTTAGACAAATAGCCGAGCTGGAGTACACCTACAAGTTCGAAAAGGAGAAGCAGGCCATAGAGCTAGAGCAGCAAAAGAAGGATGCGCTACAAGCCGCCAAAAGAAGGCAACAACATAGTATCATCATATCACTTACTATTTGCTTTCTCCTAGTATCGCTACTTTCCGTTTACATTTATCGCCTTTACCGATTCAAGCACAAAGCAAACATTTTGCTTACTAAGCAAAAGTACGAGATCCAGGAGCTAAACGAGGAACTAGTTACGCTTAACGAGGAGTTAACCCAGTCGAATGAGCATCTATACCTGGCTAAAGAGGAGATTCAGGAGCGTGAATACCTGCTTACCATGATCACCGATAACATTCCTGCGTTTATATCGCTTCTGGATAACAACCAGCAGTACGTTTTTGCCAATAGCGCGTACGCCAAGCAGTACGGGCAGAACAAGGTCGATATGCTAGGCAAAAGTGTTGATACCGTAGTCGATAAGGACTATGCCGACAGGGCAAAAGCGAACTTTACCAGGGCATTCAATGGCGAGGTTGTGCATTTCGAGAACTACATCGAATCAGGGAATAAACGAAATTACGTGCATACCTCCTACTTACCCTACTATTTCAATAGCAACCTACGCGGGGTGCTGGTGTGCAGCTTCGATATTACCGAGCGTAAAATGGCTGAACAGGCCATGCTGGAGATTGAGCAGGAGAAAAAAAGGCTGCTCGAGCAGGAGATTGAGCGAATTAACTGGGAACTTGAACAGAATCAAAAATCGCTTACCGCCGCATCGCTTAAGCTTATTCAGAACTCCGAGCGCGATGCCGATACTGTTCGACAGCTCCAAACTATTGAGAAAAACACTAACCCCGAAGGAAAAAGGATAATTCAGACGCTTATTTCCGACTTTAAACGAATATCCAGCGCATCAAACTGGGACGAGTTTGAGCTGCTTTTCCAAAAGGTTCATAGCTCGTTCTACGAAAAGTTGAACGAGCAATTCCCTAACCTTTCGGGCAACGAGCGAAAGCTTTGCGCATTCCTAAAGCTTAGCATGAGTAGCAAGGATATTGCCAACATCACCTTTCAGTCGGAAGAGGCGCTCAAAAAGGCACGACAGCGGTTACGTCAAAAATTGGGTATAGATCGTGACACAAACCTTGTAACCTACTTGCAAAATATTTAGCTTACTTTCAGCAATGAGATATCCATAAATTATGGTAGTGTGATAGTTTTTGAGCCGTCCATTTTTACTAGTGCTACCTTTGCGCCATAGTCGGTATTGGATCGTTCGCTGTACACAATCCAATCGCCTGCTACATTGAAATTTTGCACGCCACTGCGAACTAAGGTTTTTACGCCAGAACCATTAAGCTTCATAACATGGAGTCCCTCCTGTTTCTGGTACACTATCAGGTCATCAATAATGTAAAAGCGATTCACCGTAATATCCGAAATCTTCTTGCCACGACCTTTTGTTCCAAGCGGCATCTCGTACATCAAGTTATCCTGAGTTCCCTTAAAATACATTTTGTCGCCCACACGGAATGGTTGCGATACGTTACCCTCCACAAGTGTTTCCTTGTCACCCAGCTTTCCTATGTCGTTTAAATTTTTTCTGTTAGCCCAGTTAACACTAAAATATAGATAGTTCTTATGAATGAAAAAATCACCAATAATGCGCTTGTTGCTATTTATTCGATACACAACTTGCTCCGATCGACCTGAGGTGGTATACCAGCGAATCTCATCGGTCCATTGATCGTTCCAAAGCCTATTGTTGTACTTTACAAATACCATATCGCCCATATATGTGAGAGAATAAGGCTCCTGACCTATCATTGCATAAACCGGGTTAATCTCGGTTCGCAAATCGTGGCCATCTAAATCTACCGATTGAACTCTAAATCCATTGGCATAAAAGTAAATTCTATTGTTGTGCCCGTTAAGTGAGTGAGCCGCCTTTACATTAAACTCCTTAATACCTGAACCATCCTTGTTTAACCTAACAATTCTATTTTTGTGAATAACATATATGTAGTCCATATACTCAAGCCCAATACCCGAACGGCCTAGATTGTACGAAATATTGCCTGCAACCAATGTTTCCTTTATTTTTAAATCGTCTACAGTTGGCGAGTACTGAAAGTTGGTGGCAAACTGAATCCCCGAGTAGTTATTATTGGGTAGATGTATTCTGCCAACATCCAGAATTCTGGCAAAATCATCATCGGTAAGGCAGTAACTTCCACGAATTTGGTACACATTGGCTCTAACCGTTTTACCATCAACTAAAACAGTCGAGGCAACCTGATTGGCAGTGTACTTTCCCGGAACTGCTGCGTAAAGTTCTGTACCAATGGGAGTATAATTCCGCTTGGTGGTAATGAACAGTTGCCCCGCCCTAATCTGATACGAAAACTTGGGCAGTAAATAGTTAAAAACAATTGCAATATCCTGAATCTTGTAAAAGGTAGCACCATCTAGTAAAAAGCCCTCAACGTGATGCTGCACCCCATTTACATAAATTGTGGAGGGTTTTGACTCCGCATAGCTATTCTGACCATTGGCAAATTGCACTAATCCAAATGCAAATGCTAGTATGATGAGTATTTTTCTCATTATTCTCCAATGCTTTGAGTTCTGAACCAGTTTTTATATAGTGCCTCTAATGCAATTACATGTAGCGCATTAGCTCTGGGGTTTTTCACTATCCGCTGGGCCTCAGTGTGGATAGGCACAAAATGGTTCCATGTATGAGGTCTGGTGGAGACCAACTTCTTCAGGTTATCGGTAGGTAGGGTGCTATCCAAGTCCATATTGGAGTAAATCATAACTACATCACCAGGAAGTACTTGTCTACTAAAGAGATAATTTTTTTGCGTAATTAACACGCCTTTATCAAGAGCCCATAGAGATGGATTGGAACTAGTGGCCAGCACTTTACCATCGAGCCCAATTAGGGCTTGCTCCTTATTGTCGATAATTGTTAAAAAGGCCTCACCCTCAACAGGTTCAATCACCTCGTACTTGCTTTCAAGAATTTGATTGCCATTGTGATCCTGAATTCCTTGACTCCGAAAAAAGAGTTTGCCCCAAGCAAACAGTGGATTAATAAAATTCATCCCCAAATCGGTTTCAAATACAGTTTTGTTATCGCTATCAACAACTTTAACCATTCCGTTTACCTCAACCATAAAACGATTGTATCCGCAGTAATGGCTTTTGCTGTACTTTGCACGGTGGGGTTCAAACTTTTCGACTTCGGCAGGTTTGTAGCCCGGACTTTCTAACTCCTTGGCTCGCTCAAGGGGTAAATTAATCCGTTTTCCATCAATTCCGAAGTAGTGCACATCATAAAAAGTATTGTGGTTTATTTTCAAAAGAGACTGAAAACCAAAAACCCCATTGCCAAATTGCGCATTCTCGTACTTACCAACCACTGCAACAACAAGCTCGCCTCTAAGGTCGATTACACCAGAGTAATCGGCACCATTCTCGTTGTAGGTTACAAATGCGTAACCGTTTTCAAATGCACGAGCCGTGGTAAAAAGCATCTTGGGGTTTATCACCTCACCCACAGCATTTACATAGGTGTAAAGACGTTCTTCGCCTACGCGGGCAATCAC
>JAVEYY010000011.1:0-115841 GCA_034003245.1 Tenuifilaceae bacterium
GTTAAACGACTCACGGAATGAGATCCTGTGCGATTGTGTTCCATCCCGTAAATCTATGAAATTTATAGAAACTAAAGTACCTGCAATAAATTGCAGGGTTTTAACCATTGTTTAAGATAATAAAAAAAACTTCAAAATATTGATCGTTTTTTTTCAGGAGTTAAAACATTTCAAACAAGTAGCTACTTACGGGCAGTCTCCCTAATCTTAATCACCAAAATCACCAGCGTGGGGATTAACGTGATAATATTGGCCAGGAGGATGGGTAAATCGCCAACCAGAAAACCGTAAACTACCCACATGGCAATGCCCACCACCAGTATGCTGTACATTACCAGCGAAATGCTATGCGCATCGCGGGTTTTAATAATTTTAACCGCCTGCGGAAAGAATGAAATTGTGGTTAGGGTTGCGGCTATTAGGCCTAGAATTCTTATGTAATCCATTGTAGTTTAATTGATGATTGGTGGATTGATTGGCTGTTGGCTATTGGCTGTTGGCTATTGGCTTTTGACTCCCTGTCTCGCGTTCTCGAAGAAGCCGCTTTTGTGCTTTCTGGCGAGAGGAAACACTGTTCTTTGCGGTTAATTTCGTCAGATAACGACGAAATTCCGAGACATTGCGAGATTTGCTCCTCGCCCTATGCCCTATGTCTTCGCATACAGTAAACTTAACTTTGAACTTTGAACTTTAAACGTTAAACGCCCAACTTTAAACTCCCAAAAAACTAGTCACCATCCATTCATCTATAATTACCTGGGCACAAATACCACCTGCTTCTCCTCAAAGTACTCCTCCTCAAAAAGGTTAGATATTATCCAACGCTGTACCATTTTCCCGAAAGGCAACAGTTCCTCCTTAATATCTCCTCCCTTAAGGGCAATTACCCCGTTAGGAAGATGGTTGTAACCACCGGGCTTCACTTTCCCTCTTACCCATCCCATTATGGTGGGCATGGGCGCAACAGCACGGGTAACAGCAAAATCGAAGGTTTCGGTCAGCTCCTCTACCCTGGCTTTTTGAGCTTTTACATTCGTTAACCCTATGCTTTCGGCTACTGCATTAACTACGGTAATCTTTTTTCCAATGGAATCGACCAGGGTAAAATCAACTGAAGGAAAAAGGATTGCCAGCGGAATCCCGGGAAAACCACCCCCTGTACCAATATCCAAAACTCGGGTTCCCTTGGCAAAGGATATTATTTTGGCAATGGCCAATGAGTGGAGCACATGATGGACATCCAACCTATCGATATCCTTACGCGATACAACATTTATTTTTGAATTCCAATCGCTGTAGAGCTCCTGGAGCATCAAAAACTGGTCGCGTTGCTGTTTTGTAAGCTCAGGGAAGTATTTAAAAACTATATCCATGTTAGTTATGGCTTATGGGGGCTATCGGAAAGAATATTGAAAAGCAACTCCCTTGCCCTAAAAAGCTGCGCTTTAACTGTTCCAAGCGGAAGTTCCAGCTCGTCCGATATCTCCTCGTACGAGTACTCCTTAAAGTAGCGTAACTCTATAAGCTTTCGGTAGCGGGGCTTAAGCTTCGACACTACTTCTTTGATGAGCTGAATATTTTGATGTTTGATAAGGTTCTCCTCAGGATCGAGCCCACCCGAAAGCAAATTAGAGGCGGGACTCGACGAGACTCCCTCCACATCCTCGGTGGGATGATCGATAGAGATAATATTGGCTTTTCGCTTACGGATAAAATCGATGCAGTTGTTGGTGGCAATCTTGAATAGCCAAGTGCTAAAGGCAAAGTTTGGAGTGTACTGTTGTATGCTCTTAAAAGCTTTCCCAAATGCCTCGATGGTGAGATCCTCGGCATCGCTCTTGTTATTCACCATCTTCAAAAGCATAAAGTAAATGGCATCGCGATACCGCTCAAGCAACTCTGCATAGGCCTTTTGATCGCCGTTTACAGCCTGTTCAACCAGAACAAGGTCGTACTTAGCCTTATCGGAAAGATTAGGACCTAGTTCCATCTACTTCGTTTTAGGGTTAAGCGGTTTGCTAGCATTAGTATGCCAATAAGAAGCGGGGAAAATAAATCATACACAAGCGAAAGTATGAATATTTTCCTTTCATTCAAACGATTCATGGCAATTTTTAGGATGATATCTATCAATATCATCCTAAAACCCAATACGCCTAATACTATGTAAAGGTTTGACTGATCAATAATTAGTAGCACTGTCGATACCCAAAAAAGCATTCGCGACATGGGCTCTAAGCCCAACCAAAACTTAATTCCCTTCTTGTAGTATGGCGATGTGGTTAAATGCCTCCGCTTCTGCGAAACCCAATCAGTAAATGTTTTACTGGCTACCGACCGGGTATGCGCCTCGTGGTTAATCTCAACCGCAGTAATTTCTCTACTAGCAACCTGATTAACAAACAGGTCATCATCGCCCGACATAATATGGCTATGCGATGCAAAACCCTTATTATTAAAGTACAAATCTTTACGGTAAGCCAAGTTCCTACCAACTCCCATGTATGGTTTGCCCATTAGGGCAAAACCTAGGTACTGCATGCCAATAAAAAAGGCATCGAAACGAATAAGCGCGTTAAGTAATCCTTTGGTAGGAATATATCCTCCGTACCCAAGCACCAACTGCTTGGGCGACTTAAAGTTTGAAGCCATTGTGGCAAGCCACTTTTTGCTCTCGGGTTTACAATCGGCATCGGTAAGAAGTAACCAATCATTCTTGGCAGCCTTAATTCCGATGGTAAGCGCCAACTTTTTGCCGTGGGTAAACTTGCTGTCGGGTTTAATAGTAGTTACACGCAAATGTGGGTACTGAGCCGAGAGCCTGCGAAGAACCATTTCCGAGTCGTCGAACGAGCAATCGTTCACTACAACCACCTCAAATGCTGGATACTCCTGCTCAAGCACCGAGGGCAGAAAATTGGCCAAGTTCTCCTCCTCATTCCTAGCGCAAATAACAATTGAAACTGGAGGCAGCTTATCTGTAGGTACAGATATTTTTGGCCTGCGAATGGTTACACGGAGATAAACAAAAAGGTAGAAAAAGAGCTGAATCAGTAACGAAACTGCAAGAACTCCCAAAAGAACTAATTCGTAAATGGTTGACTGAGAAAAGAAAAGGCTCACTGCTCGGGGTATTATATTCAACAGCAATTTTATTAAAGATTTTTGGCTTTACCAAGGTTACCGACAAACAAAAGTAGGTTTCACAATTTCTACTATCTTTGAGGCCAAATTAAGAGTCAGCTTTCGCAATGCAATTCACCATCAACTCGCTAGATACCAATAGCAAAGCCCGAACAGGCACCATTAAAACTGCCCACGGCGAAATTCCAACGCCCATTTTTATGCCAGTAGGTACTGTTGGCAGCGTAAAGGGTATAAACCCCAGGGAACTTGAACAGGATATTAATGCAAAGATAATCCTGGGAAATACATATCACCTTTACCTAAGACCTGGGCTAGAGGTAATTGAGGCTGCCGGTGGCCTGCATAAGTTTATTTCGTGGGATCGCCCAATCCTAACCGACAGCGGCGGATATCAGGTTTTTTCGCTGGCCGAGAACCGGAAGTTAAAACCCGAGGGAGCTCATTTTCGCTCACATATAGATGGATCGAAACATTTCTTCTCGCCCGAAAATGTGATGGATATTCAGCGGGTAATTGGCGCCGATATTATTATGGCATTCGACGAGTGCCCACCGGGCACTGCCACATACGACTACGCTAAAAAATCGCTCGACCTCACCGAGAACTGGCTCGATCGCTGTATCAAACGTTTCGACGAAACTGAACCCCTCTACAACTATGAGCAAACGCTTTTCCCCATAGTGCAGGGCTGTGTTTACCCCGATTTAAGAAGACGAGCAGCCGAGTTTGTGGCAACCAAAAATCGTGATGGCTACGCCATTGGAGGGCTCTCTGTGGGTGAGCCTGCCGAGGTAATGTACCAAATGGTGGAAGTTGTGAACGATATACTACCTATTGAAAAACCGCGTTACTTAATGGGTGTAGGCACCCCCGACAATATCCTTGAAGCTATCGATCGCGGAGTGGATATGTTCGACTGTGTAATGCCAACACGCAATGGCCGAAATGGCATGCTGTTCACCAGCGAGGGGATAATTAATATTCGCAATAAGCGATGGAGCAACGACTTTAGCCCCATCGACCCACAGGGTGCTAGTTTTGTCGACCAAAGGTTTACTAAAGCATACTTAAGGCATCTATTTATTTCGAAGGAGATGCTAGGGCCTCAGCTTGCCAGCATCCACAACCTGGGCTTTTACCTTTGGTTGGTAGGTGAGGCTCGCCGAAGAATTGAGGATGGAACCTTCAAGGGCTGGAAGGATCAGCTAGTAAAAAAACTAGTAGTAAGGTTATGAGCAAGATGGGGTTAAAAATACTTGACATATACATTATCCGAAAGTTTATCGGCACCTATTTCTATGCCATTCTGCTAATTGTGGGGATTGCTGTGGTTTTTGACCTAGCCGAAAAAATGGATGATTTCTTTGCCAAAGGCGCACCGGCAAAAGCAATTATTTTTGACTACTACCTAAACTTTATTCCATACTTTGCCAACCTCTTCAGCTCGCTTTTCACCTTTATTGCTGTTATCTTCTTTACCTCAAAAATGGCTTACAGCACGGAGATAATAGCAATTCTCAGCAGTGGTGTTTCGTTTAAGCGAATCCTTTTCCCCTACTTCGTTTCGGCCTCCATTATTGCAGTATTCTCTTTTACTCTCACAAGCTTTGTTATACCACCTGCTAACAGGGTTCGAATTGAGTTTGAGAATACCTACGTTAAGAAGCAGTACCGAAACACCGACCGCAACATACATCGACAGGTTAGACCCGGAATTTATATCTACATGAATTCCTTTAACACCTTCAGCAATATTGGCTCAAAATTCTCGATGGAGCATATTGTTGATGGCGAGCTAAAATCGAAACTTATTGGCGAATCGATAAAGTGGGATACAACCATAAATAAATGGATGGTAAACAACTACTTTATCCGCACCTATTCCGACAGTGGCGAAACAGTTGTTTCGGGTACAAAAATCGACACCACAATCTACCTCCAACCTTCCGACTTTTCGCGAAGATTAAACATAGTAGAAACCATGAATATGTTTGAGTTAGATGAGTTTATTGATGAGCAGAGGATGCAGGGGGCCGAGAATGTCGATTTCTATCTTATCGAAAAGTACAGCCGTTTTGCATATCCTTTCTCAACTTTTATCCTCACCATTATTGGCGTAGCACTCTCGTCACGAAAAGTCCGCGGAGGAATTGGACTTCATATTGGACTGGGCCTTGCGCTCAGCTTCAGCTATATCCTGTTTATGCGTTTCTCCACAATGTTTGCAGTTGGCGGTAGCCTGCCCCCTTTGGTGGCAGTATGGATACCAAATCTTATGTATGCGGTTATTGCATTTGTGCTATATAGACTTGCACCAAAGTAGATCAATAAAACCCTCTCCTTACTTACATAACCTTTGGGAGGCTATTGGGGTATAACGAGGGCCTTGAGGCATTAACTCGCTTTTATAGAGAATAACCTCATCGATACAACTTTGTTGGAATAACAAAGTTTCATGCTCCAAAACCAGCTCATCAAGCAGTCCAGTATCACCTACACTCTTAATCCTTCCAATGGTGATATGTGGATTAAAACCCCGAGCATCGGGCTTGTACCCTAACGGTTCAATTAGTTCTACAACTTTCCTCTCCAACAATTTTAACTCTGGATTAGGCTCAACACCAACCCACAAAACCTTAGGATTAGCCTTGGAACCAAACACACCCAACCCCTTAATAGATATTGAAAATTCAGAAAAGCCATATAAATGCTCCTTAAATAGATTTCCAATTCTATCGACAACGGGAGCAGGTGTATCGCCAAGGAAAAAGAGGGTAAGGTGCAATGTGTGAAAATCAACCCACTTAATCCGCTCAAACGATAGGGCATCCTTTAACTCTCGCAAAACCACCTTAAGCTTTTGCTCCACAGGAATTTTTATGGCAATAAAAGTTCTCATATTCAAGCTAAAAATAAATTTTTAACATATCTTTAGAACTAACCCGACCAGCAAGTTAGCTAAATTTTGTATCTTAACTGGCATAATTTAAAACATTAACTATATGAGCAAAACAAAACGATTTGCCGTTGTTTTGGCTGGATGTGGAGTTTACGATGGTGCCGAAATACACGAGGCAACCATGACCCTTTACGCCATAACCCTTCAGGGGGGATCGTACCAGATCTTTGCCCCCGATATCGACCAGTATCATGTGGTAAACCACATCACTGGCGAAGAAATGGATGAGAAAAGGAATGTTCTGGTTGAAGCGGCACGGATTGCCCGTGGCAAAATCCTTCCCCTAACAAATTATAAACCTTCCGATTTCGATGCGCTAATCTTTCCAGGCGGATTTGGCGTGGCAAAAAACCTCTGTACCTATGCATTCGATGGCGCAAACCTAGCTGTAAATACTGAAGTAGAAAATGCCATTATCCAAACCCATAGGGCTAAAAAACCCATTGGTGCTCTTTGTATCGCACCCGTTCTCTTGGCAAAAACCATTAGGAAAGCCTCGTTAACAATTGGACAGGATAAGGGAACTGCACAAGACATTGAGGCTCTAGGTGCAAAGCATAAGGCAACCAATCACGGTGAGGTTACGGTGGATATAGAAAATCTACTGTTCACCACACCCTGCTACATGCTCGATGCCTCCATTGTTGATATTGCCAATGGAGCAAATGCTGTGGTAAAGGAAATGCTCAAGCATATGTAAAGTCCGCAAACCAAGAAACCGCCGAAGAGGCGGTTTCTTGGTTAATGTAACTCATTAAACTCCTATATTAGCCCATGCTCGTAAAGGATAATTATCTCGTTAAGGATTTTATCCTCGTCAGCAGCATTGAATTCCGATTTTAGATTTGATCCAAAAATCCGGGCAACAGTTTGCCAAAAAACTGCAGAAACTCCTCCCCTTAGGTCGCGGATCACATCATATGAGGTTCTGCCAATCTCGCGGTCAATCAGCTTAATGAGCAAACGCCCTTGCGAAATAGTAAGTTTAACTAACTGGTGTTCAAACTCAGCCCTTAGCTCCTTTTCCACCTTTTTAACATACTCCCGCCGTTCGTGTTCAGATTTTAGAGTTCTGTAATGGCTATCCATCTCCGAAATTTTCATCTTAGCAATCTGAGCATATGGGTAAACCACTTTCACATTCCTAACCAATCGGTAGTACTGGCGGTAATCGCGCTTGCTGGCGAATTTGCGTTGTGGAAAAACAACAACCTGTGGAATTAAAACATTGGGTAAGGTATCGCCATCAATAATGGTAATGGGCACAAAAATAAACCCATCGCGCTCTATTGGGCGCGATTGTGCCTCCAGTTCAGTAACTAATAGCAGCTGAAAAGCGATAGAAAAAAATAGTGATATGTATAAAACCCTTCTCATCTTAATAAAAACCCACAAGCATTTAAACGGATTTGGAGTTAAAATGTTGTAGCGTAATCAACCCACATAATTACATAAAAAATGCCAAAAAATTTTTGTAAGTCATTTTTTTTAGTGAATTTTCACGCTTAAATAAACGCCCAATTATCAACCTAAAAAACAACGATTATGGAAACTATTGAGACCTCAACCCCAAGAGAATTAAGCTATGCCGGCTTCTGGCTTCGTTTTGCTGCCTACATAATCGACTCGTTTATTGTGGGTTTTATAGGATTCCTAATAGCGATTCCCAGTGTAGTTATCATCGTATCTATGGCAATTGGGTTAGATAATATTTCCGATCCAAAAGATTTGCTCGATGATGGAAACCTCCTGAAAATTGGGGTTATCATTGGTATTGTCATCCTAATATCACTGCTTAGTCTAGTGGCTAGCTGGCTGTATTACGCTTTGTTCGAGTCTTCGAAACAGGGTGGTACTTTAGGCAAAATGGCCGTTGGCATTAAGGTTACCACCTACACTGGCGAACGTATTTCGTTTGGAAGAGCCACAGGACGGTATTTTGCACGAATCATCACCAACATGACCATGCTAATTGGCTATATCATGGCAGGATTTACCGAGCGAAAGCAGGCTCTTCACGATATTCTGGCCAACTGTGTGGTGATAAAAAAGGATTAGTTCCCCAAACAAACAGGTGT
Source organism: Tenuifilaceae bacterium (assembly GCA_034003245.1). GTDB lineage: Bacteria > Bacteroidota > Bacteroidia > Bacteroidales > Tenuifilaceae > Perlabentimonas. Next base: position 8,185 of record JAVEYY010000011.1, read on the forward strand.
GTTTAGGGTTATACTGTGAAAATGACCATACATGGAAAAGAACAATCGAAGTTACTCCAACGACGACATAACAGTATTTTGGAAACCTGGCGAATGCGTGCATGCAACCACTTGCTACGTTAAACTCCTCTCGGTTTTCAACCCCCGTAATAGGCCTTGGATAAATATGCAAGGGGCGCCAACCGATCAGATTATCGATATAGTGAACCAGTGCCCCACTGAAGCGCTAACTTTTAAGTGGAACAATCCTGAGAAGAATGAGCAGGAAAAATCGCCTAAGGCTGTTAAAGAGGGCGTTGCTGTATCAATCCCCAAGGAGGTAAAGCCACTTACCATTCAAGCAATGCGTAATGGACCACTTTTAATATCGGGGAAATTTAAACTGATTGGCGAAGATGGACAGGAAATGAAATCGATGCAAATGATCTCGCTATGCCGTTGCGGACAGTCGAACAACATGCCATTCTGCGATGGCAATCACTTTAAAATTGGGTTTAAAGATCCCGAAGAGTAACAACATACCATGAGTACACCAGACAGCAACAACCTCACGGAAGTCCGAATAAACAGGAATGGCCCAATAAAAGTAACTGGGTCATTTACCATTATTGGAGTTAATGGCGATAAGATTGAATCACCATCAGCCAATCAGGTTTACATATGCGCCTGCGGAAAATCGAAAAACAAACCCTTTTGCGATGGATCACACAATCGTGTGGTTATTAAGTAGATTTTCGGCATAGTATGGCTAGTCAAAAACCTAAAAAAACGCTAAATCCTTATCTTAGGGTACTTATGGTTGCCGGGGGTATTCTTTCGGTGGCATTGGGCATAATTGGGATTGCTTTGCCAATAGTCCCTACAACTCCATTTTTCTTGCTGGCAGCCTATCTATTTGTGCGAAGCTCTTCAAAACTTTATCGATGGTTATTAACACATCGCCTTTTTGGCAGCTATATTAGCAACTACATTCACAACAGGTCTATTTCCAAAGGAGTGAAAATATTCACACTTTTACTTCTATGGACAACCATTCTTTTGAGTGTTTACCTGACTAGCCATTTGCATTGGCTGCAAATTTTACTAATTATCATTGCCATTGCTGTTTCGGTTCATATTTTGAGTCTACGAACAACATCTTCTTCCAAACAATAGCGATAATTTGTAATGATCATCTAAATAGAATTTATTTGCCAATTCTATTTAAAGAAGTGTTTCCTGCCGCTTAACACTATGATTTATTAATAACTTTGTTGAACGCTGGGTTATCTTTGCCCCAAATTTTGAAAAAATCTAAGTCCCATAAAAGTTTGAAATATGAGTAGCAAAATGAGAGTTTGTGTAAATTCGGAGATTGGTGAGTTGCAAGGCGTAATTCTACATACTCCGGGCGCTGAGGTTGAGAATATGACTCCCATTGATGCGCACAGAGCGCTTTATAGCGATATTCTTAACCTTGAAGTTGCCCGCAAAGAGTACGCTCAGCTTAGCGGCATCCTTTCCAAAGTAACCCGAACCTTTCAAGTTAACGACTTGTTGTACGAGGTTATTCGTAAACCAAACGCTCGCGAGGAGCTAATAAACACCATCTGCAAGCACGAAGGGGTTATGCACCTCCGCGATGAGCTGGCATCCTTCCCATCAAAGAAACTTGTATCGCTCCTAATCGAGGGGTTACCCCTTAAGCGCAACACACTCACTAGTTTTCTAAGCAACGAGCGCTATGCGCTGCCACCACTATACAACTTTTACTTTACCCGCGATGCATCCATCGCCATGTACGATGAGGTGCTAATTGGAAAGATGGCCAATCGCGTTCGCGACAGGGAATCGCTTATAATGGAAGCCATTTTCAATCATTCCGACACCTTCGAAACCAGCACCATAAATCCCCTGTCATTTAACAATAATGGTGATATCTCCATTGAGGGGGGTGATGTGCTTATTGTAAGAGACGACATTATGCTTATTGGCAACAGTAGCCGAACAACTACCCAAGGCATCGATTTTATTATTAACCGACTCTGCTCAAGCAACGACAGCCGCGAACGGCACATTATTGTCCAGGAGCTACCCTACAAGCCCGAATCCTTCATTCACCTCGACATGGTTTTCACCATGCTCGATGTAGACTCTTGTATGATTTTTGAACCTTTGATACTGAGACCAAATAAGTATCAAACGGTACTAATTACGGTGCAAAACTGCAAGGTTAAGGAGATTAAAAATGTAGAAAATATAATTACAGCGCTTAAGGGTTTAAGCATGGATTTGAATCCAATTCAGTGCGGAGGGATCAAGGATCAATGGACTCAGGAACGTGAGCAGTGGCATAGTGGAGCCAACTTTTTTGCCATTGGCCCAGGAAAAGTAATTGGATACGGTCGTAATAACTACACCGCCGAGGAGATGAATAGGCATGGATACGAAATTATTCGGGCAAAGGAGATTCTCAACGGTAAAGTTGACCTTCAAAATTACAACCGATACCTAATAACCCTTGATGGCAGTGAACTTCCCCGTGGTGGTGGCGGTGCCAGATGCATGACCATGCCCGTAAATCGCAAGCCGGTAAATTGGAAATAAGTAAGAATCAAACATTGCGCCTTCATAATTGTTTATACTACAAAACAATTAACAAGAATTGATTATGAAGAAAAATGTTGGGAAAACCGATATGGTTATCAGGATTCTAATTGGAATTGTAATAGCCACACTTGGTATTGTTTACCAGAGTTGGTGGGGATTACTTGCTGTAATTCCTTTTGCTACTGCGTTTGTCAGGTTTTGTGGACTATACGCAATTTTCGGATGCAGTACCTGCGCTACAAAACAGTAATACCAAGCAAAAAGGAAAGACCTGCTGGCTGGCAGGTCTTTCCTTTTATAATCTAAAATACAATTAGTTAGTTCACTAATTGTTTAACCAAATCGGCTGCCTCCTGTAGGCTTATGGCCGAGTATACCTTTAATCCACTTCCATCGATCAATAACTTCCCCTCCTGGGCGTTAGTCCCTTGTAGTCGAACAATTACGGGAACAGGAATATTGCCTATCTCCTTGTAGGCGTCAACAACACCTTGCGCTACCCTATCGCAACGTACAATACCGCCGAAGATATTTATGAGAATTGCCTTAACTGCAGTATCTTTAAGGATTATTCTAAAACCAGCGGCTACTGTAGTTGCATTGGCAGTTCCTCCAACATCAAGGAAGTTGGCAGGTTCACCCCCCGATAGTTTGATAATATCCATTGTTGCCATTGCTAATCCTGCTCCATTAACCATACACCCAACGTTACCATCGAGTTTAATGAAATTTAGGTTCGATTCCGAAGCCTCAACTTCGGCGGGATCTTCCTCGTCGAGATCGCGCATCTCAATTAACTCAGGATGCCTAAAAAGAGCATTATCATCGAGGTTAACCTTAGCGTCGGCAGCAAAAATTAGATCATCGGAGGTTTTAAAAACAGGATTAATCTCAAAAAGGGTTGCGTCGTATGCCAGGTAAGCATTATAGAGTGCCGTTATAAACTTAACCATTTGCGAGAAGGCTTTCCCCGAAAGGCCTAGGTTGAATGCTATTCTCCTGGCTTGAAAAGCCTGAATACCCGAAGGATTTATCTCCTCCTTAAAAATAAGGTGCGGGGTTTTAGCTGCAACAGCCTCAATGTCCATTCCTCCTTCGGTAGAATAGAGAACCATATTTCTTCCAGTGGCCCTGTTGAGAAGTATACTTACATAAAACTCCTGAACAGGCGAGGGCCCAGGATAGTAAATACCCTGCTCAACTAGCAACTTGCGAACTAGTTTCCCTTCGGGTCCAGTTTGATGGGTTACCAGTGTCATACCGAGTATGTTCTTGGCATGCTGGCTCACCTCCTCGATAGTTTTGGCGATTTTAACGCCCCCTCCCTTGCCACGACCACCGGCATGAATCTGCGCTTTTACAGCAACAGCATTGGTTCCCGTCTCGTTTATTATAGCCTTGGCTGCTTCTACCGCTTCCTCGGCGCTAAACACAACTTTACCCATTGGAACGGCAACTCCAGCCTTTCGTAATAATTCTTTTGCCTGATACTCATGTATGTTCATTGGAAAATTGTTTAATTTGCGTTGCAACTAAAATACAAAAAAAAGGTAAATATCTTTGCTCCCAACAAAACAATAATGCAATAAGCAATGGTTAAGAATCGTAAATTAAGTGTAGAAGAGCTAAATAGGGTTTCGGTAACGGAATATAAAGGTGCTGTAAAAATGCCTGTAGTAGTAATTCTCGATAATGTTAGAAGTTTAAATAACATTGGCTCGATATTCCGAACAAGTGATGCTCTTGGAATAATGAAAATATATCTTTGTGGAATCTCGGCTACACCACCCCATCCCGATATTCATAGAACCGCACTTGGAGCTGAAGATTCAGTTGAATGGGCATATTATGAGAATACAGAAGACGCATTTCTACATCTTAAAAATGATGGATACTCAGTTTTCTCGCTCGAGCAAACAACCGATAGCATCGATTTGCGAAAATTCATACCCCAAAAAGGGGCAAAATATGCTTTTGTGTTTGGCAATGAGCTAAAGGGTGTGTCGCAAACTGTAATTGACCAATGCGATGGTGCCATAGAAATACCCCAATTTGGCACAAAGCATTCGTTTAATGTTTCGGTTACTGCAGGCATTGTCCTTTGGGATTTTTTCACAAAATTAGATTCACACCTCTAAAAAAAGGGCGCTCTTGTGAGCGCCCTTTTTAAATATTATGTTTCTGCAACAAGTTACTGAACAATCGCAGTGAATGCGTCGTTCTGGAAGTAGTTACGGAATTCTAGATCTTTCAAAGCGCGAGCTTTCAAGGTAGCATCTTTGCCTATTGCAGTGCGTAGGTTATTAAGAACCATGTTCTCATCGCCAATGCGAGCACCTACGATTGCTTGTCCGTAGAAAGCTTTTGCCTCGTCAACTTTTTGGAAAGTATTCTTAGCAGCATCATTCTTGTTGGTAAGAAGCATGGCCAGACCTTGATTGAAAGTATCTGTTCCAGCAAAGTACTCAACAGCAGCGGGATACTGATCTTTGATGATAGCGATAATACCCAAGTTGTACTTCACATCGCGACCAGCATTGGTTGCACCGATGAAAAGGGTTTGAGCGGCATCAATATCGCCTTCGTGCATAGCAACACAGCCTAAGTTGTTCTTAACAACAGGATTGTTAGCCTCGATAGCAGCAGCAGCGTTTAAAGCAGTTTTTGCTTCAGCAACATTCTTGTCGAGTAAGTAGATGTAGCCAACATTGTTATGAGCACGAACATCGTTGTGAACTTCGGCAGCTTTCTTGTAGACGTTCAGTTTAGTTGCATTATCTTGGAAAAGGGTTGCGGCGTAAAGCATCTCTTCAACATTCAGGTTGTCGAAGCTATTACCATTAACCATCTCCTTAAGTTCGTCGTCGGAGTATCCAATTTGATCAACATTGGCAACCATCTTAGAGCGACGAAGCTCGGGTAAAATTTTCTCTTGAAGTACTAGGAATACCTTGCTCATGTTGCGAATCTCTTTCTCGCGAACATCAGGATCGGAGTACATAGAAAGAACGCGAAGAATTGTCTCTTTATCCTGAATATCAGAGGCCTGAACCAATTTCTGGAATCCATCCCAATCTTCAGCAGTTGTGTTAACTGTGATATAATCGGCTGGTTTGCCATCAACTTTTGATTTCTTGAAAAGGTCACCTAACCATTTCTCGGCATTGCCACCACGATTTTTAGACAGCTTTTCATTAAGATCCTGAGGTCCTTCGGGTGATGCATAAGCAGCAATCTTAACGCCTTTAAGTTCAAGTTTCTCCTCTGCAGCGGTTTCTTTAATGAAGTTTTCTAGAGCTTTAATATCATCGCGAGTAAGCTCCGACTTACGGATATCGGCTTTATTAACTACAAAGTTAAATTGAGCTTCTTCTGATTTTGATTTTACACGCTGAAACTTATCGGTAAGCATAATTGGTTTTGGTTTCATGTCAACCAGTTTAGAGGTCGCGATAACACCCATACCAACTTTGTGTGTTTGATCGAAGGGGATACGCTTATCTTTTGAGATGATAACGAAACGAAGTTCAACATCCGACTTCATCATTGCATCAGTATATTCAAACTCTATCTCGTGCCTTACAGTTCCACCTGCATCATAAGATACTACCTGATGGTTATCCTGAACATCCTGACCTTGAAGCATTTTAACAGCCAAAGGGAGTTCACCGCCCTCGTACACAATAACTGGAGTTACCTCAAGAATCGCTTTCTTGTTAAAGTATTTTGGAGGAAAAGTAGCCTCTATGGTTCCTTTTACCATGTTACCATGCACTTCGAGAGGATTGGGGGTAAGTTTTAGGTTGGTACCCTCAGCAAATTCTTTCATTTTACTAACACCGCCACAACTGCTAAGAACTATGGCTATCATGGCAAATAGCGCCAAAACATTCAATCTTTTACTTTTCATAATTTATAAGTGTTTAATTTGGTTTCCCTATCGTGTTGGTTAACAAGTTACAAATTTAGCATTCTTTTGTGAATTAGAAAATCATATCATACAAAAAATACGTTAAATCGCTAAAATGACACCCTTTGAACCCCTTTTTTGTGCTCTTGGTCAAAGATAGCCGATCGAATTTTCTGAAAATCAGCTACACTTTCCACAAAGTCTAAATTGGATGTATCAATTACTAAAAATTTGTAATCGGGGTGCTGCTTAAAAAACTCGAAGTATCCCTGCTGAATGGTCTCAAGATACTCAGGAGTTATTGACTGCTCGTAATCACGTCCTCTTTTCTTTATATTACTAATAAGCTTAGGAACGGGTAGATGAAGAAAAACGTACAGATCGGGTTTGGGGATTGTATTATATATAATCTCAAATATTTGCCGGTAGAGATTATACTCGTCTTTAGCCAGTGTGTTCTGAGCAAATATCAACGATTTCATAAAGAAATAATCGGCAACTAGAAGCGGTTGAAAAAGATCACCTGCTCTTAACTCGCTATTCAACTGCTTGTAGCGCTCGGCTAGGAACGACAGTTCAAGAGGGAAACTATATCGTTGAGGATCGTTGTAAAACTTAGGGAGAAAAGGATTATCGGCAAACTGTTCTAACACTAGCTTGGCATTATAGTCCTTAGCCAACATTTTAGCTAATGTTGTTTTACCTGCTCCAATATTCCCTTCAATTACAAGGTATTGCATAAAACTTACTTTTCACAAAAAATAAGGAGTTGGGGCATTCACCAACTCCTCGTTTTACAAAAAATAACAACAATGGTTTTAGTATGAAATATCTACGCCCATATTATAGAAAAAGAACGAATAGATATCGGCAGCCTCCTGAATGGCAAGTGAGGTAGGTTTACCTGCACCATGGCCTGCACGTGTTTCAATCCTTATCAATTTTGGATTCGCCCCTTTTCGTTGCTTATCCTGGAGTGTAGCAATGTACTTAAATGAGTGCGCAGGCACTACACGGTCGTCGTGATCGGCAGTTGTAACGAGGATTGCGGGGTAACGCACACCCGATTTTACATTGTGAACTGGTGAGTAGTTGTATAGGTTAAGGAACTGGATTGAATCCTCACTCGATCCGTAATCGTTAACCCAGGCCCAACCAATGGTAAACTTATGGAAACGAAGCATATCCATTACACCAACCTGAGGATTTGCAACCTTAAATAGGTCGGGACGCTGGTTAACCACAGCACCCACAAGCAAACCGCCATTTGATCCACCCTGAACAGCCAACTTTTTATTCGAGGTATAACCTTGTGTAATCAAGTACTCGGCTGCAGCAATAAAATCGTCGAAGACATTCTGTTTGTTAAGTTTAGTCCCGGAGCGATACCAGTTTTCACCATACTCGCCTCCTCCTCTAATATTTGCCAGAGCATAAACTCCACCATTCTCAAGCCAAACCAAACGCGATGTGCTAAAAGATGGTTTTACAGTAATGTTAAACCCTCCATAACCATACAGAAGAGTTGGATTTTGGCCATTTAACTCTATGCCTTTCTTATGCACAATGAACATGGGTACATCTGTTCCATCCTTGCTCTTGTAAAAAATCTGTTTTGTTTCGTATTGATCAAAATCGAAATCAATCTCTGGCTTAAAAAACTCCTCTGATTCATAAGTTTTTGTATCGAATTTGTATATTACAGAGGGTACTGTAAATGATGTAAAACTATAGAATGCAGTAGGTTCTTTCAAACTTGAGCTAATTCCAGTAACTGTTCCTAATGTGGGCAGCTGCACTTGGTGAAGCATATCACCCTCAAGATTATAAACCTCAACGCGGCTCTTCACATCATCAATATAAGTGGCAATTATTTTGCCGCCAGCCATCACGCAGCTCTCAAGCACATCTTTCTTTTCGGGGATAACATCACGCCAATTGCCAATGTCGAGGCTATTGATATTGATTTTGATCAACTTGTACTTTGGCGACTTGTAATTTGTCAATACATACAGAAAGTTATCAACGTGATCTAAAACGTCGTAGTTGTACTCGAAACTTGTGGTGAGCTTTATGAAATCGTGAGTTGTGGCCAGATTCCTAATGTAAAGTGAATTACCATGGGTTGACTCGGTTTCGGAGATAATCAAGAATCTTTGATCCGATGTTACCTGAGCTCTGTAATTGCGAAGTGGTTCCTCAAGATTCTGGAAAACGAGCATGTCTTTCTCCTGGGGTGTTCCCACCTTATGGTAGTACACCTTATGGAAACGATTTGCGCTGCTAAGCTCTTGTCCTTCTTTAGGCTGGTCGTAGCGGCTATAGAAGAAGCCGTCCTTATGCCATTGAATACTGGAAAATTTTACCCAGCTTATCTCATCTTGTAGATCATTACCGGTGGCAATTTCCCTAACCCTAATCTTGTTCCAATCCGATCCGCCCTCGGAAATTGCATAGGCGATATACTTACCATCGGCTGAAATACCGAGAGTTCCCAAAGCTACAGTACCATCATCGGATAGTAAATTGGGATCAATTAGCACTCGAGGCTCCTGGTCGAAGGAGTCCTGCACATAAAGAACCGCTTGATTTTGAAGTCCTATTCGCTTAAATGAGAATATTTTTCCTGCTCTCACAAACGGTGTCGACATGGTATTGAAATCCATCAAACTGCTAAGGCGATTCTTAATAGCATCGCGATATGGAATGCGGTTAAGGAATTCAGATGTAACATCATTCTGGGCTTTAACCCATGCAGCGGTTTCGGGGGAGCGGTCGTCCTCTAACCAACGATAGGGATCGGCAACGTTAACCCCAAAGTAAGTATCTACCACATCGCCCTTGAGCGTCTCGGGGTACTTAACCTTACTCCTTTCGCAGGAAGTTCCAAAAAGCATAACCGCTGAAAGCAAGATCAATAAATAATTTTTCATAGCCAGAAATATTTCTGAAAGTTATTTTTACGTTCTCACAAAACTACACAAATGTTTAGAAAATCTAAAACATAAAGGTAGTGAAATTTTACAATTTGGTAAGCAACCCTTCACAAATAAAGTAATTTTTTAAATTGACTAGGTAACCATTGAAAAGTTCCAGGATTTTATCGTGCTAAAGTTTACTTTCCTATATATGACAAAAAACGAGATGATACGTCATAAAAAAAGCAGCCAATTGGCTGCTTTAATATCTCAAACAAAAATAGAATTATTCTTTCTTTGTCGATTCTGGCTTGGGTAACAATACCTTGCGAGAGAGTTTTAGCTTTCCCGTTTTCTTATCAATTTCGATAAGTTTTACCTCAACCATATCACCCTCCTTAAGCACATCCTCAACTTTCTCGACACGTTTCCAGTCTATTTCGGAAATATGCAGTAGGCCATCCTTACCGGGAACAATCTCGACAAATGCGCCAAAAGGAAGTATTGACTTTACCTTCCCGGTGTAAACCTCACCCTCTTCGGGCGAAACGGCTATCCCCTTAATCCACTTTACAGCTGCGTTGCGTGCATCCATGTTATCGGCAAAAACGGTTACCACTCCGTGGTTGTTAACCTCCTCAATATTGATGGTTGCTCCGGTAGTACGCTGAATTTCCTGGATAATCTTACCACCTGGGCCAATTACAGCACCAATCATGTCGCGGGCAATACTAAACTGCTCGATTCTGGGAGCGTGGGGCTTCAGATCAGAATTGGGTTGTGCAATTACGGCGGTCATTTTACCAAGGATATGAAGTCTTCCCTCGCGAGCCTGGTTAAGCGCCTTGAAGAGAACTTCGTAGGGTAGCCCATCAACCTTAATGTCCATCTGGGTTGCGGTTATACCATCCTTTGTTCCAGTAACCTTAAAGTCCATATCTCCAAGATGATCCTCGTCGCCAAGAATATCTGATAGAATTGCAAAACGAGTACCTTTAGGCTCAGAAATTAGGCCCATAGCGATTCCCGAAACTGGCTTCTTGATCTGAATACCAGCATCCATAAGCGCTAATGTGCCAGCGCACACTGTTGCCATAGACGAAGATCCATTGGATTCAAGAATATCGCTCACCACACGAATGGTGTAAGGATTCTCCTCGCCTATGGGAACCATCTTCTTCAGCGCGCGGTGCGCAAGATTTCCATGTCCAATCTCGCGGCGACCAACGCCCCTGTATGGGCGAGCTTCGCCTGTTGAGAAGGGTGGAAAATTGTAATGAAGTACAAATTTTTCGGTACCCCTATTTAGCACACCGTCAATAATTTTCTCATCGAGTTTAGTACCAAGGGTTATGGAAGTAAGCGACTGAGTTTCGCCGCGGGTAAACAGGGCCGAACCATGTGAAGAGGGCAGAAAGTCCACCTCGCACTCAATGGGTCTAATTTGATCTGTTTTTCTTCCATCAAGTCTAATTCCCTCATCAAGAATCATGTTTCGCATGGCATATTTTTCCACATCGTGGTAGTAACGGCCAACTAGCGATGCTTTGGCAACACGATCCTCCTCGGAAAGTGTTTGCATGAACTCCTCCTTAATTGCGGCAAAAGCATCACCACGCTCATGCTTCGACAACATAGATTTTGCCACGTTGTATACCTTATCGTAGCAGAATTCTTTAACCTGAACCCGAAGCTCATCATCGTTTTTCTCGTGGCAATAGTTTCGCTTAACAATGCCAAGTTCCTTGGCAAGCTCCATCTGAACAACGCAATGCTTCTTAATCTCCTCGTGAGCAAACTTGATAGCCTCAAGCATTTCGGCTTCAGAAACCTCAGCCATTTCACCCTCTACCATCAGGATATTATCATAGGTTGCCCCCACCATCATGTCAATATCGGCTTTCTCAATTTGGGCAAAGCTAGGGTTAATAACCAGCTGACCATCAACTCGAGCAACGCGAACTTCAGAGATAGGTCCGTTGAAGGGTATATCGGAAACGGCAATTGCTGCTGATGCAGCAAGACCAGCCAGGGCATCGGGGGGAGTATCTTTTTCGGCCGAAATCAAGGTGATCGTTACAAAAGTTTCGGCATGGTAATCATCGGGAAACAGTGGGCGCAGAGCCCTGTCAACAAGTCTTGAAACAAGCACTTCATAGTCCGACGGGCGGGCTTCTCTCTTTAAAAATCCTCCGGGAAAGCGTCCGCCTGCAGCGTACTTTTCCTGGTAATCAACGCTAAGTGGCATAAAATCCACATCTTCTTTAGCATCCTTGGCGCTTACCACCGTGGCAAGCATCATAGTTTTTCCTAAACGGATAATCACTGACCCATCGGCCTGACGGGCCAATTTACCAGTCTCAATTGTGATGGACCTTCCATCACTTAATTCGATCGATTTCTTTACAACATTAAACATACGATATCAATATATTGATAAATAATAAACTAGGCATTAAACAGAAAATCAGAGGAAAAGTTGCAATCCCTCTGATTCCTCCCACAAAAGATTACAGCAAATTCAAAAAAAGGCAATTGAAACAATTGCCTTTTTCTTGTTTTACTTTCTCAGATTTAAAGCTTTAATGATTGCACGATATCTTTCAATGTCGCGATCTTTCAAGTAATCTAGAAGCCGTCTACGTTTACCCACCAGCTTTAAAAGCGAGCGCTGAGTTGCGTAATCTTTACGATTCTTCTTCAAGTGCTCGGTTAAATGGCTGATACGGTGGGAAAATATCGCGATCTGACCCTCGGGGGAACCAGTATCGGTATTAGACTTTCCGTACTCCTTAAAAATCTCCTGCTTTTTTTCTGCTGTTAAATAATTCATAGCTAATCAGTAAATTAGTGGGTATTACAGTAGTATATTTCAAGCTGCAAAGGTAATAACAATTTTAATGACATCACTATAATCTTTAAACATTTTTTCAACAGGCCATCTCTCGCAAGCCATATCAACCTGATTTAATGACATTTGTAAAACCCGGGGATTAATTACGCAATTAAGAAGGAAATCAGCTCTCTACAGAAAAAGATGGCTAATTTGGATTGATTAAATTACACAAGCGAAAAATCGAATTCGAGGTTTAACAATCAAATTATGAAAGTGGCTTAAAACTGCCGAATGGAAAAAACACAATCCTAATCGACTTTTTTTAAAAGTACACTTGCTCCAACCTTGCAGTACAAACATTTGCGCTTATCGCAGTATTGCCCCTTAAGCTGAAGAAGCGCTTGCGAGCTAAAGGCGCTTTCGGCAGAAATTCCTAGCTTAGCAAACCCATCAATAATACTATTCTTTTCGGGCTTTAAGCTCTCTAGAAAAGTTACTGCCCTATCCTTTAGGCCCTGATTGGCTCTAGATGAGCCATATGCAAACATAAAGGGAATTATAGTATTCAGAGTGATAGTTCTAATGGTGTCATCGCCAAGCACCTTAAGTTTAGCAGGCGAAATCTTTCCAAACGTATAGTGCGTCATCCAATAGTGTGAACATCCCGACCTAAGCAAATCTTGTAACTTATCGAACGAGGTAGAATACATACACTTAGAAAACAATCCCGACGAATGATGTATTAGCTGAGCAAGCTGTGCTATTCGTAATGTGGGGAAAGAACTGGGGCGCAGACGTAAGAACTTCCACAAATGGCCTGGGATTGGTGAGAGGCCAAACTTCATTTGCTGATAATCGTACTCTTTTGATAGACTTAACATATACTCGTCGGCATCATCGGTTTTAAAGTCCAACATTCCTGCCTGACCAAGAAGAACTGCTTCGAGCGTAAGGATGCTATCCTTTGCCCGAGCAAGGTATTTTAATGGAGTTGCCCTTGCCAGCATTTCAAACGGAACAGCATTGATTTTTAGCCCAAAACTCCGCGAAATAGAAACGTAAAAGGCTTCCTCCCAGCCACCCTTAAACTCAGAAACTAACTTAAATACCTGTTCTGTTTTCTGCTCAAGCCGCTCAACAGCCAATGCAGAAAGCCACATGCTTAAATTTAAATCGCCATAATTTTTAATGTGATTTGCACAAGGAATCCAAGTTTCATTGGCAATGAGTTGATGTAACTTCCACTCCAACTCATCAGGATATGGGATTTCAACAGTGGGCACAACCTCACCCTTGCTACTGAATACTTGGGTATCGTTTTTTACCACAACATGAAGAATGACCGAGTCGTATTGTGGATTATGGTTGTGTCCATGCTTATTCCAATCGGAAGCGTTGATATGGATTTCGACATTCCCAGCCCAGATGGTATCTCCAACTTTAATTTTGGCGTTAAAAAAATCGGGGCCAGAATCGAAATTATGATCACCAGGCGATATAACCTCAACTTCACCGGAACCGTCGATAAATAGTCCATTAACTCTGTTGAAATTATGTATCCATACAAAATGCAGAATGTCCTCTGTCATAACCACATTTTTGATTCGAAGGTATGGAAAATTAGCTGAATAGGGAACAACCAAAGTCAATAAATTATACCTTTGCCATCCGAAAAATGCTTTCAACAGTATTTACACCAGCCATAAAGCATTTTGGTTGTCAAAAAAAAATTAAAATTACGGGGTGTAGCCCCGCCGCTGGCGGGGCGCGTCGTTCGGGACGACCCCTTAAAGAATGATGAATACGGGGTGTAGCGCAGCCCGGTTAGCGCGCGTCGTTCGGGACGATGAGGTCGTGAGTTCGAATCTCACCACCCCGACCAATTCCAACCCAATGCAATCTTACTTTACATACTTCAAAGCAAAAAGATGGCAGTTGGTTACACTAATTCTGAAAAAAAATGGAAGAGGTAATATGGTATTTGTTTTCTCAAAAGCCAATGACTATACCATTATTCCAAGAATGGTCACATCATCAATCTGCTCATAACGATTCCCGCCAAAAGTTATCCAGGTATCGAAGTTTGACTCAATCTCTTTACCCTGCTCAACCATTGGGAGCGATGAGGTTTGAGAAATCAATCGTTTTAATGCGCTATACATGTTAAACTTCTTCCCTTCTGGCCCACCAAACTGATCGCCATACCCGTCGGAAAAAAGGAAAAGCCTATCGCCTGACATAAGGTCAATATTATGGCTTGTAAAGGGTTTCATATTTATATGCGCGGCCACGGGCATAAAATCGGGTTTAATCTCTTCAACGAATGACAATGGAGAATCAATTGAGTAAACCTGAGGGGTTCGTCTTACAATCCACAGGGGAATATTGGCTCCAGCCCATAGGCAACTATTATTCTTGACATTATAAGCAATTATACTCATATCCATCCCATCGCGTTGGCCACGTCCTTCATCGGTTTGCCTTAACGAATCGATAATATTCGATCGGAGTTCCTCAAGAATTTCTGCAGGATTAACCACATTATTCTTAAGCACAATCTCCTTAAGCAACGACATGCCCAACATGCTCATTAGAGAGCCAGGAACCCCATGTCCAGTACAATCGGCCACCGTTGATATCAACCAATCATCTTTATGTGTTGCCCAGTAGAAATCGCCCGAAACCACATCCTTGGGCCTGTACATTATAAAATAGGAACTATCGTCAATCCCTACCTCCTTGTAAACTGACTTTAAATCGGGAAGAACAGCGCTCTGAATAAACTTGGCGTACCGGATAGAGTCGTCGATATTATCGCGTTGCTTCTCAAGTATGTTTTTACGTTCGAGCGCGATGATATAAAGCTGTTCAATCTCACTTTTTTGGGCATCAATCTCATCGAGCTGCGCTATAATCTCCTCCTTCTGCTGCAGTATCTCCTCGTTATGCTGAGAGAGTTTACTATTCGCCTCCTTTTTTTGCCTTGTATATCGAATTAAAACTAAACTGAGGACTATTGTTAAAAGTAACAAAACAGATACAGAAACAATGATTAGTCGTTGCAATAATATCTGCCTTTCAAAGAGATGATTTTCCTTTTGCATACTTTCGATAACAAGCTGCTTTTTCTCGTTCTCGTAACGAGTCGATGCTTCGGCCAAGGCATTAGCCTTATCCTTATTAAACATCTCCTTCTGAATGTCGATGAACTGGGTTGCAGCCTCGTAGGCCTGAGCAAAATTGCCAAGCTTGAAATAAATCAGCTTTAAATATCCGGTAGCCTCGAGCAGGTAGGGTGTTGCCCCAATCTCCTTGGCAATGCTAATTGATTTCTGGGCATACTCGAGCGCTGTTTGAAGATAACGTCGCGACGAATTTGCGTTTTGCTCATTATCGGCCAACAAGATGTATAGATATGCCACATTGCCATTCACCATGGTTAAGCCATTCATATGCCCAGTTTGCATGTATACCTCCAGCGCCTTTTTGAAAAATGCTATAGCCCCAGTATAATCCTCGTCGGTGGCAAAAACTATGGCGATATTATTGTAGCCTTGAGCTACGCCATTCTTATCTTCAATATCGTTTTTTAGATTTAACGATTTCTGATAGTATTCGATTGCCTTTCGGTTATCGTTAAGATTCCAATAGGCTACGCCTATGTTATTGTAGCAATAGGATAATCCCCTTTTTATAGTAACCAAATCGGAAGCTGGCTTAGGCGATGCCAAAAGATCTTCAAAAAGTTTAGCCGATGCAAAATGATGCTCCAGGGCTTTATCAAAATCCTCCATCTCCTTGTAAACACTCCCAATATTATTTTGACAATCGGCAATTCCAATCACATTACCAATCGCCTCATAGCTTCTTAAAGCATCGAAATAGTTCTGAAGCGACACATCATAATTCCCCCAATTGTAATGAATGTTTCCCTTGTTCACAAGACATTGCGCTACCCTAAGTGTATCGTTTAGGACTTGGTAAATAACCTGAACCTCCTCGTGCAAAGCGAGGGCCTCGTCGAATCGTCCTTGCTTACGAAAAGCAAGTCCAATCTCCCGTAGGGCATTAGCTTTCCATCGGGCATAGGGAATAGTGTCGAGTTTCGATTTCTTGGCGAACTCCCACGCTTTGTTGTAGAGTGAAAGCGAAGAGTCTGTGTCGACGCCTCGTAGCTCATCTCCCATCTCAAAGAGAATACGCGCTCGAACCGAATCGGACTTTGCCTTTACAAAAAGGTTGATCAGCGAATCGGCCTTAGTTGGTGTGCTTTCTGCAAAACCAACCCCTGCAGTAATAATTACGAATAGTAAAGCTAAACTGTAAAACCTCTTCAAAATCTCAAGTTTTAAATTCTAATTAATTTCAGTACAGATGGTGCCCAAAATGTAAATTGCGTAAGTTTAACAAATATTGCAAATATATGATTTTTGTTTACTTGAAGATGGTAAAAATTATTACAGTTTGCCGTGTAAACACAAAACCTTTTGAATCATCAGCTGTTAATATTAATTAATTGCTGTATTTTTGACTACTTATTAGTAAACTAAATCACCCTATTATGAAAAGAATAATTGCATTTTTTCTTATTGCAATCCCGTTGTGGAGCATTGCCCAGCAACAGGAAACCAAAACCCCGATAACTGTAACAGAGCTAGGACAAGGTGTTCATAGGCTATTCGTGAACAATGCGGTGAGCGTAGTATCCTTCTCGGGCGATGATGGACTGTTAATTATTGACACGGGATACGAACGCACGGTAAACGACCTTAGCGAAAAGCTTAAGGAAGTATCGGACAAACCCCTGAAGTACATTATCAACACGCATATCCACGGCGATCATACCGGTGGCAATGTGGCTCTGGGCAAGGGAGTTGATATAATTGCTCATCAAAACGTGAAGGATTACCTGAGCAAGGAGAAGAAGCAGGGCGATAGAGTTATTCCTGCTTTTCCTGAGTTTGCTCAGCCCAACATCTCCTTTACTGAGAAAATGAGTCTTAACTTTAACGACGAAACCCTTCAGCTTTTGCACCTTCCCGAGGGACATACTAGTGGTGATATTATTATTTACTTTCCAAAAAGGAAAATTCTTGTGGTAGGCGACTTGCTCTTTGCCAACTATTTCCCCTATGTTGATGTGGGTAACGGCGGAAATCCTATTAAGTTTTTAGCAAACGTGGACTGGATAACTAAAAATTTTCCGGCTGATGTTACTGTAGTTGGTGGTCACGGCCCCATTTACACTATCGAGGAGTACAAAAATTACCATAAAACCCTTATGGCAACCATTGAAGTTCTAAGGACTCACAAGCAGAAAGGAATGACTGCAGAGCAGATGAAAGAGGGTAAAGTACTTAAGGAGTGGGCATCGTACGGGAGTTTCTTTATAACAGAGGACAGATGGATTGACACGCTTTTCCCTTTTATGTAGCATGTTTAATTACCAAAACAGAAAAACCATTGGCAACCCCAATGGTTTTTTTTGTACCTTGCAACTTGTTGATCGTTTAGGTAAATTAAACTAATTGTATATGAAAAAGATTAGCCAATCGCACATTCTAATTGTCAGTATTCTAGCCATTTTATCGCTTGGCATAATTACTTGTGGCAGGTTAAGCAGCGCTAAAGATGATATTGTTGAAAATCTGAGGCGAAAGGGATTGGTTGTCGAGGAAATATCGGCCGAATCCTTTTACAAAGGGATAGCCCCAGCCGGTTTTGAGAAAGTTGCTGGAGCTCCCTACAAGCCCTCGTACAACGAGGAGCCCAATATTCCCGCTCAGTGCTGGATTAAGACCAGCTACGGCACGCAAAATGCATGTAAATATTGCCATACCGATTACCTGTCCACAATTGAGCATGGCAATAACTTCCCCATATCGGACGATCAGATAACCTATAGCTTTCCGACTAAAAATCTAAATAGGATTCTTTGGCAAAATATTATTTATCCTCAAAATATAATCGAGAGGCTAAAATCCGAGGGAATTGAAATTCCTAAACTTGATGATGTTGACTATGTGCGGCACGACAACTGGAGCGCAACCTTTAATGTGATTCGGGGAAATGGCAACAAATCGTGGCTTAACTCAGGCTCGCCAAACGCCAACTACATTCTGTTCCCCGCGCTAAATCCAAACCATTTATACCCTTTTGTTCCAAATAACCCCACCAACAACGGAGCCAATGGCTACATTAACCCTGAGGGGTTTGTGGTTGACGAGAGCGAGAAATTAACAGGTTGGAGAGCCATTAACTTTTTCCCATACGCCATATTTACACCTCTTACCGGAAGCGTAAGCGGGATATACATCCGATTACCAGAAATTTTCATGACCCAAAATGGCCAGTTCGATATCGAAATATACAAGCAAAACCTAGATTTACTAGAAAAGAACATAAAGAACCACAGCCTTTCGCAAACCCACTTCAGTGGCGACGCCAAAAAAATTGGAACCAAAAAAGGGTTTTACCCGGTAGGAACCGAGTTTGCCCACCCACTTCACTACGTCGATCTGCTTGCCGATGGCCAAACAGGCGAAGCTGTTGACGGTGTGCTAGCCTCGGAAGGGATTCTTTATGAGTTTCCCGGAACCCGATCGAAAAGGGTTAAGGAGATTCGGTATATGTACAAGTGGAAAGAGGTAGATATAGATGATATTGGGGATGAGGAAGGTGAGGAAGGTGAGGAAGGTGAGGAAGTGGAGTTTGGTGTGTACTATGGTAAGGAAGGTCAGGGTTGGGTTGATAATGGGGCAGGATGGATAATTGCCGCCTTTATCGAAAACCGGCATGGCGAACTTCGCCCTCAAACCACCGAGGAGTTGGCACAGTGCATTGGTTGCCATTCCAACGTGGGAAATACCATCGATGCCGTGTGGTCGTTTCAGCGTAAGCTACCCGGGCTTGAAGGCTGGGCCGATATGAACTATGGTCAATACTTTTCCAAAAGTCCCAACCTAACCAAGCTAAAGGATTACCACTACAAGGAAACGGGCATGGGTGAGCAAGGATACTTTTACTACACCGTAGTTGGTGCCGACCTGTTTGGAGTTATGCCCGCTGAGATTAGAAAAGAGCTAACCAATTTTACAAAATCTTTTGATATCAAGAAAGAGCTAGGCATTTCGTTTGCCATTAACGAAATTCTTGATGATGATATTTTGAGGAGTATGGGCAAATCGGAACGCGAACCCCGCCTGTTGGCTAGGCAAAAATTGATGAGGCATTACAGCAAAAACCTTGAGTACCTCTCCTACTGCAATGCTGATGATAATTACTACATTAAGGGCGATATCTTTTACCCCACCCTCGAAACGATGAAGGCCAATATTCAGGGATACCGAAAAATTGTGCTCGATCAGAGCTTCAACCTGGGCAAGGATGTTTTTGGAAGCGAAACCGATCATATCCCGTTTACCTTCCGCTCCGATGGAACCGTTTTAGATGAAAAATCACGAGTAATCCCTGTAGGTGAGGTTATATACAGCCGGCCATACAACAAGCAGGGAGAGGGAATAACCCCAACGGGAATAATTGAAGGCGATGCCTTTGACAAAAACGGCAACAGGGTTGAGCACGTAACCGACGACGATAGGTTAACCGGGAGACTTTCTTTTAGCGGAACCCTCGATTTGTACTACAACCCAATTCTTAGCGGAAAGTCGATTCGGAAATAGCTGGAAATACATTTACAAAGAAAAGGAGGCCGATTTGGCCTCCTTTATAAGTGGGCAATATTGATTACTTTTTCTTTGTCTATCTACATCCAGAACCCCATGCTGCCGCACGATTGGCTACACCGGACTCGCCAAAGAACGGCTCGGTTGCATCGTATGGCAGTATCTTTTCAAGAGAAAAGGTAGTAAAAACCTTCGCTTTAAAAAACTCTACAACAAGAATGTAGCACAACGGTAAAGAATTATACACCCTAGGCAAAGCCTAGAAAAATAATTGGGCGCAGGTACTACCTGCGCCCAACTTAATTAAACTTTTTGCTTACAACCTCATCCTATCGGGAGGCCTCAGCTAAACTGGAGTGTGATTATTAATTAGTGTAATCTTACTGGTTCAAATTTAACCCCTGATATATTACTTTCTTTTAGTTCTTTTACAATAGCTTCACTCACATAGATTTCTGTGGATATTTGCCAAGCAATAGAGTGTCCATGAAATACCTCATATTTACTAGTTTTAACTAATGAAAAGACGGGCTTTATTATATGACTCGTATTAGGTACAAAAAGTGTTTTTTCATTATCTAGTGTATCTAGTTTAGTCATAAAACAAGGTACAAAATACTCACAAACAATGTCACCACATAAAACATCAACACTAATCCACTTTATCCCTTCACTACCTTTCAAATGGCTTTGAATAATTTTCATCATCTTTAATGAAACCAACGGCCATGCCAAATTATTAGGCTGATAATCAACCGGTTTGCTTTGATGCACTAAGTAACCTAGCCTTTCTAACCCCTTTTTTGAAATACGAACAGTTTCTAGCTTAAAAGTAAAGGGTAGTTTAGCTAAACCCACAACTTCAGGAACAAGTTCATGTGCTAACTTCTTATTGCCTGACGCATATGCAACTGGTGTAGTGTCGTCATATCCAGTTGAATGGGATAACCAAAAATATTTTTTATTGTCTAAAAAGTCCACCATATTTTCCTTAACATTAATGGATTATTTTTAACCACTTGTTTTACATAGATATCAAACAAATCAACAAATTTACTTGGATCACCACCAGCCTCACCTGCTGCCCTTTGCATACCTTGCAATACAAATTGATGGTATTTATTCGGATGCCTTCCAAGATGACTCATTAAATCTTTATTCCAATCCCCATCTAAATCTAAGCCAAAAGATTCGGCAATGCTTGCCATTTCACCAGTAAACACCTTATTCTTATTAGTGGCATAATGATGCATCTGGTCAGGGAGTGCATTATCAACCTTTTGCTCAATACTTACATCTGGCGACTTCTTAAACTGATTTGAAATAATCTCGGAGGCGATCATTGTGGCAAGTCCTGTAGCAGCCCTTTGCCCAAACTGCTTAAATGACACATCCTGCCATCCCTCACCGGTAATATCTACTGCCGAAGTTAATAAAATTTCGCCAGCTTTAACATATTTTGCATTGCTCCAGACACGAGGTTAACGAAGCCATTACCGCTGTTGCGGTTAGAAATACAAATAGTTTTTCATAATTGAAATGGTTTTGTTTTAAAAATTAAACTTAAAGGTATTTATTCTTTGAACTAATTAAAATACACAATGAATATTTGGGGCTAACTATTTAATATTTGTTGATACCACCTAATTATTTGAAAATAAAAAAACGGTTTTATTTATAAAA
Organism: Tenuifilaceae bacterium; assembly: GCA_034003245.1. GTDB lineage: Bacteria > Bacteroidota > Bacteroidia > Bacteroidales > Tenuifilaceae > Perlabentimonas. The sequence continues at coordinate 29,806 of JAVEYY010000011.1, forward strand.
CTCATTTGCGGCTGCAAAGGTTATGCCAGTAGCGTCTAAACTTTCTTAGAATAATTCTAAACAATCTTTGCCTACCGTTGTTAATAAAATAACAAACAACAAAAACTATGAGATCTACAAAAATCATACTTCAAACAGCTGAGGTTTACACTACAAGATGGATGCGTCAAAACGGAGATTCTATGCTTAGAGTTAGTATTGGAATTGTATTCTTTTGGTTTGGCATCCTAAAGTTTTTCCCAGGGGTAAGTCCAGCACAGGATCTAGCCATAAGAACTATTAGTCTGCTAACCTTTGGTATACTACCAGCATCGGTTATTATCAATATGCTTGCCCTTTGGGAAGTAGTTTTGGAATTGGGTTTATAACAGGTAAATATCTAAAGGCGACTCTGCTCCTGCTCTTTGCCCAGATGCTGGGAACCTTCACGCCGGTATTCCTATTCCCCGACGAGGTGTTTACCGCAATTCCTTATGCCCCAACTCTTGAGGGACAGTACATTATTAAGAATATTGTAATTGTTAGTGCTGGTTTTGTTATTGGGGCAAAGGTGTTTGGCAATAGCCAAAAATTGAAAGCCAAAACATTGTAAGTATAAACTACTTTTTTGCCACAGGCAGTTATTGGCCAATTAGTATAAACCAAAAGCCTGTGGCATTCATTTTTATCAGAAGAATCTGCAAGAAGTAGCAAAAACATATTTTTGTGTGCAAGCTGAATGGTATTGCGGCTAACAAATTGATGAAAAATAGCTCCTCAATAAAAAAATTGACATTATCTTTATCGCAAAATGGGATTATAAAAAATTCAGGAATGGCACTCGATACGATTATTGAATTTAAAAAGGCATCGATCTTTCAGAACGACAACCTGATTTTGGCCGATGTAAACCTAAAGGTTGAAAAGGGCGAGTTTATCTACCTTATTGGCAAAGTGGGCAGCGGGAAAACCAGTCTGATTAAAACCATAACCGCTGAGTTACCGCTTCGCAAAGGCGAGGGAACGGTTGTGGGTTACAACTTGGCCAAGCTCCGCACCAGCCAAATACCCTACCTTAGGCGAAAAATTGGTATCGTTTTTCAGGATTTCCAGCTGCTGACCGATAGAACTGTATTCGACAATCTCACCTTTGTGCTGCGGGCTACAGGATGGAAAAACAAGAAGGAGATGAAGCAGCGTATAGATGATGTACTGGAGAAGGTTGGCCTAAAGCATAAGGAGTACAAGATGCCGCATCAACTTTCGGGGGGAGAGCAGCAGAGGGTTGTTATTGCACGCGCGCTACTTAACAACCCCGACATAATTCTTGCCGACGAACCCACAGGAAACCTCGACCCCGAAACCTCCGACGAGATAATGCAAATTCTATTCGATATTGCAGCCACAGGCCGTGCCATAATTATGGCCACACACAACTACAGCCTTCTCAAAAAATTCCCATCGAAAACACTAAAGTGTGAGAAAACACGATTGGAAGAAACCGAACATACCGCCGAAATTGACTTCGAAAGCCTTATGGAGTAACTATATCAACTCTTTGCCACAAGTCATGCAATACTTTGCATCGGCCTGGTGCTCCGATTCCTCACAATTAGAACAAATTCGTGTTTTTATTTCTGTTCCTCGTCGCTTTGTAATCTCTGCCGATACTATGCCTGTAGGTATGGCAATAATACTATAACCCAACAGCATGATAAATGTTGAGATGAATTTTCCCAGATCGGTTGATGGGACAATATCGCCATAGCCAACGGTTGTGAGCGTAATTACCGCCCAGTATATGCTAAGTGGTATGCTATTGAACCCGTTGTCGGCCCCCTCAACCACATACATTATGCTACCTAAGAGAAGCACCAGAACAAGGATAAAAGCCATAAAGATAAATATCTTGTGAAGACTATTCCTTAGGGCAATAAGAAGAATATTTCCCTCGTGGATAAAGTGATAGAGCTTGAGAATCCGGTAAACCCGGAGCAGCCTTAAAGCCCTTACCACTATAAGTGGGTGAACCCCAGGCACAAGTAGTGCCATAAAAGTTGGTAGAATTGCTAACAGATCAACTACCCCAAAAAAACTCACCACATATTTCCGGGGTTCAGGGCTACAGATAATCCGAACAATATACTCTGCAAGAAAAAGTATGGTAAGTATCCACTCCGCAGCCAAAAGATAGTTTCCATAGCTAACTCTAACCTCGGCTATGCTCTCGAGCATTACAACACCAACACTTATAAGAATGAGGACAAGAAGCAGCTCATCGAAAAGTTTTCCGTAATATGTGTCGGCTTTAAAGATAATCTCGTAGAGATTTCTTTTCCACTCAGGCTGGCAATGGTTATTCTCTTTCTGCATTGCATTAATTGGAATTACATAAATAATTTATCGCTATACAAAAGCGCAGTCGCCATCACCCTCAATAAAACTACTACCCTTTCCCATAAAATCAAAAACTTTCTGGGTTACAAAAAACTTACGCTCCTGCTCAATTGACAAAAGCCCAAAGGGCTTTAAGGATTTTAATGATTTACCAACAGCCTGGTGGAAAGTGGTTACACGAGCACAACGCATGGCAAATGCTTGCTTTAGAAGAACCCTAGCAAACAGCCTCGCCTCTTCATCGGGGCACATAATGTAGGGAGTGGTAAGGAATCCATCGGTATAGTTGGTGATAATAAAACCAAGCAGTTTGCCGTTGCGGAAGACCTTAGTAATTATCTGCTCAAATCGATTGGGTGATGAGGAAAAATAGAACTTTTCGCCCACCCTATCGCCCAATGGCGATGATACAAGCCACGGAAAATCGAAAATCCACTTTAGTTCGGTTCCCGAACGTTGCGATGGAGTTTTTTTCATAATGCTTTGAAACAACCTTACGACCTCATCATCGGGGAAATTTGAATACTCCAATGAAACGTCCTTAATCTCAATCATTCGATTTAAAAGCGGGAGTGGATTAAAAACCGAAAGCAAAAAATCGAACAGAACCCAAACTGGTTTTAGATGCTTAAAAAAATCTCCTTTTGGGGGAAGAATTCTTGCCAAACAAGGTTTTAGGTATATTCGAATTCCTTGTAGATTATTAACCTCAACAAACTGCTTGGTTTTGTCGATTACAGATTTTGAATTAGGAGTAAAATTGGTGCTCAGAACTCTACCATCCCAATCGTCCAACACTGCCTGCAGCATAGTGGATGCTATGCCCTTTCGCCTGTGTTTGGTATCGACCCACACACCGCTGAGCCAGCAAACCCTATGGGCATCACCATTTGCAAAAATTACATCAGGCAGTACAATTCTATACCCAACTAGTCGCTCATCAAGATAGGCCAAGTATAATACAATATCGGTAGCCATACAACGGGGATTTGCTGCATACGACTTTGCCCGATGCCGACTAATGGGTATAACGCTCCACTGCGGATAGGATGGATCGGAAACTAAAGAGTTAAGTTCAGAAACTGGTATGCGTTTAATGCTAATCATAATGGAATTTGTGCAATGTGGCTTCCAACAATCCTCTTGGCAAGGTAGTAAAAAAACTCACCCTTAATAATGGGCTTTGCCCATTTGTTTTCAACCTCCATAGGGATTCGATGAATTAGCCTTGCTGTTGTGGCTGGCTTGTAACCTGCAGTCCCAAAAAGCAGGCTCAACAGATGGGGATTCTCCTTAATAAAATATCTATACAGCTGCGGCGAAACACCATCGTTGGTAAATGGAAAAGCAAAAAGGTTAGGTTGATTTGGAATATTATCACAAATCCACTTTAAGCTCGACTCTACCTGAAAGATTTGTTGATCGATAGATATATCACAAAAGTTGGGATGATCTAAACTGTGAGCGCCAATAGTAAATCCCTGATTGGATAAATTGCTCAACTCATTCAGCGTAAGGTAAGGTTTTTGATCTCTTAAATACCCATTAATATCCACTCCTACCTCTTGGGCGATATCGGCAATCAGGTTGCCATTACTGTAATTCAATGTCCAAAACCATTTGATAAACTTTGAAGGAGAAGCTGAAAAATCTTTGAAATATGGGATTGCCGATCTGGGAACTGCAAAAGGTCGGTCTCCTCTGAAAATTCGCTCAACAACCAAGCTCTGCTTACAGCGGTAAAGCATTTCCCTATTATCGATAAAAGCAGGAGTAACAAAAAAAGTTGCTGGAATCCCCTTGCTTAAAAGGGTTGGAGCAACCACCGATGATAGCTCACTAAAACCATCGTCGAAGCTAAGCAGAAGCTTTGGTTTTGATTTCTGGGCAGAGCCATTACATACAACAAAATCTTTTACATCGATAGGCGTAAAATGCTTTAGCAAAAAGTCGATATCCTTAGCAAATTGGCTTGGTGAGGGGACCGGATATAAATGCTTTACATGAGGCATCGGATTTTCGGAAACTGCATGGTAAAAAACCGATACCAGCTGAGGATTTACTGCACGCATTAAAACCCCAAACGGGAGAATTGATGAAACCGATTTTACGAGATCCCTTAAAATCATTTAAACAGTTTTAGAAACCACGGAAGACGATTAATCACAAGGTGATTATACTCACAGGATGATGCGCCAAACCCAGCGTAAAATCGTGCAATTGAATCGATATTTGAACCCTCAAAATCGAGAACAAGATTCGACTCCGAGTTTTGGCATATGTATTTATCAACCAAACTAAACATAGCTCTGTGCTCTCGCCCTTCGTCGGTTGACGATGCAAGCAAGTATATTACTTTACCATTCGATTTTAGAAACAGAGCACCTGCACAGAGTTCATTATGGGCATTGTACGCACCGTATAATTCACCAACACCATTCCCAACGGACTGTGTGATTAACTGCGTTAGAATATTATAGTGCTTTTGCCGTAATGGCGCCACTGCATTTGTTTTTTTAAGTTCAACAAGCTGCAAGGCGGTAAGCCCTCTTACAACAGAAATATCGTAGGCCATTGCTCTTGAAATATTCCGTTTAGTGTTCGATGAGTATCTGCTTGAAATAGTACTATAGGGCTCAATCAAATCGAGATGGTAGGTTACCCTTGGTACAAGCTTTGCGGAACCATAGTTTACTTTAACGTAGGTGTTTAGATTAATTGCAATAAAACGAAAATTATCGGGAATAGCATCCAAAAAATTACATACCAGAGCTTGGCTTATGGGAGCAATGGAGAACAGTCCGAGCTGCTGTGTGAAGTATGGCTGGTATACATAGCTAATGCCATACTTGGTATTAAAAGGTAAAGGGAAAACGGCCTGGTAATCGTCGCCAACCAAACCACACCAGTTCTCTGCCACAATATCGAGGTACCACGAGTAGCCATAAACCATTCCATTAACCGAGTTGGCTATACAGCTATCCCACTTCTCCGCGTCGATTTCGTTACGATTAGTAAGGGTTATTTTCAATTTTCAAAAAGTTAGCGTAGATTTAAAATAGGATCCTGTTAAGACAAATTCAAAAATCATTAGTCGAAAGTGAAAGTATGATTTGAATATCAACATACAAAAAAATCAACTTTCAAAAACACTCGCAACCTCGGCAACAATCTCGCCATATGTATTCTCCCAACCTTTCCATTCGTTTCGCCCCGAGAGCGATTCGTTATGCCAGATTATTACAAAGGTACCACCCACCTCCTTAACCTGCTTGGCCAACTTCACCACCTTAATAACAGAATTTACCGGGTAGCTACCAACCACATTCAGCAGTGTCAAATCCATTGTTACAAACGGGAAAATTTTCAGAGGCAACTCCTTTTCATCCACCAAATCATAAAAATTGAATGGAATTGATGTACTAGCCCTAAATCCAATATGTGTAGAGTAACCCATGGAGTAGTCCTCACTTATTCCAAGATCATTTATAATACGATACGTTTTTGGAAAATGGAGCCTTAAAAAATGCTGCCTACTACAGCTAATATTTGTTTCTAAGCAATCCGATAATTCCTTAAGTTCTTCTTTAACTCGCTCATAATCTACCCCGGCAGCATACGAGGGATGAATTCCAACTCTAAACCGCGACGCAATTTCCTTAATAAGCCTACGCATCGCTCTACTTTGCATGGAAATATTCTTGTCGTACTTCGATTTTCGTCCACCAAGAATAAACCAAATAGCATTTGGATACGGTTTCAGGATATTAAATAGCGTAGTGTAACTATCGTAGGGATCATCAGCAAACCTAAGAGTAACCATAATCCGTTGCATAATATCGGAAAACCTGAAGAACAAAAGCGACCTAATTAGAGCTAGTGAATTATGAATAAAACCTTTATGCTTATAGGCGTAAGCGTTATCAATATCGATAGTTGGCAAAAAGTAAGCCTTTAAAGGCTTACTGCTAAATTCAGGATATTTTGCACAAAGAATCTTTGAAAGCTCCTTAATCCACAAATCAACCAATGGAATATCCAAAAAACCCTTAGTAAATGCTAAACTATTCTGGGCGCTAAACCTTCCGTGCAAATCGGGTTTAAATGGTAAATACTCCTCGTAGCGAGAAATTAGGTAAAAGGCTGCCGAAAAAACATCGAAAGGGATCGCACTATCATCATAAGCTTTGAAGAATATGGGCAAATTACGCCAGTACTCAATTGTAATAACATGTTTGGAAAAGCCCTCTTCGAACAGCAAACCATGGGGTGCAATGCTAAGTACATCGTCGAATCTCTGCAGTGAGTATGCAATCTTGCATCCAGGGTAGTCAACAAACTCGTCTTTACTCTGCGTAAAAGCATAATCTACTCCCAACATGTTGGTAAAAACATGTCGAAAAATGTAGCTAACACGCGGAGACAATCTATCGGAGTAAACTAGGATTTGCATTATTAATTGACAATTTGCTCGGATAAATATATCTAAATTATTGGGATTTGGTGCAACTGATGTTGCCAAAACAGCAAAGGTTTTCGATACAATTTGGCCACCGTTTTGGATTGCGATGACAATCAATAATGTTTTTTAATAACTTGCGCTGCTAAACATATGTTTAATTTCCTAAAAAATTGGCTGACATGAAATTCATTAACACCACTATTACCGGGACTGGCAGCTACATTCCTTCCCGTATTGTTCGAAACAGCGATTTTGTGAAACAGGTTTTCTTCGAGAAGGATCAAACCCTCATTGAGGGCGAAGGAGACACCATTGTGAGTAAGTTTAGGGATATCACGGGAATAGCCGAGCGCCGATGGGCAACCCAAAACCAAAACACCTCGGATATTGCAGCCATTGCAGCCGAAGAGGCTATAGCCAACGCAGGCATCGACCGCGAAACTATAGATCAGATAATTGTGGCACATAACTTTGGTGATGTTTTCTCGGACAGCATCCAAACCGATGTACTCCCAAGCCTTGCCTCACGCATTAAGCATTTGCTTAAAATTCAAAATCCCACTTGCATCCCCTACGATATTATTTTTGGTTGCCCAGGTTGGATTCAGGGAATAATTCAAGCCGACTCGTACATAAAATCGGGTTTGGCCAAACGTTGTTTGGTTATTGGATGCGACACCCTTTCGCGTGTAATTGATGTTTACGATCGCGACTCCATGATTTTCTCTGATGGCGCAGGGGCTGCAGTTGTCGAAGGTATTGAAAGCGATACAAAATCAGGGGTATTATCAACAGCAATGGTCTCGCACTCCAACGAGGAGGCTTACTATTTATACCTGGGCAAATCGAATGCACCTGAGAGTAACCCTAATATCAGGTATATAAAAATGCATGGCCGGAAAATATACGAGTACTCACTCTCCCATGTACCCAGCGCCATGAAAGTTGCACTGGAGAAATCGGGGGTGTCAATTGATGAGATTAAAAAAGTGCTAATCCATCAGGCCAATGAGAAAATGGACGAGGCGATAGTACAGCGTTTCTATAAACTTCATGGAATTCGCCAGAATGTTTCTGAAGTAATGCCCATGAATATCCACGAGCTGGGCAACAGCTCTGTGGCCACGGTTCCAACGCTGTATGATATGATACTGAAAGGCAAAATCGACAATCACCAAATTAGCAAAGGTGACATTCTGGTATTTGCCTCGGTTGGAGCTGGAATGAACATCAACTCTTTTGTATACAAACAATAACGTATTCAAAATATAATAACAAACCATTCAAACCATAGTTACAAACCTCCCCTGGTAATACTATCAACTATAACGGTTAGTAATTGCCTTGGGAGGTTTTGTTATTTTCTCCTACTAGCATTTTTTAAGGATTTTTACAGCCTGTAGATCAGATCGATTATGGTTTAACTGTTATTTATAAAACAAAAAAACGGAATCGAAACCCGATAAAATAAATAATTAACCTTACTTTTGCACCAGTCACCAATACTAAATCAATATGGACGAGGACCCTTATCCTAGTAAGAATTTAAGTTTAAACTAGTCTGTAAGGGCCTAATATTTCCTTGCAGACATAAAACTGTAAGGAAATTATGACAGAAATCGCTGTAAACTTCCAGGAACTCATCGAAGAGAAGCAATGGAAGGTATTACGGGATGAAATCATCCAACTTGATCCCCACTTAATTGCCGAGATAATTGAGGAGCTGTACGATCAGGATGATATAATCCTCTTTCGCCTTTTGCCACGAGAGTTGGCAAAAAGCACTTTCCAACATCTTACCCACGATAAACAGGAGGAAATAATTGAGGGACTTGCACAGAATGTGAGCAAACTCTCGAGCCTGCTCAACGACCTTGACCCCGACGACCGTACGGCATTTTTCGAGGAGTTGCCCGGGCAAATTACCCAACGCCTAATTCAGCTGCTTACTCCTGAGGAGCGAAGTGTGGCCACAAAGCTGCTGGGATTCCCCAAGGATAGTATTGGTCGATTGATGACCCCAGAATACGTGGCGGTGAAACCCCAATACTCCGTTGCCGATGCCCTTGATCACATCCGGCTATATGGCCGAGACTCGGAAACGCTAAATGTTATTTACGTTGTAGATGACGATTGGCGACTTATTGATGATATCCGCATTAGGGAAATTCTGCTTGCAACACCAGAGCAGAAGATTGCCGACCTAATGGACAACCGCTACACAGCGCTTAGCGCTTTCGACGATCAGGAGGTAGCCATTAGGGTTTTCCAGGATCACGATCGCGTGGCCCTTCCTGTAACAAACTCCGAGGGGGTACTTCTGGGCATTGTTACATTCGACGATATGATGGACGTGGCCGAGGAGGAGAACACCGAGGACTTCCACAAGTTTGGTGCTTTTCAGGATGCCATTGTTAATCCATTAAAAGCTCGTATTACGTTTCTTTACAAAAAGCGAGTTTTCTGGCTTACCGCACTGGTGTTTATGAATATTTTCTCAGGTACTGCTTTGGCAAGTTTTGAGGAGACAATTCAGGCACATGTGTCACTGATGTTTTTTCTTCCTCTGTTAATAGCCAGCGGTGGTAACGCGGGCGCTCAATCGGCAACCCTGATGATTCGCTCACTGGCCACTGGCGATGTGGAGCTCAGCGACTGGTTTAAACTGGTTGGTAAAGAGATTTTGGTTTCGCTGCTTTTGGGAGTTACCATGGCTGTGGGTGTAAGCCTAATTGCAACATTCAGAGCTCCCGATATTATTGTGGTTCTATCGTCAACCATGGTACTAACTGTAATGGCAGGAAGCTTAATTGGGCTATTGCTTCCCTTTGTGTTTACAATATTTAAACGAGATCCCGCCACAGCAAGCGCACCACTAATTACATCAATTGCCGATATAACCGGAGTAATTATATACTTCTCCATTGCAACATGGTACTTTGGGCTATAGAATTAATCAGATAAAAAGAAAAGGGGAGTAACTTCGCTATAGGTTACTCCCCATTCTTTTTATTAACAAGATTAATTGTCGATCTCAACTATAGTTATACCTGCACCACCAAACTCTACATGCTCATCGGCAAAGGATTTTACAAAGGGCATCGATTTTAAGAAACTCCTGATCTCCTGACGGAGAATGCCATTCCCCTTACCGTGGAGTATTCGTAATCGGCCAATACCAATCATGGCGGCCTCGTCTATCAAATCCTGAACTGATTCTAAAGCCTCATCGGTTCTGAACCCTCGCACATCAATATCGGATTTAAAGTTGAGCCGTTTCTTCCGCAAATCGAAGCCCACCCCTGTTTGGGGGGAATGAACTGAGCGCTCTGCTCGACGATACTCGTTAAGGGTAATACGCTCCAACTTGTTTGTTTTTATGGTGGTAAGCATGCTACCAAAGGCAACAATCGAGGTTTTGCCATCAACTTGCATTACTTCGCCCACGGCGTCCTGTCCAGCAATACGCACCTTATCGCCTGGAGAAATGGGCTTTGGTTTCTCGACATGCGGAGTTTTCTCATGATCAGCAGGGCGGGTTGAAGCTCTTTCCATTTTTCGCTGCTGACGTTGCCTAATCTGCTCCATCTTGCGTTCAATGGTTGGATCAATTTCGGGATCGATAATTTCAACCTTTTCCTTTTGTACTTCCACCATCTGACGGGCAACCCTTGTTCGCTCTTTATCGGCAGCCGACTCCTTAATCTCGCGGATGGTATTCTCAATAATTTTGTTCGACTGCGAAAGCAGCTCACGAGCCTCGTCCTTAGCCTTCTTCAATATCTCCTTACGTTGAGTCTTAATGGCCTCGAGCTCCTCCGCCAACTTCTGCTCGTACTCCTCAGTCTTTTTCCCCGAAAGCCTTATCTGATCGCGTTTCCGCTCCCAGTATCGCTTATCGCGCGAGATCTCCTTTAGATGTTTTTCAAAGCTTATATGATCGGTACCCGCCTTGTCCTCGGCCAGCTTAAGCACATCCTCGGGCAGTCCAGTCTTACGGGCAATTTCAAAGGCAAAGCTGCTTCCGGGTTTACCTATCTCAAGTTTAAAAAGAGGTTCAATTCTGCCCATATCAAAGAGCATTGCCCCGTTAATGATGCCCTTACTATTGGCAGCAAAGTGCTTAAGGTTGGTGTAATGTGTTGTAATCACACCAAACGCACCCATCTGGTTAAAACGTTGAAGTATCGATTCAGCAATTGCGCCACCAACCAGGGGCTCGGTTCCCGCTCCAAACTCATCGATCAGAATCAGGGTTTTGTCATCGGCATTTCGCAGAAAGAACTTCATATTGAGTAGATGCGAGCTGTATGTGCTCAAATCGTTCTCGATAGATTGCTCATCGCCAATATCGATGTAAAGCTTGGAGAAAATTCCCATCTCGGAATTTTCAAGTACAGGAGGAAGAAATCCGCATTGCAGCATAAACTGCGAAACACCCAGAGTTTTCAGGCAAACCGATTTTCCTCCGGCATTAGGACCAGAAATTAGTAGAATATGGTTTTCGTCGTTGAGTTCAATATCGAGTGGCACTACCTCCTTTCCCTCGCGCTTAAGGGCAAGCATCAACAAGGGATGCACTGCTTTGCGCAGGTAAACCCTGGGTTCGGGATGCATAATGGGCATAGCGCCTGCCACATTGGCGGCAAACAAGCCTTTTGCCCTTATAAAATCGATATCACCGAGAAAGTCGTACGATTGTAGTAGTTCAGGCAGATAAGGGCGAACAGAATCGGCAAACTCAACTAGAATCCGTACAATTTCGCGGCGTTCATCGTACTCCAGCTCACGGATCTCGTTATTCAACTCAACCACTTCTACGGGTTCAATAAAAACAGTTTTTCCGGTTGCCGACTCGTCGTGCACAATACCCTTAAGTTTACGCTTATTGGATGCCGAAACTGGAATAACAATACGCCCATCGCGCATTGAGGTAGATGCATCGGTATCGACAATACCTTCGGCCTGAGCGGCTTTTAGGATTGATCCAATGCGCTTGGAAACTGAGGTTTGCTTTGAAGATATCTCGGAACGAATATGCGCCAGCTCGGGCGATGCATTATCCTTAATTTTTCCAAATCGGTTAAGAATTGCGTCAATCCGCTCGGCCACAAAAGGAAAATAATCGATATTTCGTGCAAGTTCGAAGAGATTTGGGTACTTAGGTTTTTCTCCTTTTTTAAGGAATGCCAGTACCAATTTAATGGCATCGAGCGATCGGCGAAGGGTAAACATCTCCGACTCGTCGAGCCAGGAGCCCATATGTTTAATCCTCTCGAGGTAAGGTGTGGTGTCGGCATAACCGTCCACAGGGAAAGAATCCTCCATCTGGCAGATGGTTTTCATCTCGGCAGTTTGGCGAATAAGAGTTAAAACGATATTGAAATCTGCACAAAACCCGGCTTCAGCGGCTTTGCGTTTCCCCAATGGGCACAGACAAAGGTTTGACACTTGGGCTCGGATTCGATCAAAACCGATCTTCTCCTCAAAATTACTGGGGTAAATACTTTGCATTAATTATTTATGAAAATTTGATGAAATGGAACGATACGATTGACACGCTAACAATTGCAAAGATATGAAGAGTTTTGAGAAATTGAAGACAGCTCATGAAATCAAGCATTTAGATACATCCAAATTTAGCCAACTATTATCTTTTCAATTTAAGGCAATTGGTTATACTAATCAAGTAGTAAAAGAAATTTTATTCAATAGGCAGAAATGGTAATTGAAATTTCTTACCTTTAAAAACCAATTTCAAAATCACTCAATACACCAAATGCTATGGAACCAAGGATACGATGGATTAATCACAAAGGGAAAAGGATTGTGTATGTCGACTATACCAATTTAAGTTCAAACGACAAGAAGGCATTCTTTGCGGTAATAGATCAGGCCAGAGAATTTGTGCTAAAGGCTGGATCAAACTTACTACTTCTTGTCGATGTAAGAAATTCGTTTGGTGATAGCGAAATTATAGCCCGGTTAAAGCAGGATGGCAAGGAAGAAAAACCTTTTATCCACAAGCAAGCAGTTGTGGGCATTACGGGTTTTAAAGGCGTTCTACTTGCCGCCGTAAACAGCTTTACAGGCTTAGGCATTAAACCCTTCGACACACTTGACCAGGCAAAAGATTGGTTGGTATCGTAGGCTTTTACTACTCGGCAAGCATATTATAAGTATAAAAAGGGTAATCCAACTGGTTTACTGATTACCCTTTTATCATAAACTATTATCCTGCATTCAACTTAAAAAACCAATTAACTAGGATTAAAACTCATCCTTACCGAAAGCACTACCAGTTTTTTTGCTTTGCCCTTTCCAGTTTAGGTCGTAGGAAATACCCATTTCTACAATTGGACCATACCAGTAGTACTCAGTATCCTGATAGAATATTTGTACTCCGCTAGCATCGTAAGCACGAGTACTTAATGCTCGGGTATTTGAGTTGAGTATATTTAAACCCCTTAAAGTAAAATTCCATCCTTTTGCTTTTACGGGGGAGTATTTCATGGCTACATTAGCCAGATAACCCATCTCGTTTTGCCCCTGAGCTGTAACCTGTGCCGAGCGCATATCGAAATCGGCATTAATGCTTAACTCTCGGCTAATGATGAAATTCACATTACCCTTTAGGCTCCACGACAGCGAGCGATTATCCTCCTTAAATCCAAATATATCGGCTTGTACATGGTAATCGTACAGAGATCCTCCTAAGAATAGTTTGGTTTTACCGCCAATCTCCAAATTGGCATTTATCTCGCCACCTATTGCTTTTGTGTTGCCCGAGTTTGTGAAGCTACGGATTAGAACCAGTTCCTCGTTGTAAACGGTGTTCACCCTAAAAACAGCATTGTCGACTCCTCGATAAAAACCTACAAGGGTAAATCGTTGCTTGTCAAAAGCCTTACTGTATGATAGTTCTACATTGCTAATGTACTCGGGTTTAAGAGCGGGGTCGCCCACAAGGTAAACCTCGAGGTGACGGCGAAAGAGGAAAGGCGCCATATTCTTGATAGGCGCACGGCTTATCCTTCGGCTGGCGGCTAGAGTGATATTCTCGAACTCGGATATTGAATAACCCACGTGCAAGCTGGGAAACCAGTCGAGCTTGGTATACTCGTTTCGGGATAGGGTTTGCCGGTCGAAAAGGGTAAAGTAATCGGGGTTATCAATATTCAACAACTGATCGGTATACTCCAATCGTAACCCCGCTTTATAGCTGATATTATTCAAAACCCCGCTATAATCAATATAACCAGCATATATTCCTCGTGTTAAATCAATCTGATTTTCAAAATCGGTGTACACCCCCCATGTATTAGTTTCGATATTTAATGTGTCGTAATCGAGTCCACCGGCAATGCTGAAAAACTGGGGTTGAACCCCTAAACTCAGCTTATTACCATTGTCGAATTGCTTTTGAAAATCGACAGAGAACCTAAGACCATCCAGTGGGGTTCTATCTAGCTGGTTATAGTGAAGTAAGTGGTTACCCAACTCTTGGGTACTTGGATTATAAGCAATATTTGGGTTGTTAACACTATGAGTTAACACCGAATGCTCATATAAACCCGATAAGCTTAGTCGTGTAGTCTTATCGATTCGAAAAGTATAATCGGCATTAACCGTGTGGAATAAACCTTCGCGAACACCCTCGTTAGGGTTAAATACCCAATGGTTGTTGGTGGGAATGCCATCAACCGGATTCTTATCCTTATCGGCGGTAAAAATATTGTAGAGATACATCGCTTTTCGTCCCTCAGTTCTGGTTCCAAAATAGTATGATGTTGAGAACTTTGAACGTTCAGAGAGTTTTGCCTCTAGGCCAAAATTGGCCGATTGGTTCTCGTACCATTCGGGTTTTAGCCCCGAAGCAACCATATGCTTGTAGGTGTCGTTCTGGACGTTAAGTATTCGGGCATCCCCAGAGCGACTGCTGTTCACGTCGCGCCAGCTATAGCTTACCCCACCAAAAAAGAGCCAACCATTGTTTCCGTAGGTAAAGTTTAGCCCACCGCCATAGCTATTATCGGTAAGGTTGTATCCCGATAAGATATCGGTTCGATGCCCCCAGGGTGCCCCACCAAGCAAACCATTGGCCGAAAGGGAAAACCCTTCGATGCCCGACGATTTAGTGGTTATATTGATAATTCCACCCTTTCCTTGCGCATCGTACTGTGCCGAGGGCACCGTAATTACATCTATGCTTTGAATATTATTGGCCGATAGTTGCGCTAGCAAAACCGAAGGCTCCATTTGAGTTGGACGGCCATTGAGATAAACTATAAAATCGGTAGTACCCCGCACCGACACCTCCCCATCGGGCGAAACAGATACTGATGGAAGCCGATTTAGCACATCGGCGGCATTACCGCCACGGACGGTTTCAAAATCCTCAGCCCTGTAGGTGCGCCTATCGAGCCTATTCACCATAGTACGAGCCATTGCGGTTACCTCAACGCCTTCAATATCGACAGATGATGGCACTAAACGAATTGGAGCCAGCGAAACTGTTGGGTTTGACCGTGTAACTTCAACATTAACTATATCCTGCGAAACGTACCCAATAAATGAGAACCCAACACGATAACTACCATAGGCAACTCCAGCTATAGTGTACTCTCCATTTATGTTTGTTGTTACACCGGCAACAGGCGTTTCGCTACCTTGGGGGTAAAGCGCAACTGTTACAAAAGGAACACCCTCGGATGTTTGAGTATCGTTAACAATTCCAGATATAGACCCCGATTGTCCGATTGCCACAATATAACCTGACAGTAAAAAGAATAGTAATACGATTCTGCTCATAGTTGAATGTTCAAAAATTACTTATGTAGTTAGCCATCAAAACTGTTTACATTACAATCAACAGTTTCGAACATCCATTGTTCAACTTTTACATAGAAACCTGAAGACACTAAATTACCTATCATGCTCTATACCTGATTCTTAGAACAATCAAAAAGCACTTTACAGTTCCCATAATGTATGATATTATTCCATAATAAATATGTGCGAAGATCCTGATAATTGAGGAAAGTAAATCATTAGATGGTTAACTTTCATTCTTACCCAGTGATTCTGAGAAAATGAAAACATTGAGGATTATTCAATGTTGCTCATGAGTAATCCAAATCAGTATGATGGTAACTTAAACAAGGACGTCATCAGCACATAGCAGACAGGAGGTAAGCCCGCACATAGAATATTCTGCCTCACTCATCGAAACAAATTCTACACATATAGATGAGCCTGCTATGCACATAGAAGGAGATCGTAAGCAGATAGTAACTCAAAAAAACATAACAGTTAGGATGTTTTTTTCTATTTCAAGATTTCAAAAACGAAAATCACCCTTCGGCAAGACCAAAGGGTGATTTAAAGAATTAGGCTGGACAAAGGCTAAACTATTCCGGCAAAACCCATAAAGGCAAGAGCCAGAATACCTGCAACAACTAGGGCAATGGGGGCGCCCTTCATCCCTTTGGGTAGGTCAACCAAATCGAGCGACTCGCGAATACCCGCAAAAACAATAAGTGCAAGCGCAAACCCCACAGCGTTGGCAATGGCAAACACCACGCTCTCGAGCAGATTAAACTCTTTTTGAATTAGCAGAATGGCAACCCCAAGAATTGCGCAGTTGGTTGTAATTAGCGGTAGAAAAACACCTAACGCTTGGTAAAGCTCTGGACTCACTTTTTTAAGAATAATTTCAACCATCTGCACCAGCGCGGCAATTACCAGGATATAGGCTACGGTTTGCATATACCCAATCCCTAGTGGGAGCAGGACATAATGCATAATAAGGTAGGTTACTATGGTAGCGATGGTTAATACAAAGGTTACAGCACCACTCATTCCCACAGCAGTTTCCACCTTGCTCGACACACCCAGAAATGGACATATCCCTAGGAACTGAGCCAATACAATATTATTGACAAAAACTGCTGATATTATTATTATAATATATTCCATGATAACAACTATTTTTTAGCAAGCTTATTCATAACTGCGGTTAGGTATCCTAAAGCAATAAATGCTCCAGGAGCCAGAATAAACACTAACATTCCGTAGGTATCGGGGTAGATAGATAGCCCAAACACCTTCCCGCTCCCAAGAATTTCACGAACTGCACCCAGCAGGGTAAGAGCGAATGCAAAACCTAAACCCATCCCCAAACCGTCGATAAAAGACGATCCCACAGTATTTTTTGAAGCAAAAGCCTCTGCTCTACCCAGCACGATACAGTTAACTACAATTAGGGGGATAAAAAGCCCCAACTGGGCATGTAAAGCAGGAATAAAGGCGGCCATGCTCAAATCGACCACGGTTACAAATGATGCAATTATTACTATGTACGAGGGGATACGAACCTTAGCTGGAATCACATTCTTAACCAACGAGATTACAACGTTGGCCATCACCAACACAAAGGTGGTGGCTAACCCCATTCCCAAACCGTTTATGGCACTGGTAGTAGTCCCAAGGGTTGGACACATACCCAGTAACAGGACAAAAACGGGATTTTCCTTAATAAAACCCTTTGTAAAGTTCTTTACTTGATTCATTTCTCACCTCCTTCCTTAACAAAGGCATCGAATGCTCGTTGAACGGCGTCGCAGTATGCCCTTGAACTAATAGTTGATGCAGTGATAGCGTCAACATTTCCGCCATCTTTTTTAACTGCAAGCTTAAAATCCCGGGGATTCTTACCCTGAAACTGAACGCTAAAGTCGGATTTTCCACTCTCCATTTTATCGCCAAGCCCAGGGGTTTCTTTATGTGCTATCACCTCGATGGCATGAATAGTCCCATCGGACAAAAAACCAACCATTAGATCGATTTGCCCGCTAAATCCATTCTTTGTAAAGGTTTGAATGGCCATACCCACGGGTTCGCCACCCTTGGTGGCTGGGTAGAAGGTAAGTACACCCCCATCAACCTCACGGGTGAACTTAACGTCCGAAGGTCTATTGTCGAACTCGGGTAGCACTTGACTAATAGCCAGGTTTATCTTTGCATTCTGAGCATCATCAATGGGGCCCTTGGTGAAGCTGTATACAAATCCTAAACTAGCCGATGCTAACAGTGTAACTGTTAACAGGGTTAGGGTCATATTCTTGAATGTTGATTCTTTAGCCATTTTTCTTAACCTCCTCTCCAAAACGTGATGGTTTTACATAACGATTAATAAGGGGTACAAATGCGTTCATAATTAGAATTGCAAATGATATCCCCTCGGGATAGGCACCCCAAACACGGATAACAACGGTTATCACGCCAATTCCCACACCAAAAATCCACATACCCTTGGGGTGCATTGGCGATGTTACGTAGTCAGTGGCCATAAATATTGCGCCCAACATTACCCCACCAGTAAGTAGATGGAAAATTGGATCGGCATTGGCCTCGGGGTTAATAAGCCAAATAATTCCGGTAAATAATCCAATGGTTGCAAAAATCGATACAGGGATATGCCAGGTTATCACCTTAGTGAAAAGCATCCAGACCAAACCAATTAGCAAAGCAAAAGCGGCAATCTCGCCCAACGACCCTCCCATTGCTCCCATAAACAGCTGCATGTGGCTAGGAATTTGATCGGAAATATTGCTCATCAGCAAACCCTTGCTTAGTCCTTCCTTTACAACTGCCAGTGGTGTTGCCCCTGTAACCGCATCGAGGTAACTCATGCGCGATTCTATGGGCAAAGGCCAACTGGTCATTTGAACAGGGAACGAAATAAGAAGAAAAACACGTCCCACCAGCGCAGGGTTAAATGGGTTACGGCCCAAGCCGCCAAAGCTTAACTTTCCTACACCAATGGCAACCAATGCGCCAATTACCACTATCCACCAGGGCAGGTTAGCGGGAAGATTAAACGCAAGGATTAGACCTGTAACCAAGGCTGAGCCATCTGAAATACTGGGCTTAACCTTAAGTAAATACTTTTGAATTAGAAACTCGAACACCAAGCACGACACAATGGAGATTGCAGTAACAATAAGCGCTCCCAACCCAAAGTAGAACAGCGTAACTGCTAGTGCAGGAATAAGCGCCAGCACTACGTTGTACATCAACCTGGGGGTTGACTCGCCGCTGTGAACGTGTGGTGATGGTGATACAACAAGTAGATTATTCATTATTCAATAGATTATATCAACTTAGTATAATTCGATCTAGTTCTTTCGTGCTCGTATCATGGCACTAACATCGCCCTTGCCCAGCCTGATGTAATCGAGTAGAGGAAGATTTGCAGGGCAAACGAAGCTACACGAGCCGCACTCCATGCAATCGAGAATCCGCTCCTCCTCCATTCGCTCGTTCATCTTACGCTGCGCGAGGCGAATCAACAGGTAGGGTTCGAGTCCCATAGCACAAGCCATAATGCACTTTCCACATCTGATACAAGCGGGTTGAGGTGTTGGTCGTAGCGATTCCTTGGCTGGAAAGAGGATTACACCCGATGTTCCCTTGGTTACAGGAGCGTCGAGAGTGCTAATAGCCTTGCCCATCATGGGGCCACCATTAACAACTTTTGCAGTATCGTCGGGAACACCACCAACTACCTCAATAAGCATCGATATTGGAGTTCCAATTCGAGTCAAAAAGTTACCAGTTTGGGTAAGATTTTTTCCTGTAACCGTAACCACCCTCTCAACAAGTGGCTTGTTCTTTTGAACTGCCTCGTAAACAGCAAAGGCAGTTCCAACATTATGCACTACTGTTCCAACATCAATGGGCAGAGCACCCGATGGAACCTCGCAATTTATTAGCGCTTTAATAAGCTGTTTTTCTCCACCCTGCGGATACTTTACCTTTAGTGCATAAACCTCAATTCCTTTGTAGTTTGCCGCAACTTGCTTAAGATGCGAAATGGCATCGAGTTTATTATTTTCAACTCCCACAAGGGCACGATCAACTCCCAAAGCCTTTTTAAGGATGTTGATTCCCACCATTAGCTCATCGGCCTTCTCGAGCATCAACCTGTGATCCGATGTGAGATATGGCTCACACTCAACACCGTTGATAATTAGAACATCGGCCTTTTTGCCCTTGGGAATAGATAGTTTAACATGTGAGGGAAAAGTTGCACCACCCAGTCCTACAATACCAGCCTCGTTAATTCTGGCAATAATCTCCTCAGCGCTCAGTTTGATATCCTTTTTAAGATCGGGGTTACGGTCAATCTCAGGAAGCCACTCATCGCCCTCAACAGTTATGGTAATAGCTGGTTTTTTGTATCCTGTAGAATCGAGCACTGGATCGAGCGAGGCTACAGTTCCCGATACCGATGAGTGAATATTGGCTGATACAAAGCCCGCACTCTTGGCTATTACTTGGCCAACCAAAACCTTATCGCCCTTGGCAACAGATGGTATTGCGGGTGCGCCAATATGTTGCGAAATGGGAATTACAACCTGCTTTGGCAAGGCCAAAATATCAATGGGCTTTGTGGCCGAAAACTTGTTCTCTGGGGGATGTACCCCACCTTTAGGAAAAGTCTTTAACATACTCACTTGTATTGAATATCGAATGTTAAACGTCGATTTACGAAAAATGAATTGCAAATGGTATTAACTTCAAATCAAAAATCGTTAATCAATATTCATTATTCTAACTATTTTACTATACACTTTCTGATTTTACCTCTGCTTCTTCCTTCTTCTTTCGGAGAGGGAAGTTAGCCTCGAGAATTGCGCCCGTAGGGCACTCCTCAACGCACTTACGACACAATTTGCACTTTTCGTAATCGATGTATGCCAAGAAGTTTTCAAGGACAATGGCATCGTGTGGACAAACCTTCACACATTTATTACAGCCAATGCAGGCAACCTCGCACGATTTTTTGGCAATTCCGCCCTTTTCCTTATTGATACACGAAACGAAAATGCGTTTCCCCTTGGGCCCTTTCTTCCGCATCTCGATTATAAACTTGGGGCATGCTTTTACACAGGCACCACAAGCTGTGCATTTTTCTTCATTAACAACGGGTAAGCCTGTTACCTCATCAATATAAATGGCATCGAAAGCACAGGCTACAACGCAATCGCCAAGTCCTAGGCATCCATACTGGCAACCTGTATCGCCGCTGTAAAGCACAGTCGCAAGTTTACAGGATGTTGCGCCATTATATGTGTTAGTTCTAGGCCTGTGATCGGGTGAACCTGAGCAGCGAACTACAGCAATCATGGGGGCTTGCTGTGCGGCCTCTTTGCCCACAACCTTTGCTGCTGCAGCAGAGGTTTCATTTCCTCCCACGGGGCAGAATAGAGTACTTATGTCTTCAGCTTTTACAAAAGCATCAGCAAAACCGCGGCATCCGGGATAGCCACAACCGCCACAGTTAGCCCCAGGCAGTACAGCCTCAACAGCGTCGATCCGCGGATCTTCATATACCTTAAACTTTTGGGCAACAAAGTAGAGAATCACCGCCGCTAAAACGCCTAGTACGCTTAGCATTAATACGGTGTAAATAATAATGGAATAACTCATGCTATTCTAGTTTTATTAAACTGATTCTATATCAAATGTGAATTTACTGGAATGCTTATCTCTGAATAAATGCAACCCAAAGTAGTAGGGTATCAAAACCGAAAGTGAGAGCAAACCCGCTTTTCCCTCGCTTATTCCAACTGTGGTAAGTACTACTAAAGTTAATACTACCAGTATGAATGGAATAATATAGGCAACTATAAGCGCTTTAAAACCCAGCGATTGCTTAAGTACTACTTTTACATCTTGTCCCACAAAAAAACTATGATTTGGCTTATGCACCACCACCAGTTTCTCCTCAACATCGGACACGCCACAGGCACCCTTGGCATGGCATGCTGCGCATGCCGATTGGCTTAGGATACGCACCATTACGTTGCTTGCGGTAATTTCCTGAACTTTCCCTAGATGATCGACCGTTTTAGCCCTTTGTGGCATTCAGTAATCGTTTGAAAATTGACTACAAAAATAATTTTCTTTGGCTATCGGTATAAACCAAACCCATGGAAGTTCGTAATTTAGTTTGATTTTAAATAAGCTTTTCAACTTCCAACCATTTTTTTAAATAACATCCTTATGGATAAATACTCCGCTTTAATAAGCTAGAATTACCTGTTCGTAAAATCCAATGTTAGAAATATTTTTTATTTTGTATTATTGCTACACAATAATTAAAAAACACACCCAAAAATCACAGCCTAATGAAAACATCAACCACAATGTTAGCCTTTGTACTCATTCTAATACAAATGCATGTTTTTGGGGCAATGGAGTCATCCCTAAGTCCAATTAATTCAAGAACGGACACACTAAATCAAACAAATAATCTACGACTATCACCAAAAGCAGAAACATTAGAAACATTTAATCTTGCTTCATTTAAATTACCTTACATTAAGTATCATAGCCTTGACTTAATCTTTTACACGAGTAACGAAAGCAGGTCAGACTCATGGAAAGATACAACAGGTTATAAGTATAATTTCAGCGATATATATTCAAACATTACAGCTAGAGCCAATTACTCAAAATCTATTAACACACCTACTGAACAATCTCTGTACTCCTTAACATCAAGATTTTTCGTTTATCCATACTCAGAAACTAAAAAGAATATAGATAATAGCCAAACAAATCTAACCCATCACTTTTCGACAGGGGCTCATATAACTGGCACCTCACATAATAGGTATTACATTAGCGCTCCTGTTTTTATAGAGTTAGGATCATCATTAGGGGTATCCCAAAATCGTCGCCTTAATAAAAATATTGCAAAAGATAGTAATGAGAATCCATTTCATGAAAATAGTTCTAAGGCCAATACAACTAATATAGTTGCCAACCTTGAAATTGGGCTAGGTTCTGGCAGAATTGAAGAGGTAACGGATGCGCAACTAGCATTATTTATATTAAAGGAATTAAAAAAAGAAAATCGGTTATTAAGGGAACCAAATTTTGAAGAGATATATAAACTAGCGGAGTTAATGTCTCAAAAAAGAAACCAACGATTCTTTGACAATCGCCACAAAATCATAGATCAGGTGAAAGCAATAGATTCTTTTTTAACCTCATTGGGTTTATCTAATCAACCGGATGCATCATACTTTACTACCATATACGACAACTGGCAATTCGCAAACAACCCCAGTAGATCATCTGGTTTTAGGATTTCAGGGGGGGCTCAGCTTAACTACACTTTTTCTCAAACTATCAACAACATAGAACTTATAATACCAATCCAGGATAACGAAGTAAATGAATATACCAATAATCTATTAAATTACGGCGTATGGCTAAAACTTGTTAATGAAAAACCTATTAATCACTATTGGCAGAGAACTATAATTGCAGACTTTAATTATATAATTAGAAATTACTCATACTTCTCAACAAATAATCAGAAGTATAAATGGGGACAAGACAATCTTGAACTAAATTTAAATGCTTCGGCCGGGTATTATCCCTCAACTCGGACCTATTTAAACATTGGACTTGAATGCGGCAGTCAACTATATAATTTGAATAGATTTGCTAACCTATCGAATTCCGAATATGATGAGAATTCAAAACATCTACAAATATATATGGGTCCAACTGTAGTCGGGTACTACTACATATCACCTAAAGTTCGCTTTAACATCAGAGGAAAGTTAACCTATAACTTTTTCAACTCCAATGATTTTAATCTAATCACCCCGCCACCAGGGTTGGGATTCACATATGTTAAGGCTAACATAATTGGGGCATATCTATTTGCAAGTCTAGAATACGCCATATTTTAGTCATTGGTAGTTATCAAAAAGGCGAGTTAAACTCGCCTTTTTCTATTCAATTTTCGAAGTTAATTGGTGTTTTAACCCTTGCCAGCTAGCTATCCGCGCTCTAACCGTGCCAACCCTAATGGGCGATTCGACGTAAACCGGAATTCGGTTAGGATCGTCGGTTACCCAAACATATAGAAATTGCCCCTCCTTGAAAACATCGCCGGCAACAAGTTCAACCCTAAATTTTAGCGTTTTAAATGGGCCTGCACCCTTTACCTTTTTATTCTCACGGGCCAAAAAGGTGTACTTGACATTGTATATCTCTCGATCGAGAATAACATCAACAGGGAAACTCTGCCCAACTTTTATACTTTCAAATTTTAAATTACGAGCCACATAGATTGCAGTTACCACATCGTAGATACGAGGCTTAACTTGTATTGTGTAAAATCGATTTTGTCCTCCCCTCCTTCGGATTCGGGCATTCACCTCATTTTTGTCCCAATCAAATGTATACTGATTCTCCTTAGTGTAGCCTCCCTCATTTATATCGCGATTAAAGTACAAGGGTTGTAGGGTTGTTGGATCGACCCACGATTCGTATACATCACGAACCCTAAAAAACCAATCGTAAAAAGGGTATGAGTTACCCGTTGTGCGAAGATGAAGGGTTTCCCTGTCAAACATTGTGTCGCGGGTTACGGCAAAATGGGCTTCGCCCACATCGGTCCACACAAAAAGCCAAGTGTAGCTAACTACGTAGGTTATCTGCTCGTCGTGTATAAAAGAGGTGTTCTTAACATGGCAAAAATCCTGATCCTGTGCTAATGAGAATTGATTAAGCAGTATAAAATGCAATAGGAGAATATGGGTAAAACGGATTGGCACTTTTCAAAAAAATCATTAGATTTATTCGAGAAAAGTAATCCTCTTTTTTAAGAAAACAAAACCTAAAAGGTAGGTTGGTTTGTCAAGAACTGCTAATTTTGCGTTCCTAATTAAAAAATAACCGATGAGGATAAACGTAAGCAAAGTTTTATATTCCTGGCTCCTTGCTCTTCAACGACTAGGGCAGCAAAGGCTTATCCTTATCCTTAGCTGCGTTATTGGAATACTAAGTGGACTGGCGGCTGTGGTACTAAAGAATACAGTTCATTTTACCCGTGATTTCCTACAGCGGATAATGGAGCAAGGAACCTTGGGCTACCTTTACCTTGCGCTTCCGGGGATTGGAATAATCATTACCGTGCTATACATCAAATATTTTGTTAAGGATAACATTGGGCATGGTATTACACGTATACTCTATGCTATTTCACGCAAAGGGAGCAAACTTAAACGACACAACACTTACTCTTCCATAGTTTCGAGCACCATAACCATTGGCTTTGGCGGATCAGTTGGGGCCGAGGCACCCATTGTACTTACTGGCGCTGCCATTGGGTCAAATATTGGTCAGCTTTTTAAGCTTAATTACAAGACCATTACCCTTATGCTTGGGTGTGGTGCAGCTGCCGCAATTGCATCAATCTTTAAAGCTCCGTTGGCGGGTCTAATTTTTACCCTAGAGGTGTTGATGCTCGACTTGACTATGGCCTCAATTGTGCCTCTACTTATTGCCGCCGTAACTGCAACTATGGTCTCGTACTTTCTTGTTGGTCGCGATGTGACCTTTGCCTTCGAAATTGTTGAACCATTTGCTCTATACAAAATTCCATTTTTCATTCTACTTGGTATTTTTTGCGGGCTTCTCGCCTTCTACTTCACCCGAACTACGCTTCGACTCGAGGGGAAATTTGCTGCCATAACCAATGTATACAAAAAGGTTCTACTTGGTTCACTGGGTTTGGGCTTGCTTATCTTCCTATTCCCTCCACTTTACGGCGAAGGTTTCGACACACTCCAATCGCTATTTAACGGCGAACCCTCGGCAATACTCAATAACAGCTTGCTGTACCAGTTTAGGGATAATGTCTGGATAATTCTCATCTTCCTAGCACTTCTGCTAGTATTTAAGGTTTATGCTATGGCTGCAACAACGGGCGCAGGAGGAATTGGGGGCATTTTTGCTCCTACGCTTTTTATAGGTGGTGTTGCAGGCTATTTTTTATCTAAAATATTAAACAATACTGTAGGCACTTCGCTAAACGAGGGGAACTTTACGCTTGTGGGTATGGCTGGAATGATGGCTGCTGTTATGCACGCCCCTCTAACCGCTATTTTCCTAATAGCCGAACTAACTGGAGGATACGCATTGTTTATCCCACTGATGATTACTTCAACCATTGCCTACATCACCATAATGTACTTCGAGCCGCACTCCATCTATACCAAGCGACTGGCCGCTAGAGGTGAACTTATTACGCACCATAAGGATAAAGCCGTGCTCACCCTACTCAAACTTGGCCATGTAGTTGAGAACGACTTCAGCACCATAAATCCCAACGAAACCCTTGGCAAATTGGTTCAAACCATTAGCAAATCGAGGCGGAAC
This sequence comes from Tenuifilaceae bacterium, assembly GCA_034003245.1. Taxonomy (GTDB): domain Bacteria; phylum Bacteroidota; class Bacteroidia; order Bacteroidales; family Tenuifilaceae; genus Perlabentimonas. The sequence continues at coordinate 55,898 of JAVEYY010000011.1, forward strand.
ATTTTTCCTGTTGTCGATTCGGAGGGAATACTACTTGGTATAGTTTTACTTGATGATGTTCGTGAGCTGATGTTCGACTCCGATAAGTATGAGAGTACACGGGTAAAAGATCTTATGTCGGTTGCCCCGGAATACATTGCCATTGACGAACCCATGGACAGGGTAATGGATAAGTTTGAATCGACAGGGGCATGGAATTTACCAGTTATCGACAAAGGGAAATACATTGGTTTTGTATCAAAATCCAAGATATTCTCGGCCTACCGAAATGTGTTAGTGCAATTCTCCGACGAGTAGCGCTCGCTAGCTGTACTTTGCCAACTCCTCAAGCCTATTTAAATTAAGAATCTCGATTGTTTTGCCATTAATGGCAATAATATTCTCGGAGTTAAACTCGGCCAACACCCTTATCACATTCTCGCGCGAAAAGCCAATCATGTGAGCCATCTCCAAACGGCTAACTAACAGATTAAAACTCGCGGAACGGTGCACATGGGTAGATAGATGAATTAGCTGCTTGGCCAAACGGCCACGAATATTATTCTGCGATGCGCTCCTTAGCTTATCAAGCAAAGGAATTACAAAGGCATTATTACCATGATCAACAATAGCCTGCGCAAACTTGGGATTCGCCTTTAGCATCTGTTTTAGTGATTCTACTGGAACAAAAACAACTTTGGCATCGGTTAATGTAACAATTGAAAACAGGTGTTTCTCAACCGAAAGCATTATGGGTAGGCCAATAAAGTTTGCTCCACTTTCAATGTCGATGATAAAGTCTCTTTTACCCTCCTGGATCTCCAACTTTACAAATCCCTCGAGGAGTAAAACCATATGTGTTGCAAATTCGCCCCTTTTTACTACGGTCTCTCGCTTACGGTACTCAACCAGCGTCGATTTATCAAATAGTTCGACAATTTCTGTGTTAGTCAGCCCTTCGTAGAGCCAATGCCCGGCTAGTTCCTCGTATCCTTGTTTAACTTGATTCATAAAAGATATCATTTAATGGTAACAGCACTTTATTTAGCAATATTTATCTATATATATATATTATACGATTACCACTATTTAAGTTACCCAACACACCTTAAATTATGACCAATAGCACAAGTCCTGATGGCAAACCCAACATTCTTTTTGACCAACGGTAAAAATTAAAACCTTAAAATTGAGCCCAATTTGGAACATGGCTACATTGGAGCGGAAAATTGCAGATTATAAGAAAGAAACTCTTCCTAGTCAGATAGAAAACTGCCTACTTCCATATTCCCAAAACGTTAACGTTTAACAAATAAACAATAAAAAAAATTTAGCGATATTATAAAGCATAACATTAGTAACTATTCCCCAAACTCAATCAAATGTGAAAACAATTCTTGTAATTGAAGATGATAATGTAAGCCGACGGTTTTTGAGCGAAATGCTTAAAGCAAGAGATATTAAGGTTGAATTCGCAAAAAACGGACAGGAATCAATGGATTATTTTAGCACCAATCCAATCCCAAATTTGGTACTAATGGATTTAAGGCTACCCGATGTAAACGGCATCGACCTCACCGAGCAATTGCTCAGAAAACACCCAACACTAAACGTAATTGCACAAACAGCATATGTTGATGCCAACACCCAGGAACGTTGCGAAGCAGTTGGCATGAAAGGCTTTTTGGCCAAACCAATAAAAACAGACACGCTTAACACTATACTCGACAAATTTATGCTTTAACTATGCTTTTAAATAGTTTTAATAACCGCACTAAAACTATTACTTTTACAAAAAAAATCGATATGCAAAGAGACAATACAGTTTTTAACCTGATAGACCAGGAAAAGCAACGCCAGATGCACGGCATTGAACTAATTGCATCGGAAAACTTTGTTAGCCCACAGGTACTTGAGGCCATGGGATCGGTGCTTACTAATAAGTACGCCGAGGGATACCCAGGCGCTCGTTACTATGGCGGATGCCAAATTGTGGATCAGACCGAACAGCTAGCCATCGACAGGCTTAAGGAACTATTTGGCGCCGAGTACGCCAACGTTCAACCTCACTCCGGAGCCCAAGCCAACATGGCTGTTTTCATGGCAGTGCTTCAGCCAGGCGACACTTTCCTCGGATTAGATCTCTCGCACGGGGGACACCTGTCGCACGGGTCACCTGTTAACATGTCGGGAATTTGGTACAACGCTGTTTCGTACGAAGTAAAAAAAGATACCGAAACCGTTGATTACGATCAAATGGAGCGATTAGCCCTTGAGCATAAACCCAAGCTAATTGTGGGTGGAGCCTCAGCTTACTCGCGAGAATGGGACTACAAGCGCATGCGCGAAATTGCCGACAAAATTGGGGCAATCCTAATGATCGATATGGCACACCCAGCGGGCTTAATAGCTGCCGGATTGTTGGATAACCCAGTAAAGCATGCTCATATTGTAACCTCCACAACCCACAAAACGCTGCGCGGCCCACGTGGTGGAATTATCCTTATGGGTAAAGATTTTGAAAATCCTTGGGGTTTAACTACACCCAAAGGACAAGTTAAAATGATGTCGCAAATCCTAAACAGCAGTGTATTCCCAGGCGTTCAGGGTGGCCCGCTGGAGCATGTAATAGCCTCCAAAGCGGTTGCCTTTGGCGAAGCGCTACAACCCGAGTATAAGCAGTACCAAACTCAGGTTAAGAAAAATGCAGCTGCTATGGCCAATGCGTTTATCGCAAAGGGTTACAAGGTAGTTTCGGGTGGAACCGACAACCACTCTATGCTTATTGACCTTAGACCCAAATTCCCTGAAGTAACCGGCAAAAAAGTTGAAAACACCCTTGTACTTGCCGATATAACGATCAACAAGAACATGGTGCCCTTCGATTCACGCTCGCCATTCCAAACCTCAGGCATCCGCGTAGGTACTCCAGCCATCACCACGCGTGGTCTTAAGGAGGAGCATATGCCAATAATTGTTGATTTAATTGACGAGGTAATCTCCAATATCGACGACGAAAAGGTAATTGCAGCCGTTCGCGAAAAGGTGAATAAACTAATGCACGAGTTCCCACTATTTGCTTGGTAGGCATAAGAACTTCAATAATTTTTAAAGCCCCGGGGATATTTCTCGGGGTTTTTCTTTTTTTTATACCGCATCGTAGCTACGATTTTTCAAAATCATTACCTTTGGTACATTCTTAACCCCTTCAACCTATGGAACCCTTTAATATCAACCTAAACCAAATGGCCGAAACCAGTGGACGCTACAGGCGATTCCTGATTATTTTGGCCTCCGCTTTAATAATTATCGCTGCAGTATCCTTTGCCATTTTTTACAGCAAGCACGATCCCAAGGAGTGGATCTTCATCATCTTTGGAATTTATGCATTAATTTTTATCTACTTTGCTTACGTTGGCTACAAGGCAAAACTATACTTTAAAGCCGATGATTTTGCAATTGAGTACCAGTTTGGCTTCTTTATGAAAACACCCAGTGCCGTTATCTGGGAAACCATTTCAAAAGTTAAGTTGGGGCCAACATACATCACTTTTTTCAAGCGTTCGGGCAAGGGAAAAAAGGTGCAGATTGGCTGGTTACCCTACGCCAAAGTTATTGAGATAAAGGATAGAATTAAAAGCTATAGCGAAGGCAAGGGAATTGCCGTTGAGGTTGCTGAGTTCAGCAAGGAACACTCACCTACCGAATAATCTCGCCAATACGCTACTCTTTGGCCGGTCGGCTCGGGTTGTGAAATTTGAGCAGCCCGGTTCGTTCTTTGTCCTAGTTTTGGCAGGGATATGCTGTTTCATCTCTCGGTTATATACACTTTGGGGATAGAGTAACGCAATTAGTTCCTTCTCGTTTACTGGTGGTTGTACATTTAAAGCCAACATTGGCTTTGTTGTTTCGACTTTGGTTTTTGGTATGAGTATGGGCAAACTAAATTTCCGAATTGGTAGCGCAGCGAGCATTTCTAATTTGTAATTTATCACAATGCCATGAAAAAGTTGAGTTGCCTCTTCCCCATTTATGCAATTTGTTTGCATTACCAATCGCCAGCTTATTTCACGGCTATTTAATGTTGGGTCGTGCTGAAACAACTCTTTTAACCTATTCGCCAGCAAATCATAGTAGTTGGTTTGCCAATCCTCTTTGCTAAATGGGTACTTAGTGTATACAATGTCGATGCTAACAGGCTCAAAACCTGTCAAATTCCTTATTAATTCAGGTTGATTTGCAAAACGATGCTGCGCATATCCATTCTCAAGGCTCACAACATAAGCAGAGGTATCCCTAGTAAAAGTATCAACATAAACTAGCTCCAACATATTATCGAACCACGCAGCGTGCTGAATGGGGCTATTCAACACATCTGTTGAAAACCGTGGCGGTTTCTGACCTAAGGTAACATACGAGGCAAAAAGGAAAAAAGTGAGTGGTAAAACAAACCTATGCATATACTAGTGGATTCGCAAATTAAACTGGTAACGCAAAAATAGCCAACAAATTATAGAAAACTCACAAAATAAAGACAATTTAAACTGGCACGAAATATGTAACTCTGTGCATTTGTAAACAAAACAAGAGCAACTATGAAAAGGATACTAATGATTATAATGGTATTTTTTCCGATCATTTCATGGGGACAATCGGTTCCAGGTTGGGTAAAAAATCCTCCTAAATCGAACGGAAAAATTTACGCCGTTGGAGTTGGCACATCAGGAAGCGCTGAAATTGCTGAGCGAAAGGCAAAAATGGAGGCCAGTGTGAATTTGGCTGAGCAACTCGAAACAGCGGTAGTATCGGTAACAACTAAATTTGAACCGGTTGTGCGTCGCAATAAGACGCTTACCGAAAAGGTTAAGGTAGTACGTAAAACTGTTGTAGCAACACTACAGAACACTCAGGTTTCACAAAAATTCGCAACCGAGGAGAATGGAATTCACAAGGTTTACGTGCTTATGGAGATGCCCCGAAAAAATGTGAACAGGTCAATTATTGATCAGGTTGAAAAGGATAAAGAGCTCCATAAGGCACTATCCAATTCGAAAGCCTACAAGAAAGTGATTGCCGAGCAGTAGCAATACCTCCAACTTAAAACAACATAGGGCGATATCAAGAATTTGATATCGCCCTATTTATGCACACCTAAATCGATTAGGTTAGGCTTGCTATAATCTCCTTAACCTTAGCAACTTTCTCGTCCAGCAAATCCCTCGACTTGGCCTCAGCAATAAACCTCAAATACGGCTCTGTGTTCGAGGGGCGAATATTGAACCACCAATCAGGAAACTCCACGCGATACCCATCGAAATCGAACGAAGCAGTTGGTTTTTCCTGTGCCGTAAAGTAATCCCTAACAGCATCCATGGCATCTTTTTTCCGCTCAATGCGGAAATTGATTTCGCCCGAGTTTGCATAGGTTTCAATACGAGAAATAAGCTGCGACAGGGTGTAACCTTGCTTTTTAAACTTTGCAATAACATCAAGGATAATTAAGCAGGCCAGCAAGCCCGAGTCGGAGTAGTAGAAATCGCGGAAGTAGTAATGGCCAGCCAGCTCGCCTCCGTAAATGCCATCAATTTCGCGAAGCTTATGCGCGGCAAATGCCCGTCCAACTCGCCATGTACGCATCTCGCCTCCCAGTGGTTTCAGGTATTCGCCCACTGCTTTCGATGTCCGAATATCCTGTAGGACGACACCTTTCTGCCCCTTTTCCTCCAGGAAATAATGCCCTAAAAGGGCAATCATCAGGTCAGGCGAAATAAAGCGGCTTTTCTCATCCACAAACATCACGCGGTCGGCATCGCCATCGAAAATAATTCCGATGTCGCATTTCTCCTTTTTTACAAGATTTTGTAAATCGACCACATTCTCGGGTACAAGCGGATTAGCTTCGTGGTTTGGGAAAGTACCATCGAGTTCATCGTAGATATAAATTGGCTTATCGCCCAAAAGATCTTTAATTAGCAATGCGGCCATTCCATTGGAACAATCTATTCCAATACGTAAGCCGCTATAGTCGGCTACGTACTTTTTAAGAAAACTAACATACTCATCCTTAACATCCAACTCCTTAATCACTCCAGGGTTTTGGACAGGAACTATAGGCTCTCCACTCTTAATCTTCTGCTCAATTTGGTTTAGGCCGGTATCGTACCCAACAGGCAAAGCGTTCTCGCGCGATACCTTCATGCCGTTGTACTCCCTTGAGTTATGCGATGCAGTTATCTGAACCGATGCGTTAAAACCGTATTTAGCCGTGGAGTAGTAAACCATTGGTGTGGTTGCCAGCCCAACACTGTACACGTCGGCACCGGCATCGGTAATGCCCTTGGCAAGGTTCTCAAAAATCTCATCGGACGAAACCCGCGTATCGCGCCCAACCAAAACCTTATCGGTTTTTAATAGCCCAACCAAAAAATATCCAATCTTGTAGGCATCGTCCTTATTAAAATCCTTATTGTAAATGCCTCTAATGTCGTATGCATGAAATGCTCCCATAATTTGTATCTTTTTAAATTGAACCAGCTAAAGTAAGCAATTCCCGCCATATCCTCAATACAGACAGCATCTATCTAGCACAAATCAGTCTTTTAAGTTGATTTCATGAATCTTACAGTAATAAAATGTTGATTTTAAACCAATCCAACTTCCAGCGACAACAATTCAGCATTCACTTTTTATCAACAATCTAACACTCTGTCAATCCATCTTTTGCAGTAGAAAAAATTGCTGCGCAGCAGTTTTTCTTTGCCCTTTTATGTCATTCAACATAATTACTGTTTATATTTGACCCATCATTTCAATCACCCGTTTGACTGGAATGAGTTGGGAAATCAATACTTTGGACAAACATGATAAAAAAAGTTCTTATCGCCAATAGGGGCGAAATAGCCGTGCGCATAATTCGCTCGTGTAGAGAGTTGGGCATACGTTCTGTTGCCGTTTTCTCCGATGCCGACCGTGGCGCAATGCACGTTAGGTATGCCAGCGAAGCATACCATATTGGCCCATCCCCTTCGCGTGAAAGCTACCTCGATGCCGATAAAATAATTGATGTGGCCATCAGATCGAATGCCGATGCCATTCATCCTGGGTACGGATTTTTATCGGAGAACGCAGAATTTGCTCGCAAGTGCCAGAAAGCTGGTATAAAGTTTATCGGTCCCTCAATCGACTCCATAACCCGCATGGGCGACAAAATTACCGCCCGTCAAACCATGATAGCTGCCAGGGTTCCCGTTGTTCCTGGAACACAAGAAAAAATAACCAATAGCCAAGATGTTAAAAAAATTGTTGCCGAAATTGGCTTACCAGTAATGGTTAAGGCGTCGGCTGGTGGTGGGGGCAAGGGAATGCGGCTGGTTAGGGAACAAAAGGAATTGCTACCAGCAGTAAAAATGGCACAATCAGAGGCTCTCTCCTCCTTTGGCGATGATACGGTGTATATCGAAAAATATATTGAATCACCACACCACATCGAATTCCAGATTTTAGCCGATAGCCATGGCAACACCGTTCATCTTTTCGAGCGCGAGTGCTCCGTTCAACGCCGTCACCAAAAAGTGGTAGAGGAAACGCCATCGCCATTCCTTACTCCCGAACTCCGCGAGCAAATGGGACAAGCCGCCGTAGCGGCTGCCAAGGCCGTCTCCTACGAGGGTGCAGGAACCATCGAGTTCCTTGTCGATGCCAATAGGAACTTCTACTTTCTGGAAATGAATACCCGCCTTCAGGTTGAACATCCTATTACCGAGCGTACCACAGGTGTCGATATAGTGAAGGAACAAATCGCCATCCCATCCGGACTGCCGCTATCCTTTAAGCAGGAAGATGTGTTTCAGTTTGGACACTCCATTGAATGCCGCATTTCGGCCGAAGATCCTTTTAATAACTTTATGCCCAGCCCGGGAGTTGTTCGTCACATCAGCGAGCCCAACGGGCTCGGAATCAGAACCGATGGTTACGTGTACGAGGGGTACGAAATCCCTATGCACTACGACCCCATGATCAGCAAGGTGATAGCCTGGGGGCGCAATCGTTCCGAAGCCATCGAAAGAATGCGGAGAGCCCTTTTCGAGTATAAGATTACTGGCGTAAAAACATCTACAAAATTCCTCGAACGTATTATGCTAAACAAGGAGTTCCGCGAGGGAATTTACGACACCCATTTTGTTGAGAAGAATAGCGAAGAACTGCTTACTCCCTGCGCCAACGAGAAAACGGTTAGCGTTGATATGGCCATAATAGCCGCTTACATCGATTACACCAGCAAACTCGAAAAAGCGGCAATGGGCGATTTCTCCATTCAACGCAATGGAGACAGATGGAAAGATTATGGCCTTAAGAAATCATTACAACGAATCTAATTCTATGGCACTAGATATAAAAATTGGCGACCGCGAAGCCAATGTACAGCTGATTAAAAAGGATGGCTCCCAGGCCACAATTGATGTGGAAGGTATCACCTATGAGGTTGACATTGTTATGGTTGAGGAGGGTGTTTACTCTATCCTGCACAACGGCAAATCGTACAACATTGAGATGATTCCCGGAAATGGACCAAAAAACTACTTTGTAAATACCTACACATCGTCGCACGAGGTAGAGATAATTGATGCCCAGAGCCGATACCAGAAGAGTAGGAATAAGGACAATATCGATTCGGCCGACAGGGTGATCACAACCCCAATGCCAGGCAAAGTGGTAAGTATTCCAGTATCCCAAGGGCAAGATGTTGCCAAAGGCGATACGGTAATTGTGATCTCGGCCATGAAGATGGAAAGCGATTACCGCTCACCCGTCGACGGGAAAGTGAAAAGTATATTTGTGAACGAAGGCGATACTATTATAGGTAATCAGCCTCTTATCGAAATTGAATAATCAATTGCAACTATGGATAGCCTTGAAAAGAAATTTTCCCAGTTTGAGCAAAAAGTTAAGCAAGCCGAGCTGGGAGCAGGATCGGAGCGCGTTGCAAAACAACACGAAGCCGGAAAAAAAACAGCCCGCGAACGGATAAATGAACTTCTCGACCCCAACACTTTCAACGAGTTCGATAAGCTGGTAACACATCGCTCCTTTGAGTTTGGAATGGAGAAAACCAAAGTTGCTGGCGATGGGGTAATTACCGGATACGGAAAAATTGATGGAAAAATGGTTTACGTTTACGCCTACGATTTTACCGTTTTTGGTGGAACACTTAGCCGAGCCAATGCCGATAAAATAATAAAACTGCAAAACATGGCGCTCAAAACTGGAACGCCAATTATTGGGCTAAACGATTCGGGTGGTGCAAGAATTCAGGAGGGTGTTCAGAGTTTGGCAGGATATGCCGAAATCTTCTACAACAATGTGCGTAGTTCAGGGGTAATTCCACAAATTACATGCATAATGGGACCTTGCGCCGGAGGCGCTGTGTACTCCCCTGCCCTCAACGATTTTATAGTAATGGTAAAGGACACAAGCTATATGTTTGTAACTGGTCCTGATGTGATAAAAGCGGTTACCCACGAGGATGTTACAAAGGAGGATTTGGGAGGTGCAACAACCCACAACTCAAGAAGCGGTGTGGCTCACTTTATGGCCGATAACGACGAGCAAGCGCTTATGCTTATTCGAGAGCTAATGGGTTTCCTGCCACCAAACAACATGGAAGACGCTCTGGAGTTCCCAACTACCGACACCCCCTTTAGAGAGGACGAAGCATTACAAACCATTGTTCCTGCCGACCCCAACAAGCCATACGACATTAAGGACTTGCTCCTTATCGTACTCGACGACAAGAATTTCCTTGAGGTTCAAGCCCATTACGCAAAAAATATCGTTGTTGGTTTTGGACGAATGGCCGGACAAACAGTTGGAATTGTCGCTAATCAACCTGCACATCTTGCGGGGGTGCTCGATATCGACTCCTCGGTAAAGGCTGCCCGATTCATTCGTTTTTGCGATGCGTTTAATATTCCTCTTATCACATTTGTTGATGTTCCCGGATTTTTGCCAGGCACAACCCAGGAAGCCAACGGCATAATCAAGCATGGGGCAAAACTGCTATATGCTTACGCAGAGGCAACTGTTCCAAAAATTACCGTTATAACCCGCAAAGCCTATGGAGGAGCATACTGCGTGATGTCGAGCAAGCAAGTAGGAGCCGATGTAAACTACGCCTACCCCACTGCCGAAATTGCTGTAATGGGGCCTGAGGGGGCAGTAAATATTATTCATCGCAATAAGATTTCGAGCGAAGAAGAGCGGCAAAATCTGATAGATGAGTACCGTGAAAGGCTGGCTAATCCCTACAAAGCTGCCGAATTGGGTTATATCGATGAAATAATTTACCCAAAGCAAACACGAGCCAAACTTACTCAGGCTCTTGAACTTACCCGAAATAAAAGCCAACAGCAGCCTCCTCGAAAGCACGGAAATATTGTTTTATAACGAATTGGCTATCAAACTAAAGGCAACTTTTTTGGGCAAACACCTAAAAAAGTTGCCATTTTTTTTTGCTGGTTTAGGCAAATGATCTATTTTTGCATTCGCAATTGAGGCCGGGAATACTGGTAAGTGCAATTGACATACTGCGGAAATAGCTCAGTTGGTAGAGCACAACCTTGCCAAGGTTGGGGTCGCGAGTTCGAGTCTCGTTTTCCGCTCAACTAAAAAAGCGGAGTGATTCCGCTTTTTTACTATCGACACTTTTCTTTTCGTAATGGGCCCGGATGGTGGAATTGGTAGACACGCAGGACTTAAAATCCTGTGGCCATTGCGGCTGTGCCGGTTCGATCCCGGCTCCGGGTACCAACCACAAAGCCTGACACTTGTCAGGCTTTCTTTTTTTGCACAATCGCCAATAAAACAGGGCGACCTGTTTCCAAGACGCCCTGCTGCATGCTAACAAATCTAACCTTATTTACACTTAATCATGGAAATACTATTTACTGGTAATCGGGTAAGGCATTCATAAGTTTTTGGCGCGAGAAGAAAATCCTGCTCTTCACGGTTCCAATCTTTAGGTTTAGCTTCTCGGCTATCTCCTTGTACTTATACCCCGAAGTATGCATCTGAAAGGGAACCCGGAACTCATCCTCGAGTTCGTTCACCTTTTGGCTAATCTCGCTATGCGAGAAGGTCGACTCAGGGCCTTCCTCAAATGCTCTTCCATTAATCAGAAACTGATTATCACTCGAATCGAAAGTTGTACGTTGCTTAACCGCCTTCCTGTAGTTATTTATGAAGGTATTCTTCATAATGGTAAACGCCCAGGCCTTTATGTTGGTGTTATCCTCAAACTTATCCCTATAGGTTAAAGCCTTTAAGTAGGTTTCCTGAAGTAGGTCGCGAGCATCCTCTGGATTAGCGGTCAAGCTGTATGCAAATCTTTCGAGGTTTGGCTCTAGCTCAATAAGCGCGGTGTTAAATTCTGCTGTTGACATATTGATATGGTTTAAGTTTTATTTTTATTCAGTCTAATTTAATTGTTGATGCAAATATACAGCTGAATTAAACAAAACCAAATGCAACACGGGGCCCAGGGGCACCTTTCTAGACTTATTCTAAATAACAAACAACATTAAATGCTTGTATGAAAAGAAGTACTGAAGAGCCCTTCCAAATAACATCTAAATAGTTCAAAGATTACCTTGAAGTACACGAACAAGTAAACAGAGAATGGGATAATGAATGAAAAAGGCTACTTATCAGAGAGATAAATCGCGAAACTGACTGGCAGAGGCAACAACTTTAACTTCTTTGGGTAGCAAGTTTTGCTTTTTCTCGATAAAAGGGCCCGTAAGAACAAGTTTAGCATTAGGCAACGATTTAAGAAGGCGGCTAACTTGATCAGTAAAGTCTACGTCGGGAATGGAAACTGTATACGAGCTGAAAAGCAATTTTGCATTCTGCCTCTTTACAACCTCAATCACATCGGCAATGGGAACATCTTGCCCTAAATATGTTGTTTTATATCCAATATTAGATGCGATATAACTATAGTAAAGGAGTCCAATCTCGTGCAGCTCGCCTGGAGGCAAGAAAAAGATAATCTCTTTGCCGTTGATTGAGGAAGGCTGTAGATTCGATATGTTAGTAATAATGATATCTCGCAGTAAATTGGATGTAAAATGCTCCTGAGCGGGAATAACCCCCCCCGACTGCCAAAGTAATCCCATGCGCTGTTGAAAGGGAATCATCAGGTGTTCGTATGTCCACTCAAATCCCCTATCATTAATAAATCCATTTACATAAGTTATGAACGCCTGCTTATCCAAATTAATTGCGGCCGACAAAAGGCTCTCGGGCACTGGGGGTGGGCCAATATATTTATTACCCTCACCAATAATTAATGCCATTTCGTCTCGGGACATTTTGGCTATCCTGCTAATTCGATAACCAATACTAGAAAGCATTTTAATGTTGAGCGCTAACTTCAAATCGTCATCAGAATATCTCCTAATGTTAGTTTCAGTTCGCCCAGGGGAAAACATGTTGTACCGTTTTTCCCAAACTCTGATGGTATGCGGTTTTATTCCGGCTAAGACGGATAGCTGCTTGATGCTGTACATAGTACGGATATTTGTTTAATACAATGTAAACAACATATAAGCAAATTAGTTTAAAATACGCAGAAAAGGAAGTGTAACTCAAGAAATTTTCCTAATCAACATTAAGCCATCACGCAATGGCAGCAAAACCTGCTCCAGTGCAGGGTTAGTGGCCACCATATCATTAAAATCCATTACGCCTTTTGTGTACAGGTCATCGGGTTCTGAAAGAAGCACTTTTCCCCCCCATAACACGTTGTCGGCCAATATGTATCCACTAGGACTGAGCAAAGGAAGCACCAGGTTTAGGTATTCAGGATATTGCCGCTTATCGCCATCGATAAGCACCAAATCGAACACCTCATTAAGCGTGGGGATAACATCGAGAGCACTACCAATATGCAGGATTATTCTATCGTGCATACTAGCTTTTTGAAAAAAGGCTTCAGCCGTATCGCAAATCTCATCATTGATCTCAATTGTATGGAGTTCTCCGCCAGGCTGAAGCCCTTTAGCCATGCAAATTGCAGAATATCCAGTGTAAGTGCCAATCTCCAAAATCCTGCGTGGTTTAATCATCCTGCTAATCATCTCGAGCAGTTTCCCCTGTATTGGGCCACTCAACATTCGCGGTTGCAGATTGGTTAAATGGGTATGACGATTTAGTTCATACAAAACCTCATCCTCTTTTGAAGTATGGTTTAGAAGATACGTTTCCATATCGTTTGAATAGAACAACTCGTTCTCCACTTACTTATAGATTAAGGTTGATAAACTGTTTGGAGCCAGCACTTCGTTTGCTATACGCATTAACTCGTCGGCAGTAATGCCCTCAATTTTTGAATTCACTACATCAAATCCCTCAAGGGAATTGTAGCAAAGGTAGCTGCGCGCCACGTTAAGCATCAGAGATTCGCTATTCTCGGCGGCTATGGCAAGTTGACCTATAAGCTGACGTTTGGCCTTGGCTAGCTGCTGAACACCCAACTTTTTCTCGCGTAAAATCGCCAACTCTTGATGGACAATTTCGAGTGACTTGTCGAAATTCACCTTATCGCTTCCAAAGTAGATGTTGAAAACTCCAGTATCGGTGTAGGGTGTGTACGACGACTCTACATTATAAGCATATCCACTCCGCTCGCGAAGCGAAAGATTTAGCCGTGAGTTTTGACCTGGCCCTCCGAGAACATTATTGAGCAAATACATCCCAACCCTACTGGGATGGTGAAGATGATAGGCTCTACACCCTACAATACAATGTTGCTGGTACGTTTTTTTTCGAATCTCCTTAACAAGAGGCTGACTAGGCTGCAAAGCCAGCCTCTGTGCTGTACGAGGATTAGGTGAAAGCGACCCAAAATAACGCTCGGCCAACTTAAGAACTCTTGAGAATGGAATATTTCCAATGGAACAAAAAACCATCTGATCGGTATTGTAGTTCCGCTCAATAAATCTAAAAATATCAGCACGCGAAAATCGTTTTAGGGTTTTCCGTGTACCCAGAATATTTCGACCAAAAGGATGATTGGGGTAAAGCAGCTCCTCAAAGTCGTCGAAAATCAGCTCCGAAGGAGAATCCTTGTATGAGTTAATCTCGTCCAGAATCACATCTTTCTCCTTTACTAGTTCACGTTCTGGAAAGGTTGACCTGAAAAGGATATCAAAAAGCAACTCAACCGCCCTATGATAATCGTCCTTAAGAAATGTGGCATGAATAACCGTTTCCTCTTTTGTTGTATATGCATTCAGCTCGCCGCCAACATCCTCTAATCGGCTCATTATGTGAAAGGATTTGCGCCTTTTGGTTCCCTTAAACAGCACATGCTCTATAAAATGGGCCAAACCGTGTTCGTGTTCCTGCTCGTCGCGAGTTCCAGCATTAATCATCATGGCACAATACGCTACCGGCGAGTCGGTTCGGCTATGTACCACACGAATTCCGTTCTGCAAGAGGTGATTCTCAAATACCATTTATTAAAAATTAATCTGCAAACGTAGTGATTTAGATGCATACACCAAAATAGAGTATGATAAGTTAAATCATCGATTGAATAATGGATAATAAAATCCGAAGTTAAGACTGAAACCAAGAATCAGCATATTTATCATACACGAAAGAACAACTATAGTTTTTGAGGGAAACACTAACTAGAATTCGTCTAAATAAGATGATTTTAAAAATAGAGAATCCTGACAATCAATCAAGAAAAATATTCGCTAAAATAAAATCCAGATCAGTATTTGGAGATAAAAGAAAAATATTTACTTTTGCAACCGCAAAACGCTGGTGCCATAGCTCAGTTGGTAGAGCAACGGACTGAAAATCCGTGTGTCCCCGGTTCGATTCCTGGTGGCACCACCCAAAACCCCAACCCTAATCGGTTGGGGTTTTCTGTTTTAGAGATAAAACCTAAAATTTATCGACATTACATTTCAAAAACACTATGTTTTGGCAACAAAAAAATATTTACAGATATTTGTCTGTGCTCTTAATAAAGTTTTTGTAGTTTTAACGGCGTTAAAGTTGTAGAGCTTAATACTGTAGAATAGCAAAACACTTAGCACTTACACACAATACTGACAAACAGGTAATTAAAGTAAATATGAAATTAACCAAATCGTTTTTAGCAGTTTTATTAATACTAATTGCAACCGCTTGCGGTGTGCAAAGAGTTCCTGTAGGTAACTACGAAAATGTTGATTGCAAGCCAAAAACACTTACCAAGGGCAAGGATTTATCGTTATTCTGGGAATTGGTTCCTATCCGTAAAGTTGAAAAAACGATTAAAATCACTGATTACGAGAAAGTTGTTAAACGAGATATTTTCGACAATATTATCTTTTACGGAACCGCTGGAATTTTCTCATTCAAATCGGTAAGGATTAGAGTGAAGGATTGCGAGGAGCAACAGAATAGCCCGCAAGATAATACAAGCAAGTAGTTTGATTTCAAAACTCAAAAAGTTGCTCTCTAGTCTTCGATTAGACTAGAGAGCAACTTTTTTTATTACATCAGTTGTTGTGTAAAACAAGTGGCTTAAAAGCATAAAAAGATTTGGAATAAAAAACTTAACTTTGCAGCAATTTACAACGAAATATGAGCGATAATACCATACTAGTTAAGCTTGAAGGGCTTAGACAAAAATTTGAGGAAATTGGCCAGCAGATAACCGACCCTGCAGTAATGGCCGATATGAAGAGATATGTTAGCCTAAACAAGGAGTACCGCGAACTTGAGCCCCTTGTTGAGGCATACGAAAAGTTCAAGAATATACTTAGCAATATCACATCATCGAGGGCCATGCTTGCCACAGAGAAAGACGAAGAGATGCGAGAGATGGCCAAGATGGAGCTTGAATCCCTTGAGCAGGAGCAGGAAAGTCTGGAAACTGAAATAAAACTTCTTCTCGTTCCTGCCGATCCTCAGGACAGCAAAAACGCAGTACTTGAGATTAGAGCCGGAACTGGCGGTGATGAGGCCAGCATCTTTGCCGGCGATCTATACAGAATGTACACTAAGTTCATTGAGCGGAAGGGGTGGAAATACGAGGTCACCAACTTTTCCGAGGGAACCGTTGGCGGGTACAAAGAAGTTGTGCTTAACGTAAAAGGAAACGGAGTATACGGCATCCTTAAGTACGAATCGGGCGTACATCGTGTACAGCGAGTTCCACAAACCGAAACTCAGGGTCGCGTTCACACCTCGGCAGCAACGGTTGCGGTTCTGCCCGAGGCCGAGGAGTTTGACATAGATCTGAGAACTGAGGATATTCGTAAGGATACATTCTGCGCATCGGGCCCCGGAGGACAAAGTGTAAACACCACCTACTCCGCCATCAGGCTTACTCACATTCCCTCGGGAATCGTGGTGCAGTGTCAGGATCAAAAATCGCAGCTAAAGAACTACGACAAAGCCCTTGCCGAGCTTAGGACACGACTTTACAACCTGGAGTATCAAAAGTATCTCGACGAGATTTCATCGAAACGCAAAACCATGGTTTCCACTGGCGATCGATCAGCCAAAATCAGAACCTACAACTACCCGCAGGGTAGAGTTACCGACCATAGAATTAACCTTACGTTATATAACCTATCGGCAATAATCGACGGCGAAGTAGATGAGATTATTGAGAAACTGCAGATGGCCGAAAATGCCGAAAGATTAAAGATGAGCGAGTTGTAGCTTTAGTGACGGTGACTATAGTGACGGGTGACTTAAGTGATGGGTAACGGGGGTCAGTATCGATCTAGCAAATAGTAAAATCATTCCGAATATGAATGCATCGCAACTTTTTGAACAGATTCGCAAGAAACGCAGTTTTCTTTGCGTTGGACTTGATACCGACCTAAATAGGATTCCCGAATTTCTTCTATCGAAGGAAGACCCCATCTTTGAGTTTAACCGGGCCATAATTGATGCCACTGCCGATTACACCGTTGCGTACAAGCCAAACCTAGCCTTTTACGAGCTGCATGGAGCATCGGGCTGGAACAGCCTGCAAAAAACGGTAAAGTATATTCGAACCAAGTATCCCGATATTTTCACAATTGCAGATGCCAAGCGAGGCGACATTGCCAATACCTCGAGGATGTACGCCCGCACGTTTTTTCATCATCTCGATTTTCACTCCATCACCCTGTCGCCATACATGGGGCACAACACCGCTGAGCCTTTTCTGGCATTCGACGGAAAATGGGTAATTCTGCTAGCTCTCACTTCGAATCAGAGCTTCGATGATTTTCAGCTTATGGAAAATGCCAAGACTGGCAAAAAGCTCTACGAGGAGGTAATTGCCAAATCGATCCACTGGGGCGATGAGAATAACATGATGTACGTAGTTGGCGCTACACGTGCCGAAATGCTGGGTAGCATCCGCAAAATAATCCCCGATCATTTTCTACTGGTGCCTGGTGTAGGCGAACAAGGCGGAAGCCTGGCCGATGTTGCCAAATATGGACTAAACAAACAGTGTGGACTGCTTGTAAACTCGGCAAGGGGCATTCTCTACTCCGACCAATCGATGAGGTTTGCCGGTGCCGCCCGCACTAAGGCTATGCTGCTGCAAAAGGAGATGGAATCGCTGCTCGCAAACGCGGGATTAGTTTAGCCTTTTTTGTGTTTTTATCAATTAGTTCGCTGGCAAAGGACAAGTCAGCCTATATCAATTGATAAGAAGTTGATATTTAAGCAACTCGACCTCGAAAAATTTCAAGTTAAGCATAATAGGTGTCGAAATGATACTGTAAGAAGTACCCTTCTTTGTTTGGTATTGCATACTCAAAATCAATACTTTTTGCCATGAAAAACTTAATTCTTATAAACTTAACACTTTTATCTTTTACCTTTGGATGTGTTAAGCAAAACGTTAATCAGGAAATATTCCCGGAGATATTAACGGATACACCACAAGTTCTCGCACCCAATTTCCTGTCGACCCATATGGCAGAGCGCGACGCATCTTTATCGCCAAAGGGTAATGAGTTTTACTATACAATCACTAGCTACACACAACCTGTTATCGTTTTCACCAAGAAATTACCCAAAGGATGGACTAAGCCTGAAGTTGCACCATTTTCGGGGGTTTATTCAGACCTCGAACCGCATTTCTCCCCCGATGGGCAAAGGATGTACTTTGCCTCAAACAGGCCTTTGACCGATGGTGGTGAACCCAAAGATTTTGACATTTGGTACGTTGATCGGATTGAGAACGAATGGTCCAAACCTGTTAATATTGGTAGCCCAATTAATACGGAAGCCAACGAATTTTACCCCTCAATTACAAATAGCGGTACACTATACTGGTGTGCAATACGTAATGACAGCATTGGGCTGGGAGGAGAAGACATTTACTATTCAACTCTGGAAAACGGTAACTACAAATCGGTGACGGCACTTCCCGATTCAGTGAATACAACCAGAGATGAGTACAACGCTTATGTTGCAAGAGATGAAAGTTACATCATTTTTACCTCATCGGGCTGGGGAAAAGGTTATGGGAGGGGCGATTTATGGATCAGCTTTAAGCGCACAGATGGGCTTTGGACTAAAGCAAAAAATATAGGTAGTAATTTGAATTCCTCGGGCTTTGAGTACTGCCCATTTGTATCGGACTGTGGTAAGCACCTCTTCTACACTAGCGACAAACCTGCAAATACTGATTTCACAATACCTATCAACTACGAGAACATTAAGGATTTCTCACTTAGATATGGGAATAAAGCTAGCGATATTTATGTAGTAGATGCGAAAATAATCGATGATCTGAAAAAGGAATCACTGAGGAGCTCGAAATAAAATGTTCACAGCGATGAGAGTATCATATGATGTTTCAAAACCCTTATCGGCTCTTTCATAAACCTAATTACGCGTAACTTTTTGAATCAAGACAACTTACAACACCAAAAAAAATGAACATAGTGCTTTCCAACCAACAAGCAACTAAACATTTACACAGAAAAAGCTCACGTTGAAGTGAACTTTTTCTCTTAAGATAAGGTTAAGTGCCGAAAATGGATTCGAATAGACCTTGCATTGTTGTTTGCTAAACCACATTAAACTTCCATTTCCCCCGTCGGAAAACAAGAAGAGCCAATAGGGTCATAAGCGATTCGGCAACAACTATGGAATAGTAAACCCCTTTCTCCTGATACCCTAAAACAATGGCGAGATAGTAAGCGAGGGGAATCTCTATTGCCCAAAAACAGATAAGATTTATTACCATTGGCGAAAGAGTATCGCCCGATCCATTGAGCGAGTGAACCATCACCATTCCAAATCCATAGGCAACAAACCCAATACTCATTATACGCAAACACTCAGCTCCTTTCACAACCACCTCGGGATCGCCAGTTAGGAAACTAACAATAGGTTCCGCCCACAGAACGAGCATTAGTCCGATTACTCCCATAAAAGCTGCATTAACTAGGCCGGATACCCATGCCGATTTTTCGGCTTTTTGTGGATTTCCAGCGCCAAGGTTTTGCCCAACCAGTGTAGCCGCAGCATTGCTTATACCTGCTGCCGGGAGTAGGGAAAATATCATAATCCTTACACCAACTGTATATCCAGCTATGGATAAGCTGCCAAAGGTGGAAATAATTCGCACAAGCCCAATCCAGCTAAGTTGGGCAATAACCAGCTGCAAAATACCAGAGTACGATAACTTTAAGAAAGCAGCAATCTGCGTAAAATCGGGCAACAGGGCCGATAGTTTTATCCGAATAGCACTCTTCCCAAAGAATAGGATGTAAAGTTGGTACAGTACAGCAGACCCACGACCAATATTGGTTGCTATGGCGGCTCCCTCAACTCCAAGTGCAGGGAATGGGCCATAACCAAAAATCAGCATGGGATCGAGTACTATGTTAATTATATTGGCAGCCCAAAGCACCCGCATGGCAATTGCAGCATTACCAGCGCCGCGGAAAATTCCGTTCAATACAAA
This sequence comes from Tenuifilaceae bacterium, assembly GCA_034003245.1. Lineage (GTDB taxonomy): Bacteria > Bacteroidota > Bacteroidia > Bacteroidales > Tenuifilaceae > Perlabentimonas. The sequence goes on from JAVEYY010000011.1 coordinate 75,867, forward strand.
AAGCAGCATTATGGTTCCATTACCTGCCAACATCCATTGAGTGTAACCATAGTATTTATCTACTATTTCGGCATCGGCACCCATTAGCCGTAGCAAATCCTTGCTGAAAGCAAATCCTACTAACGATATTATTACAACTGATAGAAGAACAACGATCATTGCTTGGGCTGCGGCTGCACTGGCTCCACGAGGATCCTTTTCGCCTATTCTACGCGAAACTATGGCAGTGGCAGATATGGCAAAGCCAATCCCAAAGGCGTATACCATGGTGAGCATCGATTCGGTGAGCCCAACAATTGAAACCGCCTCGGCCCCAAGCTTGGACACAAAGTAAATATCGCAAATGGTGAAAATTGACTCCATTAGCATCTCCAGCACCATGGGGATTGAGAGCAGTATAAGCGCTTTGCGCATGCTCAGCGAGGTGTAATCGACCTCGGCGCCAGCAATGGAATCCTTAATCTCGGAAAGTATCTCTTTAATTCTATTGAATTGATATATAAATTTATTACGGTTCATAAAGTTGTCGTTTTCGGTACTTGAAATGGTTTACATATTCTCTCTCATCCATCGGCAAGGCAAAGCCCACAAAGGCGCCCACACGGGTAAATACAGAAATAGTTTTCATAGGAAAATCCTCCAAAAATTAAAAGTTTAAGAAAATTGATTTTGATAACGAAACAAGTAAAGTCAACGCTCGGGCGAGCGTAGTTCGTGGTTAGTAAGAGCCTGGCTTACGCCACGAGGGAAAAGACCACGGTAATTGACTTCATTGTTTGATTGATTAGATTGAGATACAAAGGTATGACATTATCCAATACGACGGCACCAATATACTCGAAATTTCTAACCTAACTAAAAAAATCTCAGATATGCTATCAGCCAATATTACTAAGTAGCGATTTGATCTTCTTCCCACTTGCCTCGTACCACTCCAAATCCGAAACCTCGCCACACGAGGTTAGGCTAAGATTAGTTGATTTTCTAATCTGACTTTTAACAAGCTGTTTGCCAGAGAAATGTACCTCTCGCACACCAGTGCTTTTGATTAAATGCTGCACATTATCGGCAGTAATTCCACCACCTGGAAGAACAACGATTTGGCCTTTGGCCTGCTTAACAAGAGCCGCAATGGTATCAATGCCCTCAAGGGCATTGGGTTTACCGCCCGAAGTAAGCACCCGATTCACACCACAGGCAATAAGGTCGTCGAGGGTATTATACAAATTTTGAGTCAAATCGAAAGCACGATGAAAAGTTACAGACATTGGGTAGGCAAATTCAACCACTTGTTTTGTAAACTCCATATCTACCAAACCCAAAGGGGTTAGGGCACCAAACACAATTCCATTAACACCGACATTTTTGCAGTAATCTATATCGCTGAGAATGCATCTTTTTTCATCGGCATTATAGCAGAAATCGCCAATGCGAGGACGAACCATAACGTGAATTGGTATCGAAATGGATTTGCGCACGAACTCAATTGTACCAGCCGAAGGCGAAAGCCCTCCCTCGGAGTAACCCGAACAAAGCTCAACGCGATGCGCTCCTGCGTTTTGGGCAACTATTGCCGCGTTGGGCGTAAATACTGCAATCTCTACTAGAATTGATGTATCTTTTTCCATAATCTATTTTACAAATCCTAATCGAACAAATACAGGTAGATGATCGGATGGAAAGTGTTGATCCTTTGAATCCGACAGGTTGGCGTATTTATATACTGAAAACTTATCGTTTACAAAGATATAGTCAATTCGCTGATCTAATGCGCTGCTGTAATCGAAACCATTCCATGTGGCCACTGGGCCATAGGGTGGTTCCGATGAAATAAGGTAAGAATCGGCAAGAGATTGAGTAATTAAAGCGTAGGGATCGCCTTCGGGGTTTGTGTTGAAATCACCAGCAAGAATCACGGGAATATCGTTAGCTATCTCGCTAATTCTTTTAATAATTAGCTTTGCTGCATTAGCGCGGGCAGCAACTCCAACATGATCGAAATGGGTATTGAATACAAAAAACGATTGTTTCGATTGTTTATCGGAGAACTTTGCGTAGGTACAAATTCTTATGCATGCAGCATCCCAGCCGAGGGAAGGTTTCTCGGGCGTGCTGGAGAGCCAGAAGGTGTCCCAATGATCAAGGGTAAACCTCTGGGAATTAAAGAGAATTGGTGAGTATTCGCCCAGCATTTCACCATCGTCGCGACCCACACCAACCCAGCTAAGGTATGGAAGTTGATCCTGCAAATCGGTAATTTGATGATACAGTGCCTCCTGCAGACAGGCAATATCGGCGCCATGAAAGCGCAAAAGGGCAGCCACATCGGCCTTACGATTTGGCCAAGCGTTTACCCCATCGGTTGGATTATCGAAACGGATATTATACGAAATTACATTTAGAGGAACGCTACTGTTACTAAGTTTGCATCCAATAACCGCAACCAGAGGAATCGCAAAAATCAAAACAAATCGTTTCATAGTAAGTTTAAATCTAGATGTTTACTAAAACTTCATATTCTATCGCCTCCACCATTCACCAATCAAAAAGTAATTGCTACCTTGCAAGGTAAATCGATTTAGGTATAAATGTAGAGAATCCATTTAATTAATTATCTACGTAAAGTAATTATGAACACATTTATCAGGTTTCACCTAGTTGTAGCTATTGCAATCCTTCTTTCAGGATGCGGGCAAAATCGGAATAAATCAAGAGAGATTGGAGTTACCTGGGAGTTATTGAGCAACATACAAGGTGAGAAACCAACCGCAACCTGCATTATCACCATTACAAACAAAGGAAGAAATCCGCTAGATAGTAATTGGGTACTCTACTTCAACCAATCGCCTCGAAGGATTCTAGATGCTGGTGATCCTTCAATTGGAACCGTTGTGCATATTAATGGCGATTGGTATCAATTAACACCCAGCAGTAACTTATCCATTGATCCGGGTGATAAAGTCAGATTTAGCTACGAAGCCGAGTACTGGTTTACCAAGGAAACCGATGCCCCAATGGGCTTGTACTTTGTCTTTACTGATAAAAAAGGAAAGGAACGCATTATTGAGGTTAGCGACTACACCATTATCCCATTCACACGTCCAGAGCAAATCCGAAGGCATACTGGTGATTACACCCCACTCCCAACACCAGAGAATGATTATAAAGCAAACCAAGGCCTACACCTATTAAACAAAGATCAGCTGCATAGAGTTATCCCTTCGCCAACAAGCATTACCGCCAATGGGGATAGCGTTGAGCTGCACGCATCGTTAGATATCTTCTACGCTGAAAACGATCTAGAGTTTGAGGCAAACTACCTTAAGCATCTGCTAAAATCGCTCCTTGGATGGGATTGTGCCGTACAAATGGGAACGGGAATAACCCAAAATGCTGTGTTACTCACCACAAATTCAACTATAGGAAATGGAGAGTCCTACAGCCTTGAAGTTTTGGACAAAGGCATAATTCAAATTTCTGGTTCAAGCCCAGCTGGAGTATTTTATGGAATTCAAAGTTTAATCGGCTTGATTCCCATTGAAGATTTGCTTTCACCATCTCATCGAATTGAGATTCCAAAAATATCCATTAATGATTCTCCCCGCTTTGGCTATCGTGGTGTTCATTTGGATGTTGTACGCCATTTTATGCCAAAGGAGACCATCAAAAAAACGATTGATATTCTAGCGTACTACAAAATCAATACGCTTCACCTGCACCTGACCGATGATGAGGGTTGGCGGCTCGAAATTTCAACACTACCTGAACTTACTAGCGTCGGTGCACAAAGGGGACATACTACAAAAAGCGCTGCGGCACTGCATCCAGCCTACGGTTCAGGGCCACACCCATTTGACAAGGGCAAAAACAGTAGCGGGTTCTACACCAAACAAGATTATATCGAACTGCTCAAGTATGCCAACGAAAGGCATATTATCATTATTCCGGAGATAAATCTTCCAGGGCATGCCCGCGCAGCCATTAAATCGATGGAGGTTCGTTACCAATATTTTGTACAAAAAGGCGATTCTGCCAAAGCCAATGAATTTAGGCTTATCGACCCCAAGGATGAATCGGTTTACCTCTCGGCTCAGTATTATACTGATAATATTGTAAATGTGGCAAGGGAATCAACCTACACTTTTCTTGAAACTGTAATTGATGAGATTATCGAAATATACGGCGAGGCTAACGCACCGCTAACAACGATCCATATTGGTGGCGACGAGGTTCCACAGGGTGCCTGGGAAAAATCACCAATGGCTCAGGAATTAATGAAACAACTATCCGATATTAAGCATTTCGAAAATCTACACGCATACTTCACCGAACGTGCTCTAGAAAACTTTAACAGGAAAGGGCTAAAAATGGCCGGATGGGAGGAGATTGCCCTTCACACCAACAATGGACACGTGGTTAACCCAAAGTTTGCCTGCGGCAATGTAATCCCCTACGTATGGAACAACCTGTGGGGCTCGCAGGATTTGGCATATCGTCTTGCAAACCGAGGGTATCCTGTAGTACTTTGTCACGTCACCAATTTCTACTGCGACTTAGCCTACAGCAATCACCCAAAAGAACCCGGACTTTACTGGGGTGGCTTTGTGAACACCTTTAGCGCTTGGCATTACAGCCCTTTCGATGTTTTTAAAACAACCCTAAAAGATAATATGGGGCGACAGATAGATGTCGATAAGGAGTATGCGGGTATGGAGAGGTTAAAACCTGACGCACAAAAGAACATAATTGGGCTGCAAGCCCAACTATGGAGCGAAACCATTCAGAATCACGAAATGCTTGAGTACAGATTACTTCCAAAACTCATTGGCTTTGCACAAACCGCCTGGGGAAAAGAGAGAGAATGGGAAACAATGGAAGATAAACTTCAGCGCGAAGCTCTGGTTACAGAAGACTGGAATATATTCGCCAACACCATTGCCCAAAAGGAGTTACCTCGGCTATCCAGGCTCTTTGGCGGTTACGGCTATCGTGTTCCGCCACCAGGAGCAAAAATTGAGGATAATCAACTTTTTTCAAATGTTGCATTTCCGGGGTTAACAATCCGCTACACTGCCGATGGCAGCGAACCAAATCAACATTCACCAGAATATACATCTCCCCTAAAGGTTGATGACAGAACGTTTAGGCTAAAAGCATTTGACATGGCTGACGGATCAAGTCGCACTGTTGAAATTAAATCCAATGGCGATGAATCAAATTTTTAAAAAGTTTACAATTGTAGTTGCAATTGCAATTCTTTTCTGTTCCCTTTCAATTGCTCAAACCGACAGGGTTGATGAAACCTGGGAATCGCTCCGCTCCCGTCCCTACCCACAATGGTTTAAGGATGCTAAACTAGGCGTTTTTATCCACTGGGGCGTTTACTCGGTTCCCTCGTATGGTGGATCCGAATCGTATGCCGAGTGGTATTTACGAGGATTACAGGTAGGGCAAAAGGGTCGTACTAACTTTATGAAAAAGTATTGGGGCTATGATTTTTCCTACAACGACTTTGCCCCGCTTTGGAAAGCCGAACTATTCGACCCAAACGAGTGGGCCGAAATCTTTAAAAAGGCAGGCGCAAAATACATCATCCTGGTTTCGAAGCATCACGATGGTTTTTGCCTTTGGCCTAGCGAGTATGCCCCAAATTGGAACAGTGTAGATGTTGGTCCCAAGCGGAACATAGTTGGCGAACTGGCTGAAGCTGTCCGGGAAAAAGATATCAGATTTGGACTATACTATTCGCTGCCCGAATGGAACAATCCACTTCATAGATGGAGCATCGATCCTCACGACTCCATTGGCAGGTATGTGCAAGAGCATATGATACCACAATTCAAGGAAGTGATTGTCACTTATAAGCCCCATGTGCTATTCACAGATGGTGAATGGTTCAACCACTCCGAAACTTGGAATGCTCGACAGCTTATTGCATGGTACTACAATCTGGTTGGCCCCGATGCCATTGTGAACGACCGATGGGGGCACGGTAGCGATATTGGCTTTATAACCCCCGAGTACAGCTCAGGAGGGCTCGATACCGATAGACCTTGGGCAGAGGTACGGGGGCTAGGACGCTCATTCGGCTTAAATAGGAATGAGAAACTTGAAGCCTACAAAACTCCCGCTGAGCTCATTCGATTATTTGCCCGAACCGTTGGATTCGGTGGTGGACTGGTTATAAACGTTGGCCCCGCTGCCGATGGAAAAATCCCCCTGCTACAGCAGGAAAGGATTGAGGAACTGGGCAAATGGATTGCTATTAACGAGGAGGCCATTTACGGCTCAAGCAAATGGAAACCCAACGGTGAAGAAAAAGAGGTAACACTTGAACGGATTGACTCCAAAATCGATTTCAACTGGGTGCGGAACTCCCCAGGCTATCCAATTAGCGAAGATTACTTTACAGCTACTTGGACCGGTTTTATCCAAGCAAACCATGCCGAAAATTATACATTCTCTGCCCAAGCCGAGGATGGGATGCAGCTATACATTGACGGGAAACTTATTCTCGACCAATGGGAGCAAATTGAGGAGGGTACAAACTCAGAGGCTATGCGAGAAGTTAAAGAAGAATCTATCCAAAACACCTTTAGGTTTGAATTTGGGAAAAAGTACCCATTAAAAATTGAGTACCACGAAAAGTTGCAAAATGCAAGTATTTCGCTGCACTGGGAAAGCCCATCGACACCAAAAGAGGTTGTTCCACAAAAGAACTTATTTACAAAAGCCGATGCAAATGAGGGAGACGGGCTAAATGCCATTTACAAATCGATGCGACAGCATATAGCCTACACGCTTAACAATGGCAACTTATATGTAATTTGCTTCGAATGGCCCGGAGACTTTCTTGCGTTGAATATTCCTCAACCAAAAAAAGGCACCAAAATAAGTATGCTAGGTCGTTATGGCAACATTCCCTGGAAATACAAGAACAACGCCTTAACCCTAGACTTAAAGAGTGTAAAGTATAGCGAAATGCCGAGCCACCACGCTTGGACTTTTAAAATAGAAAACTATGAATAAAACTATTGTAATACTAGCTGCAGTATTATTAACTGTAAGTTGCAAAAATCAGATTGACCACGAAAGGGTAAGCATAATCCCTATCCCTGTTGAGATAAATTCGGGTAAAGGTGAATTTAAAATCAACCCAAACGCCACAATAGTTTACGGCAACGATAGCTTGGCGTGGTTGGCTACCTATGCTTCCAGCCTGTGGGAGCAATACCTGGGCTATCCGCTTCAACAATCAATTGAACTAGAGGAGCGTAACTGTAATCACATCGGGATAAAAATCAATAGCAATTCAAATGAAATTATTGGTAACGAGGGGTACACAATTGAAATAAACAGAAATGGAGTTTTAATTAATGCGAACACTAAAGCTGGGATACTTTACGGTATACAAACTTTTTGCCAGCTGCTGAGCACCAACCCCAATGGGTTAATCCCTTGCCTCAGCATTACCGATTACCCACGGTTTGCCTATCGCGGAATGCATCTCGATGTATCTCGCCATTTTCATCCTGTGGATTTTATATACAAAATGCTCGACCATATGGCCATGCACAAATTGAACACCTTCCACTGGCATCTGGTTGACGATCAGGGTTGGAGGCTGGAGATAAAAAAATATCCTAAATTAACCGAGGTGGGTGCTTGGCGAGTTGATATGAGCGAAAGGCATTGGGATGATCGGCCTGTTTCCGAAGCCAAAAGCGGGACTGCAACCTACGGAGGATTTTACACCCAGGACGAGGTTAGAGCAGTTGTGTCCTACGCAGCCGAGCGCAATATAACCGTAATGCCCGAAATTGAGATGCCTGCCCACGTGATGTCGGCCTTGGCAGCTTACCCCGATTACTCCTGCACAGGCGAAAACCTTGGCGTTCCACCAGGAGGAGTTTGGCCCATTACCCATATCTACTGCGCAGGCAACGACGATACCTTTAAATTCTTAGAGGATATACTCATTGAGGTAATGGATCTATTTCCATCGAAGTACATCCACATTGGTGGCGATGAGGCCGACAAAACAGAATGGAAACGCTGCAAGAAATGTCAGCAGCGCATTAAGGATGAAGGATTAAATAATGAGGACGAACTTCAGAGTTATTTTATCAAAAGGATTGAAAAATTTCTTAATGATCATAATAGAAAAATTGTAGGTTGGGACGAGATTCTGGAGGGCGGTTTGGCCCCCAACGCGGTGGTAATGTCGTGGCGGGGTGAAGAGGGGGGTATTGAAGCCACCCGAATGGGCAATAAGGCTATTATGACCCCCGGTAGCCATTGTTATTTCAACTTTTATCAGGGCGACCCAGCCTTAGAACCACTTGCTTTTGGAGGGAACACAACACTTAAGAAGGTTTATGGCTATGAACCTATACCTGCAGAATTATCCAAAGAGGAGAGTAAATTAATCATTGGGGCACAGGCTAATTTGTGGAGCGAGTTTTTACCCACCACGCAGCTGGTGGAATACATGGCTTTTCCACGCCTTGCTGCGCTGGCTGAGGTTCTTTGGTCACCAAAGGAGAGTAGAAATTGGACTAGTTTTACCCACCGAATGAAACATCAATACAATAGGTACAAAAAGCTTGGTATTAAATACTCACTCAGCGCATTTCAGGTTAACACCACCAACATACTTGACACCCTAAACCAAACCATTAAGGTTAAACTTACTACCGATATTGTAAATCCGCAGATAAGATATACCCTTGATGGAACCGATCCAAATCGGCAATCGAAAACTTTTAATAAACCCATAGTTATAAATAAATCAACCACGCTAAAATCGGCAGTTTTTGAAAATGGTGAAATGCCTGGAAAGATCCGCACTAACCATTTTAACCTGCATAAAGCCTTTGCTAAGAACATAGAACTAGAATATACAAATAGTCCACGCTACGATGGCAGCGGAAAGCATACGCTGGTAAACGGTATTACGGGTAGTAATAGCTACTCCGATGGGAATTGGCAAGGATTTCTGGGCAGGGATATGGTGGCAACAATCGACCTAGGAATACCCCAAAGCATTGAATCCATTATGGTTGATGCTCTTCAGGACATTACCTCATGGATTTTTCTTCCCCAATCGGCAACCTTTGAGGTGTCGACCGATGGGGAAAGTTTCAGTGTACTTGAAACAGTTAAACTAGATGCACCTTCGCCACCAGGCGAAAAACTGGTAAAAACCTTTTCTACATCAAATGATGTTGATAATATTCAATTTGTAAGGGTAACCCTTCAAAACCTTGGCGTTTGCCCTAAGGGTCACTCAGGTGAAGGAAATCCTGCATGGTTATTTGTTAGCGAGATTATTGTAATGTAATTCATTATCCCTAAAAAAATAAACAAACCTAAATCGCTCTATGAAAATTCTACTAAAAAATACCGCAGGTTTTCTTATACTATTTGCCTTTTTACTAGGCTCCTGTACAGAGCAACCAACGCACACCTTCCGCATTGCCGATGGCCATTTTCTGATTGACGAGAAACCTACACAATTCTTCTCTGGCGAGATTCATCCCTCGCGTATCCCACGCGAATATTGGCAGGATAGGCTACGTATGGTAAGAGCGATGGGCATGAACGCCATAAGCATCTACATGTTTTGGAATGTGCACGAGCCATACCCCGGACAGTACAACTTTAAGGGCAACGCCGATATTGCCCACTTTATTCGCTTGGCCCATAAAGAAGGACTTTGGGTGATGCTGCGCCCAAGCCCATACGTTTGCGCCGAGTGGGAATTTGGGGGATATCCCTGGTGGCTCCTAAAGGAGAAGGATCTTAAGGTACGCAGCAAGGATCCAAAGTTTATTGAGGCGTATAGAAAGTACGTGCTTGAAATTGGGCAGCATCTTGCCCCTCTTCAAATTCAGAACGATGGTCCAATCATTATGGTGCAAATCGAGAATGAATATGGATTCTACGGCAACGACAAGGAATATCTGGCAATAAATCGCGATATCTTCCGCGAGGCAGGTTTTACCTGCGAACTGTTCACCTGCGATCCGCCATCAACCATCGATGCGGGACACCTTCCCGGAGTCTATGCCGCAGTGAATGGGGGCATTTCACCCAGGGAGGTTATTGCCACTCAGAATCGGATTAATGGCGGTGGCCCATACTTCGTGTCGGAATGGTATCCAGCTTGGTTCGATGTGTGGGGCAAGAAACACCACACCTCATCGGTGGAGCATTTCACACAATATCTCGACTCCATTTTCCATTACGGCATTTCGCTTAACATGTATATGGCGCATGGAGGATCGAATTTTGGATTTATGAATGGTGCCAACTACGACACCTACATGCCGTACCAGTCGCAAACCCAAAGCTACGATTACGATGCTCCTATAAATGAGGCAGGAAATCCCACACCAAAATTTTATGCTTACCGCGGGCTGGTGGAAAAGTATGCACCTACTGATTATGTAATACCTGAAATTCCGGAGCCAAAAAGATCAATATCAATCGCTCCAATCAGCCTAAACCTAGTTTCCTTTGTCGAAAATCAAAGGCCTGAGGTTATCAAATCCGATCACCCCCTAAGCTTCGAAGATATAAATCAGGGTTACGGCTATGTGCTATACGAAACCAACTTACCCTCGGGTAAAGGGTGGCTCAAGATTAAGGAGTTGCGCGACTACGGCATTGTGCTGCTCAATAACCAACGCATGGGAATATTAGACCGTAGATCCCAACTTGACTCAATTTACCTTGATGTATCCGCAGACGGAGCCAAACTATCGCTATTTATCGAAAACCTGGGGCGTATTAACTTTGGCCAATTCCTTGCCGATAATCGAAAGGGTATTACGCAGGCAGTGTACTTCAAGGGTGAGGAAGTGAAGGATTGGGAGATCTTTGGGTATCCTTTTAGCAATATCAATGGATTTAAGTTTCAGGAAGTGAAGGGAGGAGAGGAAGGAGAGGAAGAGGTTGATCGATTATATCAGTGGCCGATTCTACGCAAAGGAATTTTCATCCTAAACGAAGTTGCCGACACGTATCTTGATGTTAGCAATTTTGGGAAGGGAAGCCTTTGGGTAAACGGTCACCATATAGGTAGATATTGGCATATCGGCCCTCAGCAAACCCTTTACATACCAGCCCCATGGCTCAAGAAAGGTGAAAATGAAGTTGTAGTACTTGAAATGCATAAAACCTGGCAAAACCAAATTAGGGGAATTGATAATCCTATTCTAGATGTGCTAAACGAGGAACTTTTCACAGGTACAACATCGGTCCAACAAATCATTTACTAATGGCATCCGTTAGAGTATTATGAGAAAGACATTTTCAACATTTACAATAATTGGGGTGATTATCATTTTATCATGCACCACCCAAACCTACCACGAGAAGATGGTAGAATTTAAACTCGATACCCCGCTTAATAAAAAAGTAATGATGGCTGCCCAAGTGGTTCCGACATCACAGCAACTTGAGTGGCAAAAGCTGGAACTAACTGCATTTATCCACTTCGGAATCAACACGTTTACCGAGCAAGAGTGGGGCGATGGAACCGAATCGCCATCGCTTTTCAACCCAACCCAACTCAATGCAATACAATGGGTGCAAACCCTAAAGGATGGTGGCATGAGAATGGTAATCCTCACCGCAAAACACCACGATGGATTCTGCCTGTGGCCAACCAAAACCACCAGCCACTCAATAGCAGCATCGCCTTGGCTTAATGGGGCAGGCGACTTGGTTCGCGAGGTAAAAAACGCTTGTGATTCGCTGGGACTTAAATTTGGCATCTACCTCTCGCCCTGGGACAGGAATGCACAATCGTACGGCGATTCGCCAAAATACAACGAGTTTTTCAGACAGCAGCTCACTGAGCTGCTTACGTGGTATGGCAAAGTTGATGAGATATGGTTCGACGGGGCATGCGGCGAGGGCCCTAACGGGAAAAAGCAAGAGTATGATTGGGAGTCGTACTATGCAATTATCGAAAAGCTGCAGCCCAATGCAGTTGTAGCCATTAAGGGCGAGGATATTCGCTGGGTGGGAACCGAAACGGGCTATGGACGACCCACTGAGTGGAGCGTTACTGCATTTGCACCAGGAGGCAAACTGAAATATCAAAAAATCAACGAACAACTTGGATTAACCGAAATGAGTGCTGATTTGGGTAGCCAACAGCTTATTGAAAAGGCAAATGCGTTATTTTGGTATCCCGCCGAGGTTGATGTATCCATTCGTCCTGGCTGGTTCTATCACCAAAAGGATGATAACCAGGTAAAATCATTACCTGAGCTAACAGATATCTACTTCAACTCTGTTGGCATGAACGCGGTGCTACTGCTAAACGTACCTCCCGATAAGCGGGGGCTTATTCACGAGATTGATGCTTTACGCTTAAAAGAGTTTAAAGCATGGATTGATGCTTCGTTCAAGGAAAACATAGCCCTATGTGGTAGATCCAAAGAGAGTTATGGACAGAAAACTATAGATGGGAATTCTGAAAATTACTGGACAGCAAGCAGCTTTCCATCACAACTCGAAATAACATTTAACGAAGAAGTATTATTTGATATTATCGAGATTAAAGAGTTTATACAGAAAGGCCAACGCGTTGAAGCATTTACGGTTGAGGCTGAAATTGATGGAACATGGCAGGAAGTTGGATCGGGCACAACCATTGGCTACAAAAGGCTTCTGTACATTAAACCAGTTAGAACCGAAAAGGTAAGGATTACCATTCTTAAATCGCGATATGATGCTCTGATATCTGGAATTGGATTATACAAATCTGCTTAATAAACTGATTATAAATCAGCCCTAACCCATGAAAACTGTCGAATTCAATTCGTGGTATCAAATCGCCCAAATTATGGTATTTATTTGGGTAGCCACCTTAATTGTTAGCTGTTCCAATCAAACCAAGAATGAAGCCAATCAACTCAAGCTCTGGTTCGATTGCCCTGCGCAGGACTGGATGCGCGAAGGGCTACCCATTGGGAATGGGTTTATGGGCGTGATGTTTATGGGCAATCCGGATAGGGAACAGCTGCAGTTCTCCGAGGAATCGCTCTGGGCTGGGGGCCCAAATTCCGGTACCCAGTACAATTTTGGATTGAAGCAGGGAGCATATACTCACCTGAGCAAAATTAGAAACTTTCTGCTTTCGGGCGAAACGCAAAAGGCCTTCAATTTATCCGAAAAATGGATGACAGGCATTATTAACCCAAGAGATAATGCTGATTTTGGAGATTACGGCGCTCACCAAACCATGGGTGACATCTTTGTTTCGGTTGAAAATACTGGATACATTAAAGATTACAGAAGAGAACTGGATTTAAATACTGGTATCGGGAGTGTATCCTACGCCGATGGGAATATTCTACATCACCGAACCTTTTTTGGATGCTATCCGCATAGGGCAATGGTTTATAATTTCGAAAACAGTGCCAAAGAGGGAGTCAACTATATCCTTAAAATAGATACGCCTCATAATATCGACAGCCTGGTATTTGTCGATTCCGCACTACATCTATACGGTCATCTAGCGGACAATGAGCTTAAGTTTATCACCAGCCTTATTCTGGATACTGATGGAACAATATCCTACCAAAAGAATTTCCTGCAAGTTATTGGAGCAAAAAATCTTACCATAAAGCATTTAGCCTTTACCGCATATTCTCCGCAGTTTCCACACTATCGCAATAATGGTTTCCTTTCTAAAGCAACAGCTGCTCACGAGAAAGCTAAGAACATAGGATTTCAACAGTTAAAAGAGGAACATATTGCCGATTACAAATCGCTTATACAACGCGTTAGTCTTAACATATCTGGTCCATCACATGACAGCATTCCGCTTAACCGTCGTATGGATCAGTATTCCAAGGGTGTTAATGATGTTGGCCTTGAGCAGCTGTACTTCCAGTACGCCCGATATCTTACGATATCGGCATCGCGACCGGGCACACTGCCTATGAATCTACAGGGAAAATGGAACAACAGCACACGTCCGCCCTGGGCTTGCGATTACCACACCAATATCAACCTGCAGATGCTTTACTGGCCAACCGAGGTAACCAACCTTTCGGAATGCCATCTGCCGCTGATGGGTTTTATGCAATCGCTAATATTACCGGGGCAAATGGCTGCAAAGGAGTTCTTTGGAGCCAGAGGGTGGATTGTGAATACCATGTGCAACGCATACGGATACACGTCGCCTGGATGGGGTTTGCCCTGGGGATTCTTCCCAGCCGGAGCAGCCTGGCTTAGTCGCCATGCTTGGGAACATTTCGAGTTTACTCAGGACACAGCATTCCTAAGGGAATCAGCATTTCCAATTATGGAAGATGCAGCCTTATTCTGGAAGGATTACTTAACAATGAATAATAATGGCTTTCTGGTTTCGGCGCCATCCTTCTCGCCAGAGCATGGAGGAATATCTTTGGGAGCCTCAATGGATCATCAAATTGCCTGGGATCTTTTCAATAGCTGCGCTAAAGCAGCCAACATACTTAAGAAGCATAATGAAAAAGACCAATTCATGAAATTTCGGGATTTGATTAGCCCACCGCAAATTGGCCGATGGGGCCAACTACAGGAATGGATCGAAGATGTTGACGATCCCCATTCTACGCATCGGCACGTTTCCCACCTTTACGCATTGCATCCCGGCCAACAGATTAGTCCAATAAAAACACCTGAACTAGCTTCAGCTGCACTAACAAGCCTAAATGCCAGAGGGAAAGGAGGTACGGGGTGGTCTCTGGCATGGAAAATCAATTTCTTTGCTCGCCTTCACAAAGGAGATGAAGCCTATGATTTACTTCGACGCCTTTTAAATCCTGTGAAAACTACTTACGTCAGCACAACCGAAGGCGGATCGTACAATAATCTGCTTTGCGCCCACCCTCCCTTTCAACTCGATGGCAATATGGGAGGCGCTGCGGGGATGGCTGAAATGCTTCTGCAATCGCACGAAGGATTCATCCATTTTCTACCTGCCATTCCCAAAAAATGGGCAAAAGGGAGCGTTGCTGGCCTAAAAGCAAGAGGAAATTTTGAGGTTGATTTTACCTGGGAAAATGAGGAGGTGAAAAGGGGAATTATTAAGGGAAAACCAGGAAGCAAAGGGTTTTATAGTGTTGGCGAAAAAAAGTTTGCCTTTACAATTCCCGCGTCGGGCAAATTTAGATTTTAAACCAAAAAATGAAAAGAATTAGATATGGCCAGCAGAATTCTCCCAATAATCTAAAACGTTTTAGATTAGTTGCTATATTTGTTCAGAAAAATTTGTGATGACTAAAAGAATAACCATATCCGATATTGCAAAAAGTCTGGGTGTATCCAAAACACTGGTTTCCCTAGTGCTTAATAACAAAGGCGATTTGCACGGAATTAACAAGGCAACACAAAAAAGGGTACTTGATAAAATTGATGAACTAAACTATAGTCCCAACCTGGTGGCTCGTGGATTCCGCACCGGCAAAACCAACACCATTGGACTAATTGTTTCCGACATCTCCAACCGATTCTACTCGCGCATTGCCCGAAGGGTTGAAGACTATGCCTGGAATAAAGGTTATAGCGTGGTAATATGCAGCACCGACGAAAATGCGGAGAAGGAGAAACAGCAAATAAAAATGCTGCGTGAGCGCAAGGTCGATGGGCTAATTATCTCGTCGTCGCAGGTGAAATTCGAAAGCATTAGCAAACTACTTGGCGAAGTTCCACATGTTCTTATTGACAGAACCTTTGATGAAATAAGTTCAGCACAAGTTTCTGTTGATAACATCAAGGGGGCGCAAATGGCTGCAAATCATCTTATATCGCAGGGGATAAAAAGAATTGCCATTTTATCCGTCACCCCCGAATACATTTCAACCATTAAGGAGCGTACTGAAGCGTTCGTTTCATCACTGGCAAAATCTGACATCAAAATTCCTCCCGAATGGGATATCCATATTCCATTCAAAGATATGGAAAATGCAGTTGAAGCAGAATTACAAAAACTGAAACTGTCGGGTAATCTCCCTGATGCAATTTTTACCCTAAACAACAATCTCACTTCTTACTGCCTGATTGCACTTCGAAAACTCTCGTTAAATATCCCAAAAGATATTGCTCTTATTGGTTTCGACGATATGCTTTACTTTACCTTCACACAGCCTTCGGTTAGTGCCATTGCGCAACCCATTGAGCAGATTGGAGAAAGGGCATTTGATCTACTACTAAGACAAGTAAACAATGAAGAAATTTCAACTAAAGAACGCTTGGTAAAACTACCAGTAGCGATAATCATCAGAGAATCATCAACTAAAAAATCATAAAGCTATGAAATGCAACAAAACCTTTCCAATTTTTCTCGCATTCCTGGCCATGGGATTTGGCGATGTGGTGGGTCCACTGGTATCGCTGGTTAAGGACTCGTTTGAGGTATCAAACTTTGTGGCCTCGCTGATGACCACCAGCGGGTTCATCATGTTCGGTATTCTCTCTATTCCAATGGGCGTTTATCAGGATAAGAAAGGCAAAAAGTTTATCCTATCAGTGGGTCTAACCGTTGCGCTTGTTGGACTTGTTATCCCAATCCTCTTTGGAATGTATGGGACAAAGGTAGATATTGAGTCGGGCTCTTTCACCAAGCTGTATGCGCTGTTCGCATCAATTTTATTTTTGGGTGCAGGAGCCACAACCCTTCAGGTTGCAGGAAATCCCATTATGCGCGATGTGTCTGCCGAGGGGCAATACTCTAGCAACCTGTCGCTGGGGCAATCCATAAAGGCTATTGGTTCCTCGTTAGGATTCCTAGTTCCACCTGCAGTGGCGGTTTGGTTTGATCTCGACTGGACCATCCTCTTCCCCATGTTCGCAATAATTATCCTAATCACCCTTCTATGGGTTAACACATTGAAAATTGATGAGAAGAAAAGTGCCGCCGCTGCACCTGCAACGCTATCGTCGAGCCTAAAATTACTGGGTAATCCTTTTGTTCTACTAATGGTATTAGGCATTTTCCTTTACGTGGGTGCCGAGGTTTCGATGAGCGCACAGATTCCAATCCTTATGGATAAGGTTTATGGCATCAGCAATTTTGGCTTATGGCTCGCTTGGGGATTATTCTTCCTACCCATTTTCCTTGGTCGACTTGCAGGAGCATTAATTCTGAGAAAGATAAAAGCAGGAAAGTTTTTAGTTTACAGCGTGCTCTCCTCAGTAATTGGTATGCTTCTACTATTTTTCGGTAGTCAATACTTTGCCTACACTGGCATTGTGCTTGTCGGATTGGGTTTTTCCAATATTTTTCCGCTTATCTTCTCGATTACTGTTGATGCTTTGCCAGAGCGAGCAAACGAGTTATCGGGCTTAATGGTAACCGCCATTGTTGGTGGTGCTGTCATTCCACCCATCACAGGAGCTGTAGCCGATATCGAAGTGAAACTAGGATTTCTTGTTCCAGCTTCCTGTTTAACCTATATTCTTATTATAAGCAATATTAAAAAAATAAAACAAATAATATTAGTTATGAAGGAGTTTATTGTAATACTTAGAAAAATAAATTTGAAATCGCTGTATTTCAATTTAAAATATCTTCCACTAAAGGATGCTGTAAAACTGCCATTTTTTATATCTAGAAATGTATCGATTATTGAAGCCAATGGTAATATTATAATAGAAGCACCAATAAGAACAGGAATGGTACAAATTGGATATGGGAAAATTGGAATCTTTGACATGAAACATTCAAGAAGCATTTGGCAAGTTTCAGGAAAAGTAACTTTTAAAGGAAGGGCTTACATAGGTCAAGGCACAAAAATTTTTATAAGTAAAGGTGCAAACTTAGTTCTTGGAGAAAATCTTTGTATAACAGCTAGTTCCAAAATTGTCACTCAAAAAAATATTCAAATTGGTGACAATGTTTTAATATCTTGGGAATGTTTAATTATGGATTCTGATTTTCATAATATTTATGACACAACAGGAAAATTAAGTAATCCTCCAGAATCTATTATTATAGGGGAAAAAGTTTGGATAGGTTGTAGAAATATAATACTAAAAGGGAGTAAAATATCAGACGGTTCAATAATAGGTGCTAATTCTTTATTAAGTAAAGATATTTCAAACCAATTTGGAATTTTTGCTGGCAATCCAATTAGACTTATTAAGGAAAATGTATCTTGGGAATACTAATATTCAATAAGTTATAAACATTTAAACTTTGATTAGCAATATTTAGTAGTTATCTAAAATAGTTTGATAAAATGGAACTCAACAAGCGAAACGAGGTAGTAATGACACTTGATGCCGGAGGAACAAATTTTGTTTTTTCGGCCATAAAAGGCGGTAAAGAAATAGTTAACCCTATTGCATACCCTGCAAACGGGCATGACCTAAACCTTTGCCTCAGCAGTATAGTGAATGGGTTTAAGGAGATTAGGGCGATGATTAAGGAGAAGCCAATTGCAATAAGCTTTGCATTCCCAGGCCCAGCCGATTACCCCAATGGAGTTATTGGTGATTTGGCAAATCTTCCCGCATTCAGAGGGGGGATTGCTATAGGACCAATGCTCGAGGGCGTTTTCGAAATCCCTGTCTTCATAAATAACGACGGCGACCTGTTTGCCTATGGCGAAGCCATTGCAGGTATGCTACCCGAGATAAACTATGAGCTGGAAAGCCAGAAAATTCCAAAAAAATACAAGAACCTTTTGGGCATTACGCTGGGAACAGGCTTTGGTGCAGGAATAGTGAACAACGGTGAACTTTACCTTGGCGACAACTCGGCAGGTGCCGAGATTTGGGTAACCCGCAACGCCCTTGAACCTAGCGTATTTGCCGAGGAGAGCATTAGTATTAGGGCTGTACAGCGTGTTTACTCTCAGCTAACTGGCAACGAGGAGGACAAGAAGCTTACTCCTAAGCAAATCTTCGATATCGCCGTAGGCTACCAAAAAGGTGATGCCAAGGCCGCCAGTGCAAGTTTCGAGAAGTTAGGCAAAACCCTTGGCGATGTCCTGGCTAACGCCATTACACTGCTCGACTGCAACGTAGTTATTGGTGGTGGACTGTCAAATGCTTATCCCCTATTTGCCCCATCTATGATGGCGCAACTCAACGGGAAAATATCTACCTATAATGGGCATAACATCAACAGGCTTGAGGTGAAAGCCTTTAACCTAGAAAACTATGAGGATAGCATCGCTTTTTACCAAACCAATCCAAAGATGGTAAAAGTGCCCAATGTTAACAGACAAGTTCCCTACAGCTGGCAAAAAAACGTGGCCATTGGTCGCACGCGCCTAGGCACTAGCCAAGCCGTGGCCATTGGAGCTTACGCTTTTGCCCTTAAGGCAATTGGCAAGAAGTAACTTGCTAAAATATGTATTGAAACCAATGAAAAAAGACTTTGTCATATTACTGCTTGTAATCCTGTCTTTTTCCACACTAGCGCAGCAACTGGAGAAGAAACCAATCCATTGGGTAAATCCATTTATTGGAACCCAACGAATGGGACACACTTTTCCCGGAGCAACGGTTCCATTTGGCTCAGTTCAGCTAAGCCCCGACACCGACACCATTCCCTATGCAGTAAATGGCAAGTACAACCCAAAAGTTTACGATTACTGCGCTGGTTACCAGTATAATGACAGCACCATTGTTGGTTTTAGTCACACCCATTTTAGCGGAACTGGGCACTCCGACTTGGGCGATATCTTGATAATGCCAACCGTGGGAATACTAAAGTTAAACCCAGGTACATCAAAAAATCCCGACTCAGGCTACCGCTCGCGTTTTAGTCACGAAAACGAGTTGGCGCAGCCAAATTACTACCAGGTTCACCTAAGCGATTACGGAATTAATGCCGAGCTAACCACCACTACCCGCGTGGGAATGCATCGTTACACCTTCCCAAAATCGGGCGATGCACATATTATTATTGATTTAACACAGGGTATTTATAACTACCCCGGCAAAAACGTGTGGACATTTGTACACGCCGAGAACGATACGCTGATAACAGGCTACCGCCAAACCCACGGCTGGGCACGAACCCGCACGGTATATTTCGCCATATCGTTTTCAAAGCCTTTCAAATCCTATGGATTAGTCAATAGTGAAGAGTTGATTTACCGAGGTTTCTGGAGACGATTCGACCAGAACAGCAACTTCCCCGAAAATGCAGGGCGTGAAATAAAATGTTATTTCGATTTTGAAACCAGTAACAACGAGCAAATTCTAATGAAGGTGGCTCTATCGCCAGTTAGCACCGACGGCGCTTTAAAAAACCTTGCAGCCGAAACGCCGCATTGGGATTTTGACCGAGTTGTGAAGGAAGGGCAAGATCTGTGGAATAATGAACTTGCAAGGATTGAGGTTGAAACCCTAACCGACGATGATAAAATCAACTTCTACACCTCGCTTTACCACGCTTTCCTTGGGCCAACCAGCTACATGGATATAGATGGGAAGTACAAAGGACTCGACCAGAACATTCACACCACCGAAGGATTCACCAACTACACCACCTTTTCGCTTTGGGATACATACAGGGCGCTACATCCGCTTTTCAACATAATTCAGCCCCAGCGCAATGTAGATATGATAAAATCGATGCTGGCACACTACTCCCAGAGCGTACACAAAATGCTGCCCGTGTGGAGTCACTACGCCAATGAGAATTGGTGCATGATTGGCTACCACTCGGTTTCGCTACTCGCCGATGCCATTGCGAAGGGTAATGATGATTTTGATACAAGCTATGCCCTCGATGCTGCCGTGCAAACGGCCAACAATGGGTGGTACGACGGTTTGGATCATTACATCAAGTTAGGCTATGTTCCTGAGGATATCTCTAACAATTCGGTATCGAAAACCCTTGAGTTTGCCTACGACGACTGGGCCATAGCCCAAATGGCCAAAAAGTTAAACAACGAAAATATCTACAAAGAATTTACGCAGCGCGCACAGAACTATCGAAATGTTTTCGATAGTTCCATTGGCTTTATGCGCCCACGACTATTGGATGGTACATTTAAGGAGGATTTTGATGTGCTCGATACCCACGGGCAGGGTTTTATAGAGGGTAATGCATGGAACTACTCGCTTTATGTGCCGCACAACGTGGAGGGTCTAATGGAACTATTGGGCGGCCAAAGAGAACTGGAGGTATACCTCGACTCGGTTTTCAATATGCACCTACCCGATAAGTATTTCGAGAACACCGAGGATATAACCCGCGAGGGAATAATTGGGAACTACGTTCATGGCAACGAGCCATCGCATCATATTCCATATTTATACAACTGGACAGCAAACCCCTGGAAAACACAGGAAACGGTTAGAATGATTATCGACACCAAGTACAAACCTAACCCCGATGGCCTTAGCGGAAACGACGACCTTGGGCAAATGAGCGCTTGGTACATTTTCAGCGCATTGGGCTTTTACCCTGTTGCACCAGGATCAGACTTCTACAGTATTGGAAGCCCTTTAGTAGTTTCTGCCGATATTAAACTGGAGAACGGGAGGGTATTCAAAATTCGCACAGAAAACCAGTCACCAAAGAATATTTATTTACGAAAAGTTACTATAAATGGGAAGGAGATAAAGGATTACAAGTTGAGCCACTTTGACATAGTTAATGGAGGTGAATTAACTTTCCGTATGGGAAGTAAAAGGAGGGCAACAAAATAACCTACTAGAATTTCATAATTGAATACATAAGCAAACACTTAATCTCATGAAGATTGCTGGAAATATACTGCTGCTTTTCTCTTTACTAAGTCTTGTATCTTGCAAACAAAAGGAGACTATACCCTTACTTCATAAGGTTGAGATAAACACCAACTGGATATTCCGCGATAGCAGCCAACCCGACTGGTATCCCGCCAACGTACCCGGAACAGTTCACACCGACCTTAGGAACAATGGCGTTATTGAAGATCCATTTTATGGCTGTAACGAAGAAAAACTACAGTGGATAGGAGAGCGAGATTGGATTTACAAAACTCAATTTACAATTGACTCCAACCTACTTGCGAACAAAAATATCATCCTTGTTTTTGAGGGATTGGATACCTACGCCAATGTAATGCTAAATGGCCAAACAATACTACAGGCCAATAATATGCACCGCAAGTGGGAGTTTGATTGCAAGGATCAACTCAGGGTTGGCAACAACCTTTTGGAGGTGCATTTCCAGTCGGCATTAAACAAGTTTTTTGAGGATTCGCTAGCTCTCGGATATCCCCTACCCGGCGGAAGATGGAACTTTGCCCGCAAGGCGGCTTACCATTTTGGGTGGGACTGGGGCCCACGATTTATCACTGCAGGAATACACAAACCGGTTTACCTTGAGGCTTGGAAAACCCAACGCCCAACCGATTTCCATATCTACACCAAGGAAATTACTGAACAGGCAGCAACAATCAGCTTAACCTACTGGATAGAATCATCAATAGATGAAAATGCCACAATCCGAATAATCGATACCAAAACCAATAAGGTACTCACCAATCAAGCAATCAGTCTCCAATCAGTCAATCATAGCCACAGTATCGAATTTAAAATCAACAACCCAAAACTCTGGTGGAGCAACGGCTTAGGCGAATCCCATATTTACGATTTACGCATTGAGCTAATCACCGAATCGGGTTATATCCATACAAAAGAAATCCCCTTTGGTGTTAGAACGCTCAGAACAGTTCTTGAGGACGATGAGCACGGCCAAGCGCTTTACGTTGAGCTAAATGGTCATAGGGTATACATGAAGGGCGCCAACTATATCCCACAGCACTCGTTTGTTACCGAGGTCACCTACCAAAATTATATTGATATAGTTGATTTGGCCGTTGAGTCGAATATGAATATGCTGCGTGTGTGGGGTGGCGGGGTTTACGAGGATGATATCTTTTACGAGCTTTGCAACCGCAATGGAATTCTTGTGTGGCAAGATTTTATGTTTGCATGCGCAATGTATCCGGGCGATGACGATTACGTTGAAAATGTTAGGCAGGAGGCAATACAGCAGGTAAAAAGACTGCGCAACCAATCCAACATAGCTCTTTGGTGCGGCAACAATGAGGTTGATGAAGGTTGGCATAACTGGGGCTGGCAAAAGGCTCACAATATCTCAAAACAGGATTCATCATCTATTTGGACGGGCTACAAAAATATTTTTCATAATGTGCTACCCGATGCAGTTAAAGAGCACGACCCACATCGTTTCTACCTATCCACCTCGCCGCTTTATGGTTGGGGCAGGGACAAAAGTTTAACCCACGGCAGCTCACACTACTGGGGCGTTTGGTGGGGAGTACAGCCCGCTGAAACGTACATTGAGAAAGTTCCACGCTTTGCTAGCGAGTTTGGTCTGCAAGCAATGCCCACCCTATCGACCATTCGCGCATTTCAACCCGAAGAAGAGGATTATCTTTTCTCCCCTACCCTACAATGTCACCAGAAGCATCCAACTGGCTACCAAACTATCAACTCGTACCTTAAAATGGAAGGGCTACACGCCGAAACGCTGGATGAATTCATCTACCTAAGTCAGCTGGTGCAAGCCAAGGGGATTGGACTGGCCATTGAGGCCCAGCGCAGCGCAATGCCCCACTGCATGGGGACTCTTTACTGGCAACTAAACGATTGCTGGCCAGTTACCAGCTGGAGCGCCACCGATGTGTTTGGCAACTGGAAGGCGCTACAGTACAAGGTTCGTGATCTTTATACTGACATTCTGATTTCGGCTATTGATTACAAAAATCAATTTGAGGTTCACCTAATTTCCGACAAGCTGGAAGATACTGAAGGAGTATTGGAAATTATTGTAATTGATTTTGATGGCAACAGAAAGAAGGTGCTCTCCAAGGATATTACGGCCAAAGCCAACGCCTCAATTCCAGTAATCTCAGAGAAATCAGATTCATTTTTTGCTGATATCGACATGGAAAGGGTTATGCTGGAGGCCAAATTTACCGATGGAAAAGGGAAGCAATATGTAAACCGCAAGTTTCTAGTTCCACTTGGAAATCTTAAACTGCCCACTGCAACTATAGAAACTAGAGTTGAGGCAGCAAATGGAGGCTTTAACATTACGGTTAACTCCAATGCCTTTGCTGCCCACGTTCAGGTATACCTAACCGAGTGCCACGCAAAATTTAACAACAATTTTATACATATACTGCCGAACGAGGAGGTAACAGTATTTTGCAAAACCGATTTACCAATTGAAACATTTAAAGAGCAACTTAGAATTATGCATTTGTAATAGTCCACAAATTTTCACAAATTTCCACAAATGCCTTATTTGAGTTAATTTGTGTAATTTGTGGATAAAACCAACCAATATGAACAAAACAAACCTCTTAGCAATTGGTCTAGCGCTATTAGCCACAGCCTGCACAACCGTAACCAAGGTTGAAAACCCTGCCGATTTTGTTAATCCCTTTATCGGCACCGATGCCCACGGGCACACCTACCCCGGCGCGACCTTGCCATTTGGCATGGTACAGCTTAGTCCCGATACCCGCCTTGGTGGCTGGGATGGCGCTTCGGGTTATCACTACACCGACTCGGTAATCTACGGCTTTACCCATACCGCCCTCAACGGCACTGGCGTGGGCGATTATGGCGATATCCTGCTAATGCCCGTTGTTGGAGAGCCAACAATAGTAAATACTGAGTATTTATCGCCTTTCCGAAAGGAAAACGAGACTGCCAAAGCTGGCTACTACAGCGTTTTCCTCGATAAGCCCGAAGTTTTGGCCGAACTCACCACCACAACCCGTGTGGGTTACCATCGTTACACCTTTCCAGAATCGAAGGAGGCAAATATTATTATCGATCTAGAGCATAGGGATCGTGTAACCGACTCGTGGATAGAGATTATTAGTGATACTGAGATTCGCGGAATGCGACGCTCAACCAACTGGGCCAACGATATGGTTTGGTATTTCCATATGGAATTCTCCAAGCCATTCGTGCGCACAGGCGTAGCAAAAGATGATGAATTTATTGATGGAAATAAAGCGCAAGGTACAAGCATAAAGGCGTTCGTTGGATTTGAAACCTCAAAGGATGAAGCCATTGAGGTAAAAGTTGCACTTTCGGCTGTGGATGCAGATGGTGCGTATAAAAACCTTAAATCAGAATTGCCCAACTGGGGATTCGATGAGGTGAAGCATAAAGCCTACGAAGCCTGGAATAAAGAGCTAAGCAAAATAATTGTTTCGGGCAGCTCCAACGAGCAGAAAACTGTATTCTATACTGCCTTGTACCATGCATTCCTTCAACCCAATACCTTTATGGATGTTGATAATCGGTATCGTGGAATGAACAAGCAGATTCATACCGCCGAGGGTTTTACCAACTATACCGTCTTTTCCCTTTGGGACACCTACCGCACATGGCATCCGCTAATGACCATTATAGAGCAAGAGCGCACCACCGATTTTATCAACGTAATGCTCGATATGTACCAGAAAGGTGGCTTACTACCCATATGGGAACTAGCTGCCAACGAAACCTACTGTATGATTGGCAACCACGCCATTTCGGTAATTGCCGATGCCTACACCAAGGGCATTAATGGGTTTGATGCCGATAAAGCGCTGCAGGCAATGATCCACAGCGCAACGCGCGATCATTTTGGTCTGGGAGCATACCAAAAGTACGGCCATATCCCCGGCGATAAGGAGCACGAGTCCATATCGAAAACCCTTGAGTATGCCTACAACGATTGGTGTATTGCCCTTATGGCAAAACAGATGGGCAAGGATGGTATTTACCGCGAGTATACCCACAGGGCACAGTTCTACAAAAATATCTTCGAGCCCACAACAGGATTTATGCGCCCACGCCTTAATGGCGGTTGGCTCACACCTTTCGACCCCACCACGGTGGATTGGCACTTTACCGAAGCCAACTCTTGGCAGTACAGCTTTTACGTTCCGCAGGATATTACCGGACTGTATAACCTACACGGTGGGAAAGAAAACCTTGCCGCCAAGCTCGATGAGATGTTTGAGACCGACAGCAAAATCACCGGTAAAGATCAAAAAGATATTTCTGGGTTAATAGGTCAGTATGCACACGGTAACGAGCCAAGCCACCATATGGCCTACCTATACAACTACCTAAATCAACCGTGGAAAACCCAGCAACGTGTTCGCCAGATTATGGACGAGCTGTACACCCACAAACCCGACGGGCTAAGCGGCAACGAGGACTGCGGTCAGATGTCGGCATGGCTAATCATGAGTGCTATGGGCTTTTACCC
The DNA here is from genome assembly GCA_034003245.1 of Tenuifilaceae bacterium. Taxonomy (GTDB): domain Bacteria; phylum Bacteroidota; class Bacteroidia; order Bacteroidales; family Tenuifilaceae; genus Perlabentimonas. Next base: position 102,133 of record JAVEYY010000011.1, read on the forward strand.
TGTTAGTCCGGGGCAACCCGACTACTCAATAGGCACCCCTTGGTTTCCAGAGATGGAGATTAGGCTGGAGAATGGCAACATGTTTAAAATTTCGGCCAGCAACGTTTCCAAAAAGAATTTCTATATCCAATCGGCAACGCTTAACGGCGAGGAGTACGCCAAATCGTATATTTCGCATAGCGATATTATGAAAGGTGGGCATCTGCATTTCGAAATGGGCAGCAAGCCCAATAGGAATTGGGGTAGTAGCGATGACGATGTGCCAAAAACCCATATCACTGATGAGTCACTACTTCCTATCCCATTCATTCAGGCTAAGGAGCAGCGCATTCGCGATACGATGCAGGTTGTCATTGGTACCATTACTCCCGATTGTGAGTTATACTATACCCTCGAGGGTTCAACGCCTACCAAAGAATCGAGCAAATATAAAGAGCCAATAATCCTAACAGGCACAACTACTTTAAAAGTCGTTGCCTACAAGAAGGATATTGGTTACAGTTTCCCAGTGCAAGCCGAGTTTGTAAAGATTGATATTAATCGTAGTATCGAAATAAAATCGAAATGGAGTCCCAACTACCACGCCGGAGGTTCCGAAGCCCTAATTGATGGCGTGCGAGGAGCAACGAACTGGCGTTTGGGGGGTTGGCACGGCTACCAGGGAACCGATTTTGAGGCAGTAGTAGATTTGGGGAGTATTCAGTCCATAAGCTATATGGGCGCTGGCTTTGTACAGGATATCCGCTCATGGATATGGATGCCCAAGGATGTAACATTTTACGTATCTAAAGATGGGAAGGACTTTACTCAGGTTACTAATATCAAAAATAATACTCCTTTTGACGATTACGAGATTCAGCAACAGGATTTAGGCCAAAAGGTAAATACCAAGGGGCGATACGTAAAGGTGAAAGCCACTAACTTTGGCAAGATCCCAAAATGGCACCTAGGTGCTGGCGGCGATGCCTACATTTTTATTGATGAGATAATAGTCAACTAGAAGTTTGACCGCTAGGGCGCCTAATCGCAAAGCATTAGCGCCTTTGCGCCTTAGCGTTTATACCACGCCCCCACCATCTGCCAGAAAGCCCGGTGAAAATCTTCGCCCTTACCGTTTGGATATAAATCGATATATGATTGTTGCTCCTGCTCAAAAGGCCTCCTCTTGAGCTTGCTATCGGCATCGTATATTGCTGGCACCTCGGGGTGAAACTGCACGCCAAGCACATTAGGGTACTTGCCATGACAGATGGCCTCCACAATTTTTCCATCCTCACTCCAAGCAATGGGGATAATACCTTGACCCAACCTGCCAAGCGCCTGGTGGTGGCTACTCCAGATGTAAGGCAATGTCTCCGAATTCTCATTTAATGAGTCGAACAGACTTCCCTTCTCAAACTTTACTTGATGAAAATGTCCCCAAATCAAATCTGGATCAACCCCAAGGTTGGTGTAGTAGTTACGATGCTGCATATTCTCGTCCAGTGCAAATACCTCCTCGACGGTTGTCAAACCGTATATCTCGGTGGGGATATCCTGAACCATTGTGCCACCCGTGGCCACATTCATACTCTGCATCCCAAGACAAATACCCAATACAGCGTATTCGTTACTACTTTCTAGTAACGGGGTGTAATCCTCATCCTGACTACCACCCAGCAGATGAAAGAGAAACGACAACTCCAGGTAATGCCTATGAGCATCGGTGATTGAGGTTAGCAAATTTGTTTGTTGTTTGTATGTGGCGGGTGGCATATCAGGCCCACCAAAGAAAATTATGCCGCGAGAATTCCGAAAAATGCTACTAAAAACATCGCTACACTCATTTTTCTTATAGAGATTGTCAGGTTTTAGATCACCAGAAACAGGAAGCAGCGCAAAGCGAGGGTTGTTCAAATCTTCTAAAAACTTCACCGATTGGCTATAATCGTAGTCCCCTTGAGCATGGTATACTCCCAGAACATGGGCATCATTAGGAAAAGGGAAAACTCCTTGCTCGGTAAGCGAAATAAAAGTTTTTAGATTGCTTACAGTGGGATGCATTAGCACAATTGCGGGTTGAAAGGTTGGCAAATTCTCATTGCCAATAATCATATTTCTTTTATTATTCCAGCAACCAGCCAGTACTGTTACCAGCAGGAGAATCACCAAAAATCTTCTCATGGCAAAATGTATTTAATAATGGTTTACTAAATGCTAATTACACCATCAAAAACATGAACAACAGGCCCTTGTAGCCATACATTACTATACTGATTAATCCCTCGCTTATCAAACGATATGATTAGCGTTCCCCCTCGTGCATAAACGGTATAGCGAGTCTTATCCTCGTTGTACCAATGGTTAGCAGCAATGGCGGTAGCCACTGCACCAGTTCCGCAGGCAAGAGTTTCACCCTCAACGCCTCGTTCGTAGGTTCTTATTTTAATCCCATCGGCAGTGAAATGGGCAAAGTTTACATTTACCCCGTCGGGCTGTTGCCCAAACGTATTACGCATCAGCTTGCCCTGATATGCAACATCAATATGATCGACATCGGCTACAAATTGCACTAGATGCGGAGATCCTGTATTAATTAAATAGTTATCGTCTTCTACTGAAACGCTATCCACATCTATCATTTGCAGTTTTACAGTTTGCTTATCGATTAGAATGGCCTGATGCTCGCCATCAATCCCTACAAATCGGGTTTGATGATCAAAAAGCCCAAGTTTACGGGCAAACATCACCAGGCAGCGTCCCCCGTTACCGCACATGGTGGCCTCAGGGCCATCGGAGTTGAAGTAGCGCATACGAAAGTCAAATTCGCCATCGGCCTCGAGCAGCATAAGGCCATCGGCACCGATGCCAAATTGCCTGTGGCAAAGGGCTGCAACTTGCTGCGGAGAGGGATTAAAGGCCAGTTCACGGTTATCGATTATCACAAAATCGTTGCCGGCACCGTGGTATTTTGAGAAGTGAAGGGTCATTTGCTGGGATGGTTATGGGTTATTTGTATTCGGCGACCAGTATTCAGTGATCGGTAATTAGTAATCAGTATTCAGTAATCAGTATTCAGTAATCAGTATTCAGTATTCAGTATTCAGTAATCAGTAATCAGTATTCAGTAATCAGTAAACAGTAATCAGTAATCTGTAATCTGTAATCTGTAATCAGTAATCAGTAATCAGTAATCAGTAAACAGTAATCAGTAATCAGTAAACAGTAATCAGTATTCAGTATTCAGTAAACAGTATTCAGTAATCAGTAATCAGTAATCAGTAAACAGTAATCAGTAATCAGTAATCAGTAAACAGTAATCAGTAAACAGTAATCAGTAATCAGTAATCAGTAAACAGTAATCAGTAAACAGTAATCAGTAATCAGTAATCAGTAAACAGTAATCAGTAAACAGTATTCAGTATTCAGTAAACAGTATTCAGTAATCAGTAAACAGTAATCAGTAATCGGTAATTAGTAATCGGAAATCGGTAAAATGCTGATTAGTGAATATTCTGACAGAATTGGTTCGACTTTGACATCATTGCACTTACCATTTTACCTAAACTAAAACATTTGTCTAAAACGTATATCATTTTTTCGTTTGTGATATACTTGCAATCACACGAAACCTCAAGCCAGTGTTGGGTTTCCTGTAGTTCTCCGTCAGCATCAGTTAACTTGCTGATAAAATGCTTTTCGTACCTTCTCTTAGCCCAAGCTTCAGCTACTTGTGCTCCAACGGAACGAGACGAACGCCGAATCTGGTCTGTTAGTGAATACTTTTCTTCGGCCGGGAATTTCTTGGTCATCTCGAATATCTTCTTCGCGAGTTCGCGGGATAGTTTATAAACCTCAAGGTCTCGAAAACTATTTGCATAACTCATAGTGAAGACTATTGGCTAGAAATCTATAGTTAATGCACAAATATAGCAGAAATAATAAAACCCCCACTCACCGCCCAACATGCTGCTTACCGATCACAGGTCACTGACTACCGATCACCGATTACCGATTACCGATCACCGATTACCGATTACCGAATTACCTCCTCAAAACAACCACCTCAATTCTGCGGTTACGCATGCGACCCTCCTCCGTATCGTTGCTAGTAGTAGGTACAGAGTTTTTCATATCCTTAACCTCAACATTGCTAAATCCGTTCTCAATAAGGTATCGTGCCACTGCACCTGCCCGCTCCTGTCCAATACCCGGTTTCTGAATGGCTTCCAGATCATCGCAGTGCCCCTGAATCTCGAGGCGTATTGATGGGTTATTCTTCATCTGACGTAGTAGCCTGTTCAGCTCAGCAACAGCTTCGGGGTTAAGGAATGCGCTATTCACATCAAAGCGGATATTCAGTTCAACCTTCGAACCCACTGATATGGGGCGCAGAAGTATATCCCGGTTTAAGTTCATAAAAGTGGTAACCTGCTGCAGCACCAGGTTCTCCGACAAATACCAGTAGTCATCGGCAAGCACCTCTATCAGGTAGTTATCGGCAGCCATAAAGTTAAGGGTGTACTCGCCACTAGTGGCACTGGAGTTAACCGATGTTACAATGGTATTGGTACGAGTATTTATTAAATTAATTCTGGCCCTAACAGGTTGCTGAGTATTAACGTCCTTAACGCTACCAGAGACTGTTGTTCGGCGAACCTGCTGAACCCCCTGCCGTACCTCCTGATCGGTAGCGGCAAAGTTAATACGACGGACCTTCTCATCGAAAACAAAATTCACCTCAAACTGCTTATAGCCGTTAAAATGAACAAGAAAGTTATTCTGTCTAAGGTCGAAGTTCTCGTAGAAGATATTATTAATGGTAAGAATATACTCATCGGTTGATGGGGCAAAAAGTATAAATTCTCCGTTCTTATCGGTTAATGTGGAGTAAGTTCGGCCTTGGCTATCAGTAGCATTTACGCGAACATTTGAAACGTCAACCCGTCCCAAACCTGAGAGTCGACTACGATTGAGAATAATTTTCCCAAAAACTTTATTCTTTTCAACAAAGGGAAAGTAGTAGTTGCCTGAGTTTCTTATGTAAATTTCGTTGTTTTCTAAGGCTTTACTAAATGTTCCTGCTTCGCTACTGATGGGGTTGTATTCAAATTTATATAACCCTTCCGGAATATTGTCAATTTTTACAACTCCACTATTATCTGAAATTAATTCTGCTGAGAAAATATCGGAAGGGATGAATCCTTTAACATCTGAGCCAATCTTAGAGATTCTTACAAGAACATTTTTGATTCCTTGCTCATTACTTTCTCTTGTAAAATTTCCATTAAAATCTTTAAAAAAGTTAAGACTAACATCATAATACTTGACCCTAGGTTGAGCTATATCAAACTCTTTCTTAAGCCCAATCTCAAAATAATAGTTTTGATACTTTTCAACAACTTCCTGAGCATTTGTTCTGCTCTGTAATGTGTAAACCAACAAGCCATTAACTGTCCAATAATTTGGTAAATACCAGTATAATTGTCCAGTCATATTTGTATACATGGATCCATTAACAATATCACTCGAATAACTAATACTAGAGCGTGCCTCAACAACATCTTTATATAAAAACTTGGTAAAAGTAGGAATAACGTGTATTTTTCTGATGGCCTTACTGAAAATCACCCTATTTACCTGATCGAATGGCGTTCTAGGTCCTGATGTGTAGAAAGCCAGCACACTAAAGTGCCTACTCATGAAGTTCAATGAAAAATATTGATAATTAAAAAACTTTTCCCTTGAAGGTTCTCCCTCAATAGGGCTTGTAATTATATTTACTCTGCCTATTTCGGCAGTCGGAGTAATCGAGAATTCCCCGTAAGTATCCTTAAATCTGGCACCTACGTTTAACTTGTATGTCAAACTCTCATATAAACTACCAAGGGGCATCGATGATAATCCACTATATTCAGTTCTCTCTATACTTGGCCCTGCATAGACCCTTGCATTAGAATTAACATTGAAATGATATTCTAATTTTGGTTCCTGCCTTCTTGAACGCTGGGTTCTAATTGTAATGTCATTTCGAACAAATGGTTTTGTTTGAATATTTTCAGCGTATGACAATATTATTCTATTACTTTTATTAATATTATAATTTGATCGGGCATATACTCTTAGGTAACCTGGCTGATTCCCATAAAAAAATGGGCTATTATAAAAAGCATTTATACTATTGTCGAGTTTTCTAAATTTGGATTTATAGCTAAATTTTGTACCAAATTCATTGTGAGTATTTACTCCATCAATATTCCTATTAACAATATTATAAATAAAATTTGCATTAATTGAATGGTTAAAAATTTTTGTACCAAATCCAATAACAGCTGCCCTTGATTCAAATGTGTAATCAGGATTATTGGAATATGCTCCTCCAGAATTAATTGAGAAATCCTTATTAATATTATATGTAACAAAAGCGCCAAAATTACTAATGTTTGAATCTTTCTCTTTGTTGAGTAAGAAGTTTGCTTTTACCTTTTCCCCCCTATAATTTACATACCCACCTCTCCCATAGAACCTAGTATGAAAAACTTGAAAGTTATCCCCATATTCAAAGTTCCACTTCTTATAATTGTATCCTAATGTTAATCGATTATTCTGCAAAAAATCAGAATACTCTTCAGAACTATAATTTCGATAATAGTAATAAAAATCATTTTCACCTTTAAATAGGATTTTCCCTTCTAGAACTGCTGACAAAGTTGGATTTCTATTAGCATCTAACAGCCCCATACCGATCAAGCTAATCACAAGGGGTTTTTCAGTTGATGAGATAAAATTATTGAATTTTGAGTCTAACCGTTGAAACCAAACAGTAGACTTAAAAACCGTATCAATTGTAGTACTTGTAACCTCTAGTCCATAAGAATTTCGCTTGAACACTTCACTTGTCTGCAAAGTTACAGGAATTACTATTGTCGTATCTGAATAGGACTTTAACAATATGTCCTTTACTAACAAATTTTGCTTATCCTGTCCAACGATAAGGTGGTTTTTCCCATCCAGATAGAAACCTACTGGCTCATCTCGGTTCCCGTTATTTACGATTTGAATTGAAAAATTAGACATGCCAGAGAATGGGTCTAGATATGATAATCTATCTAAAATACGAACCTTCAAATCGGTTATCCGGGGAATTTTTACATAACAGTATTCATTCTTTATCGTATTGCCCCGCTCATCAGCAAGAGATGCAATTACACTATAACCAATATCACCCCTAACCTGACTTCCTACTGCAATCCTTAGGGGAATAATAATTGAGTCTAATGGCGAAATCTGTATCTCCATTTTGTCTTTGCCAATAACACCCCATCCTCCTGGTACAGTTATATTTAGAGTAACCTGTGCCGTTTGATTTGAATTGTTCCTTACGGTAAGAACATTAAAGAATACGTCTTTGGCCTTAGCCTCAATTGATTGCTTTTGAAAATGTGCTTGAATATCTAAGGGCTTCTCCGAATACAAAAAAAATTGAGCGTGCAACTTTAAAGGGAATAAAGCTACAGCTAGAATTAAAACAATTCTGATATTATTAACAATGCATTTTAGCATTATATTAAACCATTTTACTACTCGCTACTAATTAGCAACAAGTCTATAACACTGAAAAACATCGCATTTTCACTTGCTTTGTTCTCCATATTCGGCAGGCTATACGATAGGGTAAATTCAAACTCAAATGGGGGGTCAGTAGGAGCTAGTCCCATCCCATTATTGCCTTTTATTAAAACTAGCCCATCAGAAGTTGCGGGAGTGGCCTCCACAAGTTCAAAAGGGGAATTAACAGTTAAGCCAGTAACACCACCTAATGTGTTAACTACAATAGGAAAATCATCAAAATCAATATTTGTAACGGTAGTTTCCGAGCCGCTATAAACTAAGGAGTTTGTCCTTGCAAACATTCTTATTTCCCATGTATCGGTAGGTGAACAGGATTCGCACTTAATTGTCACCTTTACTTTTGTCCAACCAATCAGCGAAACTCCATTCTTATAGTTTTCAAGGGTGCTGTATATAATTTGGACATTACTGCCGGCAATCCAAAGTTTCCCGTAATCTTGGCAAAACGCATTAGAAATCCTTACAAGGGAGAAAAGGCTTACTAAAACTAGTAGGTAAATTGCTTTTATTATACCTTTTCTTACCATGTGGATTGAGTACTTTAAATTTATTAGAGCCAAACGGGTTCGCCTGGCTCTAATAAATTATTGAGAATAATAGTCTTAACTAGGGTTGTGGTTGTACCTGAAGAAAAACATTAACCGTATAAACATCGGCAGGTAGGTCCAACGCGAGTAACCCTGCAGTTAGCCTCCAAGCAATTTCATAAGTATCTATAGTACCTGCGGGGTCTGTTGCAATATTTTCAGGAGCACTAAAATCGGTTAGCGTAAGTGCCCCGCCAGCTGCAGCTCCACCTGTAGCAGTATACTCAATGAATGCTATATCCATCGCAGAACCTGATTCTATTCCAAGAAGGTTTGCAGCATCAGCCGCTAAGGTAACTACGTAATCATTTGAAGATGCTACCTTGTATTTTGTTGTATATTGATCACTTACAATGGAAATTCCATTTTGGTACTGATCCATTGTATTTACAACAAATTGAATGTTTCCTCCAGCCGTAACGGTTAACCTCAGAATTGAGTTAAGTGTAACGGAAACTGGAATTACTGCCTGATCCGACACCGCCTGTCCAAAGCCCATTTGGGCGAATAGCAGCATGGCTGCTCCAAGTAATAGTTTTCTCATAGGTTTAAAATTAAGTTAGTTAATGTATTGTAGCGTTTTTGGTGTGTTTTCGAAAAACTAATGTAAAAATAAGTTAAAAACTCAAGATTGCAAGCGGTTTTCAAAATATTTTGGGTGCAAATACAGAGTAATTGAGGAATTTAACATTTGCGGGGATGAATGCAGCTTAGGTATTGGTAAAAAAAAGTGTGACTAACAATATTTTGACAGACACTAGTTCCCCACCAGAAATCCCATTACCAGCACATCGTCAACCTGTGGGTATTCCTGTCGTTTCCACTCGTTAAAGGTAATCTTTAGGATTTCGCGCTGCTCAACAGATGGCAACTTGTGGATATGCTCAAGCAGCTCGGTAAAGTTCTTGATCATAAATTTTCGGCCATCGTTACCACCAAACTGATCGATAAAACCATCGGAAAACATGTACAGCCAGGTTGGCCCTTCGATTTTTATGGTGTGCGTTGTGAACTCATTGTCCACATTGGAACTGCCACCACCAATCGACTCCTTATCGCCCCTTATGCGGAAAACCTCATTATTGGCAATGTAAACCAATGGGTTCTTGGCGCCAGAGAACTCAATTGTTCTGGCTTTAGGATTCCAAACGCAAAGAGCCATATCCATACCATCGCGGTTATCGGTTTCGTCCTGCCTAAGGGTGCGGCGAATTCCCTTATTGAGCTCCTTAAGAATTTGACCGGGTTTATCAATTCCCTTATCGAGAATTTCATCGAGCAGGTTATAGCCAATCATGGAGAGGAATGCACCGGGAACTCCGTGCCCAGTACAATCGATGGCCGATATGGCAAACTTATCCGTACTTTTATCGTAAGTTTTCTTGCCATTTAGAATAGGCTTAAACCAGTAGTAGTCGCCGCTCACCACATCGCGGGGCTTAAAGTAGATAAATGCATCGTCGAAGTATTGCTCCAGATGTTTCTGCGAGGGAAGCAGTGCCTTTTGAATACCTTGAGCATAGTTAATACTCTTGCTGATATTCTCGTTTTGCCGTTGGATATGATTCTTCTGCTGCTGAATCTCATCGTTCTGACTACTTAGCAGCGAGTTAGCTTTACGCTTATCGTTATACCCTTTATAAATAAATGCAGATAGTAGAAATAGCAGAATTAGCCCCGCAGCACCAGAGTATATAACGGTTTGCTGAGCCTGTAAGCGTGCCTGCTGCTCCTTCTCAGCAAGTTCCTGAATAAGGCGTTGCGACTCCAAGATCTCAATCTCCTGCTGCCGTTGCCGAGCCAATTCCTCAACCCTAAACAGCGAATCCTGCTTGGCCTGCACTACAAAGCCCAAGGAATCCTCTGTAGCCTGTGCCCTGAGCTTTTGCAGCTCCATTTGTAGAGCCTGTGCCGAGCGTTGTATGCGTTCACGCTCCACATCGGCCTGCGACTTACCCACCATCTCCTCGTACTCCTCGGCAACCTCAAGCCTTGCTAGCTGCTGCTCAATTTGGGTGAACATATTGTTCATCTCCTGAGCCTTTACAAGATTTCCTATTCTATCGTAGTTGAAATTAAGAAGACGAAGACAGTTTAACGTTAATCGGGGATTCCCTAAGCCCCGGGAGAGTTCAAGCGCCTCCTCAAGTAACGGTATTGCTTTATCGTGCTGTCGCAGAGCGCCATGTATATAGGCAACATCAATTAGCCCCGCTGCAACTTCCGATTTATTATTTAGTTTCCGGCGGGCCTCAAGACTTTTGTAGAAATACTCAAGAGCCAGATCGAAACGCTCCAAATCGGTATATATCAAGCCAATATTACTATAAATGGCTTTAATGTCATTAACATTCCCAACCCTTTCGTTCAGCGGAACCGATTCTAAAAAATAGGAAACAGCCTCGCGAAGACCTCCATTTTCCCAGTATAAAAAGGCAACCCTATTCAGGTAGAAAATTGCCTGTTCGGTATTTCCTGCTTGCTTGTAACGGGTAACCAGCTCCAGGTATCGATCAACATCATCCTGCTTATCCTTTGGCAACAAGGTCACCTGCTGTGCACTTAAAATCAGCGACAAACACGTTAGGAGTGTGATTAAGGGAACCCTTATAAAATTTGCCAAATGTGAATAAAACATAAAAACGTATAGTTGACTTTACAAAAAACAATGATATAGAAGTAAAAACTAGTTATCAACTTTCATAATGCCCCAACCTATAATATTGCTTTAGTTTTCACAACGAGGGTATCACAAAAGTTCTTTGTGGAATTTTGTGAAAACCTCTGTGGAACTTTGTGCTATATTTAAAATACTGTTACACAAAAATTCACAAAAAAAACAAAGAAACACAAAGTGAATAAAATTTATTTTTTAAACTTTTGAGACACCCTCCATTATATAAATTAGTATGGGAAACTACTCCTATATGAAAACTTGAATTGCTAATCAAAAGTAAATAAAAAGTTATAAAATCCTTTACTATTGACAATAAAGTGATTAAAAATATTACGAGCAACAGACTAAAAGAGATAAATATCACTTTTTAACATGTTAAAATAATCGCAGCATTTGATTTTGCTGCTTACAACTTTTTTAAATATACCTGGTTAACATAATATCTATTTTGATCGCTTATTTAGGAAAAGGTTAAATCGTTTGCATTTTTTTTGATGAATCTAAAATTTCCGTTCATAAGATTGTCAAATTATGGGATAAATAAATGATTATGCATACATGTTAACAGTAATGAATCGGCTAATAAAATGCACGTAGAATATACTATTTAGATTTACAAAATTTATTTAAACAGCTGTTTTTCTAGCTTTTAACGAGACATAATGTTATATGTTAACAATATTAATAATGATACTAATAGAGGCAATCCATATCTTGGCATGATATAAGTAAGCAGAAATAAGAAATTGCATTATATTTGTCTAACTATATTAACGGCTATTATCCCCATGAGAAAAGAACTTTTTGCGATTCTGCTTTCTGTCAGCGTTGCCCTTCCCTTTAGCAGTACAGCACAGGATTTTGAGGTTGCTCCTGTTAGGCTCGATTTTAATGCCGAACCTGGCGAAAACCAGACTAAAGTTATAAACATTAAAAATCATAGTAACCGCAAAGCCTCATACGTAGTAGCTATTTCCGATTTTCTGCCCGGCAGCGATGGCAAACGCCAAATGCTCCCTCCAAGCACCACCCGCCGCTCAGCAGCCAACTGGCTAAACATAAACCCCAGTTTCTTTGAGCTAAACCCAGGCGACCAAATTCCCATTCAAATATCGATGCTTGTTCCCGGCGACGAGTACGGCGCTGCGTGGTGCATGCTATACATTCAACCAACCCGCGAGCAAACTTCGTGGGATGCCGATAAGGCACTAGGTGCTGGGGTGATGGTTAGCGGCCGAATTGGTGTTACCGTTTACCAATCGCCTAGTTCCAATACAAATCACTCCATTAAGGTTACTAGCCTTAATGAAATAACTAAGGAGGGTGATACCAAGCGTAAGTTTGCTGCAACGCTCGACAACCTGGGCGATAAAGTCACCAAGTGCAAGGTTCACCTTATAGCCTCAAATATTGCCACCGCCGAGGAAAAACAGTTCCCCTCGTTCGAGGTGGAAACCTTTCCCAAAATGACCAGAACCGTGGAGATTGAACTACCCCAAAGCGAATTAACACCTGGCCAGTACGCTATTGCAGTAATTGTTGATTATGGCTCAAGGTTTGCGCTGGAGGGTGCCCAATTGGTTATTGACGTGAAAGCAAAGTAATATAAAGCAGATTTATTCTTAGTTTTTTTGTAGTTTTTTAACCAATAGCATTCAAAATACACCTCATCAGGCTTAAGCCCTAATGCTGCCCTATGATTGCACTCTCTAAACTATTACTACTTGTAACCCTATTACCCATGGGGTTTTTCTCTTTCCCGCAGGTGGTAATTAGTTTGGAAAAATTCTACCCCAACGGCGTTTTACAGGAGCAGTACTCGGCCTACACTCATAATGGAGATACCCTGAGGCATGGTGATTACCGTTTTTTTTACCCCGAAGGCAAACCCATGCAGGAGGGATATTACATCGACAACCTACCCGACAGTATCTGGACTAACTACTTCCGAAACGGATTCAGGAAAAGTATGTTTAGGTATAAGAAGGGCAAAAAGATGGGTGAGTTCAGGGTTTGGAACGACGATGGATCGCTTTATCAGGAAGGAGGTTATATCGACGATCAACTCGAGGGAAGGCTAGTTACCTACCACCCCAATGGGGTAATCGATTCCGATAGCGAGTACATGAATAATCAGCTAAACGGTTTGTCGATGGCCTACTCCACTGAAGGGAATATTCTTCTTAAGGCAAACTATGTGAATGGGGTACTTGATGGTGATTTTGAGTCGTACCATCCAACAGGAGAAATTAACTACAAAGGGAAACGCTTAGATGGCGAGTATCACGATACGCTATACGTGTACTACAAGAATGGAAATATACAGCGTAAGGCCTTTTATGATAATGGAGTTCTTAAGGGTAAGGTTGTTGGATACTACGAGAGTGGAGTAGTTATGAATACCTCCTTTTATATTGATGGGAGTATTGAGGGGGAATACAAGGAGTTCTTTCCCAATGGATCATTAGCCGAAACCGGTTCTTATTCCAACAATCAACGAAACGGCACTTGGGTTAGTTACCTGCCCAACGGGCAGATAAATAGCAAGGGCGATTTTATGGATGGTCGTTACCATGGGCACTGGGTGGTATACCATCCTACGGGTTTTTTAAAACAAGCTGGTGCATACCATCAGGGACGATCAACGGGCAGGTGGTTTTTTTTCAACGAGCAGGGAGTTGTTAATCTCGATGGTAACTACGTGAATGGCAAAGCCGAAGGCTTTTGGACTGTATTTTTTCCCGATGGCCGCCCTGCTGCCCGCATCTTCTTTCGGCACGGAAATCAGGTTGGCGCCGCCTGGGTATACCAGGTCGATGGGTCGGTAAAGCGCG
>JAVEYY010000012.1:0-113213 GCA_034003245.1 Tenuifilaceae bacterium
TCCAAATTGCGTGAACAATTTTGCTCGATGTGGGGATATTGAATGTGTTAAACTCATTCTCATCCATTCCATCGTTAGCATCCGAACCGCCAGCGTAGGCATCGTCCGACAGAATATCGGACATGGTAATAATGGGTGCCCACGAAACACCTGGAGAAGATTGATATGTAAGCACGTCGTAAATGGCAACAAGAGCTTGCATACCCTGCTCTTCGGTTTGGTAGAAGTTGGATGAAACTTCACGATCGAGAGGTTTTAGGTCGAGAAAATCTTCGCAACCGGTAAAAAGCAGAACCACCAGTAATGCTTTTGCTGTATTGAAAATATAGTTCTTCATAATCTGCTGGCTTTAATTAAAAGGTCATGGTTGTACCTAACCTAAAGGTTCTGGCCTGTGGGTAAATCCCCCTATCAATTCCTATATCGAATGAGCTCATAGCTCCGATCTCAGGATCGGTTCCTGAATACTTAGTGAGTGTGAATAGATTTTCGGCCGAAACGTAGAACCTAACATTAGTTGAACGCAAACGCTTGAGCAGTTGACTTGGCAACTGGTAACCTAACTGTAAGTTTTTAATTCTGATGAATGATCCATCCTCAATGTATAGATCGGAAACACGGTTGTTGTTATTCGTGTCAGACCATGTATACCTTGGTATAGTAGTAGATGTACCCTCACCATTCCAACTATCGAGTAGGGTTACAGGAGCATTAGTATACCGCAAATCACGACGTTGCGTACCATTGAATATATCGTTTCCGTAGGTTCCAATTATAAGAACTGATAAATCGAAGTTCTTATAATCAACCGAACCTGTCATACCAAAAGTCCAGTCGGGAGTTGGGTTGCCTATAATGGTTCTGTCGTTATTATTTAGCACACCATCATTATTAGCATCCACAAAACGTACATCACCAGGTTTAGCATTGGGCTGAAGAACTTTTCCAGTGTTTCCAATGTGAGCATAAACCTCGCCCATATTCTGGAATATACCATCGGTTTTAAAACCCCAGAAGCTGGCAATGGGATAACCCACCTCCGAAATTGTAATTGGGCCAGCAACTGACCACGAAGCTCCTGTAAGAACGCCCTCGCTATTGGCTATCTTGGTCATCTTATTCTGGTTATAGGTTGCATGTGCTCCGACAGAATAGCGCACACCACTTACAAAATGCCTCCAGTTAATAGACATTTCTATTCCTTTATTCTGCACACTACCAACGTTGGCATAGGGAGGATCGTTGCCCACGTGGGCTGGAATTGGAATTCGCTCCAAAAGACCTTTGGTAGTTTTTATGTAGTAATCGATGGAGGTTGTGAGCCTATTGTTGAACGCTCCAAAATCGACAGCCACGTTAAACTGCTGCGATTCCTCCCAGTGAATATCGGCATTCTCGATATATAAAGGCGAGGCTCCAATCATTCTACCTCCTCCAAATATATAACCTCTGCTCTTATCCATCAGCGAAAGGAACTGGTAATCGCCAATAGCCTCGTTACCATTGCTTCCCCACGAAGTTCTTAACTTTAGGTAGCTAATTTGATCGATGTCGGGGAAAAAACTCTCGTCGCTAACAACCCACGATAATCCCATTGACATGAAATTACCAAAGCGTTTGTTGGCTCCAAATCTCGACGATCCATCGCGGCGGAATATCCCTGTGAACGAATAGCGACTCTTGTAATCGTATGTAACACGTCCAAAGGCCGACAGTAAAGCAGAGTGGTTTGCTCCGCCATTGGCAACCCAAGCAGTATCGGTTGCCATACTCAAATACACGTGATTGGGATCGTTGATGGGTACCTTGGCATTAAACCCGTAAAGGTTTTCAAAATTCGATTTGCTGGCAGTAGTTCCTGCAAGTACAGCAAAGTTGTGCTCCTCTATTTGCTTAGTGTACGACAGCGTATTCTCCCACTGCCACGTGTGATATCTATTTATCTCTTTAGAAACAGAAGTTTTATCGACATTGAGCTGAGCGCCATTTAAGTAAAATAGTGGTCTATATGAATCGTTTAGCACATAGGCTAAATCGATACCTAGGGTTGAAATAGCTTTTAACCCCTCAATAATGTCTAGTTCTGCAAATGCATTACCAACAACCTTGTCTACTCTGGTTTCAGCATTCTGAATTTCGATTAATGCCAGCGGGTTAACAATTTCGGCACCGAGTAAAGTAGAAATTCCATAAACCTTACCATCGGGATTTTTTACCACAGGCTCCGAAGAGTAAGGGTAAGTATTTAGGATATTCTCGTCCTCTTCGTAAAGCGGCGTTAAGGGGTCGAGGTTCAAGGCGCTACCATATGCACTGTTAAACGACGAGTTACTTGCAATTCCCCGACGAATAATATGCGAATAGGCCATATTTGTTCCATAACGGAAACTTTTATTTACCTGATGGCGGGAGTTAACACGTCCTGTTAGTCGGTCGAATTGTGATTTATCGCCCCCAATAATTCCCTGCTGCGAGAAGTATGACAAGGACGAAGAGTAGCTAGACTTTTCAGTTCCACCTGAAACCGAAAGTTCATGGCTTAATATGGGTGCATTTGATGTAAATAGATGCTCCTGCCAGTTGGTATTGTGTTTGGGTATTTCATCTAAATCGAATGGTTCGGTTAGCCCTGCATTACGGGCACCCTCATTCATCATCATTCGATACTGATCTGCATTAAGCATATCAATGGTTTTGGCTACATTCTGTATGCCTTGGTAACCAGAATAGGATACGCGCATATCGCCACCCTTGGCACCACGAGTGGTAATCAGAACAACGCCATTAGCTGCTCGTGCACCATATATTGCTGCCGATGCACCGTCTTTTAGAACATCTATCGTTTCAATATCGCCAGGGTTAAGGTAGTCGATACCACCCACGGCCATACCGTCGACAATGTAGAGAGGTTCAGCATTGCCTGTAGTTCCTGCTCCCCTAACGCGCACAGTTGGCGCCTCACCAGGTTGCCCTGAAAGATTTGTTACCTGCACACCAGCAGTAAAGCCCTGCATTGCTTGGTCGACTCTAAGAACAGGAAGTGATTTAATATCTTCACCGCTTACGCTAGCCAGAGCACCCGTTACCACCTTTTTCTTTTGGGTGCCGTATCCAATTAAAACCACCTCATCGAGTTGAGTGGCCTGAACCATAAGACTAACCTCTAAAATACTTTGGCTGTTTACGGGAACAGCAAGGGTTCTATAGCCAACAAACGAGAATTCCAATGTGACATTGGGTGATGACACGTTGATGAGGAATTTCCCGTCGAAATCGGTAGTGGTTCCATTTAATGTTCCTTGCTCAAGAACTGTAGCACCAGGAATGCCCAGCCCTGTTTCTGCATCCTTTACAGTACCCTGAACAGCATGGTTTTGCGCATGCAATAGGAATGCAGAGGTTAATAAAATAAGAGTAAGGAAAGTTTTAAGAAAGTGTACTTTCATATGATTCACAGTTAGTTTGTTTACAAACAACAAGGTGTAGCATTCCTAATCACTTTAAAAAAGTGTTTGTAAAAAAATTTAGCACCTTATCAATTCTTTTGAAAAACGCGGATGTAATCGACCCTCATTTGCTGAGGGAAAACTGTTGTTGCATCGGGTGCTCCTGGCCAGTTTCCGCCAACAGCAACGTTGAAAATAAAGAAATGGGGTTGGTGAAACTCGCTCATGTGCTCGGGGGTAATATTAATCTCGTAAAATTTTACGTCATTAACATACCACTTAATAAAAGTTTCGTCCCAAGTAATGGTAAATACGTGGTACTTATCGGCAAAAGTTCCAGTGGAAATTGTATACCCATTTCCGGCCGACACGTGTCCATTGTAATCCCAGTGAACAGTTCCGTGCACCCTGTTGTCTCGCCCATCGCCACCTCCAATTAGCTCCATTATATCAATTTCGCCACAAGCTGGCCAACCAACCGAGGTTATACTATTGCCCAGCATCCAAAGTGCTGGCCATATGCCTTGCCCCTTGGGCAACAGAGCCCTAATGTCTACTCGGCCATAGGTAAATGAGAATTTACGCTGAGTTTTCATCCTAGAGGATGTATAGTTTCGATTTTGGTATACCTCGTTACGAGCTTCGATGGTAAGAACATCGTCGCCAACCCAAGCGTTTTGCTCACGGTAGTACTGTAACTCATTGTTTCCCCATCCTCCACTACCTGTTCCGATCTCAAAAACCCAGTTATTTGAGTTCACGCTAGTTCCCTCAAACTCATCGTTCCAGATAAGGGAATAACCCTCGTAAGAGGTTGGAGTTGTGTAGCCCTCGCCCACCGATACATTATTGCCAATGGTTATTGGCACTTGTCTTGTTTCTTTTATGTACCTGCCGGATTTTCCGTAAGCCCTTACCTCAACCTGATAGACACCCGGACGGGTAAAGGCATGCTCAAACTGACCTGTTGTATTAACGGCTGTGGGTTCAGTAGCCATGCCGACCCAAAGTTGGTACTCAATGGCATTGTCGGCCTGAGCGAGAATCTCTACTATTCCAGATCCATCATCTACAATATTCACTTCCACAGTAAGATTCGATGGATTTGACGTATCCAGTATATTTTCACTGTCACAAGCAACTATTCCTTGTAGAATCAGCAAGAATCCGATGAGCTTAACTATCACGGTATAATATTTTAGTAAATTAAATTATTTATTAACAAGTTGGTTGAAAATAGAGAGTCCTGCATTGCAGGAACTCTCTATATTCATTATCCATGTAGAACGTTTTTGTTACAAAAACAGTTTAAAAGGCCTAGTAGAAATAAATGTTGTCAACATAGATAGTTGGTGTTTCTCCAGAACCTGCATCATCAAACTTGATCTGGATAACAGCAGCTAAATTTGGAACAGTATAGTCTGAAAGGAGAATATCAAAACTCTTCCAAACACCTGCTTCTGTTGTAATTTTAACTGGATTCTCACCATCGCCAATCACAGATATATTTACATCGGTTACAGCTGCACACCAAACATCAACATGGAGTTTAGTCTTACCCGAAACATCCTGAGGAGTATTAGCCCAATCAATTCCCTGGTAGGTTAACCCAGCCATCTTTAGAACTTTTCCACCGGCAATGTCTACTTCGCCAGTCACAGTTGCTTGCCCCCAATCTGGGTCAAGGTTAACTCCTGAGATGTTAGTGTAAGTTTCACCATAAATTGAGATAACGTTTGCTTCAGGTTCAGTTGGATTTGGAGCAAGCTCTGTAGGAGTATTTGTATCTATAATTACATCCTTTGTTTTCTCTTTTGTGCCAGTTGCTCCGGTACCTGTTAAAACAACAGTATACTTACCATCGGCTGCATAGGTATGAACGGGATTCTCCTCAGTTGAAGTATTACCATCACCAAAGTCCCAGCTATAGGAAGTGGCATCTTTAGACAAATTCTCAAACGTTACAGTCCTACCCTCAACGGTATAATTAAAATCTACCATGAACGATACCACATCAGGCTCTGTTCCTGTTGTATAGCTTACATAGTTGAACTGCCAATAATGACTATCACCAGCCATCCAAACTGAGACTTTCATCAAATCATAGCCTTCTTCTTCTGTAATTATCACATCGTACTCAATAGATTGCCCGGGTACTGCAATATAGCCTCCTGGAGAAACTTTTAGTAATCCCATCCAAGCACCTTCACCAGTCAAGGTTAATTTGCCAGTTGTAGGATTGTACTCAAATGTATGTGATGGGGAAAGCCATGCACTTACATCAACTCCATTCTTATTAACCATATTGGCGGCTGTTGCCTCGAAGCAAGTACCAAACACGTCTTTACCATCAAACACATGGTCTTCGCCCCACATTAATCCACCATGGTCAAAGGTAACGGTGCCATTCTGGTTGAATGTCCAGGTGTGATTAAATACGCAAGGGCGAGCGCCATCATTTTCTAGGAACCACCATGAAGTGTAATCATACTCACCAGTAGTTTCATTTAGGCCTGGGCCAATACCGAGTGCAGGGCCTTCACGTAGAAGTCTCCAACTCTTTGAGGATTCCCCTACCAGCAATCTTAATGCTTGATAAGGATCGGTAATGGTTATGGTTTCGCTAAATTCCTTGCTAACATTATCCTTATTTGTTGCAGTTAGGGTAACAGTATAGTTACCTGCTTCAGCAAAAATGTGAGTTGGATTCTCATCTGTAGAAGTTTCGTTATCGCCAAAGTTCCAGCTGTAGCTCTCGGCATTCTGCGAGTAGTTTGTGAAAGTTACCTCTTTCCAGTTTTCAGTGCTAACTTCGAACTGGAAGCTAGCAATTGGATCGGGAACTAGTTCATCCTCTTTACACGAAATAAATGTAATTAAGGCAAACGCTCCTAAAAGCATAAAAGTTCGCCTAAAAAAACTTGATGTTTTTGTTTTCATAGTAGGGTTCGTTTAAATTTAAAATTAGGTTTACATGAAGATTTAAAATTTGATAAAGGCAAATTAACCCGCAAACGATCCCAATTCCAAAAAAAGTAACACATCAAGGGCACAACAACGACAAAATACACTACATCAAAACTACATCACTAAATTATTTTCACATTTGATTATCTGTATCTTAAAAAATATTACTGGGATAAATAATAGTTTCTCATATGATGAAAAATGCATTCTGCAAACGGTTGTCAATTATAGAAGAAAAAGGTACTATCAAATTACCACAATCTCAGCTAAGATAGGATGTTTAAATTAAAATGAGATAAAGAAATCGGTGAGATTGGTTTTATGATCAAGGTTAAGCTTTTTCCGCAAACGATAGCGACTTATCTCAACCCCTCGAACCGAAATGTTCATAAGAGGTGCTATCTCCTTGGTCGAAATGTTCATTCGCAGGTATGCACATAGCCTCAGCTCCTTTGGACTCAAATCGGGAAATTTATCCTTTAACCTGGCAATAAAATCTTGGTGTACCTCATCGAAGTAGTTGTTAAAGAGTTCCCAGTTCTTCTCGTTCCGCAGATCCCGGTTAATCTTTTTGAGCAAGCTATTTACATTCTGCTTTTCATTGCTATCAGTGGGTATATTCTTAAGCAGCTTACCTAAATCCTCTTTAAGATAGGTTAGAGTTTTATTCTTTTGAATTAGGTGTAGCGTTGCATTGGCTAGCTCTTTATTCTTAAACTTCATCTCGTTCTTAAGGCTTTCGTTTCGCAAATGCATTATCTCCTTTTCGCTAAGGGCCGTTTGCTCCTTAAACATCTTCTCTCGCTGGGCTAGGCGTTTCTCTTGCTTTAACTTCTCGCGGAGTCGTGCTTTAAGAATCCGCTTACGCAGATAGTAAAAGTTCCCAACTACTGCTAATGCCAAGGCTACAGCGTACAGTATGTAGGCTACTTTTGATCGCAAGAATGGGGGTTTAATTGTAAAGTGGAAACTACAGATATCACTTTCGGCCCCAAACGCATTAACGGCTTTCACCTGAAACTCATAGTCACCCTCACGCAAATTGGTATACTCCTTAAAGTTTACCCGATCCCAAACCGACCAATCGTGATCAAACCCTGTTAGCCTATAGGAAAACAGCGTTTTCTCGGGTCTTTCGAAAGCAGGTGAGGTATAACGAAAGGTAACAGAATTGTGAGAGTACCCAACCTGATGACTCTTATCTCCTCTTGAGCAGTATGCAATCCTTAAAGTATTTATGCTTTGCTTACCATAAAATGAGGCTTCCTTAATAAATACGTTCTCAGCAATCATATTATCCTTTCTGATGCTTGGCGCGTAGTGAATTAGCCCCTTCTGTGATCCAATAAATACATTGTGAGGATCGTTTATGAAGATATTCTGAAAGGCAGGGATCAGCACCTCATTTACCAACGAAAAAGGGGATACAATATCAACGTAGGCTCCATTCTCAAGCAACCGCATTAGCCCTAAATACTCGTTGGTAAAGTACCAAAGGTTGCCATTTCTATCCTGATGAATCTTGTCGATAAAACCCTTTTCAAGGAATATGCTATTCATCTCTAATGATGGTTCAAATGTGCTGCTGGAGTAGTTATACTTTAGAATACCATCCTGAGTAGTTATCAGCATATTATTATTAACTATCTGAATATTATACGGAAGACCTTCGGGCAATCCACTCTGTCCTCTAAAAAGCTGCACCTTAACAACAGAGTCCAAAAGTTCGGTGAGCTCCAGCTTAAAAAGTCCCCGATAACCATGCGATACCCATAAAAACCCTTTAGAATCGAGATACATGCTTCGGCTCGATTCTTCAAATCCTTTAACCTCATCCGAAAATGCCCACTGTCCATTCTGTTTTCGCAATCGAATTAATCCGGTATAAGTTCCAGCAATAATTATCCCATCGGTATTCCGAGGCTTAATAAACGACCAGAAACCTCTTACATCGGAGATTTGCTTGGCGTTAAACCCATTTATTACAAAACACCCGTAATTATGCCCACAGAAGAGCGTATTATCCAAAACATCTAACGACCAAACCTGACCTTCGGTCCCTTTAATCAATTGAAACCCCTGATTTACTGTTGAAAAGTTATTCACCCTTGAGTACTCCTTGGCAAAGAGTCCCTGATTGGTACCAACATATAGGATTCCGTTGTGTACTATCGATGCGTAGGCACTCTCGATGTTGTAGTTGTAGTTCAAAAAACTCAATGGGGAGCTAACCTCCAGGTAATCGATTCCATTATCGAGACCAAGCCATAGGTTATTACGCTTATCTTCAAAAATACTGAGGATAGTGTTATTCTGGAGTCCTTTGTATCGATTTAGATGCTGATGTATTTGCCCTTTCTCGTTGCTTATGTAGATGCCGTTACTGACTGTACCAATGGCAAAAAAACCATTTTTCATCCTTATAGCCGAAAACAGGTTGTGCTCAATAATCTGATTATTAACTTCAGATCGCCATGGCTCAATAGTCTTGAGTCTACTATTGAAAAGAAACAATCCCTCGTTGGAGGTGCCAATAAGTAGCAGATCGTTGGCAAAGGGCAAAATGCATCTTATCTCGTTTCGGAAGAAAATGGGATGGATGCTCACCAGCTCCAAGCTATCGCCCTTTAGTCTCATAAGTCCGTTATCCACATCAACCACGTAATACTCGTTACTGATTGAGTGCATTAAGCTGAACTTGCTTAAGGGTTCAACTACTTGAATCTGCCCTTGTTTTAGAATAAATATGTAGTTAAACGACTGAAAAATTAATCGATCGTGCTCCCTATAGATATTCCATATCTCGCCAAAATTTGCATATGCCGATGGAACTAGGTGATTTAACGAATGACGAACCAATTCGCCCGATGGGCTCGGGGCCAAATATCCAATCTCCTCAAAGGCTCCAAAGTAGATGGTATCGCCAATGGCAAGAACTGATCGAATTATGGATAGATTTGAGGCGGGGAAAGTACGCCATGCGGTTCCATCGTACTCCAACACACCATCGTTATTGCCAAAATATATAAAGCCCTTTGGGCTTTGAGTTACCGCCCAGTTCTGGTTACTGGCATTATAAGTGCTACGGCTGTGGCTTACAATACCTGGAATTCCTACGCTTTTTACCTGACCACCAGCATAGAAAAAGAGATGAAGTATAGATAAGAGTATAAGAATTCGCTTTGTCATAATCATCAAATAAAGGTAATCATTGTAAAAATATGATTGCGCATTACCATTGGAACAAAAATAATCAATTAATCTTTGCATAACCTAAGGGAGTAATAGAACGCCATCATTTTCGATCAATAAGCTCAAATAGCTACAGCAAGGCCATCGCTTTCGCAAAGTGCTGAACATGCATATCCCCATAACGTATAGATAAATCATTAGACTAAAAAAAACCTACAACACCTTGCCTTGGTTTCTGGGCAAGGGAAAAACATCTGCAACTGCCTTGCCTGAGGTTGTAGGCAAGGGAAAAACACCTGCAACTGCCTTGCCTGAGTTTCTGGCAAGGAAAAAACACCTGCAACTGTCATGCCTGAGGTTGTAGGCAAGGAAAAAACATATGCAACTGCCATGCCTACGATCAGATTCATCGAAAACAACCCCTGCAATGCCATGCCCACGACCAGATTCATCGAAAACAACCCCTACAATGCCATGCCTGAGTTTTTAAACGCCCATTGTAGCCCTACAATCCCTTGCCTGAGTTTTTAAATGCCCATTGTAGCCCTACAATCCCTTGCCTGAGTTTCTTTTCACCTCATTGTAGGGGTCTTTTCAGTAAACTTTGCTAAGTGGGTTTATATATAATTTGGTTTTGCAAGAAAGACACTGTGCTGCCCTGTGTATCCCACTGCGAGACTCCGTGGAATCCCAAAAAACCTATTTCACAAAGGGCCACAAAGGGAGTATTTTTGAGATTTTATTACACTGCTTTCCGATTAATTTTTTGATAAACATCGGTAATCCCTATCAATTGTTGTGTCCCTACAGGACACTGACTTTTGGGGTCTAAATTTCTTCTACCGGTATTCTGTGCCTAACGGCACAGTCCCGTAGGGACTAAATATCGGTAGAACAAATAGTAGAGATTTTTCTATTGTCCCGTTAGGCCCGCCTGCTGCGGGCAAGGACAAAACAAAAATTAGTCGGACAGTAGTAATTTTATTAATAAAATCACGGTGTAACCCTGAGTACCCACCGCGAAACTCTGCGAAATCTATAAAAACCTGTTTCTGCATAAGTTTTTGGCAAGGGACAATCTCAGGGCTACAAGCTGCTCACTGCTCTGTGTTTGGGATAACTTTGGAAAAGATTTGTTTCTTTTCAAAATTAATATCCTTACCTTTATTTATACTAACATATCCAACATACTAACTAAACCCAACAAATATTATGAAGAGAACAATAGCTGTACTCGTGTCAGTTATGCTGGTGATTGGCATTTTGAGCCCGCTGACCGCTCAGGTTACCGAAGCGGAAGGCAAGCTAAAAGAGCACAAGGCCGATACCCTTAGGGGATGGAAAACAGGCGGGGTGGCTGGCGCAAATCTGGCGCAAACCGCGCTTATTAACTGGGCTGCTGGAGGTGAGAAATCATTTGCTATTAATGGAATCTTTAGCCTGTTTGCCAACTACAAAAAGGGTAAAATAACCTGGGATAACTCCCTCGATCTGGGTTATGGCCTACTGAAACAGGGTGAAGTCGATTTCAAGAAAACCGACGATAAGGTTGACATCCTCTCTAAGTTTGGCCGCGAAGCCTACAAGAACCTCTACTATGCAGGGTTATTCAACTTTAAATCACAGATGACTCCCGGGTACAATTATCTATCGGATGGCACACGCACCAAGATATCGGATGCCTTTGCGCCTGCTTACATAATTACGGCCATTGGGGTCGACTACAAGCCCAACAACTATCTCAGCATCTTTGCCGCTCCGCTGACTGGAAAGATCACACTGGTTACCGACGAAGTACTCTCCAATGCAGGTGCCTTTGGGGTAGAGCCTGGAAAGAGTAACAACAGCGAGTTTGGGGGTTACATGCGATTTATATTCACCAAAAACGATTTTAAGAGCGAGTTTATGAAGAACGTATCCATAACCTCAAAGCTCGACTTATTTTCGAACTACCTGAAAGATCCGCAGAACATTGTGGTGAACTGGGAAAACCTTATCGCTCTTAAGGTGAATAAGTTCATCAACGTAAATCTAAGTACTCATCTAATTTATGATGATAAGATAAAGATTGCCAAGGAGGTTGATGGGGTAGTTGAGGAGGCACCTAGGGTACAGTTTAAGGAGATTTTTGGCGTAGGTGTTTCGTTTAAATTCTAAGCGAATTAACTCTGCGTGGAAGATTTAACACGGAGGCACAGAGACACAGTGATTCTCTATTATGCAGCAACTTGACCAAAGGCGAACGAAACAAAACTGCAGAAAACACAAAACATACACGAATCGTTTTACATCCAACTTACATAAACTTTAAAAGCTATGGGAATAGTAAAGGAGTTCAAAACATTTGCCATGAAGGGCAATGTTGTAGATATGGCCGTGGGTATTATTATTGGCGCTGCCTTCGGTAAAATAGTAACATCGGTAGTGAACGATATCATAATGCCGCCCATTGGACTGCTCATTGGGGGTGTAGATTTTAAGGACTTAAGAGTAGTTATCAAGGAAGCAGCCGAGGGTATGCCGGCCGTAACCCTGAACTACGGAAACTTTTTACAGGTGGTTTTCGATTTTCTGATCGTGGCCTTTGCCGTGTTTATGCTGATAAAGGCGCTTAACATGGCCAAACGCAAGAAGGAGGAGGCGCCAGCGCCACCACCTGCGCCAAGCAAACAGGAGGTTTTGCTCACCGAAATTCGTGATCTACTGAAGAAGTAGTCATAAAAAAACCAGCGCGTGGCGCTGGTTTTTTTATGATCTGATGTAAGAGTTAGAATTTATATTCGTTCTCCTCGATTAATGTATTGGCAATGTTTCGGCGCGCGTTCATCACATTAACCCCCTCAACGCGGGTTAGGGTTTTAACCGCTTTTACCAGCTTCTCGGCCTCTTCGCCCTCGATGCTGGAGTAAATGGCATCCTTAGCATTCTTGCGTAGGATACTTGCAGCATCGTAAATAAATACATCAAGCATATCCCTGTAAACCTGCTTAGTGCCATTGATCGACTCCAACTTCTCGATTCTTAGCGCCATCGATTCGGCCTCGTAAAGTTCCATAATCATATTCGACAGGTTGTTTACCACCTCCTGCTCCTGCATAAATTTCTTACCTAGAGCCTGAGTTGTGCTCTGAATGGTTAGCATAATCGCTTTCTTGAAATTGCTTATATACCTATGCTTCTGCTCAAAGTAACTCTCGCCTGCCTTCGCATTATCGGAAATACTGTCGAGGTTGTTATGAATCTCTTCAGCTATCTCAAACAGGTTGTACTCACCCTTCATGGCGCGCTTGGTAGCGGCCTCAACAACTAACAGGCGGTTAATCTCGTTGGTTCCCTCAAATATCCTGTTAATTCTGGAATCGCGGTAACCACGGTCGATATTCATCTCGGCCGAGTAGCCCATACCACCATGAATCTGAACGCCCTCGTCAACCACGTAGTCGAGCATTTCCGAACCCCAAACCTTAAGGATTGCATCCTCTACAGCATAATGGCTAATGCCATCGATGGCGGCGCGCCCCTGATCGCATCCCTCCGACTTGTACTTGTTGATAAGGATATCAACATCCTTGCTA
The DNA here is from genome assembly GCA_034003245.1 of Tenuifilaceae bacterium. Lineage (GTDB taxonomy): Bacteria > Bacteroidota > Bacteroidia > Bacteroidales > Tenuifilaceae > Perlabentimonas. The sequence goes on from JAVEYY010000012.1 coordinate 13,181, forward strand.
ACACGGTAAATGGCCGACTCGTGGGCAAAGGTTTTAATGGTCATCTGAGCCAACTTGTGCTTAATGGCGCCAAATGTAGAGATAAGCGTATTGAACTGCTTACGCTCGTTGGCGTAGCGAACGGCATCGGTAATGGTTTGCTTGGCTGCGCCAATTACGTTAGCGCCAAGCTTCATACGTCCCATGTGCAGGATGCTTAGCGCAATACGGAAACCCTCACCGCGCGCGCCAATCATATTCTCAACGGGAACCTTAACATCATTATAGTAAATCTGAGTTGTCGACGATCCCTTAATACCCATCTTATGCTCATCGGGGCCAATAACCACGCCTGGCCATGTACTTTCAACTATAAAAGCGCTTAAAATTCTATCGTTGTCAATCTTGGCAAAAACTACTTGAGTATCGGCAAACCCGCCGTTAGTGATCCACATCTTTTGGCCATTCAGGATGTAGTGTTTTCCATCCTCGCTAAGCTTAGCAGTGGTTTTTCCAGAGTTTGCATCGCTACCTGCTCCGGGCTCAGTTAAGCAGTAAGCACCAATAAGTTCACCTGTAGCCAAGCGCGACACGTAATTCTGCCTCTGCTCCTCGTTGCCATAGTACATAATGGGCATTGTTCCAATTCCGCAGTGGCACATGTACGCAACTGAGAACGAGTAGCCAGCACCAGTAGTTTCGGCAACCAGCATCTGGGTTACAAAATCCTGCCCAAAACCGTTGTACTGCTCGGGAACGGCAATGCCCAGCATGCCCAACTCGCCGGCCTTGTGAAGGATACCCTTCATAAGCTCGCGGTCGCCCTTATCAATTTTATCAAGATTTGGAAGAACTTCGGCCTCCATAAAATCGCGGCAGGTTTGAGCAATCATGCGCTGCTCCTCATTAAACTCCTCGGGGATAAATATATCCTTTGCGTCAACATCTTTAACAAGAAATTCGCCGCTTTTCAGATTAACTGTTTCCATTTTAAAAAGTGATTATAGTTAGATTTGTTCCAGTTGATTAAATGCCTAACGAAATGGTTATTAGCTCAGCAATATCGTAGTTTTTCATCTCCTCCTCCTTGTTCTTGTACTTTATACCGTCGGTCATCATGGTCATGCAGAAGGGGCACGATGTAGCAATTATGCTGGCGTTAGTTTTAATGGCATCCTCGGTGCGCTCAAGGAAAACCTCCTTGTTTCCTTTTTCGGCCTCCTTAAACATTTGGCCTCCTCCAGCACCACAGCATAGGGCAAAACTCTTACTGCGCTCCATCTCAATGAGATTTGTGGTGATAGATCTAAGAACCCTTCGGGGCTCATCGTAAATATTGTTGGCACGACCCAGGTAGCAAGGATCGTGAAAAGTTATCCGATCGTTAGCAAACTTGCTTAAATCCAGCTTAAGCGTGCCATCGGCTATATGCTTGTCGATAAACTCAACGTAGTTTATCACCTCGTAAACGCCACCTAAATCGGGATACTCGTTCTTAAAGATATTGTAGCAGTGCGGGCAGATGGTAATAATCTTGGTAACCTCGTACAACTTAAATATCTCAATATTCTGCATGGCCTGCATCTGGTACAGCATCTCGTTGCCAGCACGACGAGCGGGATCGCCCGTGCAGGTTTCCTCCTTCCCAAGTACTGCGAAGCTCACGTTGAGGTGGGTAAGGATTTTGGCAAAAGCTCGGGCTACCTTCTTGTACCTGTCGTCGTAGGCTCCGGCGCAACCAACCCAGAAAAGGTACTCGGGTTTCTCCCCTCTGGCAAAAAGGTCGGCCATAACGGGCACTTCAATCTTAACAGTTTCCATATTTCATTAAATATTAGGTTCGTCATTGCGAGCCTGTCTGCCGACAGGCAGGTGTACTTTGCGAAGCAATCTTTTCAATGTTTTTAAAAAGTTTGCTTCATCCGCCAGCTGGCGGATGAAGCAATGACGATTAAAATTTATTCATCTCCAAATTCTCAGCCCACACAAGCCTGTCCTCGGGCGAGTACTGCCAGGGTGCTCCGTTGTTCTCGATATTGCTGAATGTTGCCTTCAGCTCACCTGGAGCCGAACCTTCCTCCATCACCAGGTAACGGCGCATATCGACTATCAACTTAGGATGATCAATGTTTATCGGACACTCCTGCGCGCAAGCGTTGCACGTTGTACAAGCCCATAGTTCCTCTTCGCTGATGTAATCGCGGATAAGCGATTTGCCATCGCTGTACTCCTTGCCCTGCTTCAGCAGGCCATTGCGCTTCTCCTTCATGCGTGCACGCAAATCCATCATAATCTTTCGGGGCGATAATTTCTTTCCGGTGATATTTGCGGGGCAAACCGAGGTACATCGTCCACACTCGGTGCAGGCCAGTGAGTCGAGATAGTTTTTCCATGTAACATCATTGGCATCGAGAACGCCAAAACGCTCAACGGGAGCGTCGGCAGGTGCTGCTGCATATGCTGTTTCGGGATTCATCATCAGCTTTACCTCACGGGTTACGCTATCCATGTTGGGTAGCTTGCCCAGCGGCTCGAGCCGCGACAGGAAGACGTTTGGCACCGACATAAACACATGGAAATGCTTTGAGTATGGCAGCAGGTTAGCGAACACAAAAATCAGTAGGATATGCGACCACCAGTATATTTCATGATGAACATGTACTGTGCTAAGCGACATATCACCAAAAAGCGTAGCTATGAATTTGCCCACTGGGAATACACCATGAATATCGGCATTTGCCAATGTTTGATGTGCAACGTAGCTGGCGTTCATGCCCAAAAGCGAAACCATTAGCAGCAGAATAATGGTAAGCGCCACATTGGCATCGAGGTGCGAGATATGCTTCATCTCAATCCCCTCAAAGCGCTTAACGTGGATAAATAGCCTGCGGCCAAGGAATACAAGGATTGCTATAAGGATAATAAAGGCGAAAATATCACCTGAGGCCATCAGAAAGTCGTAAAACCATCCAAAAACCTTGAGCGAGCGCTCAATGCCAAAAAGGCCATCGATCACCATCTCGATACTTCCAACGAGGATCACCAAAAATCCCCAGAAAACCAAAGCGTGCATTATGCCGGTGAAGGGTTTACGGAACATCTTGGTTTGGCCAATGGCCACTTTCATCATCAGGCTAAAGCGCTTAGCAAAATCGCCTACAGGGAAATCGGGACGGGTAAACTTAAAAACTTTAAAGTACCGTATAGCGGTGTAGGCAAAAACTCCTAGCGTAACCAGCAGCGCAAGGGCGAAGAGCAGTTGTTTTATCATATCGTATATTTTAAAAACTAACTTAAAAACAATATAAAATGTAAAACTTTGAATGTAAAATGTAAAAGGGAAATTGTAACACTTGATATCTTTTTACGCGTTCCCTTTTGCAGTGTTGGTGTTTTTTATAGCCATTTGCCTTTCCTCCAGAGCGTAAATTCTTGAGCTATCCGATATACCCAAGAGTTTTACATTTAGAGTTTTACATTTTACATTCTACATTTCATTATTTAAAGGAAGTAGGAACTCTACTTTCCCTTCGCCTCCTTCACCGCCTCAACCAGCTTGGGAAGTACCTTAGCGGCATCGCCAACAATACCGTACTGGGCAGCCTCGAAAATGGGCGCATCCTTGTCGGTATTAATGGCCACAATGAATTTCGATGAGCTAACACCCGCCAGGTGTTGAATCGCTCCAGAAATTCCTATGGCAAAGTACAGGTTTGGTGCAACAATTTTTCCGGTTTGTCCGGTATGCTCATCGTGGGGACGCCATCCCTCATCGGAAACTGGTCGTGAGCAAGCAGTTGCAGCACCCAACACATTGGCAAGTTCCAGAAGAGGAGCCCAGTTGTCGGGCGATTTCATACCACGACCACCCGATACCACAATCTCGGCATCGGTAAGTAACAGCTTTCCGGTTTGCTTCTGCACATCCTTCACCTTGGTTTTTACCATTCCAGCATCAACGCTTACCGATCCGGCCACGATTGTTGCCTGATTTGGGGTTTCGATTATATCGAATGAGTTCTGAGCAAGTGTAATGATTTTAACCTCCGATTTTAGCTCAACGTGTGCAAAGGCATTACCAGAATATGCCCTTTTATACACAACAAATGGAGTTGTACTCAGTGGCAACTTGCTTACGCCTGATCCTATTGCAGCCTTAAGCCTAACCGATAACCTTGGGGCTACCGATTTGCCAATGTTATTGTTGGCAATAACAATAACCTTTGCCCCTTCGTTTTGGGCAATCTCAGCAATTGCTGCAGTGTACGCTTGGCTATCGAAAATGCTTAGAGCGTCGTTATTCAGGTTGATTATCTTTTTTGCTCCGTAAGCGCCAAGCTTATTAAGCTCATCGTCGGCCACATTGCCAATGGAAAGTGCAGTAGCTGAAGTGCCAAGCATTTCGGCAACCTTTGCAGCGTATGATACCAGCTCGAAGGAGAGCTTTTTGAATTTTCCTTCCCAATTCTCAGTGAAAACTAGTACTGACATATCTAATTCGTTTTTATTATCAATTTATGTTTGATTTTAGAATGTTGATTAACGGTTGAGTATCTCTTTACTTTGAACTTTTGCAATCAGATCAATTCAAGAACCGCATTTCGTTAATCAAAATTCAATATTCATGTAGTTGGGCTATTCTAACTAAATAACCTTTGCCTCATTCTGAAGCAATTCGATCAGCTGCTTAGGATTCTCGGCATCAACAAACACGCACTTTGCGCGGGGTTGGGGGGGCTCAAAGGAAACAACTGCCGAAAAAGCATCAACAGCTGCTGGCTCAACTAACTTGATAACTTTGGTGCGAGCCTGCATAATCCCACGCATAGCAGCAATTCGGGGTTCTTTAGCAATACCTTTTTGTACAATTGCAACGAAAGGAGCTGGTACAGTAACGGTTTCCTTACCGCCATCTATTTCGCGAGTTATTATGGCTTCGCCACTCTCGAAGTTTAATCCCGATACTGCCGATACCGAAGGATATCCCAGGAACTCGGCCAGCATACTACCCACGGTTGATCCGTTAAAATCGCTCGATTCAATTCCGCAAAGCACAACATCAAAGCCTTCGGTTTTTACAACCTCGGCTAGTTGGGCAGCAACCTGGTATGCATCGGTGGGGTCTAGATTTACACGAATAGCGTCGTCGGCACCAATGGCTAGGGCTTTACGAATTGTAGGCTCTGCTGTGGCCAATCCAACGTGAGCCACGGTTACACATTTAACTCCCGTTGATGCATTGTCCTTAAGCTCAAGGGCACGGGTAAGAGCTAACTCGTCCCAAGGGTTTATAACCCATTGAACACCTGTGGGATCAAACTTGGTGTTGTTGTCAGTAAACTTAACCTTTGTTGTAGTGTCGGGCACATTACTGATACAAACTAAAACTTTCATTGATTGCATTTTTTAGTTGGTAAATATTGATCGCTTTAAAACAACAACGGAATAAGTGAACAAATCCCTCGGAATGTCAGCTTACCCCGTATGTATAATGAATGATTCAAAAATAGCGTACAAATATAAGATAAAATGGCTTAACGCAATAGGAAGCGGAATTTTTTAGAGCAAATTATCGCATATGCAACTGTATAAACACCTAAATGAGTGAGTGTTAACAATTAGTCGAGTGTTTAAAAAATAGATATTATGGATAGGCTAAGAGTATAATAAGCAAATCTTTGCATTGGTCACTATCCATAGTGACTGATGATATCTCTTAGCTTAGGGGCTTTATGGCAATGTGAAGTGTATTGTTGTTCCCTTTCCCTGCTCGCTTTCGACCCAAATATCTCCATTATGTCTTGTTACAAACTCTTTACAAAGGATTAAACCCAATCCAGTGCCCATCTCCTTGTTGGTTCCTTGAGTGGAATAGCTGGTCTCGATCCTGAATAGTTTGGGGATATCATCGGCATTAACTCCTACACCAGAATCGGATATGGAAACCCTTAAAACCCCTTCAACTTGCTGAACTAAAATACTAACGCTACCACCGGGGTTAGTAAACTTAATAGCGTTCGAAATAAGGTTTCGAAAAATAGTTTCTAGCATAAATCGATCAGCCCTAACAATTGCACTCTCATTTACTTCAATATTTATGGCGATTTTCTTCTCATCAATATTGAGTTTATACAACTCAACCACATTACGAATTACATCTACAATTTGAAAATCGGTGGGGCTATACTTTATGTGGCCAGTTTGAATCCTTGACCAACTCAATAGATTCTCCAGAAGTGCGTACCCATTCTTGGCCACATCGTTGAGCATATGGCTATACTGATCGAGATCGTCCAGGTTCTTCTCCTGAACACGTTGAACCAGCAAATCAGAAATCACCAGAATACTGCTAAATACACCCTTAATGTCGTGACCAATTATTGAGAAAAACTTATCCTTGGTGGTGTTCAACTCCTTTAATTTTGCTTCACTTCTACGAAGGGCATCCTCAGCCTTTTTGCGTTCAGTTATATCTTCCTTTACTGCTATGTAGTGGGTAACTAATCCTTGCTCGTTAATTACAGGCGATATGGTGGCGAACTCCCAGTATCGTTCTCCATTTTTCTTCACATTCTGAAACTCACCTCGCCACTCCTTCCCTTCCGTAATGGTTTTCCATAATTGACTATATACTTCCCTTGAAGTTGCTCCCGACTTAAGAATCCTAGGGTTTTGGCCAATAGCCTCCTCAAGGTTGTAACCAGTAACCTTTGTAAACTTTGGGTTAACATATTCTATCCTACCCTTAAGGTCGGTAATAACTATGCTGGCAGGACTTTGCTCAACAGCTTGCGATAGTTTAATCAGCTGCTCCTCCTTTCGTTTCCCCTCAACTATTTCCCAGGTTACATCTGCCACAAAGTCCACTAGGTTTGCATCACTCTCGGTATAATCCACCACCTTATTACCAACACCCAAGATGGCCACAATTAGTCCTTTGCGAATTACTGGAACCACTAATTCGCGTTCTACCTTGGCGTGACCTTCGGGTAATCCCCTTTTGTGAGGCAATGAATTATACTCGTTGTGGATAACAGGTTTCTTTTCTCTAATGCAATCAACCCAAACACCCGCCTCATCAATTGAGTAGTGCATACCCTTACCGGGTGCCTTACAAAAAACCTCCTTAGTTGTGGTTGACCATTGCTGCAGCGAAATAGTTTTTTGATCGGGGTTTACAAAGTGGAAAAAACCGATGGGGCTATCGAGCAGGTTGCAGATACTATCTAAGGCCTTTTGAAGCAGGGCTTCGAGGGAGTGATCCTTTGCATAGTCCATTAGGTTAACCCTAATCCCCATTAACTGCTCCTTTACCACTTGGTTAGTGATATCGCGGGCAGCGGCATAAATTAGGTTTCCCTTGGGATGACTTCGCCACTCGATATGGCGGTATGCTCCATCCTTTGTGCAGTAACGGTTAATGAAATTCAACACCTCATTCTGTGCCTTCAGCAGGGATACCGCCTGATGAGTAATCTCCAAATCATTGGGGTGAATAAAATCGAAAAACTTATGGTTTTGCATCTCTTCGATTGAATAGCCCAACACTCTTTCCCACTCCTTATTCACCTTAATAAAACGACCATCAGTATCGGCAATACAAAGTAGATCGAGATTGACATCGAAGAAATTATTGAGTTCTTCGTTAACATTCTTCTCCTTTGTTATATCGATAAAGATAGTCGAAAAGAAACCTTTCTTGGGGGAGTATACCTGAACTTTAAACCATCGGTTGAGAGGTTCACTAAACTGCTCAAACTCTCTCACATTGCCGCTAAGACCAACTTCGCCATAAAAGGATATCCAGTCAAATGTTGAGTCCTTAATATCGGGCATAACTTGAGTAACCGTTTTACCCAGCATTTCATGTGCGCTTAAACCTGTCAACTCTTCAAATGCCTGATTTGCATCTAAGAATAAATAGTCCACTGGATTTCCATCATCATCGGTTACTACTTGATGGTATGCATACCCAAAAGGTGCACGTTTTATAATATCGCTATATATGTGTTCTACCATATCGTATTAAGAAGCCCACAGGCTTTGAATTGCATTGAAAATCACCCAAAATTCTACCATTAAATTTATGAAAATAAACCAATAAAAACACTCAAAACCATTTTTTTCCTGAGCTTTAGCCAAAATTGTGGTTCCGCCATAAACCATCGCTAAAACCCCTAAGCTTTTTCACCTATATAACCCAAGTGTTATACTTTCAGTATTTTCACTCTTTTGAACATTTTACATCTGAACTATGTTTGCAGTATCAAAATAACGTGAAAAACTAAAAAACTACAATATGAAAGCTTTAATGAATCAACTTCTAGTAGCGCTCAGGCAAAGGGTAACCGAAAACCTGGCTACCCTGCGATCCAATGAAAAGGAGATAAGGAATATTCTTGGTGAACCTCTTTCAAATCAGCGATTGTATAACCTTTCGAACAGGCAGGCATTTGGAAAGAACATACTAAAGGAGAATGCTGAGAACCTGAAAATCCAAAACATGATTGTATCATTCCTGAGCAACTACAAGGGTGTGCCGGATTACACCCAAATTCTGGAGTCAATTGGTAATTTCGAACAAGGACTTTCGGTAAATGGATCACCCAATGGGAAGGAGCATCGAGATAATGCGAATGAAACCCCCAGTGTACAAAAGTCAAAAATAGTAAGCCCAAAAACAGAACCGGGGAAAAAGATGGGCTCCGATGTCAACGAGCAAATCCAAGTTTCGGCAAAAGTTACTGAGAAAATTAGCCAATCCTTACTTGATCTAACCACCTCGGGTAAACTCAGCTTTAATAAGGCTCACCCAAAATATAAGGATCAGGAATTTTTTGAGCAGCTGCTAAACTACCATATCCAACGCGAGGAGTACGAGATTTGTGCTAGCTTGATGAAAACGCGGAAGTAACGAAAGCTTAATGGATGTGGAAGGAACAAAACAGTTGGATGTTGATCGTTAATCGTTAATCGTTGAAGGTACAGAGTTGAATGCTTAATGAACTTGAGGATAAAAGATAAAAACCAACTAAAACACATCCTACCCACATAGGTTATCCATTGAGTATAGCTAAAAACTAGGATTTACAGAGTAATCAGCTTTAAAACTTAAAGTAGCTGATGGTGTCCTTAAGCCTATCGGCAAACGATTTTAGCTCCTCGGAGCTTGATGCCATGTGTTGACTGGTTTCGGCATTTTGCTGAATAAACTGGTTAAGCTGTTGAATGGCGATGTTTACCTGATCGGCACCCGACGATTGCTCCATGCTGGCCGAGGTTATCTCCTGAACCAACTTGGCGGTTTCTTCTATTTCGGGAATTAGTGTTTCCATGAGTTTTGCAGCACCTTCGGTTACCGAAACACTCTTTGAGGCAAGCGAAACAATCTCGTCGGCTGCAATCTTACTGCGCTCAGCCAGCTTACGTACTTCGGCAGCCACCACCGCAAATCCTTTACCCTGATCTCCAGCCCTTGCCGCCTCAACAGCGGCATTAAGGGCGAGAATATTAGTTTGGAAAGCAATATCGTTGATGATGTTGATTTTTTCGGCAATGTTTTTTATGGATGTTAAACTCTCCTTCGATGCCAAACCAACCTCCCTTACACCCTGCGAAACTTTTGTCGAAATTTTATCTGTTCGCTGGGCATTCTCAGTATTTTGCTGGATGTTTGCGGTCATCTCCTCCATCGAAGATGAAACTTCCTCGACCGATGAGGCCTCCGACAATGCATCCTCAGAAAGTTTAAGCGAAACGGCACTCAACTGCTCGCTCGAACTAGCTAACTTTTCGAGACTAATATCAATTTCCCCAACAACCATGGTTAAGTTCTCCTTAATCTTTTGAGTTGCACAAACCAGCTGCCCTAAGTCGATTTTTGGATTAACACAGGTACTATCAATATCAACTCTCAAATTACCATCAGCCAGCTCGTTGAGTTTCTCTACCGCTTTGGTCAGAGGGCGTACAACCTTAATGGCTCCATAGTAGAAACACATTACACTAAAGCCAATATTGATAACTGTAATTAGCAGATTAACTGGTGTGTTGCCATCGTAAAACTTATACTTTATCCCAATTGTGAGCATCAAAAAAAGTAGGTTGATTAACCAAACAATTCCAACCTTTACAAATACCGAATTTTTAAAAACCCTACTCAGCACTATTGTTGCAGCTGTCCCCGCTGCTACAATACTAATAAAATTACTCACAAAAAAGTTCATAATAAGAGTTGTAATTGTTTATAAATATGACACATGGCTTAAATAAAATTAATAAAAAATTGGGATTAAACAATAATCCCAATCAAATATTTTACAAAATGAGGTGAACTAAATGCTGATAATACCTATCTACTAATCTTCGATGGCCAGCTTATTCATGGATTCTATAAGTGATTCAATATCCGCAGATGATAAGTAGATTTTATCCTTAAAACGGCGATACCTATCGGTTGTGTTCTCCTCCTGCTCCACAAATAGCCGGAAAGCAAAAAGTCCATCGCCTAGTCCTTTATTTAGGGTAATCCTATCAATCTTGTGCTCAAGGTTTCGCTTAAAGGAATTGCTAACCGAGTAGGCGATGCCATTTCCAACTAGTCGAATTCCACACTTACGGTTATAATCCACAATATGAGCCAGCTCATGACCAATTACTCCAACTCTCGCCTCAAAGGGAACATCTCGTAGCAGTGGAGATTTCCGTTTATTCTTCTTATGATTTATAAGAATTGAGTAACGCCTGTTCTCGGAACTTCGAAAAATGCTTCGAACTGTTGGCAGCGCGGCCATTGTGGTAGTAGGCGATCGCTTTTTAAAATCGATGCGAGTATCCTCCAGATTGGGGTAATACATTAGAGCAGCCAGAATTGAATGCTCATAATCGGCTGGTAGGGTCTTATTCCTTAGCAACACCTCGCGCAGCGAATCCTTATGATCCTCAACCCATTGAGCCGATGGGATTGGCTCAAATTGCGCAAAAACACTAGTAAGACTTAATCCAAATAGCAAAAGAGGTAATAACAAATACAATACTGATCAAACCAACTGCATAAAATCAAATTTGAGATACGTGCGTAAAATAATTCTGAAAACTGTCTTCCAATACGGGAACATCAGCAAAAATGGCAAATACGGTTGATCCGCTTCCCGACATGCTTGAGTATACGGCCCCAAGCTGGTAAAGTTTTTCCTTCACCCTCTCAATTTCGGGATGGTGAGGAAAAACAACTTTTTCGAAATCATTACATACGCTATCTCTCCAGACTGAGGGTGGAAGGCTATCAAGTTGTTGAAGGTTGATTGGCGCAGGTTTAGGATGTGAATTCTTGTAGGTAAACCCAGTATTCACATGAATTCCCGGGTTCACAATTGCAATGAAATATCCTTTAAGCGGCAGGTTAATTGGCGATAAAACTTCGCCCCGACCCTGCCCAAAACAGGGCTTATTGATAAGGAAAAATGGACAGTCGCTTCCCAATTCCAGTGCTATTTCAAGCATTTTCGCCTCATCCAATGGATTATCCGATAGCGAATTTAGCATCTTTAGAGCAAATGCACCATCGGCCGAACCTCCTCCTAAACCAGCTCCCATGGGAATTTGCTTGTGCAAATGCATTGTTACCTTGGGTAAAGCAGTATAGGAGTTTAAAAGATGATACGCTTTTACACACAGATTCTGAGAAATATCGCCATCAACAGCAAGTCCCGACTGGCTAAACTTAATGGAGTTATGACCTGCTGTTATAGGCAATACTTCAAGAATATCACATAGTTTGGGAATGGGTAAGAATATGGTTTCAATGTTGTGAAAGCCATCCAAGCGCTTTTGGGTAATGTATAACCCTAAATTTATCTTGGCGTTTGGGAATGTGATCATACTATTGTGCTTTGCACAAAGATAAGAAGCAAATAGAAGACGACAATATTGACGGTTGAAACAAGCACAAAAAACTAAGCTAACAAGGCTGCGCCAACTATTCCTGCATTGTTTAACAGTGAAGCGGGCTCAACTCGGCATTTTAGGTCGAGCTGCGACTTGAACTTATCCAACTTCTTGCTTGTTCCGCCACCAATTATAATGAGTTCAGGATAAAAAAGCTGCTCAAGATACTGCAGATAGCTATTGAAACGCTTGCCCCAAGCATTCCAATCCAAATCGTCGCGTTTGCGAGCCGCGTCCGATGTAAAGATTTCGCCTTTCAGGCCATTTTTCATGAAAATATGCCCAAGTTCGGAATTGGGAATTAGCTCTCCCTTATTAAAAAAAGCTGAACCAATGCCAGTTCCAATGGTAAGAAAAATGGCTAAACCTTTAAAATCCTTGACAGCACCAAATTTAAGCTCCGCGAAACCGGCCACATCGGCATCGTTTAAGACATTAACCTCGCAGCCAGTGGCCTTGGCAAATAACTTATTGGCATCAACACCTATAAACTTTTTGTCTATATTGGCCGCAGTTTTTACCACTCCATTCTGAATAACAGCAGGAAATCCACACCCTATCTTACCTTGCCACCCAAAATGCTCCACCAACTTTTTCACAGTATTTACCATCTCATCAACGCTGGCTGGCTGCGTTGTTGCAATCCTATACCTATCGGTTGTAAATTCGCCGGTAAGCGTATTCACTATCGCACCTTTAATGGCCGATCCTCCAATATCAATCCCTAATACTTCCATGCTATTTTCTTGTTAAGTTAACAAAAAAAGGGATCACTCCCTTCCTACACCCTCTACAACAACCACAATTTCGCCCTTAACACCTTTGGCCTCGAAATGTTGAATTAGCTCTGCTAAAGTTCCCCGCGCATTTTCCTCGTGCAGCTTGGTTATTTCACGCGACACGCAAGCTTTTCGATCAACACCAAATACCTCGGCCAATTGCTGTAAAAGTTTCACCAACCTAAAAGGCGACTCATAAAAAACAATGGTTCTAGGTTCATCTTTTAATGCTTCAATCCGCTTATTTCGACCTTTTTTCTGGGGTAAAAAACCTTCGAAAACAAACCTATCGCAGGGCAAACCGCTATTCACAAGAGCCGGGATAAAAGCTGTTGCACCCGGCAAACATTCAACCTCAACACCCTTATCGATACAAGTACGGATAAGCAAAAAACCCGGGTCGGAAATGCCTGGGGTTCCAGCATCGGAGATTAAAGAGATTTTTTGCCCGCTGGCTATACGCTCGGCAATCTGCTCAACGGTTCGATGTTCGTTAAATTTATGGTGAGCCCAAAGCGGGGCCTTTATGTCGAAATGTTTTAGCAAAACGCCACTGGTTCGGGTATCCTCGCTCAGAATTACATCCGACTCCTTGAGCACTCGAATAGCCCTAAGGGTGATATCCTCTAAGTTTCCAATGGGGGTAGGAACTATATAAAGTTTGCTAGTCATGTAAAAGTTTTCTTCGGACTAACTCAATAAGCTGATTGGCCGCTTCGTTATGATCGTCCCATGAGAAATTCTCCTGAATATATATTAGAGCATCGTTAATGTTGTCGAAGCTATTGAGCTGCTTAATGGATTTAGAGTATAGCTCGGCATTCCCGTTAAAAAGTTCCTTGGTAAACAAAAATTTATCGTTAATACCTATGGCCTTGGTTAAATCGGCAATGGGTTTATTCTGAATTACTGAGGACATGTCCTTTTTACCAGCTCCAAGAACCTCATTCCTAAACTTACGCTTGCCCTGATACATCTCTCCAAGTGTAGGAGCCGATTGTCTTTCAGCGGTTCCGTTGGTAGCCACAATTTCTTCAACATCAACCTCCCCTGACTTATTTCCAGGTTGAGGATTTGGGTTATTCTCAGATTCGAGTGATAAAGTATCCTCGTCCTTCATTTGATCAACCTCTACTTGAGTAGGAATACTTTTTTCAGATAACTTCGAACTCACCACTACCGTTTCATTAACCGATGGACTTGATTCAGCTTTTTTCACTTGCGGTGTGGGTGTAGAGATTTCCTCTACTGGCTGTTTTGATATTTGATCAGCGACATTTACATTCACTTCTGATTTGCCAACAATTTTTGGTTCGGGTAACTCCGGTTGCTGCTTATCGAAAAGGATAACCTCGTAGCTAGCGCGTAACTTTTCTAAAAGAATATCGCGTTCAATTGATGATAAAGTTCCCTTTTCAATCCCCACCCTAAGTAGCTGTTCTGCATCGAGTAGTCTTTCGAGAACCAATTTAAAACTGTTCTTATTTCCCATAGTTCATTATTATCTGTCTGCAAAATTAAGAATTTGCTTACTTTTGTAAAACTAACGAGTTTATTTCTAATTATTGCTATGCTTTTCATCGAAAATTCAACAAGAGGTTCAAAACGCAAGGGCTGGATTGAGGTAGTTTGTGGATCCATGTTCTCGGGCAAAACTGAAGAGTTAATAAGGCGCTTAAAACGCGCCAAGTTTGCCAAACAAAGGGTCGAAATTTTTAAACCCCACATCGATACCCGCTACTCCGTTGAGGAGGTAGTTTCGCACGATTCTAACTCAATCCCTTCAACACCTGTAACATCCTCGGGAAATATCCTGCTACTTGTTTCTGATGTTGATGTGGTGGGCATTGATGAGGCTCAATTTTTCGACAACAACCTTGTTGACGTGTGTAATAAACTTGCCGATCAAGGAATTAGGGTTATTGTTGCCGGGCTCGATATGGATTTCAAGGGAAAACCGTTTGGCCCAATTCCTCAAATTATGGCCTGCGCCGAGTATGTTACAAAGGTGCATGCCATTTGCGTAAAGTGTGGCGACTTGGCTCAGTACTCGCACCGCCTAACTGATACCGAAAAACTTGTACTTCTTGGAGAAACAGATGTGTACGAGCCCCTTTGCCGAAGTTGTTTTATAAGCGCTACACAAAAAAAGTAATTGGAATTAGGTATCTAAGTCCGAGTATTATAAAATAATTTAAAAAACCTCCACTACAGATCAACATAGATCTACTTCCCGTCAATCACAAGTAAACATTTTTTTGCGCATACGAGAATATAATGAAATTTGCCAATTACTTTACCGCATCGTTAACATTGGAAAAGGTAAAAGGCAGCAGGAAGCGTACATCCTCAACCACGATAATCCGATTTTCACCAACCATTGCAACGGTATAGGGTCGACGGCCAATATTTTGAGTCTCTATCATAACCTGACGACAAGCACCGCAAGGGGAAACTGGTTCGGCAATGGGATTACCTTTAAAATTGGCAGCAACAGCCATTGCTTTTACACTCACCCCAGGGAATTTGGATCCAGCATAAAAAAGCGCAACGCGCTCAGCACACAGGCCCGATGGGTAAGCCCCATTCTCCTGATTACTTCCTAAAATAATTTCTCCATTCTCGAGCAAAATCGCTGCACCAACTGCAAATTCAGAGTATGGAGAGTAACTTGTGGCGAGCGCTTCTTTTGCCTTTACGACTAATTGCTGCAACTCGTTTGGCAATGTTTTAATACCTACATACTCCTTATACTGGAACGATAATTCTTTGCTGTGACCCATGAATTCGAATTTAAAGTTTTCGATTTCATCTTACATGAAATCTTTCAAAGATACAAAAAGGTTTTTAAATACCTACAATCCCCGTGAATAATGCCTTTGACGACAACGAAAGCAAAAAGTTTCAATTTTTTCAACAACTGTACAAACTTATGGAACTTCCAATCAATAATTCTATCAATTCTGAGTTTTGAGTTTTAATGGTATATTTGAAAAAAAAATCTTGACTTATGCAAAAAGTATTCGCCATACTACTGTTACTTAAATTGCTATCGCTAAATAACTTACTTGTTGCCCAAAACCCCCGTGAAGCATATATACAGCAATATCAGAAAATTGCTATCAATCAGATGGAAAAGTATGGTATTCCCGCAAGCATAATAATGGCTCAGGGAATACTGGAGAGCGGAAGCGGAACCAGCAGATTAGCAGTAAAGGCCAATAACCACTTTGGAATTAAGTGCCACAGCACTTGGAGTGGAGCACGAATTTATCATGATGATGATGCCCGTGGCGAATGCTTCAGAAAGTACCGAACTCCCGACAAATCGTACCAAGATCACTCCGAATTTCTTAGAGGTGCACGACGTTATGCATTTCTCTTCGATTTAGATCCAACAGATTATAAGGGTTGGGCGCATGGGTTGCGAAAAGCAGGATATGCCACCGATCCGCAGTATCCCCAAAAATTAATCAAAATTATTGAGGAGAATAAGCTTTTTCTGCTCGATAGAGGTGTCGATATCAAGGTTCAATCGCCAACAGTTGGCATGGCTGATCTGGTTGATCCCGATAACTTTACCATCGATATCTTTAAGCAACGTAAGGTTTACATGCGCAATCGAATTAAGTACATCACAGTGGTTGAGGGCGACACATACCAGAACTTGACCCGCGAGCTGGAGTTGATGCCCTGGCAGCTGGCCAAGTATAACGACTTTGAGCAAAACTCCAAACTAGCCGTTGGACAGGAACTTTTTATCCAGCCAAAACGTCGTAAGGCCGAACCCAATCATCCACTGCACATTGTTGAGGAAGGCGAAACCATGAAAACTATCTCGCAAATGTATGGTATTAGGCTAAAGTCGCTCTACTTTAGGAATAGGGTTGATGAGGATCATGTACCCGAGCCCGGGGAGAAAATATTTTTGAGGGGAAGAAGACCTAAGGAGTAACCAAAAATACATTAAACTGAAAATCCACAGACCAATTGAAGTTTGAATTGATCTGTGGATTTTTATTTGTTTACTCAAATTACTCGAATCTAAAGTTCTTAATATCTCTAAAACCCAACAAGAATTCGGAAATAGCCAATCGACGTTTACCAGCTAGCTGAATCTCGGTAATAGAAACGCCACCATCGCCACATGTAACATGCAGGTATGATTTCCCATCGGTTGATATTGTTCCAACTCCTGCATTAACCCTGCTGTCTATGGCTTCACTCCTGAAGACTTTCGCGCTAACTCTTTCGCTATCGGGGCCAATTAATTCGCTCCATGCCGCAGGGTATGGACTTAATCCACGAATAAAGTTATTGATACTTTGCGCTGTTTCTTCCCAGCTAATTCGGGTAGACTCTTTAAAGAGTTTTGGAGCAGGTTTAATTGGTGTACCCTGACTAATATACTTATCCTGTGGAATTGGATCGACATTGCCTAAAGCCAACGCATTAACAGTGTCAATAACTACCGTTGAGCCTACCATCATCAACCTATCGTGTAGCTCGCCTGCAGTTTCGTTTGGCTCAACGGGAATCGATCTCTGCAGAAGAATCTTACCCGTATCAATCTCTTTATCAATCAGAAAAGTGGTAACTCCAGTTTCCTTTTCGCCATTTATAACAGCCCAATTTATTGGGGCTGCTCCCCTATAGTTAGGCAGAAGTGAAGCATGTAAGTTAAATGTTCCCAACTTGGGAATGCGCCAGATAATCTCGGGAAGCATTCTAAAGGCAACCACAATAAACAAATCGGCATTTAGAGAAACAAGTTCATCAACAAAGTTTGGATCGCGCAATTTCTCAGGCTGTAAGACTTTGAGCCCTGTTTCCAACGCAAATTGTTTAACTGCCAACTGGTTAAGTTTTTGTCCGCGTCCTGCAAACTTATCGGGTACAGTTACAGTAGCAACAACATTATACCCTTCGTGCACCAGAAGCCTTAAAGGCTCCACGGCAAAATCGGGAGTACCCATGTACACAATGCGCAATTCCTTTGGCTCAGCCATAGAGTTCTATTCGGTTTTACCCTCGGGTTTAAAGGGAGGTAAAAGGATAAGATGATGTCCCATTTTATCGCGTTTAGTGCGCATGTAAAACTCGTTGTCTTTTAGGGGTTTTACTTCAATTGGTACATTTTCAACAACTTCCAATCCGTATCCCTCAAGACCTTTGCGTTTTACGGGGTTATTTGTTAGGAGGCGCATTTTCCGAACGCCTAACTCTCTTAGTATGCTTGCGCCCACACCATAATCGCGCTCATCGGCCTGAAAGCCCAGTGCGATATTTGCATCCACTGTATCCAAACCTTCCTCTTGCAGCTTGTATGCATGTATCTTATTGAAAAGTCCAATGCCACGACCTTCCTGATTCATATAGACCAAAACTCCTTTCCCCTCCCTTTCTATCATCTCCATGGCCAACTGAAGTTGTTCGCCGCAATCGCACCGATGTGAATGGAAAATATCGCCAGTAACGCACGACGAATGCATTCGAACAAGGATTGGCTCATCGGGATCCCATGTGCCCTTCACGAGGGCAATATGCTCGACATTTTGATACTTTTGCCTGAAAGCAACCGCCTCGAAATTGCCATGTGCAGTGGGTAGTTGAACTCGTTTTCCAACATCAACAAGGGTTTCGGAGCGTAAACGGTACGCTATCAGATCCTGAATTGAAATAATTTTGAGGTTGAACCTTTTAGCAATCTCTAAAAGTTGTGGTAATCGAGCCATGGTTCCATCCTCGTTCATAATCTCAACCAGCACACCCCCAGGCTGGAGACCAGCCAATCGTGTTAAATCGACAACAGCCTCGGTGTGTCCAGCACGGCGTAATACACCTTTCTCACGGGCTTTAAGGGGAAAGATATGACCTGGACGGCCTAAATCTTCGGGTTTAGTATTTGGATCAACAAGGGCTTTGATGGTTTTAGCACGGTCCGATGCCGAAATCCCTGTTGTGCATCCATGTCCAATTAAATCGACCGAAACGGTAAATGGAGTTTGATGCAGAGCCGTATTAGTTCCTACCATGAGCTCCAAATCTAACTCCTTGCATCGCTCCTCCGAGAGAGGCGTGCAGATAAGACCGCGGCCATGTCTGGCCATGAAATTTACAATTTCGGGTGTGATTAGCTCTGCGGCTGCAATAAAATCGCCCTCGTTCTCGCGATCCTCATCATCGACCACGATAATAATCTTTCCATCTTTAAGATCGGCTAAAGCCTCCTCGATGGTGTTTAACTTACTGATATCTTCGGGTTGGTTGCCAAACATTACTTTGTACTCCTTTCAAATATTTAGTTAGCCCCACGAATAGGGCAATATTCATACTCACAAAATGCGTTGCAAAACGAAGTGGTAAAACATGTAATCCAATGCTCTTCAGTGAAAAATCGACTACGGGTAATGCTAATAATCCTACCTGCACCAAGAAAAAAGTTAGGAAAATCGAGCTATTGATCGCCAGAACTCCACTTGAAAGCAATGCAAAAATAATCAGGATTGGGCCAAACCATCGGATTACCTTATGCGATAAAAATGCGAACGATACTGCACTAAACGGTGGCCAAAGCATCTTGCTTAGGGCTGCAAGGTTCTGAAAATTTCCTTGCGCTATGCGGATTTTGCGCCTAAATTCTTCGCACAAATCATTCGAAACATCCTCGTAAACCCTTGCTTCCAGATTATTTAAACTCTTCTTACCCTGCTCTATCACCCTCATGTTGATGTAAAAATCGTCGACCAAAAAATTTGATGGAGGTTTAACAAAAAGTTCCTTTCGTATGGCGTAACAGCCACCAAATGGCCCAATCATTGTGCCCCATAGCATTCCCTCGCGATACTTTACCATCACCTCATGGGTTATGTAAACACTCTCCTGAAACGATATTCCAGTGCGATTCAAACCCGTATTCACCATTCTTGAATCAACTAACCCAACATCAGGATCTTTCATAAATCTAACCAACTCAAAGAGCGTGTTTTTCTCCAGAAAAACATTGGCATCAGTGGATATTACTATCTCGCCCTTGGCAATATCCACAAGCTGATTTACGATATTCACCTTACCCTGACGATCTGGGAACTCAATTAGCTTCAGGTTAGTAAATTCATTCTCTAGCGACCGAACAATGCTGCTGGTATTATCGGTTGAACTATCGGAACCAATAATAACCTCAATTTTACTAATGGGGTAGGTTGTTTGGAAAATACTCCTAATCTTCTTCCCTATCACAGCCTCCTCGTTATGTGCTGCCACTAGGATCGAAATAACTGGCAATTCGTCCTCGAGCGAATATTGCATCAATGGTTTTTTAGTTGCGATACCTGCTATAGCCCACAAAATAACTGGGTACAAAATGTACGAGTGAAGAAGAAATAAAGCAGAAATGCAGAAGAGAACTACCACCTCGTTTTACAAATTTTTGGCAAAATTAAGAAAAAGAATTTCCAATACGATAATAGCCTCCATTTATGTTGTGCATAATGTTGCACAGCTTATTTTTCCGAAACAGTTCTGTAAAACTCTAGAAGTTTTTTGGTGAGCACATTATTATCAAATGCAGACTTGGCGTATACGCTCGCCTTTTGCCCCATTTCAATCGTGTAATCAATACTTTGTAACAATTCAATTACTTTGTCAGAAAAACCGTCAGGAGTGCTGGCAATAGCTATCTGTTCACCATGTGTGGCATCAATCCCTTCTGCTCCTAGTGGAGTGCTTACAATGGCTTTGCCAAGAGCCATCCCCTCCACAATTTTCACCCGCATTCCTCCCCCACTAAGTAATGGAACTACCATTACCCCCTTCGATCGCATATATTCCGACGCACTACTTACCTCCCCACAAAATATCACCCCATTAAATCTTTGAATTCTTTCAACAAAACCTTTGCTGGCATTTCGCCCAGCAACGTAAAATTTTGCATGAGGAATCCTTGCTAATATCCTTTCCCAGCAATTACTGAGAAACCAAAGTAATCCCTCCTGGTTTGGCAACCAGTCGAGGCCGCCGATGTGAAAAACCGAAGGAAAATCAAAGGTTTTATCATCAACACTAACTTTCTCTAAATCATATCCTGCAGGGGAAGTAAAGGTTTTCCCTTCGAAACCCATCGAAAGAAAATGGGATTCGTCTCGATGAGTAATAGGGATAAGCAAATCTGTTTGATGAAGTAGACGAACTTCCAAATTTCTAATCCTACGGGAGAGTAGACTATAATACCATCGTTTAAGCAGATTAACCTGATTGGCAGCTGCTCGCTGCCATAACTCCCACTCCACATTATGAGCCCTTACCGAAATTAGCCCACCGAAATGCTTTCGGATTGTGCTGATATAGGCTTCCAGATAAGCGCCCTCAAGCTGGACTAAATCAAACTTTTGGGCACTTAGCTTCGATTCGATAAGTTTATGAAAAGCTGTATTGTCGAACCTAACTGCATTGTATGGTTTTAATGAGAATAAGAGATTAAAAGCAGCCGCAAAAGGTGATATTTTTGTATCAACATACACAGTATCAACATCAACCAAATCAGTAAAATGCTTCGGAAATGACAAAGGTGTACCAGGGTGCTTTGGAGTACTAATAGCCAATAAGGAAACCTTTGCCCCTGCATTTGCCAACCCAATGGCCATATTGTAGGTTGCCATTGCTCCTCCATCGTTTGGGGGATACGGAACTTTGTTGGCCAGTATAAGGATATTCATCTGTTATGCAGTAATGGGCTTTTTCTTCTTAAATCGAAAGGCGAAAAATTTCTTAAAGGTATTGATATAGAAATCGGCGTTCATAATTACCGAGTCGGTAGTTGCTTTATACGACAAGAAAACACCTAGTGGTAGGAGAATAAACGACGACAGCCACATCCCTACGTGTGGATCCCACATAAGCTCGCGGGCAAACTTTTCACCAGTAAGCGAAATCACATAGTAGACAACAAAAAACAGTACTGATACTACAACAGGCATCCCCAAACCACCCTTACGAATAATAGCACCAAGGGGGGCGCCAATAAAGAAGAATACAAAACATGCAAACGAAAGTGCGAACTTTCGGTGCCACTCAATGGTATGCCTAACCATGTGCTTACTCCTACTCAGGTAATCCTGATTTGTCGATCCAACAGAACTTTTGGCCGAGCGTGCTGCAGCAATGGCACGCGCCATGGAGGTTTTTTGAGCTTGAAGATCCATTGTACCTATAAGCGAGTCCTTATCAAGGGTATAAGTAACCACTGCACTGCTGTCGCGAGTATGCTGAAATGGGTTTTGAAAAAGGGTGTGCCGGAGTAAATTAAACTTTGCGCTTTGAACTCTACGCTCAATCTCCTTGTTTAGCGAATCGCGAGTATGAGCCAGTTGCGTAAGATTTAGAGCATGAAAACTACTTTTGAAAATATCCTCATCGCTGCGCTCAAATCCAAAACCTTTAAGTTCAAGCAGAAGAACCTGCTCATCAAACTTATTTCTGCGTGCTGGGTACTTTCGAATTTCGGGTTTACGAGCTGAGCGCCCTTCGGACATCTCCTCGTAGGTGTATCCACTGTATAGGGTAACCACCATGTATGCCTCGTCGCTGGTAATATGCATGTATCCTGAGTCGGCTGTGGTAACAACCATATTCCCTTCTTTTGATCGGTGATCGTAAATAAGAATCCTGCGCATTAGGCTTGTTTTGGGATCCCTATCGGCAATCTTAATGCTGTACCCATCGATATCGTCGTTAAAAACACCAACTCTTATCGATAGTTCGGGGCGTTGCTGCCTTACATCCCAGAGCAATGTGCTCATCTTTAGATTGGTGTATGGCAATACGTTGTTCGAAAAGAAAAATGCACCTGAGGAGATGATAACAGTAACAATAATGAGGGGTTGCATAATCCGAGGCAGCGATATTCCTGCCGATTTCATGGCTAGCAACTCATTATTCTCACCCAAATTGCCCATGGTCATAAGCGAAGCCAGCAGGGTAGAGAGCGGTAACGCCATGGGCAGCAGGTTTGCCGATGCGTAAACTAGCAATTCAGCAATTACATCTAGCCCTAATCCTTTGCCCACAAGATCGTCGATATACTTCCATAGAAACTGCATAAGCAGAATGAACATGACGATAAAAAACGTCATTATCATTGGGCCTAGGTAAGATTTAAGAACAAACCAGTGGAGTCGCTTCACAAAAAACCATAATTAATAATCGACAAAAGTAGAAAAAAAAGGGTTTGAAAGGACTTTTGCCAATGTGAAATAGTCCTAATAAAACCTGAATCGGGGCTTTGTCCGGAATGAGTTATCAATGTAAAGTATAGGGGATGGAGAATTAGGAACTTAAACTCCAAGAATTCTTTTAAGTTCGGCTATTTGACAGCTCCACAACGACGAGGCATCCTCGATATCGTCATCGAGAAACTGCTCGGTAACATGAAGCGCAACACCGCCGGTAATCTCATCGGGTGTAATTCGAAACTCAAAGTAGGCATCCTCATCAACGGGTATATCATCTTCTATCCATCGGAAACGGATTGACTTATTCTCTTTTTTGGATATCATTTCGGCCTGATGTTCGCTTCTATCCCAGATAAAGGTGTAAATATTGCCATTAACGTTCACATCGTCGGCAAACCACTCCGAGAGGCCAGAGGGTGTGCTAAGCCGGTTAAAGAGTATGCTGGGGGAAGTACCAAATGTAAATTCTAGGTCGATTCTGTTGTTCACTTCAACTTTCTCCATATTCGTTTCAAATAATCACTTAATCGTAAAACTTTGAATCTTTTTCGTTCTTGCTTGCAATATAACCCATTTTTTCATTAAACGTACAGGGCAAATCTTTTTTTTATTAACACCTATGCAATTTGCATGTTAATAAAAGTCAGGCAAAAAGCCGTAATGGGCGAATTTATGGCAAAAAATATCGGAGTAATGGTTTGGGGGATTAAAAATATTTCCTACTTTTGCCCCGCTAAAATGATGGCGAGGTAGCTCAGCTGGTTAGAGCGCATGATTCATAATCATGAGGTCGGCGGTTCAATCCCGCCTCTCGCTACAAAACGATAAACCACTTACAACGATTTTCGCGGTAAGTGGTTTTTTTTTCTCTCTCACTATTTGACACACAACCCCAAATACTTTAATAGCTGCGATCATCAACAGTAAACCGATTTACTTGATTGTTTATTTTCCAAAATGAAAATTCTGCTTTATTGTCTAAAAATCATTTAGTAAACATAAATCAGCCAAATTCAATTTCTCCTATATTTGAGTAAAAAAATTTAATGATGCTGCTATTATTCTTAGTAAGAACATCAAACAGAATTTTATTAACCGTTTTCCTGATTTCCCTTGCTTGTCATCTTAGACTCAGTGCTCAAAATATAGCTGGGAAAGAGGTACGTGAACTAACTGTCAGCCAGTTTAGCATTGAAGAGGGCCTTAAACAGAGCATGGTTAGTAGTGTTTTGCAGGATAGCCGTAACTTAATATGGATGACGACTGGGGACGGGCTCCATCTGTTCGATGGTATAAGGTTTACAGTGTTTACTACTCCAATAAATGATCGATTTTCACCCTCCGATAACCTGATGAGAACAATAGTTGAAGACAGCCCAAATATGTTTGTTATAGCAAGTAAAACCGGCCTTCTTTACTTCAACTCAATTAATGGTCAATTCCAAATAATTGCTCAATTAAACGACTCAAAGGTTTTCAAGCTAAACACTCAAAAAACAATTGTTATATGGGAACACAGCCTAGGATTTGCCATTTTAGATGGTAAAACTATTTATCCATTAACTCTAGGCACTGAGGGAATTAGTATCCCCAGACATTTTGCACCAAACAAGATTTGCAGTTACATGGGTAAAACATTGATAATTGGTGATAAGGGTCTAATCGAAATTGATGGAATACCCAATAAATCATTAAGCAACCTAAAGGCAAAATTCTTCAATTTTGAAATAAGCGACATTCTTATTAACAGCAAGGGAGAACCTCTTCTTTTGCATAATGGAGTTATTTACAAGTATCTGGGTGATGGTGAAACCAAGTTTCTTTTCGACACACATCTAAAAGGTAAAAATCAATTCTGTGAAGATTCATCTAATACTATTTGGATTGTAAACAACGAGAACAAATCGATACACATTCTCAAAGACTCTGTACTCACACCCGTAACCCTTATCGTAAAACACGGTCGGATAAAGGAGGATATAAAACCATTTATTCTTAGTCTTTTTGAAGACAAGGAGGGTTCTATTTGGTTTGGCACCGATGGGCATGGCGCTCTTCAATATCAAGCAAATCTATTACAATTCCATAAAGCCGAAATTGGTTTTGTTAGAGCAATAACTTCTACTGATACCAGTATTTACGCTGGAACCTTTCAGAATGGAGTTTTTCAGCTTAGCCCAAACTTAAATAATGTCAAAAAAATTGATTTTAAGGGAACAATCTCAACGAATGAATTACTCGATATTGAAACCGATTGTAAGAAAAGGCTTTGGATTGCAACAGCAAATGGTATTTATGTGGCAGATAGCAAGTTTAGAATTGTTTACAGCAAGGAGATTAGAACGTTCAGAGGAAATCTGTTAAACCCTGGAAACGGGGTAATACAGTATCATACCGATTCGTGTCTTTACGAGTTTTTGGGTAATGAAAAGCCTCAACTTCTCCTAAAAAAAAGGGAGATGTTTACTACATCATCGGGGTACATTGTGGGAGAAAAATGGGTTGGAACCCCATTCGGGCTATACAAAATTGGAACGGATAGCGATAGTTCATATCCGTTTTACTCCGAGAAGAACAGGTTATCAAGCTATCCCATTAACTCAATTCGTATTGATAACAGCAGGATTTGGGTTGCCTCAACCCATGGTCTTCTGCTATTCGACAGCTGCTCAAATAGGGTTGATTTGCCTGATGAGCTGAGCCTGTTGAAATCAGAGAATATATATGCGCTCGAAATCGACAATCAGAATCGATTATGGTTAAGCACCAATAGAGGTATAGGTTGTATCCCTTCAAATCGCGATAGGGTTATTTGGTTTGATGCCAAGAATAATTTGCAGTCGTTGGAATTTAACTCTAAGGTGAGCCTAAAAGTTAACAACATGCTATACTTTGGAGGGATAAACGGGATAAACGCCTTAAGCAATGACACTTTCAATCCAAAATCAAATAATGGTAAACCAATACTTGTTCAACTCATTGTTGCCGATAGTATAGTCCCAAAAGGTGTTCCTAGTGGCAAAATAACATTAAAGCTACATTGGGACAATAGCAGCATTAAGGGGAAAGTTTCATCTACCTCGTACGTGGCGCCAAGCAATCAGCGGTATTCTCTTTTTCTTGAGAACTATCACTCCAGCTGGACAGATCCAAATTCAACGGGAGATTTCACATTTTCAAATTTGCCAACAGGCAAATTCACGCTTAAGGCAAAATATTCCGATGCAAATGGTTACTGGAGTGAACCTACTGATTTGATATCAGTTACAATAATGCCGCCATTTTGGAAAACAAAATGGTTTGTTACTAGCGCAGCAATGGCAACTCTAATAGTTTCGAGTTTAATTGTACAACAGGCTCAGCGGAATAGGTATTTAAAAAAGATTAATGAGTTAGAGCGTCAAAATGCATTGGAAAGAGAGAGAGGACGTATTTCACGGGATCTTCATGACGAGTTGGGAACTGGGCTCTCCCTGATTATGCTAAACACTTCTTTGGCAAGTAATGAGGTAAGTAGCGAAACTGTTCAAAAGCATCTGAACACCATATCGAAGAATTCGAAAGAACTTTACGACAATATGAGCAACCTGATTTGGCTACTTAAATCGGAGAGCCAAACCCTCGATAACTTATCTGCACGAGTTAGAGAAAAAATGTCAGAAATCGTAGAGGATGCTGGCCTCGAATACTCATTTAAAATTCCAGAAAGCATTGAAAGAATAGCTGTTTCGCGAGAGGCTTGTCGCCATATATTCCTCACAATTAAAGAGGCTGTGAACAATGCCATTAAGCATTCAAATGCTAAAATAGTTAGCATAAACATCAATTTTAACAATGGCGTTCTGAGTTTGGATATTCTAGATAATGGAATAGGGTTCGACTATTTACAAAATCACTCCAAAGGCAATGGAATTGGAAATATGAAACAGCGTATTTTACAACTTGGGGGCGGAATTTCCATCGACTCAACCCCAGGCTCGGGAACAAGGGTTAGCATTACCCTTCCGAAGGAATCACTAGCCATTACCTAAAATACTACTTTTGTAGTATGCGGGTTAAAGATCAAAGGGTTTACATTTGTTGAAGGATGCTAAATGATGATTAGAGTTGCAATAGTTGAAGATAACCAAGAGATTTGCACTGGTATTTCGTCCTTATTAAATCTAACCGAGGGTTACGAATGCGTAGCAGCATTCAGTAATGCTGAGGATGCCATTATTACAATTCCCACCATACAGCCAGATGTAGCACTAATTGATATAAATCTTCCCGGAAAGAATGGCATTGAACTTATTGGGGAGCTAAAGCCCCTGAACCCAAACATACAATTTGTAGTATTTACTGTTTTTGAGGATACCGATAGAATTTTTGCAGCCCTTAAAGCTGGTGCCTCAGGATACCTCTTAAAAAGTTCTTCCCCTCAAAAAATAATTGAAGCAATCGCTGAGGTTAATCAGGGAGGATCGCCCATGAGCGGCTCAATTGCCCGAAAGGTAATTAGCACATTCTACCCTACCCCTCAAGCTAATGATGAAAACTCCCCAAAGCTTAGCACTCGCGAGCATGAAATATTAACACTCCTATCAAAAGGATTTAGGTACAAGGAGATTGCCTATAAGCTTAACATTAGCACAGAAACCGTTCGAACCCACATCCGCAATATTTACCAGAAACTTCAGGTAGAATCAAGCATTGAAGCTATAAATAAGGTATTCCGAAAATACTACTAAAGTAGTATTGCCCAAATTTCCTCTCCTAAATAATTTTAGACTCAATTAGTGCAATGCAATAATCACTGCATTTAATCAATTATTTAAGCAGTTTTCAGCTATGAATAAAATTGGCAAAGCAAAATACATTCTGCTAATACTTGCAGTGGTTTATACTTATTCCTGTGAAAAACTTGAGAGATTATCTGGCTTTTCGGACATTGGAGTAAAAGACATTGATAGGCAGTCGGCCACACTGTACCTTGAAATTGGAGATTTAAGCAATGCGGCAAATATCGTGCATGGGGTTTGCTGGTCAACTAATCCCGAGCCTAACCTTTCCAACAGCGTTTTCCAATGGGATGAATCTCCAGTGGCTGGGAAGAGATATGATGTACCTATCAACAACCTAACGGCAAATACAACCTACCACGTAAGAGGGTTTGTGAATGAAGGTAATGGAATTGTTTTTAGTAAGGAAACTATGTTTGCGACATTACCGCCAATTTTGGCTTCTGTAGCGATAGAGTCGAGCAGTGAAATAACTTCATCATCGGTAAAAATCAGCATAAATATCTCCTACGACGGAGGTAGTCCCATACAAAGCGCAGGGGTTTGCTATAATATTACAGGAAATCCAACCGAGGATGATAACAAAGTTCTAGCTACTACCATTACTGGCAGATCAACTATAACCATTGTAGAACTTTTTCCCAACCAGGAGTATTTTATTAAAGCATTCGCAAAAAATGCTGTAGGTACTGCCTATAGTCCAACTACACAAATCATAACGCTAAAAACAACTCCAACAATTCAGACCATAAGCGTTTCAATGGTAACCGCAACAACAGCATTGGTAAAAGGTAAACTAATTAGCAATGGTGGCGATAACACTACTGTTTGCGGTGTTGTTTGGTCGCAGTGGGGTATTCCAACCATTCACGACAATGCAACACAGTTTAACTTTGCGGAAAGCGAAGCATCATTTATTAAGTCGCTGCCATCGAATACGACAATTTACGCCAGAGCGTATGCAACCAACAGTATGGGTTCGAGTTTAGGCGATGCAGTATCGTTTAGAACAGCCGCCACAACCCCTAACGTAACAGATATTGAGGGCAACAGCTACAGAACAGCCCGTTTTGGCAATCAACTTTGGATGGTCGAAAATCTTCGTTCAACACAGTACAGCGACAACACAAGCATTCCAAACGTTTTAGTATATGGAAATGATCTGTCGAACTTAGAAACATTCGGGAGGCTATACTCATGGAGCAGCGCCATGAGGAATAGCACTATACCTCAAAGTCAGGGTGCTTGCCCCGAAGGGTGGCATTTGCCCGATATTGACGAATGGCAAACTTTGGTAAACTACCTTGGTGGAGCCGACACCGCCGGGCTTGTAGTGAAAGACATTAGCAATGGATTATGGATAAACCTACCCCAAAATGAAAATTTCTCGAACGAGTTCAGAGCACCAGCAGGAGGATTATGGAATAACTACACATCATCATTCACCGAAAAAAATATTGCCTGCTACTACTGGACTAGCGTTATCCCCAAAGAAGGTGTTGCTCAATATTTCGGTGCTAAAAGCGCTCAGAACTTTCAGATTATTTCTGAAAACCATAATCTGAACTCTCATCTTTCGGTTAGATGTGTAAAAGACTGATAATTTACCATTAAGCATTTGCTATGAAACTAATAAAATTTGCTTTCTACCTTATCGTCCTTATGCTTTTAAGTTCATGCACTGAATATGTAAGGATGACAGGAATTAAAACCGTTGAAGTAAAAAACACCTCCCATAATACAACCCTTGCCGTTGGAAAGATTGAGGATTTAAGCGATAATCTCCATAGCGAGCACGGTTTTTGCTTATCCGAAAACCCAGTACCAACAATGGACGATCAAGTAGTTAATCTGGGAACCATAAATAAAATTGGTATTTTCGAAACAGCTATAACAAACCTAAACCCCGAAACCGACTACTATATATCAGCCTTTGTGAAAGAGGGTGATCATTACATAATCGACAAGCCAATAAGCTTTAGAACCGAATCACCAAAACTACCCATTATCACTGTTTATGAAGCCTCAAACGTTAGCTATTTTTCAGCAGTTATTGGGGCAAAACTAATAACAGGAAACGGCGATTCCGTTTCCGTTTCAGGGATTTGCTGGGGACTTTCAGAGAATCCGACAACTTCAGATAGCAAAGCGGTTAACCCAGATGGGGCAAGGGAATTTCAGCTTCCAGTATCGAGTTTGGCACACAGTACAAAGTATTATGCCCGGGCCTGGGCAACCAATAATTTGGGTACTGGTTACAGCCAAAACATAGAGTTTACAACTCTAACCTACGCCATGCCAACCGTTACTACTGACGAGTTTTTAAACTTAACCGATAGAAGCGTAAGCTTTGTGGGAACTCTGCATGCCATTGGCAATGGGCCTGTAATACGAACAGGATTTTTATATGGAAAAAACTCCGATTTAGCAATTGGTGTTAGTGACAGTATCACCTCCACACCACCAGATCTTGGTGGGCAGTATATGTATCATGTTTACAACCTTGAAGCCAATACAAAATACTACTTCCGTGCTTTTGCAAGAAATTTGGGTGGAGTTGCATTTGGCGAAACAAAGGATTTCACAACCGCTAATCCCGTAAGTATCCCAGAGATTTCGCTTATTGCAGTAAATGATTATTATGGGTTAAAAATTAAAGCCGAAGGTAAGGTTCTTTCAACAGGAGGGGTTGATAGAATTACTGATATCTGCTTACTCTACTCAAGTACAAATCCTTCTCCCGTATATGGCATCTCAACCTTTATATGGGGAACACCAACAATAAGCGATATTGTTTTTGATGTTAACAAAAGTGCTTTTACGGCTAACACAAAGTACTACTTCAGAATGTGGGCTCAAAATATTGCCGGTGAGGCATACTCCAATGTGATTGAATTTACTGTACCTCCTATTTCACCACCAATTATATCAACGGCAAAGGTTTACAGGATTTTATCCACATCAGCACATGTGATTGGAGCAGAACAGCCATACTTAAATTTCCAATCCAACAGCGAATATGGGATATGCTGGGGAACCTCCAGTAATCCAAGAATTGATGATGGGGTTAGCCAATCCCAAAAAATTCCACCATCTATTCTTTTCGAAGGGATTATTACAGGTCTACAACCTGTTACAACCTACTACGCAAGAGTTTGGGCAACTAGCCCAAATGGCACAAGTTATGGCGATGCCATTTCATTCACAACCCTCGCGGAAAGTGAGGTGGTTAAAGATTCTGAGGGGAACGAGTACTCCACCATTGCCATTGGTAACCAAGTATGGCTTGGTGAAAACCTTAAATCCACCAAGTATAGGGATGGCAGCAATATTAGCGGATACTATTCCTATAACTACGATACACATAACGCAAATATTTTTGGATACTTATACCCAAAGAATGCAGCTATTTACAGCCAAAGTCTCGATGCCTGTCCAACCGGTTGGCACATCCCTACAAAAAACGAGTGGGAAACGCTGGCAACCTATCTTGGCGGCAATAGCGTTGCAGGCAATAAGCTAAAAGAAGCGGGCAATTATCACTGGTATGGCGATAATTATGGCACCAACAGCAGCAAATTCAATGCAATTGGAGGGGGCGCTCACTTTAATAATGTTCTCGAAGGGTTTAGCTTAACTGCTCGCTACTGGACAAGCACTGTTAGCAGCGGGAGCATAAACTGGAGCACGCTTTTAAAAAATGGTGAATCATCACTATTCTTCGAATCGAATGGCTCTACAAGCGATGCAATGGGCATTCGATGCATAAAAAATACAAAGTAGTTGAAAACAAAATAACTAATACCTATGAAGTTTACAATTAGAATGGCAATAGTAGCATTTCTACTTCTTGTATCGTATGAAGCCAGCCATGCACAGTTAAATCCTAACGTTGCAAGTGTAAGCAATGTTGATTTTACCTTTAATGGGTTACAAATAATAATAACCTATAACCTCAATTCAGGTAGTAGTAATAATGAGGATTACTTTGTTTGGTGCGATATATTCTCGGGTAACGACAAACGTATTGAAGCAAAAAGTTTCTCGGGCGATGTGTGGGGAAATGTAAAAGCAGGAGATAAAAAGAAAATTGTATGGGACTTCAAAGCCGATGGCGTTCGACCAACCGATGAGGTATATATTCGAATTAGCGCTGCGGCAAAAGAGAATTTCAATATGGGTGGTGCACTTTTAACCTCAACAGTTTTCCCTGGATGGGGTGCCGTAAGAGCCACTAAACAAAAGAACGCATTACTCTGGGGTGTGTTAGGCTATACTTCATTAGCAGGATCTGGTGCTCTTGCCTTTTACTCAAACTCGGTTTACGAGAACTATAAAACTAGCCCAATTGCCTCAAACTTCGATAAAGCCGTAACCCTTAGGAATGCAGCCCTAGGTGCAGCTGGTACAGCTGCCGCTATTTGGATTATCAACTACTTTGTTACGGGAAGTAAGGTGATAGCCCAAAACCGAATACAACCCAACTATCAAGAATATTTACACGATAATCGCCTGATGGCATCGACAAGCCCAGTAAAAATTGTTGACACTAAACTGGCTCCCGAAAAACTTTATGCGCAGAAAACCGAAACTTCACACATCGACCTAGATTCAGATGTGAACAAAAATATCCCTACGATTAAAGATAACCCAAAACCTTACCGTTTTGCTTTAATATTTGGCAACGAGGACTACGCCTCGAAACAAACAGGGCTGCAAACCGAGGTAAATGTTGCCTTTGCTCGTACTGATGCATACTACTTTAAGGAGTACTGCGAAAAGGTACTTGGCGTTCCTAAAGAGAACATAATTTTTGAGTTGGATGCTACCGCTGCCCTAATGAAGCGAAGTGTTGCTCGCATGAACAAGATAATGAGTGCATACGGCACAAGCCAAGCAGAGCTAATCTTTTACTTTGCAGGTCATGGATTTCCTGATAAAAATCAAAATGCTTACCTAATTCCAACCGATGTTACTGGCTCGGCAGTTGAGGAGGGTATAAAACTTGCTGACTTATACCGCGATTTAACTCAGGATAATCCAAAAATGGTGACAGTTTTCCTCGATGCCTGCTTCAGTGGTGGAGGACGAAATGCGGGTTTACTTGCTGCTCGCGCCGTAAAAATAAAACCTCGATCAACACCCATTGAGAATAATATCATCGTTTTTTCCGCAAGTAGTAGCGACCAAAAAGCAAACCCCTTTAACGAGGCAAACCATGGGCTTTTCACATACTACCTGCTCAAAAAGCTGCAGGAAACAGAGGGGAAAGTAACATTAAGCGACTTAGCCGATTATCTCAAACGACGTGTTCAAGGGCAATCGCTTAGAGGCAATATGGACGAACAAATCCCCGAGGTAAGTGTTAGTTCAAGCCTAATAAATGTGTGGGAAGATATTAAGTTAAGGTAAAGACCTTACATATTATTTCTCTCCTTTATACCGAAAAACCCTATGGGTAAACTCCCGCTGGATGGTTTCAACCCTTAACGGGAACTGAAAGTATTCACCCATTTGCCAAAGGGTAACCTGATCGTTATTGTGGGGGCTCGATGTCCAGCCATCCTGCCCGCCCAAAAGCACAAAGTAATTGGCATCTTTATTACTCATATCGCTAATATGCCTTGAGTTGCTTCCATAGCCAATGCGATGCTTCTCAGAGGTAAACTGATGCGACGATTTGTTTATGGTATGGCTTGTTCCGTTTAGCGGAAACTCATCAAGAATAAAGCGTTTACCGACTAGTGGCAGCATTGCCTGCGGAGGGCCAAACTGCATCTGATGCATACAGCCCCAGGTTTTATACTTTTCAAAATCAGCAATTGCCAAATTGTAGGCTTTTAGGAGAAATTTGGTAAAGTCTTCATTGGTGAGATTTTCCAGCGTTCTTAGCAAATCCCACGCCCAGTATTCACCATCAAAATACTTGTTTCTTAAATCTTCGTTCAAAATCTGAGCGTTGTAAACCTGCTCGGCCAAATGGTAAGCAAAAACTTCGAATGCCACGGGTCCTCTGGTATTTGCCGCATAGTATCCATCCCAAATCCGAAGGGTATGCCACAATAGTGTATCAGCCTCTACATCCTTAATGGTAAGTGAAGCCCTGTCGATAATGTAATCTCTAACCTTAACGTTTTGAACAGAGTAGGTGTCGAGCTGCAGATCCCTTAAATCTTCAAATGAAACCTTCTCCTTTTTAAAATACCAGGCCATCCTTTCCATCCTACTGAATCCAGTAAACTGATATGCTATGGGTATATCGGTGACCACTGGTAGATTATTAGCCGATGCAATAAATCCCTCTTGGGGATTGAATACATATGGATGCTGATCGGGTAGCCTAACCGCAACAACAGGATTATCGGATTGCTTAATTAAATCTAGTGTTGCTTCTGTCTGTTTTAAAACTGGTTGACCGTAGGCCATAATTTGCCCAATGTTACCCTCTTCGTCGGCGTAAAGCATATTCTGACCCGAAACTTGATAATTTCCAAAAGCGGATCGAAACTCCTCAAAATTCCTGGCCATATTGCTTCGCAGAAAGGATGTAACCTCGTATGTTGGCTTGTGGCCAAGCCAATGCATTGCGTAGGTCTTATTAAGTTTTTTTAGCATTGGAGCATCGCTAACTATTGTTCCGTACACCGATTCACGCAGTGTAATTGGCCTATCGGAAAGCCATCGAACCTTAATTGTGTCTGGCTTTGATATGATATCCAAAGTATTTTCGTCAATCTCGAATATATGGGAGCTGATTGATCGCATATTAGTTCCGCCCCAGGCAAAATACTCATTTCGCCCTAAAAGCATTACAGGAATTCCTGGTATCTGCATGCCAATATTATGGAACGATGGGCTTTTGTAACCAACAATTAGCCACATGTTAGGTGCAAAAATCCCCAAATGGGGATCGCTAACCATAAACGCTTGTCCATTCTCGGTTCGTGAACCTGAAACAGCAAGCGAATTGCTGCCCGATTTGGTAAAGTCGTGAAGCACGACCTTTCAATTTCTTTAACAATGTATTTATATTCAAGGAGGGTGCGTATTCAATATGAATATGTATATGATCCTTATTACTCACTACCCATTTAGAATTGAAACAGTCTCCGAATTACATATTTGAACCACTATGTATCGACATCGTACTTGAACATCATCCTTTAATACATGATAACGATACTTCGTCACCCACACGATATGGGCTGTTAAGCGACTCACGGAATGGCATCCTCTTCGGTGATATTCCATTCTGTAAATCTATGAAATTTATAGAAACTAAAGTACCTGCAATGAAATTGCAGGGTTTTAACCATTGTTTAGGATAATAAAAAATAATTTGTTTGCTGGTTGCCCTGTGTGAGGGAGCATACACGTTTAGGGTTGAGATTAAAGCTCCTTGGTATACCCCGGGCGATAATTGTATGGCTTACCAGCTGGCAGTTCCTGCCAGCAACACGCACACTAAAAAAGGGTTGGTTAGCTAAAAAAAACCGCAACCAAGCGGGGCAACTCTTCTCAACCAAGGGGGTGCCCCGCCAGCAGCGCTAAAGTTCGGCCTTAATAACCCTATACTTCATGGTGTTCACATCAATCACCACGGTGTCGGGCTTTAGGTCTTCGTTCCATGGGCGGCTGGTGCGCACAAAGGAGTTGCGAACGAATAGGTTTAAAGTTCCAAGGGTAATTGTTTCTTCAGTATGATGGTCTTTTACTGTTATCTCATGGATTTTACCCGGTGATAGCAGTAGGAAAGGATACCCAGTATCTTCACCTGCATTATAGTACGTTGTAAAGTTCAGGCCATTTGATATTCTGTAGGAGGTATGGCTATTATTCTCAAGTTTAAAGTAAACCCAGCCAGCTGGGAATAGTTTGAATCCATGCCTTGGGTTAAGTGAATGCCCATTTGCTTGAGAGAAGAATAGCTGCCCAGCGAAATTTATAATCTTATAGTACGTGGAATCTGTCATATACTGCCACTCTACTTTTGTTGAGTCGAATGGGCTACTTTTAATTAGGTATGCATTGTACCTAAACAGCTCTGGGAAGTCGGACTCCTTGATGTTGAAATGATAGAAACCGTCCTTGTCGGTTTTGCAGTTAAAAATTGTTTTTTGTTGAGCAATGGGCGTGTTCTCCAATGTATGAGGGCTCAAAAGAATAGAAACGGGGAGGCCTGCAATTGGCTCCTGTGTATCTTCAGATATAAAAATATTAAAGACCTTTACCTGCCCCTGAATTGTTAGCTCATCCTCTTTGCACGATAGGAGCGATGCTGCGAGCATGGCCAGTAGTGTAAGTTTTCTTGCTTTCATTGTTTATAGTGTAAAATTGTTAGATAGTTACTTAAATACATACTCCCACGCCACAAATGGTACGAATGGGAATAGGCTAAGGGTGTATATTTTAGTAGGGTCAAAGACGCCATTTTGTGGGCTACGCCTCGAAACCATAAAAGGGTTTTGTCTTGCGTACACGTTATAAATTCCAAATACCCAGCTGCGGGTGCCCCTCTTCTTCTCCTTGCTCGACGTGTAGGTTATGTCCAGATGATGGTATGCGGGTAGCTGGAAGTTGTTGCGGCTGCTTAGGTTAAGCACCACCTGCCCGTTTACGGTGTAGTTATCGTGGTTTATGGTGAGCCAGTGCCCCGAGCTGGCCACCCAGCTGGCGCTTAAGGAGCGGGTTGGCGATAGCTTGTAGCTTACAAAGAGGTTGCCCGAGTGCCTCCTGTCGTACTGAAATGGGAATGGTTCGCCTGCCCTTATCTCCCTGAACACACGGCTGGATTTGGATATGGAGTAGGTAATCCAGCCCGAAAGGTTGCCCCGGTTCACCTCCACCATTAGCTCCAACCCCTTACTATTCCCCTCGCCCAGCGTTAGCACCCTGTCCCAATCGGTGGTTTGATTACGCATCACAACCCCATCGCGGTACTCCGTTAGGTTTTGCATGTGCTTGGTGTACGCTTCAAGGGTAACCTGCATTCCCCTGCTCAGCTTTACCCTTGCGCCAGCCGATAGCTGGTCGGCCTGTTGGGGCGGAATCTTCTCCGATATGGGGAGCCACAGGTCGGTGGGCATACCCAGGTTGGAGTTGCTTACCAGGTGTAAATGCTGAAACATACGGTTGTAGCCAGCAAATACCGACACCTTTTCTGTGAGCGTTAGGTCCAGCATCCCCCGGGGCTGCAAACCGTGGTAGTTTTTATCGCCAACCGAAAATATGCTATGGCGAACCCCTAGGTTACCCGATAGCCTTGAAACCTGGAATTTTGCCTCAATGTACCCATTCAGCTCGCGCCCATGTATGTAGCTCCCCTTTACAATGTTGTACTCTCCCTCGTCGCCCTTGTTGGAGTTGTAGTAAGTGCCGGTTATTCCAGGGTTAAAAATATGCCAGCTATGGTCAATTCCAGCATTTATTTGCAGCCCCTTAATGCCGTAGTACGACATGTTCCATTTGGCAATAAGGTCGTTAATGCCGCTGTAGTAGCCCAAATAGTCTACCTCCTTGTAGTTTGTTAGGGTGTTTTTATAGGTCGATTTTTGCGAGGTTAGGTACTTAAAGTGGGTGTATGCCACCGTTACGTTGCTAAAAAAATTGGGTATCGATGTGTTGTTCCATCGGAAGGCAGTGGTTATATTCGCCCAGCCAAGGTCAACCTTCTCCGACATCCGTGTGGTGTCGTCCATTCTCCCGCCCGACATTATATACGCCTTGTCGTTACCCATGTAGGAGCTAAGGTATATGGTGTTATGCTGGTTAACTCTATGGTTCAGCTTAAGCGTGTAGTCCTGAAAGTAGTACCCAGGCATTTGCCCATGCGCAAGGTAAAGAATGGGCGACACGATGAGGTCGTAGAACGTTCGCCGCCCCGCCAGCAGGAACGACGACTTCCCCTTCTGTATTGGCCCCTCAACGGTGAAGCGCGATGAGATAAGCCCTACCGAAACGCTGCCCGTGTAACGGTCGGGGTTCCCCTCGCGAAGCATTACATCCACCACCGACGACAGCCTCCCTCCGTACGAGGCGGGTATGCCCCCCTTGAAGAAGTTCACGTTGTTAACCGCCTCGGTGTTGAATACCGATACGAATCCCCACAGGTGGTTTATGTTGTAAACGGGAATGCCATCAATAAGCATAAGGTTCTGGTCGTGGTTTCCTCCCCTCACCGAGAAGTTCGACATACCCTCGCTGTTCTGCTGAACCCCCGGAAGCAGCTGAATGGTTTTCAGCACATCCTTCTCGGCCATAAGCACGGGAGTATTCTTAAGATCCATTCTCGAAATGGAGAAGTGCCCATGCGATCGGGCACGTGTATTTGTGCTGCTGGTAACCACAACCTCATCGAGGTAGGTTGCAATGGGGGTTAGGTTGATGCTTACCGGTGTACCTGTTGGCTTTAGAATTACACTAAGCGGCTGGTACCCCATGTGGTTTACCTGCACCACAAGGCTGTCGGCGGGTAGCTTAATGGAGAAGAATCCGTAGCCGTTGGTGGTGTAGCCCCTGCCGCTAAGGGGGTGAACCAGGGTTGCGCCAATAAGCACCTCCCCGCTCTGGGCATCGGTAACCTTCCCGCTCACGGTACGCATTTGCCCAGCACAGGTAAGGCTGTAAATTAAAAGTATTGAAAGTATTATGTAGCGCATATATACTTTTATGATTTTTTAAAAATTGCTTACCATTACCTACCAGCGGCTGGGTTCTCAGCTAAGCCGATAGTGTGAACAAGGGTAGCTCCAAAGTACCCTGTTCCTCCCTTTATGGCATTGTATGGCGATACAGGTGAAACCATCCGCTTACGCCTCGCCTCGTTCTGGGCAGCAATACCCATAAAGGTTTTGTAAAGTTCGGGCGATAACTGGTAAATATTTAGATAGATGCCCACTGTAAAGGGGTTGGAATTTAGCCATACTGGGAACTTTAGCGTGTAGGGATGCCCCAAAAACAAATCGTTACTAAGATAGTGCGTAAATTTTGAGCCAAATGTTTCGTCCATGCTCGACGGGGAGTAAACCGTTAGGTCCTGCGTGGCTGTAAGCTGAGTAAAATCCCTAAGATAGTTGAAGTTATAATTGTCGAACGATTGGTCAGTAAACTCAATTATTCTATCCGGATTATCACTGTTTTTAATATCGAATGAAACATATTCACGCTCGTAATCGCTCCATTTAGTTATACTAAAGTATAGTGTTGCGTAGTACGATGGGGTATTCGCAGGAGGAATGCTAATTTCAATTGTTTCGGTATTATGCCAACTTATACTAAAGGTTTGGCTATTGGGAACGGTTGTGGTAGCCTCAATGCTAGGGTAACCGTTGCAGCTAGCCTTTAGGGTGTAGGTTTCGCCTTCGGCAATGGGGGTGCTTAGGGTGTAAATCCCCTTTTCGCTATGTGTCAACAGCCCCGCCAGTGCGGTTCCTCTGTACAGCTCAACCTGTGCCGTGGTAATGGGGGTGAACCTAACCGAATCGAGCACAGGGTAGTTCGATGTAAGCTGCACCCTAACCTCACGCCCCGGAACAAGCACGCACGCAACGTTCATTCGTGGCTCGAAGCGTACGGGGAGGTTTAGCTCCTTAACGCATGAGGTTAGCATAAGAGCAAGGAGGAGGACTATAATTCTACGAGCATAAACG
Organism: Tenuifilaceae bacterium; assembly: GCA_034003245.1. Classification (GTDB taxonomy): domain Bacteria; phylum Bacteroidota; class Bacteroidia; order Bacteroidales; family Tenuifilaceae; genus Perlabentimonas. The sequence goes on from JAVEYY010000012.1 coordinate 52,543, forward strand.
CGCCTATCCTCTGTAAGTTTAAAATTCATAAAACAGTTTGATTGTTAGATATATTGAAAGCTAATCCTTAATGGAGGTTACAAGTATTTGTTTGAAAGTGAAATGCTTACACTGCTCCCATCATTGATAGAGATGAATGAGGGAAACTCTTTGTCACTATATTTTAGGTTAACGGGAGTTTGTTTCAACTATAAAACTCATAATTAAACCATCTCTCCATAAAAAAAATAATGATGTGCTCTTTAGAAACAGGTACTATTCCTTTACACAGCGAATATTCATTTTATTCTGTTTATTCATATATAATCTAACGGAAAATACGCTGTCGACATGCCCTGTATATGCTTTATATGCTGTTCCATGATAAATGGCATCGGTTGCGCTAAATTCACTTGAGGACCAATAGTAGCCATCCATTCCAAAGCCTTGCGGCATCTCTTTCTGTCTATTCTCAGGCATATAACCACAGGCTTTTAACGAGTAGCCCAGTTCATTCACAATGCTATTATCAAGGAGCCCATTATACAGGGTAAAAGACGTAGGTGTTAATAGTTTCATCGCTTCATTGAGCCCTCTTTTCTGAGAAGTAACATGTAAAACATTTTCTTGAACACCAATGTACCTTTCAAGTTCAATCCACTCCTCATCCGAGGGTAAGTGCCAACCCTGGGGACACGATAGTTTTGCATCCTCCCAAGTATAATATTTCCCAACGAGTAAAGAATCGGGCAGACCACTGGTGCCCGAGGTATGGTAATTTAAGTTCTCCAACAACCACCACTGGTTGCCAATTTTCCCAATTGGATAGATGCTTCCATCACGAGTATCAGTAAAGTATTCAACCTTACTCGTTTTAAAGGTAAACAGCATCGATGAAGGAAACTTATGCCCGTAGTAGAAACTAATAGTATATTTTGTATCGGGCAACAAGTCAAAAAGCATTACCGAGTATTTCATTTCAATAGGAGAAAATATAGCATTGAAATAATTAACAGTATCGTTTGAAAACTTAACCCTTCCAGACAACCTAACTCCAGTGGGGAACTCGTTCGCATCATTTGTGTTTTTGAATTTAACAAGCACAGAATTATGCGTTAAGTAGCTATACGAATCAAATATGAATGATGGCTTATCTTCCTCTTTTGTGCAACCTAATAGCATTATGATGCTAATTACGGTTAATAATTTAAGTTTCATGGTAATGGTTTTTTTTAATTTATATAAGTTAGGGACAAATGCCCCTAACTTATGGCTTAAACTAGTATTTATCATCTGCAAGTTGAACAATGTCATTGTCCCACGATGATTGCCATGAGCCACTAGCTGTTGCTGTTGAAATTCTTAACATAACTCCTCCCTGAGGCATTTGTTTTTGTTTTGGACCACCCATTCCTTGATCTAGTTTCAATGTGACAACCTCCTTCCCACTTCTTATTATGTAAGCACCTCCTGCATAAGTATCACCATATTGAGATTTCAACACATCTGTTAAACTCTTAATATTAATACCCGTTTTTGCCTGGACAGTTTTTTGAATAAGATCGATAGCAAGATTTTTTAAGTTCAAAGCTATTGCATCCCAGCCACCCCAATCATCATCATGCTCATACCCTACAACAGCTATTATTTCCATATTTAAATCATTAGACCATTTTAATAGCATCGTTTTGTTAATTGCAACCCCAGAGTTGTATTTTTTCCTATCCACACCAGAAAGACTAAAATCGTAAAGCCTCTTTGGCTCTATTGATTCGAATGTAGAATTTAGACTATTATAACCAAACACTGCAAATCTAAATTCGGGTTTACCAAAAATCCAACCCTCCAACTTAGATATATCCTTGGTTTTTATATGTGTAGCGATAAGTTGTGCATTATCACTTCTGTCTGAGCAAATCGCTAGATTAATATATTTTGCAGCTTCAGCATTACTTGCAGCCTGAAAATTCCAATCCTGTTCACTTGAATATGATCGTGGCAACACTCTATAAAAATAAGCTTTCCCAGGGATCTTTTGCGAATCATAATCAGTCCAGGAGGTCAGATGTGGAGATATTATTTGAGAATTACATAGTAACCAACCATTATCCCAAACATTGTTGGAACTACTATTGTCGCTGCTAACAGAGGAGGCTCTGTAAACATTGTAACCAACTAGAACGTCATTTGTAATTTTTGACCAGTTGACTTGAATTATTTTATTTCCTAAGCTTGCAACATCACCTACTTTTACATCAGCAAGATTTTCGTTTGGGTAGGCATAGTATATTGCTACATAGTTGTCGTTATACGTAACCTCCATTTTATAACGTTCAAAGTAAACATTGTTCGGCATAGAACTATATGTTTTCTCATCTACATAAATATTATTACTACTATTTGTAAAAGTTGAAATGTATTCGAATGATTCATTATCGGGACCTATTTGTACGGTGTGTTTATACCTGTATAACTTATAACTAGCAACATCATTCCTTTTAGTCCATTGTATTTGAACACCTGCATTATGTGTTTGTACAACCAAATTAATATCTTCATGTGCAGTAGTTGCTTTAGATTTTTTGTGTGAATTATTTTTACCCAAGTTTAATTGTCCTTCTGCAATATCAATCTCACCTTCCATCTTTCTGATAACAATTACAGGAAACTGAGGATCTTCCTTTAAACTTAGATACTCAACTTCCCCTTTAGGATTAATTGCTCTGATAGACTTATAGGTTGCATCTTGAAAATCTTCCGGTATAAATAGCACATATGGCTCTACTCCCTCATCAATCATATTAATATTAACTGGGATAGAGATAATTAAGTCAGGGTGTGCTTTGCACAGTGAATCTAGGAATGTTGAATGATTTAATTTCTTAAAACTGGCTTCGCTATTAGGGTTAATGATTCTTTCTAGGAATAATCCTACATCCATACCATTAGTAGATTTCGACATAGATTTAGTTTTTAAACTAGCGATTGGTACATCAAAATCATGAGTATAACCCTCACAAACAGATTTTTTGATAATAGACTTAAACTCAGAATTCTTTATGGCTTTATTCATTGCGAAAGCAAGCTTTTCTAAAGTTAAATCATAAGATGTTTTATTATTAAAATCAAAATCTTTCAAATCATCTTCAACCAGAGGTTCTATTTCTACTTTATTGCATGATGTAAGAGAAAGCGAAATTGTAAAGAAACCTAACAGAAGAAAAGCTATAAATAATGTATTGAAAACTAAACTTATATTCTTCATTTTACGTAAAATTAGAATGTTAATACTATGTGTTAACTGCCTCACCCCTACGTTGATTTTCCTGTCAAGCAACGGGGTGGGGTTTTTTTATGCTGTTTATGGCGAGAGGGTTGAAAATTTCAGCATATCCTCACATTGAGAAACTCCCTGCCAATTCCGCAAGCTGTTTTAGGTATTGGCAACTACATGCAACTTTTGTTGCGTTGGATTACTCCATATGCAATTAGGTATTTGTTAAGTGAAAGTGACCGTAAACAAGTTTAGCTGGGTCTTACGCGGTGCGCCCAGCATGGTCAGGCCATGTATGTGGCTAGCGGTGGGTGGGGGTGTTGTAACATGCTTTTAGGTTTTGGGTGAATAGCTGTGCAATTGTAATATAAATTATTGATCTACACCCCCCCCCGCATATGTTGTACAACATATCATCTATACTACACCGCTGCATTTATCCGCCCCACATTTATTGGGATATAAGCAAATTCTATGTTAATATAATTCTTCAGGGCAAAACCATTGCAACTTACAGCAAGGGTTTAATCATCAAGTGTCATAACTTTTAAAATAACGTTCTAGAACATTTATATAATGGTAATATCCACTATAATAGTTGCAAAAACAAAATAGGGTGTATTTGCTAAACTACCAAAACAATATATTTACGAGCACGCAAAGGGTTCAACCAGAAGTAATCGACGGATTTGTAAAGCACGGGTTTATGGCACGGGTTTTCACTTGCCAGCTTAATCAGCCCTGCATGGTGCTATGCCGTACCGGTAGCATTAACCCCCACACCAGCGGCAGCGTTAGGGCTGCCATGGGGGTAACGTGGGCGATGCCCTGCTCCTAGGGGTTATTGCTAGTATTTTCGACAGTTTTACTAGTTGTAGACGAGTTAAGCAGGTTGTTAATTTTGCCAACAGCAGTCCAGAGCAAATTGCGGCACTCGATAAAAGGAATATCTACCCTTCAGCAGCTTGCAGAGGGTTGAAACACGAGGTATTAACTTTGCTGGGGAGGCCAAAGTGTCAATATCTACGGGCACTCAGCGCTATAAGTTTAGGCTAAGCGGTCAATCCAAGGGTTCGTTTAGGTACGTAGTGGTTATGCTTAGTGAGCACCCGGGCGAGAAGCATGTGCTAGTGAGCAGGGGGAAAAGCAAAAGCCAGTAAGATCAAACTGTTTGGCCTTACTGGCAAAAATACTTTATGCTTCTACCTTATCCTCTCAAAACCGTCGCATCCCTATCTGGGCCAACCGCAAATGGGCATGGGTTACACCCAGGATAAAGGCTGCATCGGCATCAGTTTTGGCCTCAATAAAAGGAACTTTGTAGATGTTCCAATACACCGTAACGCTATCGGTTAAGGGTAAATTATGGGTTGGAAAAGCATCGAACCGTTGCTCCGATGTTTTTTTATGGGGTCGTGAGGTTATAATGTTGCATGAACCCAAAAGGGCTGCAAAAAGAATTGTAAGTAGTCGATATCCCATAGGAAGTGGTTGTCCAGACTATTAATGCTCAATTTCAATTTAGCTATTGCAATAACACAAAATTAGAAAATAATTCTACAACCATAGAAAATGAAAAAGTCCCAAACCTACCAAGTGTAGTTTGGGACTTCTCCTCTACCTATTGCTACCCGAAAAACCTAAACCCTATTGAATAATTTCTTTAATCGGCGCAGTTCTGCACTATTCATCCTAACCGTTATCATATCGGGGCCAGCATAATACCTAAAATACACTCTGTTTGCCTGCTTAATCGCATCAACAAGGGCGTTGTCGAGTGTGTAGGCAATTCTATTTACTCGTTGTTCATACTGATTAAACCCTGTAACTACCGAAACAGTGGTTGAGTCGGAGGTGAGCACACTACTTCGTACCTCCTCGTTCTTTGACAGGGTTTCCCGATCAACCAAATCAACAATAACCTTATGCGGGGCTTTATCCACAATCACATACACCTCTTCGCTAACCCGAAACCCATTCCCGTTAAGAACCACCACATCGTAGACTCGGAATTTTGAACTTCCATCTTGAGTTCTCTCCCCTACCACTGACTGATTTACGCGTGACAATGATGAGAATCGCTCCTGCGTTCTGAGATAGGTGAAATTTGATTTATACCTATTTGTTGATGTTACCACATCGTACTCCGATCGTATTCCCCTTAAGCCTACACAACCACTAAAAAGGAGCCCTGATGCAATAAGCGAAACTGAAAGAATCTTAAATCCATATCTAGATATGCTCTTCATATAATTGAGGTTTTGGTTTTCTTTTGCTGATTTAAAAGATGCACTGATTGACAATATAAATGCTTTTTGCTAGCGGTTTCTAGAGCGATTATCCTCCGATTTTTTTGTCGACTCACTTTTACGCTCACTCGAACTACTGCTCTTTGATGATGAGCCAGAACTTTTAGATTCGGACTTTCGCGACGATGACTCCACCTTTGGGGTTGACCGTTCATTTGAACGCGATGGTTTGGAACTCTCAACCGCCCTGGGCTTTGAACTTTCTCTATTGGATACACCACTGTTTGATTGCCTATCCGATGGCCTAGTAGACTCTCGATTCGAAGAGCCACTGTTCTCCCGTGAAGGACGGGTTGTCACCGGGTTGGACGAAGGGCGACTTGCTGGTTTCTCGGTTCTAACCTCAGAGTCGCTACTTTGAACAGATGGCCTAGTCGAAACTCGACCACGGTCGTTACTTCCTGTATTCTCGCTATTTATTCTACGGGGAGATCTATAGCCCTGCGTGTTGTCATTACCATTCTGCTTGTTCTCCCTATTAGGTCTTGAACTTACAGTACTATTCGCCCTTCCTACTCTATCGCGCGAGGTTGGACTGCTAACCACAGATTGCCCTGAATTGTTGGTGTTTCCTGGTCGTCCTTTAACCTCACGGGGATGCCCGTTGGGATAACGCTGGGTGTAGTAATTATGGCCATCGCGTTTCCTGTCGGGACGACTATAGGTTTCCTTATATCTTCCGCTACTTACATTAACGACTACAGTGGGCGAGTGCTTCCTCACACGACCGTAGTAGTACGTGTGATATCGGTCGCAACGATGATGTCTCCAGGGACGATAATAGGTATGGTAATGCACATGCCAGTTGGAGTGATAGCCATAGTAGTAATGCCAGTAATGGGGTGTCCATGGATTCCAGTATGAGGGATAATATCCCCAGTACCACGATGAGCGCCAAGGCCTATAGGTAGGCGCGTAGATATAAACAACCAAAGGCCACTCGGCTACTTCGTAGTAGGTAGTTGTAACAACGGCTGTTTCCCCATACGATTTCGACGACTGACTGCTATAGTTCCCTCTATACCCAGGATTTGGGGTTTCGGCGTAAACTGGCTCTACAATGTAATTTGGACCATATAAGTCCTCATCGCCAATTAGCTGAATCTGCACCGAACCATCGGCAAACCGTTGAACGGTGAAAACGGCAACATCTTGGTACTCCTGCTGATTAAGAGCCACACGCAGAACGATGCTGTGAACATTATCCTCTTGATAGTCAAAAACCATTATGTAATCAACACGGTTATCGTTATTCAGATCCAAGTTGTTGATCATGGTTTCGGGTTTATTCAGCTCCCTTTCGAATGCCTCAAGGGTTTCGGAATTTTGGAAGAGATTCATTACGGCAAACAGATTTAAATTATCGCCTGGCAACCCAAGAAAGTCCTCGGGGCTGTTCTGTGCCGCATGTATGCTAGTTCCTGCAAGCAGGATAGCCAAAATTGAGGTGTAAATTAGCCTTTTCATATTTGTATGCTTTAAGGTTTCAATGATTATTTGTGTTCAAATATTATGCAGTTTTTTGACTTAAAAATCCACCAATCGCTATTATTATCCCGCCAAAAACATTCATCTTACTATATTACTGGCACTTACAAATTACTGTTAAATAAACACAATTCACCAACAGGTATTTTGAGCTTACCAACGTGCAAAAGTATTCTCAAAACATTAATGCATGACTCAAAACGCCAAATAATAATACGCTGGCAATACTATAAGTAACCCCCATGATAACTATACTTTGTGCGGTTACTCTACTAACCCTGCTGCGGTTGGAGGTGTTTTTAACATTTTTTGATTTGAAATCGTTTGCCCAGAATTGCTGATCGACATAAAATGGTGAGCTAAAATCGCTGGTTGTCGATAGCGTTAAATAACTTCTAAAAACCAATGATGTTTCAATGTTATCTGAATTAAAGCTGTTATCGTTTCCAATCTCACTATAAGTTGGCCAACCCCAAATTGGCGTACTCATAATAATGTTTGAATAGTTAAAAGAATTCCTAATGGATTTTGGCTTAGCATTAATATATGCGAAAGGGGAAATAAAGCCAATTGGATTGCTACGCTGCAACGAGCCGTATACATAGGAGGTTGAATACAACGCTGTTTTGTCACCAAAATTATGGGGATCGTCAATTGAAGCCCTAATCTCCAAATCATCATCCCAGTACAAGAACATCTCCCCATTTACTACAATCGACGATTTACTCCAATCCACAAGAAGGGGATTGCCCTGCTTATTATGAATGATAATGTAGGCTGTTTTATAATACCCATCGAAACGATATTCCACAGCAAGAGTATCGTTTTCGAAAATAAACTCATTCTCTTTTACTGCCGGCAAGTTTGACGCCATGCTTAAATGGCTTACAGGAGTACATCCCACCATTGATAATCCAAATGCAGCAATGGCAATCAAAATTATTAACAACTTTTTGTTGTATATGATTTTCGATTTCATAGTTGTAAGGTTTTAGTGTGCATTTTGATTTAAAATTGGTCTAATCACTTTCAATTTCTAGCAAAGTAATCCTAAGGCGGAGTATTTTTACTAACCTATAAACCCAATTAGTTGGCTGCGACAACCAAAGCACCTAGTAGCAGAAGTCCAATAACAGCAGTAGTTGATCGCCTTGACCCATTACTGGTTTTAATGTAGAACTGGTTACCCATTGAATAGCTAAGACGAGAAGGATTTACTCCTGTAGTAATCACTTCCGAAGCCCAAAACTGATCATCGAGTGTGAAAGGTTTGGAAAAATCGCTTGTTGTGGATAATGATAGGTAACTTCTGAAGTATAAAGGGGAGCTGTTTGCCTCAAAAGTATAACGTTTTCCTTTCCCCACTCCATCATCGGTGTATAGATGAACATTCCCCGTTAGCGATTCGGAGGGAAGAGGTACCGACGCCCCCTGAATATAAATCGGCACAACCGAAATATATGCACTGGGAGGAATAAACGTAAGCTGGTAGTCGCGCGAAATTACACCGCTCGATAAAGAACTTGTTGTGGAAGTTGACTCGTTCCAGTGAGTAGTATAGCCATATGAGGCAACATCTACCTTCATCTCGTCGCGCGAGTAGCCAAGCGTTTTGCCATCAACAATTGCTGATGAGCGTGTCCAGTCAACGTATAGAGGCGTACTTAGCTTATTGTAAATGGTAATGTTTACTGGGCAAGCATAACCATCGAAGCTATACACCACGGCCAGAGTGTCGTTTTCAAACACAAACTCATTCTTATCGGTTGACGCCATGCTCGACGAGAGCCGAACATACTGATAGCTTGAACAACCCGATAAAAGAAAAAATACAGTAAATAAGTAAAATACTGACTCGACAACTCTTTTAGGGTAAAGCTTTAGGGTTTTCATAGCATTTGATTTTTAGTTTAACAAATTGCTAATTTTAGAATAAACATATACCAATAAATATTACCAGTCAAATACTATATCACCAACAAGTAGTTTGGCTTTACCAACGCGCACTGTTAAAATTGAACTCGCATTACACCATCCCCAAAGTTTTCTTACTTTTGATGATATTTTGAATTACTGTAACGTGAAACGAACGACTTTCCATACCCTTATAGCCTCGCTCCTTCTCCTTGGGATCCATATCACCCTATCGGCTCAGCAGCAATTCTCCACACCCGAGATATTTAACGAGATTAACGGGTTACCCAACAGCGAGGTGATTTGCCTGTTAAAGGACACCAAGGGATACCTTTGGGTTGGAACTGCCTATGGGCTGGCCAAGTACGACGGCAATAAGTTTTCCATTTTTAAGCACCAATCCAATAGGAATAGCATTTCGGGCGATGTAATAAATTCAATATTCGAGGATAATCAAGGGAATATTCTTGTTGGAGCCAATGGCTTATCCATACTAAATCGACAATCGGGACTTTGGCAAAATTTTCTGCACGACCCTCACAGCAATTTCTCCATTAGTAATCCCCTGGTAACATCCATAACTCAGGAAAACGACAGCATCTACTGGCTTATAACCGGTAACGGGCTCAATAGGTTTAACATTAAAACCAAACACTTTCATCGCTTCGATATCAACATAAGTTCTCGCATTGCCAAATCGGAGATTCACCAAATCATTCCCGAAAAGCTAATTATATTCTCGGTGGGAACAAATGTTTACAGTTTCAATATAGCGACAGGCAAGGTCGATGATTTGCCAATTGCACAAGGTTATACCAGCTCAAAAATGGTTAACAACAACTTAATAGCCATAAAAAGCAACGAGCCAAACAAGTACGACCTGGTGCAGCTGAATCTATCGTCAAACCACGAAAAGATTCTTTTTAAAGATGTCAACATTAATGGACTAACGCTTCTGAGCAACGAATCGCTATATTTTATTAATCGAGAAAAGATATTTTTCTTTGATGCCAACTTCAACATTACCCGCACACTTGTGCTTCAACAACGTAGGGAAATTCAAAACATAGAGTACACCTGTGCCCTTAGAGAAGATAATGGCATATTCTGGGTGGGTACAACAAGGGGGCTACAGAAAATATCATCAAATTCGCCATTTCAGTTCTTCGATATCCGCAGTGGACTGCCCAATGAATACGTGCGCTCGCTTATGGTTGATAGCAATAACAACCTATGGATTGGCGTGCGCCAAGGCCCGGCTTTCAAAATCGAAAGTATTGACGACTACTTAAAGTTCAGAATTCCCAGGCTTACGCCCATCAAATTCCCTACTCCCGATGGCGAGGTGTACGCCACCAATCGCATTGTCGAGTTGAGCACCGGCGATATCCTATTCGTAACAAACAAATCGATATTCCTTTACAATCCAAGGATAAAGCAGTTTACCGACCAGTTTCAAATCCCAAATAACCGGCAGTACTTCTCGGCAGTTGAGGTTGACGATGGAGTTCTGGTTGGATCGCTTGATAAACCTACGCTTTTTAAGATTAAAATTGGAAATGGCAAGATTAGTCTCGATAAAACATTTCAAATCGACACTTACCCCGATGTTGTGTACTCCCTTTTTAGTGATAGCAACAACGATATTTGGATTGGAGGTGAGGGCTTATTCAAGCTAACTCGCCAGGGTAACTCACAAGCATTCAAACTAGAACAAGCAATTGCTGCCATAAACGATACCAACTACTCCAGCAACTCCATTTGGAGTTTTCTCGAAATGGATAGCTCACGGCTTTTTGTTTCAACAACAAACAACGGGTTTTACATCTTCAATAAGGCTACAGGCACAAGTAAGCACTTTAACAAAGCCGAAGGATTACCCACCGATTTTACCTGTACTGTGCTTAAAACCGATAACAATAACCTTTGGCTCAGTACAAAAGAGGGCATAAGCCTAATTAATACCGAAAACTTTACATTCAAAAACTTTCCAGTAAAGAATGGTAGGTACAATAGCGATTTCACCTTTAATAGCGGCGCAACCACCAAAGGGCAAATGATTCTCTTTGGGAGTAAGCAGGGCGTTGTATTCTTTAACCCCGACAGCGTAAAAAACCGCGGCATAGGATTACCTCTTTACGTTAACGAGTTTAGGGTATTCGACCGCGTAGTGAAAAGAGAACTCACACACGGCGACACCATTACGTTAAAACATAATCAAAACTTTTTCTCCTTTGAGTTTTCGTTACTCGATTTTAGAAATCCTCAGGAGATAAAATACACATTCCAGCTTTTACGCTACGATAAAGCCGAAAGGGAGGCCATAAACAACATCAATGCAGTTAGCTACACCAACGTTAAACCGGGCCGATACACCTTTAGGCTTACCAGCCGTCCGAGTTGGGACACATCCAATATTCAAACTGTCGATATTCGGGTAATCATAAAACCAGCATTCTACCAGACTAGTTGGTTTAAGGCTTTAATCTGCATCACGGCCACGCTATTACTGGCAAGCATTATCATTTCAATTGTCCGCAGGCAAATACTCCATGGTAGGCTTCAAAAGATGGAGCTAAACCTGCTACGATCGCAGATTAACCCACACTTTATCTTCAACACGCTAACCTCAATTCAGCACACCATACTTACCAGCAGCAAGGAGGAGGCCGTGGAAACGCTATCGCGTTTTTCGCGCCTTATGAGAATGTTCCTGGACTACTCGCGGTTGGAGTACATCCCACTCGATAAGGCGATACTCTTCTACAACACATTTGTAACCGTACACTCAGTAAACCTTGAAGAACCCATCGATTTTCATGTTGATATTGATTCAAGAATCAATCCTGAAAAGGTAACCATTTCGCCAATGCTAATTCAACCATTCCTCGAGAATGCCATTGTTCATGGGCTATCGCCCAAGGGAAAGGAGATGAAGCTAACGCTAAAAATTGAGTTGGCCGACAGCTGGTTGTTATGCCATATTCAGGACAATGGAATTGGCAGGAAGAAAGCGCAAGAGATTAGCCAACGCAAAACTTTAGCGCATAAATCGATGGGGATTGAGATCAGCAGCAAGAGCATACTGCTGCAGCTAAAAAAGGGAAAGTTTATTAAGGAGACCTTCGATATTGTGGATAATACCGATAGCTCTGGAAATCCAACGGGAACAACTGTGCATCTGAAAATTCCCTACCAATTGCAGACGAACGAAGCTAAACCTTAAGGAACTTTAAAAGCTCATCCTTCTTGCTCTCGCCCACCTTTACGTTCATTCCATTGCTAAGGCACAGGTAGCCTCCTCGTCCACGTTGGTACTTAACAATATGCTTTAGGTTTACCAGGTACGATTTATGAACTCTCAGGAATAGATGAGGTTTTAGAATATCCTCGTAGTTGGAAAGCCCCTTTGACGACACCACCTTTTTGCCATCGCGGGTGTGAAACTCCGAGTAGCTGGTATCGGCCGAAATACACACTATATCATCAATCATAATAAAGATAAGCCCATCGAGGGTGGGTACAAAAATTCGATCATCGAGAGCTCCCGGCAACTCTTGATTTCGTTGCGAGCGCTTCAACTCAAGCTGATTCTTGGCCTTTCTCACTGCACTTTTCAGCTCCTCAATATCGTAGGGTTTTAGTATATAGTCAACTGCCGAGGCCTTAATGGCCTGCAGGGAGTACTCGCTGAATGCCGTGGTTACAATAACCTCGTACTCCTCGGGGTTGGTGCGCTTGAGCACATCAAACCCAATCTCGTGCTGCAGGTTTATGTCGAGAAAGACGATGCTCGGCTTCTCCTGGTAAATCATGCTAACCGCATCGTCAACAGTGCTGGCCACGCCAACAACCTGCATATCGGCAAAAAGATTGGCGATGTAGCTGGCCAGCAGCTCCGCCGACTTCTTGTTATCCTCAACTATTAGGGTCTTAATCATACCAAGGGTTTATGCCTGTAAATATATCACAAAAATTTTACGCGACGTGATATGTTTCACTGTCGATCTATTGATTAAATTGCGGCAAAAAGGTTATGGAAAACTCCAATGCAAATCAACCCGTGGTGCTCGACGGGTTTGTTAAGCCCGGATTTATTGCCAGGGTATACTCGCTCCTCCTCTTCCCAAGCTGTATGGTTATCTGCAAAACCGGAAACTTTGGGGCAAGTTCCGCGGGATCGATGCGCGCCTCGATGGGCGGCAATGTGGGCGATGGCGCAATCCTTGGCGCCATAGGCGAGATTTTCGACAGCGCTAGGCGCAACAAGCGCATGGAGAAAGCGGCAAGTCTGCTATCCAAATCGCCCGAGGAGATAGCGCAAAGCGACAAAAGAAACTTCCTGATTCGCCATATCGACATTGATAAGGTGGAGGTAAAAGGGCCAAACTTTGCGGGCGAGATAAAGCTTAGAATCCATACTTCCTCCAAGACCTACAAGCTCCGATTGGATGGGCAAAACAAGTCGAGCCAAAAATTCCTTGTTAAAACCCTCTCCGAGTATATGCCGGGGAAGGTCTTCTGATGGAGCGGTAACGGTTGTTATGGCATAATGGGTATGTCCACTGCAGCAGCATATTCCCTGTTCCCGATTAGAACATCTGGCTAAAGCCCTGAGATGGGGTTGAAATTGCAATGCAGAGCAACCGGGGTATTCAACCCCTTCGGGGTTGCAGGAATGTCCCGCATCCTCGGCCCCGCATGGTATGCGGGGCTATTGGAATTCGATCCCTTCGGGATCGGTGGTTTTATCGCTAGAAATCAACTTCAAAACACGCTGATAGTCCCCCATTCCCGGCATCTCCCTTTGTGTCCCTCTGTGCCTTCTTTGTGTCCTTTGTGTAATAGGTTTTTAGGGACTTCCACGGCGTTTCGCAGAGAGAACATAGGGTTTCACAGTGGGATTTCTTGCAAAACCATACTATATCTATGCCACCCTTCACAGTTTACTGAATAGACCCATTCAGGCAGGGGATTGTAGGGCTACAATGGGCATTTAAAAACTCAGGCAAGGGATTGTAGGGGTTGTTTTCCATGAATCTGATTGTGGGCATGGCATTGCAGGGGTTGTTTTCCATGAATCTGGTCGTGGGCATGGCATTGCAGGGGTTGTTTTCCATGAATCTGGTTGTGGGCAAGGCATTGCAGGGGTTATTTTTCATGAATCTGGTCGTGGGCATGGCATTGTAGGGGTTGTTTTCCATGAATCTGGTCGTGGGCATGGCATTGTAGGGGTTGTTTTCCATGAATCTGGTCGTGGGCATGGCATTGCAGGGGTTGTTTTCCATGAATCTGGTCGTGGGCATGGCAGTTGCAGGTGTTTTTTCCTTGCCAGAAATCCAGGCATGGCAGTTGCAGGTGTTTTTCCCTTGCCAGAAAATCAGGCATGGCAGTTGCAGGTGTTTTTCCCTTGCCCAGAACCTCAAGCAGGGCATTGCAGGGCTACAATGGGCTTAATTAAACCTCAGGCTGGCGATTGTAAGCTAATGGAGATACCGATAGGAATACGCTTATCGCCATACACAATCTTTTAGGTTTAACCCTGCAGCTATTGCACACAAAATGTATCAGCTTATTGCTACTCCCAATAGGACTAATGGGTCCATACACCTATAGGATGAGCACTTTTAAGGCCAGTAAGCAGTGCAATGAAGTGTAGGCCAAATCCCTAATAAGCTATAATAAGGCTAGAGCCGAATCATCTATCAAAAATTTCGCGCGGACACCACTAGCACCAGTTATCCCTTCCGATACCGATATCTCGCCCCAGCAATTAGCATTAAGGCCAGCAGTACAAAAACCATGGTAATGGCCACACTATTTATAGTCACGCTCCTATACCCCAGCTTGCTTACATCAACAAAAAAGTAGGGGTATATGCCCGTAAAAGCACCCCTTACTAAAGTAAATACCAAGTACAATGCCGGGTATACAAGCTGCTTGTAGGCTAGGCTATACGATAAAACTTTTTGGGTGTGTAGTAAAGCCAGTAGAAAAGGTAAAGCAGGGGCACTACGGTATGCAACAGCTCATCGACAGCTTTCTGAAATCCCTGAGGGCTCCATGTTCCACGGAGCAAAAGGCTATAAATAGCACCCACAACAATTATGTAAACCAGTATTGCGGTTTGAGTATTGGCATTACAGAGGATGGTGCAACACCTCTTAGGCTCAAAGGCAAAAGCGGTGAATGCCGCAGCAACCATAATATTGGTGAGGATGGTAAAGTAGCTGAAAAGGTTAACCATCGCAAACGTTGCATCGCCCTCTGCATTTCGATAGGTAACTACAAACTGCGCTATTACTGCAAACCAGGTTACAACTGCTCCAATTACTGCGAAGAGTTTCTGATTATTAGGATTACTCATTGAAAGAATATGATTGATTATAACGATCTAGAAAAAACTATTTTACCTCCTCGCGCCCATCGGCATATTTGGCAAAGCGCCCTGCGCTGCGGGGATGCACATGATCGTAACGGCTCCAGGGCCATCCACCAAACTGTGTTTTCTGATAATCTCTTATGGCCTGATGGATTTCCTGTTGAGTATTCATCACAAATGGTCCATGCTGCACCACGGGCTCCTCAATAGGCATTCCCTGTAGCAGGAGTAGTAGGCTATCGGAGCTGCCGCTCTCCACCACCACATCGTGCCCGGCAAACATCTCGATGGAGTTCATGGGCGACACTTCAATGCCGGCAACCCTAATGGAATTGCCCTTGTAGAAGTAAAGCATACGCTTCACCTCGGGCGATGCAGCTGGAATTACCCATTTTGCCCCGGCTTCCATTCTTACTGGCCAAATGGCAACCTCGTTGGCAGGGTCGGCAGCCCACGAATCGGGGGCTGGGGGTGGTGCAGCAATATCGCCATACTTTCCAGCAACCAGGTATATTTCTACGGCATGTCCCTGCTCATCCTTTAGTTTAACAGTAGGAACATCCTCGGCCCAAAGCATGGCGTAGTGAGGATCGCAGAACTTGCGTGATTGGGGCAGGTTAAGCCATATCTGGAAAAGCTCCAGATGATTCTCCTTGTCGCTGTTTACCAACGGGAACATCTCGCAGTGCTGCAAACCAGCGCCAGCAGTCATCCATTGCACATCGCCACTACCGTACCTGCCCGATGCGCCATGCGAATCGGAATGATCGACAAATCCCTTAAGAACAATGGTAACCGTTTCGAATCCCCGGTGGGGATGGGCCGGGAATCCTGGAACTGTTTCACCATGGTACATTCGCCATCCATCCTTAACGGTAAAATCCTGGCCTAAATATCTACCCGCAAGAGTTGCATCGGGCCCCATTTCGCCATTACCTTTGGGGTAGAAATCGAGATGATGAACACAAAATAAAAATGGGTCAACGGTATTCCACATGAACCCAAGTGGTTTAATGTTGTTGATGATCTTATTGTACATGGCAGAAATATTAGTGAATGAATTATGGTAGGGGAAATATACGTTTTTTTATTGGTAGTGTGGTTCTGAGTTATTAACAAATCGTCATGCCGCAGCTTATTTGATCACAATTTTACTACATTAGCACAAATTATTTACAGATGAGCGGCTTTAACCTCTACAGCAAACTTTTAACCGCATATGTATCAAGAATAACTTTGGTACTGTTACTGTTATTGATGGTTCTGTTGGCTGATGCAAAAAACACAATCCGTGTTGGGATTTACCAGAACGACCCAAAAGTTTTTATCGATAAGAGTGGTACGCCCAAGGGGATCCTTGTGGACATTATGAATGAAATTGCAATACGTGAGGGATGGAAAATTCAGTACGTATTTGGTACCTGGAGCGAAAACATCAAAAGGTTAGACTCATTTGAAATTGATATTCTTTTGGACGTCTCATACTCCGAGGAGAGGGCAAAACGCTTTACCTTAAATAAGGTATTTGTAATCGACGACTGGTTAGAGGTTTTTACAACATCCGAACAACCATTGGAATCGGTATTAAAACTGGAGGGGAAAAGGCTTGCTGTACTTGAAGGCTCCATACAGGAGCAATTTATGGAGAGGGATGTAAAGAAAGAGTTTAACATCGATTTCACAGTAGTCCCATTTCCCGACTACCCTAAGGCTGTGGAATCGCTAAGGAATGGAGATACCGATGTAATTGTTGCCTCGAGATTTTTCTACTTTTCGAAGGAGCGAACCCAGGATATTTGGCCAACTTCGATAATTCTCCGGCCATCGTTCACATTTTTTGCTTTTCCAAAGCATCAGAGCAAAACTCTCATTAGCACTATCGATAATCAGCTAATGGATATGAAGAACGATGCCGAATCGGTGTACTACAAATCCATTAAAGAATGGATAAAACCTCGTATAAACCCATATGGTACTTTCCTACGATGGGCGGTAATTCTTATTGTTTCTGTTATTGTTGCTGCCGGTGTGTTTATTGTGATCTTACGCCACGAAATAAAAGTTCGAACAGAGAAGCTTCAGCTTAGCAACCAAAACATCAAAAATATTAACTCTGAGCTGGAAAACGTTATATATGAGTACCAAAAGGTTGAGAAGGAACTCACCAAGTTCAGGTTTATGGTTGAGAATGCCCGTCAGGAGATATTTCTGGCTAAACCGAAAGGCGAGCTGGTTTACGTCAACAACGCAACCTGCAACAGCCTTGGATACTCGGCCGCAGAGCTGTTAAATGGAGGGATAAAGCTTTTCGATTCCATTTATGGCAAGAAACCTGAAGAGCTATTCAACGCACTAAAGCAAGGCGAACTCCCAGCCTACGAAACAACCCACTTTACCAAGGGAGGTCGCAAACTCCATAAGCTGGTAAAATCATTCTATATCGAAATTAGTGACGAAGGCTTTAGCTGCCACTTTGCAGAGGATATAACCAGTCAGAAAAAGGCCACGAAGGCTCTTCAGGAGAGCCAAATGCTCTTCCAAACCTTAGCCAAGATGTCGCCAGTAGGTATTTTCCGCACCCGTGCCGATGGATACACAACTTACGTTAATCCCAAATGGTGCGAGCTGTCGGGCATTTCGCTGGAACATGCCCAGGGCGACAGCTGGATCAATGCCGTTCACCCCGACGACCGCGAAATAGTTCTAAACCAGTGGAAAGAACGATCCAGTAAGGGACTTCCCTCGAATGCGGAATACCGTTTCGTACATGAGGATGACAGTATTGTTTGGGTTTTAGGTCATGCACTCCCTGAAAAGAACGGGAATGAGATAATTGGCTTTATCGGCACTATCACCGACATTACTTCGCAAAAGCAAACAGAGCTTCTGCTCGGTCAGAAAGCCCAAGAGATAAAACTACAATCGGACAGGTATTTAGAGCTCCTTAATCTGGCCACCGATGCTTTCTTTCATGGAGACTCAAAGGGGAATCTTATAATGGTTAATAAGGCGGCATGTGAGCTAACCGGTTACTCATCGGAGGAATTGCTTTCAATGAACCTGAAGGAGCTGTTCTCTAGCAACGAGATCAACCATAAACCCCTAAGGTACGACCTGTTGGAACAGGGTATAATCCTTAAAAACGAGAGGCAGATAAAAACTAAAACTGGAGATTACTCCTATGTGGAGATGAACTCCAAGAAGATGCCCGACGGGACCTACCAATCTTTCTTTAGAAATATTACCGAACGGAAAAATACCGAACTACTTCTGCAGCAGAAGGCCGATGAGATTGCTGCGCAGAACGAGGAGTATCGTCAGCTTAATACTGAACTCACCAAGGCTAAAGCAAAAGCGGAGGAGAGCGATAAGCTAAAATCGGCCTTCTTGGCAAACATGAGCCACGAGATTAGAACGCCCATGAATGCCATCTGCGGATTCTCCAGGCTACTCGACCGAAATAATCTAGACGAGGGCAAACGTCGCGACTACATAGATATAATCAACACAAACTCTCAGCAATTGCTAGGAATTATTAACGACATAGTTGATATTTCGAAAATTGAATCGGGGCTGGTTACGCTCTCCACCAGCGAGTTCGACATTGCTGATATGATCAGCAACATAGTAAAAACCTTAACCCCGACTCTGCCCTCGGATGAGGTTGTGCTTAGCTTCTCAAACGGGATTCCCTCGTCGCAAAGTAAGATTATTGGCGATGAAACAAAGGCACGCCAAGTACTAACCAACCTAGTGGTTAATGCGATAAAATTTACTGCTAAAGGGAGCATTATAGTAAGATGTAGACTAATTGACGAGAAGTATCTGGAGTTTGAGGTGAAAGATACCGGGATAGGAATCCCAGAGGAGTCTGTTGAGAAAGTTTTTGAACGATTCCATCAGGTTGAAGGGGCCTCAAATGAAAGCCGGAAAGGAACCGGTCTTGGATTGGCAATCTCCAAAGGCTTTGTGGAGTTAATGGGTGGGAAAATTTGGGCACAATCCAAGTTAGGCCAGGGATCGTCATTCTTTTTCACTCTTCCTTACCATCCCGCTTCAAATCCCGAAGCTAAACCCCATAAAACCATAGTGGAAGCTACAGATAAGGTTTGGAAAGATAAAACCATTTTGATTGCCGAGGACGATGAGCCAACCCTGTTCTACTTAACCGAAGTCCTTGCCAGCTCGGGAGCAAATATTGTATGTGTAAGTAATGGGCAGGATGCAGTGGAAAAATGTAAATCGGGCAACAAGGTCGATATTGTACTAATGGACATTAAACTCCCAATACTTGATGGATTTGAGGCCACAGTGCAGATTCGCAAGTTTAACAAAACCTTGCCCATTATTGCCCAAACAGCATACGCGTTCCCTTCGGATCATCAAAAGGCAAAGGAGGTGGGGTGTGATGCTTTTATCACCAAACCCATCGACAGGGAAGTGCTAATTGAAACCATTAAGCAGCTACTCGGATAACTAGCGGCTTCGCCGGTTTACAATGTATACACCGCTTAAAACCAAGGCTCCGCCTACTATTTGGTTTATGCTTAAGCCCTCTCCCAGAAGAGGTATGGCCAGCAAAGCGGTGACAACTGACTGCGAAAGAAGCGTAACCGATACATTGGTACCCTTTAAATGACCAAGCGCATAGTTAATGCATATCCACCCTCCGAAGTGCGCTATTAGCCCCAAACCACCCAGAGCGGCCCATGTTGTAGTAGAGTATCCAAAGAATGGATTCCCTATAAGGAGATTGGCAAAAAACAGTAGAATTACCATAAACACAATGGAGAAGGTCATAAAAGTAATTGTATCGACCCTTTTGCGCGAATCGAGTGTGAAGATTAGGTAGAGCGCGTAAAAAAATCCTGCCACTATGGAGAGCAGGTCTCCGTAGTTAAACTGCATCGATTGCCACGCCTGCAAACCAATAAGAACATTAAGTCCCACTAAGGCGAGCAGTAATCCGTACCAGAATTTTGGCGCCAAGCGCTCACGAAAAACCACCAGCGAAATTAGCCCAACCCAAACCGGAGCATTATTGGCCAGGAGCGTAGCCGTGGCAGCAGATGTGAGTAATATGGCAGTATTCCAGAGGAATAGATCGAAGGCAAAGAACACCGCTCCAATAAAGATGAGCCATAAATCGCGATGCGAGGGAACTTTCATCCCCTTGTACATCCAAATTGGTAATATTGCAATACCTGCAATTAATACACGGTAAAAGGTAGATACCGATCCCGGCACATTCGCAATCTTCACAAAGATTGCCGAAAAACCAATACACAAAATCCCAACCACCAGGGCAATATACGCCAACGAGGGCGATGCGAGTATCCTCTTAACCACTCTTTTCGAAATTTGACCGCAAATCTACAGCCGATTTTTGGCATTTGCTCAACTTCTCCAATAAATCTAAAGTAATTACTAGATTTGCCCCACAATTAAATCGGAACCCATTGAGATACTTTGTTGAGATAAGCTATAAGGGATTTAACTACCGGGGCTGGCAACGGCAACCCGACGTACCAACCATTCAGGAAACTATTGAGAGTTGTATGAGCAGGGTTTTACACAAACCCATAACCTGTATAGGATGCGGGAGAACCGATGCCATGGTTCATGCCAGCCAGTTCTTTTTCCATTTCGACTTTTACAATCCCATTGATTTCGATCTCAAATTTCGGCTCAATAAAATGCTTCCGGCTGATATATGCATCATCAACATACATCAGGTTGACGATTACCCACACGCTCAATTCAGCGCTATCAGGCGCACATACGATTACCTAATTCACACGCAAAAAGATCCATTCTTAAGCGAGCAAAGCGCGCTTTACCAGTTGGAGTTTGATCTACACAAAATGCTTAGGGCATTACATTTAATCCCTGGACAAACCGATTTTGCAAACCTTTGCCTATGCCCTAGTCACCAAAGCACAACCATTTGCGAGGTGAAATCGGTTAAACTAATGGTAAACAAGCGCAGTAAGATGTTACGCATAAGCATTTCGGCCAATAGATTCCTGCAAGGAATGGTGCGAATTATTGTTCAGCAGCTTATCTGGGTGGGCACGGGGGAGTTGAGCCTCGAGGAGTTTGAGTTACAGTTAAATGGGACAAAAAAGATTACAAACCACAAACCCGCTTATCCACAAGGTCTTTACCTATCGAAAGTTCAATACCCATTCCTTAACTCAACAAATTCGTCCAACTTTTTTAGCCTGATGGATGATGCCCAGTGGGAGGAAATTCAATAGTTATTTGATCTTCATGCCTTAAACCGAATTGTTCGGCCATTCACATCTAACGAGGTAAATCCATACTTATCGGCAATATACTCCAGCGCACGCTGATGGTAGAAGAACACATGAGTAGGATCGTTCTTGTAGTACCATTTCAAAAAATCTATATCCTCGGTGTAAATATCTGTCATACATATCAATTCACCATCAGGTTTAAGCATCGACCTGAGCTGGGCAAACTCCTTGTTGGGTTTATTAAAATGTTCAATTACTTCACAGCATACAATGTAATCGTATTGTGAGGTCAGCAAATCAATGTTATTACAGAAAAATGGGTCGTACTGCACGATATTGTATGCTTTTTCCTTTAGCATCTGGGAGATAACTGGGCCGGGGCCAGCACCAAAATCGAGTCCAAAGTGTTGCGGGGTAAACTCCGAGATTACAACATCAACAAGAGGTCGAACAAAGTTGCGGTATCCGGGATCGAAAACATCGTTATTGTGCTCAAGGTACCGCTCCTTCTCATTTTCGTAGCCTAGCAAATTATCAGGATCGACAAATATTGAATTACAGCCATTACACCTAAAATAAGTGCGTTTTCGGTAGATAAAAAAGTGAGTTGAGTCGTTTTCGCAGAGTGGACATTTTGGGATTCCCATAGGGCCTTAGTTAGAGTAAGGAAACGACAAACATATGAAAATTGATTTGAAATAAACAGGAATATTAGGCTAATTGGCTAATATCAACAAATCCCCATAATAAATATGGAAATATTGACTTAAACTGGAACCCTGTCATTGAGGTTCCCAATGTCATTTTACATCATAATCGATAATTCGGTCAAAGGACACTTTCTCGGGATTGGATTTTGCGCTAATGCTTAAACTTCCCCGTTCGGGGGTGAAATCAAGGGTGAATACATTACCTAGCTGCTCGAAATACGTCCAATTGCCGTTATTAATTACAGCCATTTCCAAAATTTCTGTTGATTCAATTTCTAGATGGAGTATTTCGCCAGCCTTTAACTTTTTGCTGTGAGGCAGAGAAATTACCTTGAGGGAAAAAGGAATACTGTACGTTTCTGGAAACCCGGAAAAAAGTCCATTAGCTATCTGATCGAAAATTACTTTCCCGTTAAACCCCAATTCAAAAAATGTTGATTGCACATAGGGTAACTTTTCAAAGGATTGTTTTGAAATGGGTCTTTCAATTAGCTGCCACTTTGGATCCTCTGGTAAATGGGAGAATATGAAGTTATATGGATCGGTATTGAACCAAAACTCGTCATACTTTTTGATGCTCTTT
The DNA here is from genome assembly GCA_034003245.1 of Tenuifilaceae bacterium. Lineage (GTDB taxonomy): Bacteria > Bacteroidota > Bacteroidia > Bacteroidales > Tenuifilaceae > Perlabentimonas. The sequence goes on from JAVEYY010000012.1 coordinate 75,442, forward strand.
AGCTTGCCATTCTCAGTAACGCCATTACCCTCGGCCCAGGTTATATCAAAAAGTTTCCAAGCCCCATCGATTTTGATTAAATTCCAAGCATGATTTGTATCGGAGAATTTACTCCCCGGGGTATAGCTATAACCCTTAGAATAACCAGAAACCTTCTCAATTTCTAACCCCGCCAAGGTTCCCATTACCTTAAAGAGTTCACTGAAACCCTCGCATACTGCAATCCTATACTTGAACACCCCCTCTGCCGACACATCGGAATATTTGCCCGTATTATACCCACGATCATCATAGGTTACATTATTGGTAATCCAGCGAAAAATAACTCTAGCTTTTTCAATATCACTGTAAGTGGGTTTTATGAGGTAATCAACCAGTAATTCCATATTCGACGAATATGTACTGGGAACGTTAAGGGCATAATCATCAAGCTCTTTAAACCTTTGTTTCAACGATTCTCCCTCAAAATCTGTAAACAACAGGGTATTTTCATAAATCAATGGAGTTGCTGAACTTGTTTTGATTGGAGGAGTCGATAAGATTAAGAAACTAGCAATTATGCCAGTAACCATTATGTTCACGAAAGCTATCATAGGTAGTTTTTTAAAAATAACTGAGAACAAGTTAGTCAGATTTTTGATAATACGGCCTTAAATGAATGGTTTTTCGAAGTTCTTTTATGGAGTAGCCATTATTTGGATTTGCAAAAAGAGTTGCAATTTGAGCAATTGTGATTTTTGGCTCTTGGTGGTATATTATGCAAAAAAGCCGCTGCAATAATCAAATTGCAACGGCTTTTCTTTTTTATTGTCGGGGTGGCAGGACGAAATTTAACTTAACACACCCTTAATGCAAACACCCCAAAAACACCCTTTCAACGTTACTATATTAACGTATTAACAGCACTTTACAAAACAGTAGACTGTTAATAAAAATTAAGATATGTTTAAATGTATTTAGTTTTTGTGGTGCAATTGTGGTGTAATTTATTAACTTTGCATAAAGGTTAATTAAATATTTTTGTGCTATGGCAACTATTCAATATTTCACACGGTCAACTTCCAAGGGTAAACTTGTTAAAATTCGCATTAGGTTTAGGGATGGGCGAAAAGTTGACTTATTAGCAGATAGTGGCATACAGGTTAAAAGCGACCACTGGAGCAACAAAACGCAAACGGTTAAGAACGTTGCAGATGCTATTTACAAAGACGACGTTAACACCACGCTAAGGGAGTTGAGCAACGCAATACTAAGGGAACTTCCAAAGGGCGAAAGCATCACAAAGGAGTGGTTAACCTCAACCATTGATAAGTATCACAATCCCGAAAAGTACGAGGCGAAGCAAGTAACCCTCTTTAGTTTTATTCGTGAGTTTATTGACAAAGCACCCACTAGGATAAACGCCAAAACGGGGCGGCCTGTATGCTATAAGATGCAACGGGAATACGAGCGCACGTTTCACTACCTAGAGGGATTTGCTAAGAAACAAAAGCGCAGCATTGATTTTATAGATATTGATTTAGACTTTTACCACGACTTTATTAACTACCTTCAAGGCTTAAACCTAGCACAAAACACCATAGGTAAGAAAATCCAAACGCTAAAGATTTTCCTCAACGCTGCAACCGATATGGGGCACAACAGCAATATGAGTTACAGAAGTCACCGCTTTACAGCCATTAATGAGGAAAGCGAAAGCATTTACCTAAATGATACAGAACTAGCAACCCTCTTTGATATGGACTTGAGCAAAGATGTTCGGCTGGAGCGGGTGCGGGATTTGTTTCTGGTTGGATGCTGGACGGGGTTACGTTTCTCGGACTGGAGCAAGGTAAAACCCTCCAATATCACCAACGGCAATTTAAAACTAAAGCAGCAAAAGACGGGCGGGGCGGTGCTGATTCCGTTGCACCCTACTGTTGAAAATTTGCTTAGTAAGTACAACGGCAATTTGCCCGAGGTTATCACTAACCAAAAGTTTAATGAATACCTAAAGGAGGTTGCTCAAATGGCTGGGTTTAGCGAAACCGTGCAAAAGACCATTACCAAAGGCGGGATAACACGCACCACAAAATACCAGAAATGGCAGCGGGTTACAACCCACACGGCACGCAGAAGTTTTGCGACCAACCTTTACAACGCCGGATTGCCCTCAATTACCATAATGGCCATGACAGGCCACCGCACAGAACAAGCATTTCTAAAATACATAAAGGTAACACCCGACGAACACGCAAACAAGGTGCGGGAACTGTGGCAACGGCAAGCCATGAGAGTAGTTAACTAAAAAAAGGAATATGAAAAAAAAGGAGACTTTTGACTTTGATAAATTCATTGATGAACTATTGTCAATAAATAGCATAGTGGAATTACACAGAAAACTTGAACTAGGTTTTCATACATACCCACTGAAAGGGATTGTTACTGTAACCATTAGGCCAGAATATAGTTTATCTACCCCAGAGAGACCAATTTACATGTCAAACACCAACAATGAAGAGAAAGAAGAGTTTTTAGATGTTTTAGCCGTAATAATAAAAACTCCAAAAAATTCAAATCAGTTTAAAAATGAAGAGATACCTCAAATTATTGAAAAGTGGATTGAGAAGAAACGCAAAACAATTGGAATTGAAAAGCAAACAATTGATGAGAAACAGAAAACACCAATAAAAGATTTTGGCTTACGAGTTGGCGTTGATCAAACCAAGGTAAAACATTATCATAATTGGCTTTTAAAAAATAAATACATTGATAATACCCTAGAAGAGTTTGAAATGGTTTTTAGCAACTCTTCAATAAGTGCTGATAATTGGAAACCTATACGATGGTTACGTAAAGGACGAAAAAACGCACCACATAGAACAGCACTAGCAGCACTTTGTTTTCATTTATTACAAGTTGGACGTTCAAATACACAAGCCGAAAAGTTAAGCCATTTTTTTGTTGATGATAAAGGCAATAAGGTTATACCAAATTTAAACCAAGGCGAAGACAAGTTTAACAAATACATACCCTCAAATAAAATTCTGTACGGCTCGTAAATACCTCCAAATACTAGCAATACGGTTTATTACGGCTCAATACTATCGTGCTAAAACACTGATTATCTGTGCATTAATATTTGTTTGTTGATGTAAATTTGTAGCAACTAATACAAAATGGTTGCTATGGACTTACAACAATTAATTACTGCCGAAAACATTACCTTTCAAATCAAGGGGAACGACCTCACAGCCTTTGCCAATCAGGTTGCAACTCAGGTGCTCACAACTTTCGCTAAGAGCCAACCCGCACCCCCTGCCGGAGAAACTTACCTAACTACCGATCAAGTTTGCGAAAAACTTTCAATATCCCGTGTTACCCTTTGGGATTGGGATAGAAAGGGCATTACCCACCCCGTAAGGTTTGGGAACTTGAAACGCTACAGGCTATCGGAACTTGAAAAAATGGGAGCAAAATAAAAAAAGCCCCGAGGCATGGAGGGCTTTGGGGCAAGGGTAAAACATTAAACGGTAAGGATATGAGCAAAGGTAAACACTTTACAAATCAAATGCAAATCGTCCGAGGTGCATGGAGCAGCACCCCCAAAACGATGCTGCAAGTTTCTAAAGAAACGGGCATTTTAAGAGCCAATATTTGCAGGTACGTAGCCAAATGGAAGCGCACCAATAGAATAATACTGCATGGCTTTGGGCTTTGTCCTATCAGTAAGCATAGGGCTGGTTACTATTCTACAAACCTAAAAGCGCAGGGCAATGGTTAACACGCATCAACTCGAAGACGGTTTTTTTACGGGTGTAAAAATTCCCTCAACTCCTGCAGAAATACTAAAATCAGTTGAGGTTAACCCATACACTGATATTGAGAAACCACCAACAGCCATTGAGATACACACAGGCGGGAACGTTGCCCCGAGTTTTACGCTGGGAAATTTCAGCATGGTAATAGGTAAGGCGAAGAGCAAAAAAACGTTTCTGCTCACTGGATTAGCCGCCGCCGTCACCTCAAACGCATGGGCACTGGATATGATTAAAGGAGTTTTGCCCCCGGACAAAAGAGCCGTTTTGTACTTCGATACGGAGCAAAGCGAATACCACTTAAACAAAACCATAAAGCGAGTATTACGCCAAGCCCGAGACCTGACAAACTTTAGAGCCTATGGTTTACGCAAGTTTAAACCAGCCGAACGGCTCAAACTCATTGAATTTGCATTATACCATAACCAAAATATTGGGATTGTATTTATAGACGGCATTAGGGATTTGCTAACTAAGGGAATTAACGATGAAGAGGAGGCGACTGAGTTAACCAGCAAGTTTCTTAAATGGACTGCCGAACTAAATATTCATATCGTCACTGTATTACACCAGAATAAAACCGATGTTAACGCCCGCGGGGTAATTGGCACGGAATGTTTGAACAAGGCCGAAACCACCATATCAGTTGCAGTGGATAGCATCGACAAAAACGTTAGTACAGTTAGTTGTGAGTTTAACCGAGAATTAGGCTTTAACGATTTCGCATTTAGGATAAATGAAGAGGGCTTGCCCGAGCCTTGCGATATGCCAGAAAATCCCAACGCAAAGCCCAAGGCAGCCAACCCCGACCAGTTGACAGACGAACAGCATTTTAAAGTTTTGGGCGAGGTTTTCAAATCAAATCCTAGTCCTAAGTATAGAGAATTATGGCAGGCTGTTAAAGTAACCTACGGTTCGCAGCAAGTAAGAATAGGCGACAATCGGGCAAAAGACTTTTTAGCGTACTATCAGCAAATGGAATGGATAAGCAAAGACGGGATGCAATATAAATACAACAGAGCGATCTTTTAAACCAGTTTAGTTAGTGGTTTAGTTTAGCGTATAGATATACGCTTAAACTACTAAACCAGTTTAACCGACTAGAATAAACTAGTTTAAACCAGTAAACCAGTAAGCATGAAACCAACAGCACCAAATGACTTTATAGAGTACGTTCGCACGCTCATGTTTTGGCGGTTGAGGCTAAAGAATGAGCCTGAGCGCACGGCGGTTTTTATTCCGTGGGATAAGGTGCTGGAACTAATCCCAACCGATACCAAAGCGATATTGGCCGGGCTGGTTGCCAGCGGTGAACTCGAAGTAACACAGCACACCAGCCCCGAGGGCAAAACATACAACATGTACAAGGCATTGCGCCCGGGCTACATTGTGCCCCACCTGCTAGAACCCAAGGGCGCGCCGTTAACCCCCTTGCACAGCGTTATGATGCAGCACTTACTCCAAGTTGAGTTGCCCGACGATTCCGAAACCTCAATCTATTTTAAGTCATTCCAACTGTTGAAACACGACTTTTTGCGGCTATTCTTTACGGTCGATCAGTTTTGCGGGCGGGTGCATACGCCACTAACAAACCTACACAGGCCATTGCGCAAACATCTAGTTTTTTATGGTTGCCCCGTGGCAAGTCTGGACGTGGCGCAAATGCAACCCACCATACTAGGTAAGATATTACTCGAAAACATTGGCGCAAATGAGTTTTCGGGCTGGATTAGCAGCGGTTTAGATGTTTATGATATGATAACAGCCAAAGCCAATTTAGAAACCCGAGACCAAGGCAAAAAGCGGTTTTTTGAGATACTATTCAGCAAGCCTAACGATTCACTTACAAAGATGTTTGGAGCAAGCGACTGGATAACGTGGATAAATGAAATAAAGAGCCAAGCCCTCGAGGTTAACCCGCACAGCGCAGAGAAACCCCATAGTAATTTAGCCTATTTGCTGCAATCAACTGAGGTTAAAATAATGCAAAAGGTTTGGACAAAATTGTCCGCTGCAAGTATTCCGTTTATCAGCATACATGACGAAATAATTACACAGAAGCACCACATACAGCAAGCAGGCGAAATATTCAACAGCATACTAAAAACAGAGTTTACTCACTACAGGTTGAACAGCAAGGCAGGAGACGACCCCGCAACCATGCCAACACCCACACCCGCACCACAGGCCAAAATAAGCCTACTTGAACTGCAGCGGATATGGTATTGCCAAATGCTCGAAGCGCAATTTAAGGGCGAAACACAGCCCGAAAATACCCTAAAGTTAGGGCGGTGCAATAGCATTCAGGACGCTAAAGAACTATTCACAGCCCACTACCATGCCATTATCAGCAACCCAACCAACGAAACACAACCCTATTTAGAACGATTACAGACAACAAGCCAAGTATTAACCACTAATATGAATTGATATGAGAATCTTTAAACAAAACACAATCGAGTTACTTTTTTGCATCTGTATGGGTGCGCTGATCGGTTCGGCAGTTGCTGAACTAGTTATTCATCTATTTTTTAACCTTTAATCATTTATCAACATGAAAACAGTAAACATTTTTGAAGACAAGCAGAAACTTGAAAACTTGGAGTCAGTAATCAACTCAGGCGTTGAGAAGGTGCAAGCCTTGGTAAACGAGTTTAACGCCCTTGGCATGGGTGAGCTAGAGCCCCACGAGCTCCCTAAACTAATGAGAGACCCGCTCGGCCTGTACAGTAGCCGGACGGAAAACATTGAGATACCCAGCCAATTCGATCGGGATAAGTATTTGCAGTTGCTAAACTTACCCTCAACCCAACGGCTTACAAGTGCCTGGGATGCGCTCAAAAGCAACGATATGGTAAGAAGCCCTGACCTCTTAATGCTAATAGCAGATAAGGTATTGCCCAACAGGGATGAAGTGGAGCAGCTAAAAGGGTATTACAGGGTAACAGTGACTGAGGACAGCCCCGAACACTACAGGGCGAAGGATTACTTCCAGTTTATTTCGGTATTGAACAAAATTGCATCGAACAGGCAGCACGTACTCACCAACACCGCCGGAACAAACGTACTGCTTGATATTGTGAGTGTGAAACGTGACGATGACGGAATGTTGATTGCCGTACCAACACTAGACAAGCTCAAGCAGTATATTTCGGGCAAGTGATTGTAAACAACTATAAACTAGCAATGCGATGCCATTCAAAAAAGGTGACGAACGGATAAACCGAGACGGCCGGAAGCGGGGAAAACCCAACCGGACAACCGAGCAACTAAGGCAGCTGGTGCAGTCATTCATTGAAACCAACATTGAGGATATACAAGACCAGTACGACTTATTGGAGGCTAAAGACAAACTGCTATTTCTGGAGAAACTGCTTAAAGTGGTGTTACCCCCGCCGATCATTTCTTTAGAGCAGCTGAGCGAAGAGGATATTGAACGTTTAATTAACAAGCTGAGAGATGACCAAAAGAGCCAAAATACAGGAACTTAGAGACCTATTGAGGCCGTTTCTCAAGCCCCTTGGATTCAACAGCATGAAGGTGTACAGGGTTGACGAGCCAATTAAGGACTCTGATTTGTTCAAGTGTAGCGATAACGGGCAAATATTGCCCTACAGCGAAGTTAAGAAGATTACTAATCCCAAACCGTGGGTTTGGAAAATTTGCGGCAATGGGCAGTCAGGCAAAAATTAGAGAATTGCTGAAACTATTCGAGCCAGAAAAAAAGGGCTGTAGAATAGTTATACCAGCGGGCAAGTGGTACACTGATTTAGTGGAGACCAAGCCCATTGAGATATGGGAACGTGAGTACAAAACGGTAGTAATCGCTAAACCGGATATGCACGTGCTGTTATATCTTTGGAACTTCGACCCCCCGAGCGAAGCCCTCGGCCTACTATCTAAGGTTGACCGAACGGAAGAGGAGGAGAAACGGCTGGATCAGCTGTTAAGTGTGACGATAAGCCCCGCCGATTGAGCGGGGTTTTTTGTTGTGATCGTAATTAGGGGGAATTACCCCCCATGTAAACCTTAGAGTTATAGAAATAACTGATTATCAATGTTTGTGCAAAAGCGTTCAAATATCTGAAAGCGAAGGGCGTTAACTGCTTATCAATCAATGCTCATTTTTGAGTAGTGCAGGGCGTTAAATTGCTTACACCCCGATAGAAATAACTGATTATCAATGGACAGATTTGTCCAAACGTAAACCATAGCGATTATTGCAGAACCTTTGCTCCATAAAATTATTGAGCAGAATGTAGGGTATTTGATAAGATTATGAATAACCTCATTAAATAATATTATTAAACCAGCGACTTTATAACAAAATTGTTAATAAGTGGGGTAACTATTTTTTTTGATAGCCTTGTAGGGTTAAAAATGGGGTGCAAAAACTAGGTTTTTTTGCATCGTGGTGCAATGCTGGTGCAATATTCACAATAAAAAAACGCAACCAATTAATATTTAACTGATTGCGTTCTAATGTTGTCGGGGTGGCAGGATTCGAACCTGCGACCCCCTGGTCCCAAACCAGGTGCGCTAACCGGACTGCGCTACACCCCGAATTCACAATACTTTTAACGAAGATTCCCTGGTTTCAAACCAGGTGTCTCGTCTCGTCAATGTTTGACGAGACGAGACTACACCCCGAAATTATTAAATCCTATGCGGTGGAGGGGGGATTCGAACCCCCGGTACAGTTTCCCGTACGGCAGTTTAGCAAACTGCTGGTTTCAGCCACTCACCCACCCCACCTAAATATTATTAATTTTAAAAGAACGCGCTTATAAAAAGTAGTTGAATAAAAACGGGAAGCATTGATCATCCTTTAAAACCCCAGCCCTACACTACAATGCCATTCGCTAAAAGCACGACAAAAGTATAAAATCAATTGAACAACGCAAATTTTTCGGAACAAATTAAAACATAATTTTCCTTAAAGAATCCTTATTGATTCAATTACAAAGAAATAACAAAAACCCTTTTTGCCGTTTACAATGCAGCAAGTAGAATTTTCCTTATCCTATCGGGGGTAATGGTTTTGTTTTCGCCCAATTTCCATCCCCTTTCTTCGAATCGTTTAAATATTGGTTCAAGCTGATTGCTCGATATACCATAATCGGAAAGTCGTGTTTTAATTCCTAATGATTGGAAAAAGGCTTCGGTTTTTTCAATGGCCTCATCAATTTTCCTATCATCATTACCACTCCGAATCCCCCAAATCCTGTCACCAAACTGAAGTAATTTAAGCTTCTTTTCGTCACGAGTCTCACGAAGAAGCGAAGGCAATACAATGGACAATGTTACAGCATGATCTAAGCCAAAAAATGCTGTTAATTCATGACCAATATTATGGGTTGCCCAGTCCGAAGGCACCCCAGGGGCAATGGATCCATTAGTAGCCATTGTGCAACTCCACATCACATTGGCTCTAACATCATAATTCATTGGGTTGTCAATTGCCTGAGGGCCCATCTCAATTAGGGTTTGCAGTAATCCTTCAGCCCAACGATCCTGAACATGCGCGTTCACAGGATAAGTAAGGTATTGCTCAACAACGTGGACAAAAGCATCAACAACACCATTGGCAACCTGATTAACAGGCAGCGAATAGGTAACTGTAGGATCTAAGACTGAGAATTTGGGATAAACCAAGGGATGTCCAAAAGATAATTTTTCGGTTGTAGAATTACGACTAATTACCGCAAACATGTTCATCTCAGAGCCTGTTGCAGGAAGTGTTAGGATGGACCCAAATGGTATTGCCTCGTTTATTTGAATCTTTCCACCCAACTTAAGAATATCCCAAGGATCATCACCCTTATATGGGATTGCTGCAGCAATAAACTTAGTCCCATCGAGCACCGATCCACCTCCAACGGCAAGAATAAAATCAATTTTTTCGATTCTGGCTAAATCAACCGCTTTCATGAGAGTCTCGTAACGCGGGTTGGGCTCAATTCCTCCAAACTCGAAAGCGGTAAAACCCTTAAGCGCCGATTTAACCTGCTCGTACACTCCATTCCGTTTAATGCTACCTCCACCGAAGGTAATTAAAACCCGCGATCCCTTGGGAATCTCATTGCTAATCTCACCTATTTTCCCCTCTCCAAAGAGGATTTTCACTGGGTTATAGAAATCAAAGTTCATCATAATGGTAGAATTTTTAGGATTTACTAACTCTCTTTAGCTCCAGCATCAACAATCTTGTTGTTATACCAAGCAAAAAAGCTGAGTGAAAACACACCTGCCACAACAAAGAAAATCCACGAAGGAACCGGAACTGCATCACCTCCAGCGTAGCTATGAAGCCCCGAAAGGTAATAGTTAACTCCAAAATAGGTCATTATCACCGAGCCCAATCCAATAAGCGATCCAAAGTTAAACGCAAAAACCGATTTGAAAGATGGGATAAGTCGCATATGCAGAATAAATGCGTAAACCAGCATGGTAATAAGAGCCCAAGTCTCCTTGGGATCCCATCCCCAGTATCGGCCCCACGACTCATTGGCCCAAACAGCACCCAAAAACGAACCAATGGTTAAAAGATATAGACCTAATGTTAGATTAAGCTCATTTATAACAGTAATATTTGCAACCTGAGCATCAACTTCCTCCCTATTCGTTTTATTCTTTACAGCAAATAAAGCCAAGTTAAAAAGTCCAAGTATGGCGCCAAGCCCAAAAAATCCGTAGCTGGCTGTAATCACAGCCACATGAATGGTTAACCAGTAAGATTTTAGAACAGGAACCAGATTGGTTATCTCTGGATCCATCCACGAGAGGTGCGCCACAAATAGTGTTAGCGTACTAAGCAACGCTGTGGCGGGTAAAACAACCCTACTCCGCTTGGCAAAAATAAATCCGGCCAGCATGGCTGCCCAGGCCACGTATACCATCGATTCGAAACCATTGCTAAGTGGCGCTCGTCCTGCAATATACCACCTTAGGCCAATTGCGGTAGTGTGCATTACAAACCCCAGCAACAGTATAGCTGATAGTGTAATGTAAGCCATGTTTCCAAATTTTGAGCGTCGGAATAGTTCCACAAAAACAAGAATCAGCAACACCAATCCAGTTAAACCATATATTGGGATTAACCGCTCGAAGGGCAATAACCTGTTCACAAAAACCTCGGCATTTATTTTCCCTTTTGATGGTACTACTTTTTCGCCATATTTTAGCTGAAGATCCTTTATCTGATTTAAAATTGGCTGTGGAGTGTTCCACTGACCTGAGCGTGCGGACTCTCTGATGGCCAATAGATAATTGGAATAAAGGCTTGTAAATGGCTGTAAAACTAAACTATCAGCTTTTTCAGCCGACTCGGCCATGGTCAACCATCTATTTTCGGGGTGATCTGGCAACGGAAATATGCGAGCCATTTGCCCCGAAAATACCATGTATATAACATTAACCTTCTCGTCAACCTTTATAACATCCTTCTGCAAGGCTGTTCGTTGCGATGGCTTAACTGCAAAAGCATTCTGCACTAATTCTCTAAGCTTATACTTTGCCCCCGCTTGGTGATCGAAAAAATCGACAAAAGCAGCCAAATTGCCTCTAATACCTAGAATTGACTTTAGTTCACCATTTTTCACGCCTATAATGGGAGTATGCTGCCAGTACTCGGGGAACGCCGACATGCTCAGGTAAATTTGCTCTGGATTTTGCCCCATAAAGCTGTTGGAGCGATTTAGCTTACGAAGCACTTCACCGGCGAGCGTACCAAGGGGCTTTATCCTACCTCCCTGATCCTGAATCAGCAGTGACCCAAACTCACGGGCATGATTTTTATCGAGAATTGGAGCATTCTGCGAAAATGCAGGATATGATAAACTTAAAATTGTTAATACAGCTACAGTAGTAGCAGAGCGCAAAATAAGCTGTCGGAACCTGCTTCCCTTGGCAAAAAGTGCCCAGACAATCCCAACTATTAGCAGAAAATATCCAAAATAGGTTATGAAAGTCCCCCACCTATCGCCATTCACTGAAAGGTAAGTACCCCTCTCATCAGGATCGTAGGAACTCTGATAGAATCGATATCCTCCAAAGTTCAGAATATTATTCATGTAGATGCTAAAGGGCTTAACCAAATTTTCACCTTCGTCATACACCTCTACGTTAGAGATAAATGAGGATGGGCTGTCGGAACCGGGGTATCGCTGCAGATCGAAATCGTTGAGTTTGATACCAAAGGGAATGGAAATACTCTTTGAACCATACTTAATACCAATCTGTACTCCAGCAAATTGTTCAACAATAGGATTATCATCCACGCCAGAAACGGGCACAAAAAATTCGACGGATTTGCCATTAGCCTCGGCTACAAAAACTAGAACATCGTGTCCATTATACTGTGGATTAGGATTATAAACCATGCGTATCTTGGCCGAAGGCCAATGTCCCCGATAGGCGAAATGAAAATTTCCTATACCGTAAAATGTTTGCGGTTGCAGCTTAAATGGTGTACTGGGTGTAAGCGTAAACTCATTTTCGTCGGTCATTTTCCGCTCAGTAACAGGATAGATCGACTGCGCCACCAAACCAGAATCGGTAAGCGTAAGCGATACATCGAGCATCTCGCCATCGCGGGCAAAACCAAGGCCTTTTTTACCAACAGGTAAAACTTTCCCTTCACGAACAAGCACCTGCTGTGAGCTTAAGCTATCGACAACAACCAAAGCAGCAATGGGATACCCATCAAAATGTTCAACTACATTCTCCTGTGCATTTGGGATATAATCGATTAAGCGTAATTTTATCTTCTTATCGGAAGCCTTAAAGGATCTACTAAACTTATTCCTGGAGATGGGGGTAAAGTTAGCCTCGCGACTATATAGAATATCTCCATTAAAATTCACAGTTAAGTATCGCTCCGATGAAGTGAAGCTAGTAGCCATTTGCCCCTCGCGAATATGCATCATGCCCTCCTGGCCAAGGTAACGGGTTACTGCTGCGCCTGCAAGAATTACAACAAATCCAACGTGAAACAGCATGATGGCCAGTTTACCGTTACGGTAAAGTTTACGAGTAAAAATTGATGAAATGAAATTGATGGCGAGAAAAAACATGATCAACTCGAACCACCAAGCATTATAAATTAGGGCACGCGCAGCCGAAGTTCCAAAATCGTTCTCAATAAATGTGGCAATGCCACTTGCAACAGCAAAGGCAATAATCAGAACGGCCATCAACATGGGTGAGGCCAAAAACCTTACAAATTTTAACATAAGATTATGAAGTGAGATTAAGCTGTTCTACTTAAACAATAACCTGAATTACTTTTCGAATATCAACAATTATTGCATCCTCATCGATCTTGTAATCGGGTTTAACAGCAACGTGGATATAATGTTCATCGGTTTCGGCCAGAAAAACAAGTTCCAACTCGGGCAGAGCCGCCACAAGATTTTCGAATAGGTCGAAGTCGTCAAGCCGCTCATAGCCTCCCATGGCATTGTACCTAAGCACGGTGATCAAGTCCTCGAGTTCAGAGTTGATAATACTTCGTGCCAATTTCTCGGCCAAAAAGTCACGTGCTCGGTTTTTTGAAATTTTTAGGGTTTTCATAGCTAATCCGGTTTGGTTAGAGCTAATTTTCGGGGCATCGATTCACAAATTTATGCCAATATTTTCAAAAAAACTAGAAACTCCCCAATTTTGACGATTCGGAAAAGCCAAATAACGGTTTGCTTTCCGGCTCAATCCACAATTCTTGTCTCTAAAAAGTTGTACTTTTGCTTATTCTCATCAAAAAACAATAAGATGAAAAGTAAAGAGAAGATAAATAGGCTTAGAAGCCAAATGGCCGACCACAGCATATCGGCTTACATTATCCCCAGCAGCGATCCTCACCTAAGCGAGTACTTACCGGATTGCTGGAAGTTTCGTGCCTGGGTTTCGGGGTTTACGGGTTCGGCCGGAACGCTGGTGGTAAGCAAAAGCAAAGCCGCCCTGTGGACCGATTCGCGATACTTTCTGCAAGCCGAACAAGAACTTGCGGGATCGGGCATTGAGCTGTGTAAGATGGGACTGCCAGAAACTCCAACCATGGAAAACTGGCTGGCGACAAATCTACACGAAAACGATATTGTTGGATTCGACGGACAGCTACTTGCCAACTCTGCTGCCAAAAAATTGGTTTCGGATCTCAAATCGAAGGGCCTAAATACCAATGCGGAAATAAATCTTATTGATGAGATTTGGGATAAACGACCTCTCCTACCACAAGGCAAAGCCTTTGAGCACGAGCTACGTTTTGCTGGGCAAACCCTAGCTGAAAAAATCACACAAATTCGCCATTCACTTAATCAAGAGGGATGCAATGCCTGCATTGCCTCTGCGCTCGATGAGGTAGCCTGGATTTTCAATATCCGTGGGAATGATGTGGACTACAACCCAGTTGTGCTTTCGTACGGATACATCTCGATAGATGAGGCGATCCTCTTTATTGATATCAATAAAATTGATGATGCATTGGCCAACAGACTACAGGAACAGGGTGTGGAAATTATGGACTACACCGACATTGCCAAGTTTATAAAGAAAATCCCCAAATCCACTGTAATTGCTCTCGACGAGAGCAAACTTAACCACTCGCTAGCATCACTAATCCCTAAAGGTGTAGCCATTAAATCAACTCTAAGCATACCAACCCGGCTTAAAGCGATTAAAAATTCGGTAGAGCTAGAGAATATTAGGCAGTGCCATGTGATGGATGGAGTTGCCATGTGCGAATTCTTTTACTGGCTGGAACAAAATGTTGGAAAGGAAAAGATTACGGAACTAACTATTGCCGACAAGCTTGTTGAATTCCGACGCAAACAAAAAGGATTTATTAGTGAAAGTTTTGGAACAATTGCCGGTTACAAGGAACATGGAGCCATTGTACACTTCAGCGCCAGCACCGAAAGCGCTTCGGAGATTAAACATGAAGGTTTTTTGCTTGTTGATTCGGGTGGACAATACATGCAGGGAACAACCGATATAACCCGCATGATTCATCTAAGCCAACCATCAAAAGAGGAAAAAAGCGATTACACGCTGGTGCTAAAGGGAATGATTCAGCTATCAATGCTACAATTCCCAGTAGGAACACGAGGTTCGCAAATTGATGTGTTGGCCCGGATGGCCATGTGGCAAAAGGGTATTAACTACGGACATGGCACCGGGCATGGCATTGGTGCATTCCTCAACGTTCACGAAGGGCCACAATCCATTCGACCCAACGAGAATCCGGTTACTCTAGAGCCCGGAATGGTTCAATCGAACGAGCCCGGCATTTACCGGGCTGGTAAGTACGGAATTCGGATTGAGAATCTGATTGCCTGTCAAAAATCGATTGATACGGAATTTGCAAGCTTCCTGAACTTCGAAACGCTTACCATATGCCCCATCGAAACAAAACCTGTAGACATTGAAATGCTTAGTCCCGATGAACGCGAGTGGTTAAACAGTTACCACAAAATGGTTTACGAAAAGCTTTCGCCACATCTTAGCGCCGAAGTAAAAGCTTGGCTTAAGGAAAAAACGAAGAAGATATAATATCCAAAATTTGGTTAAATCAGAAACCCCAGATTAGCTTGTTCTAATCTGGGGTTATTTTATTACACTTTTAGGCACTAGAAACTCACCCGTGCAGCAACGCCAAGCACATTGGCTTTGTTGCCCTTACTATCGGTTATGGCACCATTACCATCTACACCTGTAATCTGGGTGGTGCTTATGTTCTGATACTCGAGCATAAACGCAAAACCATGCTTAATGGGAAGAGTAAGATTTGTGTAGAAAACGCTATTTTTCTCAATTGCGTTAACTGTATACCTCTCACTCTTATTCTGATCCATTCCATACCCTAGGGTTAAGGTTAGCCAATCGGTTAGTTTTGATGATGCATTAAGCCAAAAACCCTGGCTTTTCTTGTCGTACTGAGTTACATCACCATTCAGGGGGTTTACTGCAAATGTATGATTACCACCAACGCTAAACAGGTTGGCATTATTTAGGTTTGTACCAGTATTGAACTCGCCAACCAGTGTTAAGTATTGATGAATAGGCAAGTTAACATCTACACCAATGCCCGAAGTTTTGAACTTAAAATCGTAGTCCTGGAGCAGAATTGTACCCTTTTCCAAAAACTGAGCGTTCACATACGAAACACCAACAGTAAACTTGTTCATAATTTTTCCTGAAACTCGAGCCTGAATCATGGGAATTCCCGATAGGTTATCCTTGCCTAACCCAGTTTCCTCGCGACTTCCTTCGCCAAGCGAGAATTGAATCATAGGGAATACGTTTTCAATATCAAGTTTATAGCTCAGCTGTAGCTGAGTCCTACGAAAACCGAAATTTCCGGCAAACCACATGTTACCGTTTGTGTTATTGGTTGTGGCGTTGTTGGGCGAAAACAGATCCCACTGCTGTCCCATGCGAACCTCTAAACCACCTTTTTGTAGTGATGCGTAACCGAGCCTCAAACGGGGTTTGGTGTTGGCATCGAAGGCATTTCCAAAAAAATCGATTTCGATTACACCACCAACCTTATACTCCTCGCCCACTGTACTTTTTAATCCTAAGCGAGTGTGTTGGGCAGTAAAACCAATTGCGCTCTGCTCGTCGCCATTGGCAACTTGAGGAGCACCCAGCGTTGCTGCACCAAACGAGTTTACCCCTGCAGTGGAGTACACCATATCGCCCTTAATGAAGCCGTAAAACTTTAAATCAAGCTTCTTGTTCTCCTCCGCTTCTTGAGCATTAATAGCCATTGCACCCATAAGGAGTGCAAACATTAAAGAAAAGTATTTCATGTTCAACATTGTTAAGTGAATTTGTTTTTAAAGTTGAAAAAACATTTATTATAAGATCACAATTGATTATCTATTACAGAGTTTCTCGCTGGTTTTCTTTTTCACATACTGCAAATAATCATCCTTTACATTAAGATTTTGATACCATCCCTGATCCTGAAACTCAATAAACTTAACTTTTGCCCCATCGAGTAGCTGAATGATTTTTCTGCCATTGCTTGCTAGGATGTTTTCAGCATTTGGAAGAATAGACCTTCGGTATACAGCATATAGAGGTTCATGCATATCGCCATCGGATACAGGTATTACAATATCAAAATCTGAAGCAAGATTTATCATATTATGTATTAGCCGAGTATTCATTTCCGGAATATCGCAGGCAGTAATAAAATTGGCATCGGTAGCTGATGCACTTAAGCAAGAGTAAATTCCCATCAGAGGGCCTTTACCCGTCTCGATATCGGGAACTACACGCAGTCCGGTAAAGGAAAAACGTTCAGGCTGGTTTGCCCCGATGATAATTTCCTCGAAATGGCCATCGAGTTGATCAATTATATGCTGTATAAGCGGTTTTCCATTGATAGGCAAAAGGTATTTATCCTCTCCCATTCGTGAACTCTTACCGCCAGCAAGAATAATTGCTGTTGCCTTTTCGCGAAGAATCCACAGGCTGTTCTTAACCAGAATTCTATCGGGATTGAAATCCCAACTCATATTACTGAACTCTATTACCTTGTTGGCATACTCAATTACCTCGGCACAACTCTCCTTTACGGTTCGATCCTCAGCATTTTTTATGACCAAGAAAAGACCTGGTTCAAAAACCTTACGAATGGAGTTTGACTCGCAAATCACCAAAGAATTACTAGGAATAACTTTTAACAAGGCCGCAAATCCCTTCTCTAAGCAGTTTTTATCAACCCTTAAAAAGAAAACCTTGCTAGCACCAGCCAACAGCATTCGTGAGGTATCCTTGCTTGGGTTCAGTTCTAACTCCTCGGAAATCTCAAAATCGCTTCGTAATGACGTGCAAACACCGCAGCCCTTACCCCCACGGGGGCACGACTGGTGCTCGCCGCGCTCGATGGCAACCACTTTTACACCAATAACATTATGCTCTTTAGAATACTGCTGAATAAGCCTGCAGGCAAACTCTGTTTTACCCGTGTTGCGACCAGTTGAACCAACAATCAAAAAATTAGGCTTCTTAAGCATAGAATCTCAATGTAAAGTAATTTGCTCCCATCAAATAGAAACAATTATCAGTAAAAAAAGGGTGACTTCAGTACCTTTATGTCAAATAAGATGAGTCCAAAAAGGCAAATACCTTCAAATTGAAGGTATTTGCAATTGTGAGTTCGTTAAAAATACTAGCCCTTCCCCTCTGTAATAGACTTATTGCTAAGGGTGAAGGAAACCAACAAGCCCAAGGCCAACATAATAGCACCAACAATAAAGGTTTTTGGAGCTGCGGTATCGGCATAGTTGTCTTTAATATAAGCTGCAATTTGGGGTCCAACAATACCAGCCAACGACCATGCTGTAAGGATTGTTCCGTAAACAACTGGCATAAGCTTGGCATGGAAAATATCCTTAACAAATGATGGCATAGTTCCGAAACCACCACCGTAGCAAAGTAAAACATAACAAACTAAAATACCGAATAGCCAAGGATTACCAGTATAAATCATGGCTATAAACACAAGTACCTGAGAACCTAAAATTAAGCGGAATGCCTGAATACGTCCAATTTTATCGGATAGTCCACCCCAGAAGAAACGACCAACTCCGTTAAACAACGAGCTTATTCCTATAAGGGTAGCACCAGCGGCTGCAAGAGCTGCGGTATCCATATCAGGACTTCCAATTTTAAGTAAATCCTGAAGCATTGGCGACTGCAAACCGATAAACATAATACCAGCAGCAATATTCATGAAGAAAATAAACCACATTCCAAAAAACTTGGTGCTAAGAATGCACGACTTTGCAGTTAAACTATCCTCGTGACCTTGACTAGCAGCAGTTTTTACAGGAGGTGTATACCCTTCGGGTACAAATCCTGCAGGAGGATTCTTCATAATTAAACCAGCAGGAACACCAATAGCGAGAAGAACAAAACCTGAATAAAGGAAAACTTTAACTATATCACCACCAGTAAGGTTCATTAAAGCAGGTGCAATCACTTTAGACATGATAAGAGCACCTAGTCCAAAGCCCATAACAACCATACCCGTTACAAATCCTTGCTTATCGGGGAACCATTTGGATGCAGTGGCCACAGGGGTTACATAACCCAAACCTAGACCAATACCGCCAATTACACCAAAACCTATATAGAAAAGGGGCAGATTGCTGATTGACATAGCAAATGCGCTTATAAGATAACCTATACCGTAGAGCAAAGCACCCGTTGTTGCTAACTTCCTAGGTCCATATTTTGGCAAAATCATTCCGCCAACTGCAGCAGAAAGCCCAAGGAAACAGATTGCAATACTAAAAATCCACATTACCTGTACGTTGCTCCATCCATACTCGGCCATAATTGGCTTCTGGAAGAAACTCCAAGTGTACACGGTTCCCAAAGAGAGTTGTAAAACAGTACCCATGATGGCAATTAGCCAACGATTCGTTTTTTTTGCTTCCATGTTAAGTTTTGTTTTAGGTTGAATTTAGTTATTGATTAGTTGTTCGAAATCCTTTCTGAACTTGTTAATCATCGATTTAATTGGTGTTGCGTATGCTTCTCCTGTGGGACAAAGGGTATTGCCCTTAATGTTGTCGCAATACCACAGTACCTTATCCAAATCGCCGGGTTCGCCCTTGCCTGCGGCTACCTTGTTAAGCAAGTTTACAATCATTCCTGAACCCATACGACAGGGTGTGCACTGGCCGCACGACTCGTGGTTGTAAAACTGGATGGTGCGAGCGGCAATTTCGGGAATCTTGAATTCATCGCTTACTACCATCACTCCACCCGAACCTAGATTGGTTCCGTAGTCGAGGGTCGATTCGTAATCCATCTTAAGACCTGGGCCTTTTTTCAACTCCTCGGCGGTAAGGATTGGCACCGAAAGTCCTCCAATGATAACACCTGTGATATTACCCTTATAGCCACCAGCCATTTCAATTAGCTCGTCGTACGATATTCCCATGGGGCACTCATACACACCGGGCTTATTAACTGCACCTGAAACGCCATAAAGTTTAAATCCATATCCCCCTTCTGACCCCCACTTCTTAAAGGCATCGGCACCATTCTCAACAATAAATGGAACACTGGCAAGAGTTTCAACATTATTCACAATGGTAGGGCAACCGTAAAGTCCCTCAACGGCAGGGAAAGGTGGTTTCATGCGAGGTAAACCCCGCTTACCTTCTATTGATTCAATAAGAGCTGTTTCCTCACCACAAACGTAAGAACCAGCACCCTGATGAACAATAATATTATCTAACTGACCAAGTTTACCATCCTTCTTGGCCTGGGCAATGGCATCCTCTAATATTTTTGCAATCCAGCCAAACTCCCCACGGATATATATAAAGGCAAGTTTTGCTCCAAGTGCATAAGCCGATATGGCTATTCCCTCAATTAGCAAGTGAGGATCGTATGCCAGAATCTGACGATCTTTAAAAGTTCCTGGTTCACCTTCATCGGCATTACAAATAAGGTAGATGGGTTTACCAGTATTTTTTGGAACAAAACCCCACTTAACACCAGTTGGAAAACCAGCGCCTCCCCTACCCCTTAGCTGAGAATTTTTCACCTCAGTAATAATGTCCTCGGGTTTCATGGCAAGGGCTTTTTTTAGCGTTCTATATCCTCCTACCGATTTATACACCTCAATGTCGTTGGCGTTTTTCAAACCCCTATTCTTGAGCAAAACATTACATTTTGACCCCCAGTTGT
Organism: Tenuifilaceae bacterium; assembly: GCA_034003245.1. Taxonomy (GTDB): domain Bacteria; phylum Bacteroidota; class Bacteroidia; order Bacteroidales; family Tenuifilaceae; genus Perlabentimonas. The sequence goes on from JAVEYY010000012.1 coordinate 95,955, forward strand.
ACTCAACAGGCAAATCGGGCATTATGCCCTTTCGGAGCGAATGGATAAGCATATCAACCTTCTGGCGGGTCATCAGCTCGTAGTAAATATCATTAACCTGCACCACAGGGCATGTTCCGCATGAAGCTAAACACTCAACCTTCGATAGGGTAAATAGCCCATCGGGTGTGGTTTCGCCATGTTTGATGCCTAGTTTCTCACTGATATAGTTGTAAATATCCAAAGCCCCCATCAGCGTAGCGGGGATATTGGTATCTACCTGCAGGTGATATTTTCCCACCCCTTTCTCAACGTTAAACATTGAGTAGTACGTAGCTACGCCATATGCACGCGAATGTGAAACCCCAATAACGTCGGCAATCTCAACCACATCTTCCTTGGTAAGATTATTGCCACTCGCCTTTTGAACTAGGGTAAGGGCTGGCATCAGGGCCGATTCCTTTCTAGGATATCGACCCATGATTTCGACAATCTTATTCTTTAGTTCTTCTTTCATGAAGCTAAATATTTAGATGCAACACTATGCAATTTTCTCAACCTTAACCGCACACACCTTGTACTCCGGAATTTTTGCCACAGGATCAAGAACATCGTTGGTTAGTACGTTGGCTGCTGTCTCGGCAAAGTGGAAAGGAATAAAGATGATACCATCTTTTATCTTACTGGTTACCTTTGCGTCAATCTCAATTGCACCACGACGAGTAGAAACTCTCACCTTTTCGCCATCGGCAATTTTAAGTTTTTTAGCATCGTTAACACTAATTTCCACCATCCCCGATGGTTTGATCTCGTCGAGAACTTTCGATCGACGGGTCATGGATCCAGTATGGTAATGCTGTAGCAAACGGCCAGTGGTAAGCGTCAGTGGATACTCAGCATCGGCGTACTCAGCAGGAGGCCTATACTCTATTGGAACAAGAAGCCCCTTACCTCTAGAGAATTGAGCCCCGTGAAGTATTGGGGTTCCAGGATGCTCCTCGGTTGGACATGGCCACCTTAATCCGCACTCCTTCTCAAGCCGTTCGTAGCTCATACCTTTGTACGATGGTGTCAGTTGTCGAAGTTCCTCGAATAGTGTTTCCGGAGTATTGGGAAAATTAACAGCACCCAATCGTTTGGCAATCTCTGCAATAATCTCATAGTCTTGCTTAGCTCCACAAGGACCATTAAGCGCTTTGCGCGAAACCTGAACCCGACGCTCAGTGTTAACAAATGTTCCTGTTTTTTCGGCAAAAGCAAATGCGGGGAGTACAACATCGGCTAGTTCGGCCGTTTCGGTCATGAAAATATCCTGAACCACAAGAAAATCGAGTTTCTCGAGTTGCTCCTTGGCGTGATGAAGGTTGGGATCCGAAATCATTGGGTTCTCACCCATTATGTAAATGGCACGAATTGAGTCGCCGGCATTATTAACCATTGTAGTAACGGTTTGGCCAACCTTATCGTCCATATCTTCGAACTTAACACCCCAGGCTTCAGCAAACTTTTTGCGGTTGTCCTCAACGGTTACAGGCTGATAACCTGTAAATACATTGGGTAGCGCGCCCATATCGCAAGCGCCCTGAACGTTATTCTGTCCGCGAAGCGGGTTAACTCCGGTTCCAGGCTGCCCATAGTTACCAAGAATCATTTGTAGGTTAGATACTGCCTTCACGTTATCAACACCATGTGTATGCTGAGTTATACCCATTGCATAAAAAACAGCACCCTTCCCTGAAGTGGCATAAAGTTTAGCAACATCATAAATCTTTTCCTTTGGGATACCGCTTAGTTCTTCCACCTTTTCGGGAGTATAGAACTCTAAACTTTTCACGTAATCGTCCCACCCCTCAGTTCGCTCATCTACAAACTTTTGGTTATACCATTTCTCCTTTACAATGATATGCTGCAAACCCATAAGAACTGCCGTATCGGAGCCAGGATTTTGTTTTATGTGGATATCAGCGCATTTGGCCAAATCGATCTCACGAGGATCAACAACAATTAGTTTAACGCCCTTTTCCTTTACAGATTTCTTAATCATTCCGCCAAAAACGGGATGATTCCATGTAGTGTTTGTACCAATAATAAAAATTACATCAGAATGATCGGTTTCCTGCATGCTATTTGTCATAGCACCTGAACCTAACGTGGCTGCCAGTCCCGCAACCGTTGCGCTATGTCAAAGCCGTGCACAGTGGTCGACATTGTTGGTGCCGATCACCCCCCGTGCTAAGCGCATCATGGCGTAGTTCTCCTCGTTGGAAACCCTAGCCGATGTGAAAAAACCTATTGATCCTGGGCCATACTTGGCCTTTGTTTCGCCCAATTTACTTGCCACAAGGTTAAGAGCCTCGTCCCATGTAGCCTCTTCTAACTTACCATTCCTTTTAATAAGGGGTGAGTTGAGCCTATCGTCGCGATGGAGGAAATCGAACCCAAAGCGACCCTTTACGCAAAGCATACCCTTATTAGTTTGCTTCTCCCAGTTTTCCTCGGTCCCCATGGAGTAAACCCACTTGTTGTCCTTTACATAAATATCGACGGAACAACCCACACCACAGTAGGTGCAAATAACTTTCTTCTTTTCCATGTCCCAAAACTGACCAACACCCTTTGCATTCTTAAAGGTTAATGCTCCAACAGGGCATACCTGAACGCACTCACCGCACTGAACGCACGATGATTCACCCATGGGCTTATCGTCGTCGCAAATAACGCGGGTATGACCCGAACGCCAGCCAAAATCGAGCACTTCGTGCATAACATTATGATTACAAGCACGAATACAACGACCGCACTCTATACACTTATTAGGGTCGCGAATTATTCCCTTCGATGACTCATCGAGTTTTAACCTCTCGTAGCTCACCAAGAATCCAGGGCGCTCAATTCCCAAGCTGTAAGCCATATCCTGTAGCTCGCAATGGCCATTACGCTCGCAGGTAATGCAATTGTGTTCACCATTCGACAGGTGCAACTCAACAATCATTTTGCGCAGCTGAATGATCTGCTCGGTTTTGGTTTTTATCACCAAATCATTCTTTACCTGAAGGCCACAACTTTCCTTTAGCCCGCGTAAACCCTCTACCTCAACCAAGCAAGCACGACAAGCGCCCGCCTTTCCGGTTCGGGGGTGATAGCAAAGAGATGGTATGTAGATGTTGTTTTCCCTAGCAACCTCTAATACCGTTTTGCCCGGTTCAGCCATAAGAACCTTACCGTCAATGGTTATCTGAACTGTTTTCTCCATACTCATTTCAGTTAATATTTAATAAATGAAGTTTATATAATCTTGGTATTGTATTCCAATATTAACGCTTCATGCTTTTCTGGATGTATTAATTTTGCTTGCATTTATGCCCCAAAACATATCCCAATTCATTTTTGGGAGCAAAAACCAGCTTTGCTTATCTGTTATTACAATAACACTGTTATTACAATAACATGCAAAAGCCAACACAAACGTTACTGACGCTTTTTAAAAGTAGAAATATTAAATACATGCTTATGTGACAAATGTCATATTTTTACCCCAGAAGTTTAGTGTTTAGGGCAATTTAGAATGATTCAATAATAGAAGAAAGAAGAGGGTAAAAATCCCTAATAAAGCCAAACAATAACTCCATACAATACTGTTAAACAAACACATATAAAAATAACCGCAAAAACTTGGGAGCTGAAATGTGTTAATATTTTAAATAAAACAATGATAAACCCAAGGTTTATGTTATTAAACAGACAGATGAATTAAATCAAAAAAAGTAATACTCACTTTTTCAAGAGACCTCTTTTGGTAAGCTTACCAATAATCTCCACATAGAGTATGCTGGATCCTAGATACTGTAAAAACTTTATGCAAACAAGCCCCTGAGTTTGTTTCAATATTAAATCCAGATATCAAAAAACCTATAAAACAGACAGGTGTATATTTGACTTTGTAGTAATGTTTCCTATTAGGGTAGAAAGAGGAAATCCTGAATGAATCAATTCATTTATCATATGTTCTGATTCTTCAGGTGCTGCGCAAATTAGAAGTCCACCTGAGGTTTGGGCATCGAGAAGCAACATCTTGAGATTATAATCGAGCGAAGAATGGAAATCAACGTCATTGTCAATATAATCGAGGTTACGGAAGCAAGCGCCAGGAATACATCCCATATCGATCAGGTTGTATGCGCCACTAAATAGTGGAACTTTTGAACTATCAATGTTTACGGTTACGTTACTGCCCAAAGCTAGCTTAAAGGCATGTCCCAACAGGCCAAAGCCAGTGATATCAGTAGCGCATTTCACGTTATACTTCTGCATAATCCTCGCTCCTTCCTTATTCAATTGCTTCATACTGTTCAGCACCGCTTGATAATCGGAATCGGAAACCTCACCAATTCTTCGGCCAGCCATAATGGTTCCAGCGCCAATGGGTTTGGTAAGAATTAATACATCACCAGGCTTAGCAGCGGAGTTGGTAATAATGCGATTAGGGTGAACATTGCCGGTAACGGCAAGGCCATACTTTGGAACATCATCGACAATGGTGTGACCACCCATCACAACACCTCCAGCTTCGATAATCTTTTCGGTTCCGCCTCTAAGTATCTCCCTTAGAATGGCTAAAGGAACACTTGCCGGAAAAGCTACAATATTAAGAGCCGTTAAAACCTCACCACCCATAGCATACACATCGCTAAGGGCGTTAGTTGCGGCAATCTGTCCAAACTCGTAGGGGTCGGAACAAACGGGGGGGAAAAAGTCGGTGGTTTGAATTAACGCTAAATCATCACTTATCTTGAAAACGCCAGCATCGTCGTGTGTTTCTATATCGACTAGCAGGTTGGGGTGCGGAGTTTTGGGCAAATTGGCTAATGCTTCGCTTAGATCCTTTGCAGGAAGTTTCGCAGAACATCCGCCATACTCAACAGTACTTAACAAATCGAACTTCTTCATTACATGGGCTTTTCGTAGATATCAAACTCAAAATTCGCCTCGGAGAGGATTGAATTGAGCACATGACTGCTTGTTACATGTTGGTCGATACGGATTGACATGCCGCATTCCGATGTTATATCCTTAGGCGTTGGTATAATATCGAGCTTTATTCCCTTGGATATTAAAATCCGTTCGGCCTTTAGCACATGATGCGTAGATTGGAAAGTCAGGATTAGATAGTTCATAGCGGTAAATAGCAATTAGTATTATGCTATGGGTAAACTACGCTGCCAGCACTGCTTAGCTGCTCAAGGATATCGTACATATTGGAAACGATGCCAACGCCAATATTGGCCTTCTCGCCATAGTAATCGAGGCAGGTTCCGCAAACAAAGATTTTTACACCACAATTCTCGAGTTTAACTAAACTTTCGATTACAGGAGAATTTTTAAGCGCCAGAAAAATACCGGCATTGAGAAACACCAACGATTTGGGCTGATTGGTTGCTTCAGGCAAAGTATTAATAAATGCTTTTATCAATATCTTACCCAACTCCTCGGCACCATCACCAAGTTTATCGCGCTGGAAGGCCACTACATAGTTTGACTTCTGAGGAAGATCAATCTCGCAGTACTCCTCAACGGGAGCATTCTCGGGCATCTCGCCAGTTTTATTAACCAGCACATGAAATACTTTCCCTTCATTTCGTACGCTTGGAGTAAATCCATTGTCGGTAAGGAAACGGGTAACGTTTTTCATAGAGGTTTCATTATCAATTAAAACCTCAAGGGTTTCGTTATCTCCTATCTCACCAAGAGCTTTCTTGGACATGATTAGGGGTTTTGGGCATAGTTCGCCCTTTGCATCTACTGTTCTCATAATTTAATGTATATTATTGAAACACAGGGGCACGGAGGCACAGAGTGAAATATTAAAAAGTTAAAATTGGTATTGTAGCCATTCACATATTGACTAAACATTCCTCAGCTCCTGTGCGTATTTTTTTTTCGCTTATTTAATTTCCTCAAAACTTCCAGAGTGTAATCTACCTCCTCCACAGTATTAAAACATCCAAAGCTAAAACGAGCGGAGCCCTGGGGAAAAGTTCCAAGAGTTCTATGAACCAATGGGGCGCAATGTAAACCAGGACGAATCATAATACCATACTCGCTATCGAGAGCAAAGGCTAAATTGCTGGGTGTATATCCCTGCAAATTTAGCGAAACTACTCCTACCTGAAGGCTTCCCATCGCTGTTCTTTGAATTTCAATTGTTGGAATTGCTTTCAATCCCTCAACAAATTTGTTAGTTAGAAGTTGAATATGAGATTGAATATTATCGATTCCTTTACTCAGAATAAACTCAACCCCTGCCTTAAGCCCAACTATTCCAACGGTATTGAGCGTACCAGCCTCAAGCCTATCGGGATAAAAGTCGGGGTGGTACTCATTCTCTGAGCTGCTACCCGTTCCACCCTGAATAAGCGATTGGATTAGAATAACATCATTTGCGATACAAAGGCTACCAATACCTGTGGGTCCATACAACTTCTTATGGCCTGTAAAGGCCAACATATCGATATTGTATGCCTGCATATCAACTGGTATAATGCCAGCAGACTGGGAAGCATCGACGAGAAATAGCAAATTGTGGGATTTACAGATTTCACCAATTTGCTCGATGGGTAGTATGTCGCCCGAAACATTAGACGCGTGAATGGATGACACCAGCCTTGTATTGGGTTTTATGCTGCTTTTCAGCGCATCCAAATCAAAATAACCTGACGAGTTGCATCCGATTACAGAAACTTCGATAATACCCTTTGCTTCCAATTCCCTTAGAGGTCGGATAGTTGAGTTGTGTTCAAAGGTTGTAGTAATCACGTGATCGCCCTTTTGCAAAACACCTTTTATGGCGATATTTAGCGAATGTGTTGCATTGGAGGTGAAAATTACCCTGTCGGAGCTGGGTACATTGAAAAGCTGGGCTACCAGCTCGCGAGTTTCGAACACCTCACGGGCAGCGCTAATGGCCATTCGATGACCCGACCGACCAGGGCTTGCTCCGCAGTCGGTTAAAAACCTTGTAACTGCGTCGGCTACCTGGGGTGGTTTAGGCCACGACGTGGCTGAATTATCGAGATATATCCTCATTTGCTTGCTTGCGGCCATTGGGTGTAATAATTATTCTCGTTTCGGTTTCGGTATCTTTCCTAAGTGAAATAAGTTTTTGTGCAACCAGAATATCTGTTAGTAACGCTCTAAAGCGCTTGGTGCCTCCAACTAACGCCTTAAATTCAGGGATATCTATCCCATTTTCACTGTTGCTTAGTTTACTAAGCAACAGTGTCTTAACCTTACCGATTGCACTTGTGTGTAAAAAATCGGTTTGGTAAAACTGAATTCTCCCTTCTCCCGCTAAATATGATAGGTATAGTTTTAGCTTGCTTTTCTGAATCTTACTATCGGCCGCACGTTCCTCAATCTCCGATAGTACGGGTTTCTCCATTTCATACTTCAGAATTTCACCCTCAAGCCAATCAATCTCGCTTTGTGTTTGCTGATTAATTTTTGGGCGGTGACCCTTTAATATATAGGTGTTGGTATGCTTATCGAGTTGACCATCCTTAACAAGCTGCTCAAGCATAACCTCAAGGTAGTCTTTTCCGGCCTTATGCTTCGATAATCCCAGTTTTCCAATAATCTCATTCAAATCGATACCATTGGGTAGAATAGGGTTCTTTGTATGAAAATCGCTGACTATTCGGAGCACTTTACCTTCAAAAGCTTGGTTATGGGAATTATCGATGAGGACTTGACCCATAGATGAATCGAACACCGAAAACTTCCCGTTGCCTGATCCAATCATTGTTTTAACCTCATCGACACTAATATGCAGCTTATCGGCAACCTCATCGGGAGTAAATGGACGCATCTCCTTTCGCAGCTCAATGCTTACCAACTCGTTGGTACTTTCCTCGCTTAGTATACTTTGGGAAAGATTTTGCAGGTACTCAATAAGCTTGGGTGTACGTTTACGATGGTGTAAAGGTGAGGGATCGATAATGTAGCCACCCCCCAACGTTACATCGGCCGAAGTATTTCTGATAATAAACCTATCTCTACCTAGCAACACTCCTGGCTTGTTCAAATGCAGTTGTACTATGGCCTCCTTGCCGGGCATTAACGAGTCGGCGGTGATTAGGTGCATACGCGCTTGCGTTTCGAATGTGCCAGAAATAAGTGTTACGTGGGACCATAAGGACAGAGCATCAACATTATCGAAAAGTGAAATTGTGGCATCTACTATTGTGGATTCGGGCAACTGCTTACTGCTGATTATTTGCCCTTTGCTAAATTCCTCATTTTTCAATCCAATTATATTGATAGCCGCCCTATCGCCTACTACAGCTGTATCTACTGATTTACCGTGACGCTCAATGGAGCGAACTCTTAGTTTTAAATTATCGCCTGGCAACAAGAAAACCTCTTGCTCCTTGGATATTGATCCACTAAGAACAGAACCGGTTACCACGCTGCCGAAACCCTTCACGGTAAAAATTCTATCAATATACATCCTAAATAAATTAACTGTTTCTCTTGGTGGAACGGTTGAAGTAACATCTAGGATTGCTGAAACTAACTCGCCTTTACCTGCACCTGATACTGCGGAGAACCCAACTATGGGAGCACCTTTAAGTGATGTTTTTTCAAGATATTCAGCAATCTCTTCTCGAGCCATTTGGGCTAACTCATCGTCAACCAAATCGATTTTGGTTAATGCAACCATTCCTCGGGTAATACCAAGTGCCGAGATTATGTTGATATGCTCAATGGTTTGGGGCATAATGCCGCTATCGGCGGCAATAACCAGTAGCACAAAGTCGATTCCACATGCTCCACCCACCATGGTATTTATAAAATCCTTATGCCCTGGAACATCAACAATACCTATGGATTCGCCGTTGGGCAGATCGAGGTACGAGAAACCAAGGTTGATGGTGATTCCCCTAGCCTTCTCCTCCTTATGCGTATCGCAATCGATATTGGTAAGGGCCTTAACCAGTGATGTTTTTCCATGGTCAACATGACCGGCTGTACCCATTATTAGGTGTTTCATACTATTGTTCATCCTTTTAGAACACAGATATGCCCGCTGGCAGGCGGGGGCACGGAGTCACAGTGAACTTTATTATATCAGATCCTTCGTGAAAAAGCTGTGATGTGATTGAATTCTGAAATCGGGTTTTTACTGTATAACTATTTGATTATTAATAATGATAAACTCAATATGTTAATTAAGTAAGAGTTTCCAAATATAAATTTAAAACCTGTCTTTCGCGCTTTTCAGGCTTTATAATTTGCAGTGCTTTATCAACAACTATTCTATGTAGTTGATCTTTTCGGTACATTTAATTTCCTTATTAAATGTTGTTATCTTATTGAAATGGAATGGTGTATACTTCACAATTACAAAGGTTAGCAGACCTATTGCCTTTATATGTCCCCATTCCTTTTGTTAAGCAGCATAGAACCATCTAGAATTACAGGCTGAGGTCATTTACAAGGTAGTTCAGGCAACTTTTGATCTAACAAATTTAGCTGTATAAATTAAAAAAACCGAGAATGTAAAATATAATTCAACATATGTTGAAATGCAGGATCTTCGCATTAACAAACAGTAAGTCTTCAGAGGTAGATAAACTAAAATTTGCTGATAAACTATCACAATTACTTGATTGTATCGAGAATACAAGCTGACGACCTCGCTAATCACTACATTCCCTTCCCCCTTGCCAGTTCCCCTTTATTTACTAATTTTGCACCTCGATAAAACAATTTAAAATGGTATCGCTCAGTCAGGTAACAGTTTCGTTTGGTGGTTTCGATCTTTTTAAGGACATCAGCTTCTTGGTTAGTCCAAAGGAGCGAGTTGGCCTGGTGGGCAAGAATGGCGCTGGAAAAACCACTCTGCTTAAGCTAATTGTTGGTCAAATGACACCAACAAACGGGTTAATTAGTATACCTCGTGACCTTACTGTTGGATATCTGCCTCAGCAAATGGATGTGGCCAACTCGCGCAGCGTTATGGACGAAACCATGACCGCCTTCAGCGATACGCTCAAACTCGCAAAAGACATCGAGAAAATATCGAAGGAGTTGGAACATAGAACCGACTATGAATCGGATGCATATAGCAAGCTTATCAACGATTTAACCGAAAAAAGCGAACGTTTTAGCATGCTTGGCGGCGATAACCTGGAAGCACAGGCCGAGGTAACACTTATGGGTTTAGGTTTTAAACGATCCGATTTTACTCGCCCAACCAAGGAGTTTAGTGGTGGGTGGAGAATGAGGATTGAACTCGCAAAAATACTGCTTCGGCAACCGGGAGTACTGCTTCTTGATGAGCCTACAAACCATCTCGACATAGAGTCGATTCAATGGCTCGAGGATTACCTGAAAACGTTCCCGGGTGCTCTAATCCTTATTTCGCACGACCGCGCTTTCCTCGATAACGTAACTGAACGCACCATCGAACTTTCGCTTGGCAGGGCATTCGACTACCGGGTACCCTACTCAAAATATGTTACCCTTCGCGACGAACGCCGCGAGCAACAACTTGCGGCATACAAAAATCAGCAGAAGCAGATTGAGGAAACCAAAGATTTTATTGAGCGTTTCCGCTACAAAGCCACCAAGGCCAACCAGGTACAGTCGAGAGTTAAAGCCTTGGATAAAATTGAGATTATTGAGGTTGACGACGAGGATAACTCCGCTGTAAATATTCGTTTCCCCGAGGCCCCACGCTCAGGTGATGTTGTGGTAAAGGTTGATGATGTGAGCAAAACCTATGGCGACCATCTGGTTTTTGCCGATGCCAATTTCTATATCAACCGAGGCGAAAAGGTTGCCTTTGTTGGGCGTAACGGCGAGGGAAAAACAACCCTCAGCAAAATTCTAGTTGGTGAAATCGACTATAGGGGTGTGGTGAAAATTGGCCACAATGTTAACATTGGTTACTTTGCGCAAAATCAGGATGAACTGATGAATCCCAACCACACTGTCCTTGAAACCATCGATAGGGTTGCTGTAGGTGATGTTCGCACAAAAATTCGCGATATTCTTGGTGCATTCCTGTTTAAGGGCGAAGATGTGGATAAAAAAGTGCAGGTGCTATCGGGAGGTGAACGAAACAGGCTTGCCATGGTGAAGCTGATGTTACAACCTCACAACCTGCTAATTCTCGACGAGCCCACTAACCACTTGGATATGCGCTCAAAGGATATCCTAAAAAATGCTCTTCAAAAATTTAAGGGTACAGTTATTATCGTTTCGCACGACAGGGAATTCCTTGACGGACTTGTATCTAAAGTTTATGAGTTTCGCGATGGCAGGGTTAAGGAGCACCTGGGAGGAATTTACGGTTTTCTTACCAGGCGCAAACTAGAAAACCTTAAGGAGCTGGATATCAGGAAGGAACAGGAAAAACTGAATAAGGGAACCAATGGCGAATCGGATAGAAAAAAGGAGTGGCTCGATAGGAAGGAACAGGAAAAGGTGATTCGGAAAGTTGCATCCCAAATTGAGAAAGTTGAAAAGGAGATTGTTGAAATTGAGGAAAAAATCGCTGAAATGGACAAAATCCTTAGCAATCCCGAAGGAAGAACCATTGATGATGAATTCTTTAAAGAGTACCAAGGTTTTAAAAACAAGCTGAGCAGCACAATGCATAAATGGGAGCAGCTACACTACGAGATGGAGATTTTGGAGGAAGAGAGAAGGGATTAAAAGATTGATTGATTGGTTGACCTGCCTGACGGCAGGCAGGTTGATTGATTGATTGGTTGATTGAATAAGGATTGCGGTTATCGGGTTTCGGGTTGCAGACTAAGTGATAAGCAGAATACGGTTGCTGAGCCTGTCGAAGCAACCGGTGAGGGTAAGTGAATAATTGAACATCGAATTTTTACTCTTTGAAACTAATCGCATACTTTTTGACGTTCAGAAATTCACGATCATACTTTATGGCTTTTGCTTTTGACTTTTAGCTTTCTGACTAATATTTATTAATAAAACCACAATGAAACAAAACACACCGGACACAATATACGGCATAAGACCGCTAATTGAGGCCATAAACTCAGGAAAAGAGGTAGACAAGGTAATTATTAAAAAGGGGCTTAGCGGCGAGCTGGTTCAAGAGCTAATGGCACTACTCCGCAGTCGCGGTATTGTACCTCAATATGTTCCTGCCGAAAAGTTTATACAGTTTGGAAACCGCAATCATCAAGGGGTTGTAGCCTATATCTCGCCTGTTGACTTTGAACCCATTGAGGAGGTGGTTGCAAGACTTTGGGAGGAGGGCAAAACACCTTTTATCGTAGTACTCGATAGCGTAACCGATGTTCGAAATTTTGGTGCCATTGTGCGAAGTGCCGAGTGTGCAGGGGCACATGCGGTTGTGTTCCCCTCAAAAGGCTCGGCTCGAATTGGAGCCGATGCAGTTAAAACTTCCGCTGGAGCAATCCATCATATGCCCATTTGCAGAGTGCATAGCCTTAAGTCAACTATTTCGTTCCTCCAACTGTCGGGTATAAAAGTGGTTGCTGCCACCGAAAAAGCTTCAACTCTTTATACACAGTCCAAACTCGATGGCCCTGTGGCCATAATAATGGGTTCCGAAGATACTGGACTCTCCGAAAATGCCATTAAAATGGCAGACGAGTTGGTTTCAATCCCTATAAAAGGGAAAGTAAACTCGCTAAATGTTTCAGTGGCGGCAGGGTTAATTCTATACGAAGTAGTTCGACAGCAAGGGCTATAAATTGGCCTTATCCAGAGCCTTTGAACAAGTTTGCCGACCATAATCAATAATCTCCTTTGCACGGTAAAACTCAAAGATACCGCAGGCATCCTTCGATGTTTGAATAAACACATCTGGAGGGTTGGCTTCAACAGCCCGCATGGTCATGTCGCTCATCATCACCTGAATAACTCGGTATAGCATATCGATATAACCTAACTTATCGTGCTTATCGAGTTTTTTCTTCTCATCGCCCTCAAAAAATTCGAACCATTTCTCCTTCAGCTGCTCAAATGCCGATTTATCCTCGTCCGATTCTTTATGAATGGGCTCAGCAAGCTTAGGTTTTTTGTAGGGCATAATTGCATTTGTATCCACAGCTATAACCAGATCAACCCCATCGGTTTTAAGATGAGATAATGGCAAAGGATTTAGCACACCCCCATCGACCAGCAAACCATTTTTGGTTTTTATTGGAGTAAAAACACTGGGAATGGATACCGATGCTCGAAGAGCATCGGCTAGTTTCCCCGATTGAAAAACCACCTCATTGTTATTAATAATATCCGTTGCAAGCACAGTTAAAGGGATATTCAGCTCCTCGATGCTCTTGTCGGGAATAAAACCCTTCCGCTGCATCTCCTCAAAAATCTTCTCGCCTTTAATAAACCCGTTGGTTCCCAGGGTAAAATCCACAAGCCCCAGAACATCCATTCGGTTAAGCTGTACTGCCCATTTTTCGTAATTGCCAAGGGTTCCTGCTGCATACATTCCACCCACTAGGGCTCCCATTGAGCTCCCGGCAATAGAAACAATCTCGTAATTTCGGCTCAAAAGTTCATCTATAACGCCAATATGAACCAATCCACGGGCGCCACCACTTGATAATGCTAAGGCAACCTTCTTTCCCATATAAATTACGATTTTAAGTTGCTAACAATGTTTTGCAAATCATCGCCCGATGGGCTTTGAAAAATCCGAAGCTCAAACTCAGGTACAACGGCAAGTATGTGATCAAAAATATCGGATTGCACTCCTTCATAAATTACCCATGCTTTCTCGGCTGAAAAACAGTACACTTCGAGCGGAATTCCATGATCGGTTGGCTGCCGCTGCCTCACCATTTTAATGGCATTACTATTCACATTTGGATGTTTATCTATGTAAAACTCCATGTATTTTCTAAAAACACCAAGGTTGGTCATGCGCCGCCCATTCACTGGCACAGAGGTATCGAACCCCATTGTGGCGTTGTATTCTTCTATCTCCTTTTGTCTCCTCTCGATGTAATCCTTAATGTAGTGAATACGCTTAAGCTTCTCGAGAAGTTCTGGGGAACAAAATTTTACGCTTCGCATATCGATAAAAATGGAGCGCTTAATCCTGCGACCGTCTACCCCCTCTTCCATCCCCTTCCAGTTGGTAAAGCTTTCCGAAACCAACGCGTAGGTTGGTATTGTGCTTATGGTTCGATCCCAGTTTTGAACCTTCACCGTATTCAAAGTGATTTCGAGTACTGTTCCATCGGCACCACGGCTTGGCATCTCAATCCAATCGCCAGGCTTAACCATATTATTGGCCGACACCTGCACCGAGGCTACCAAACCAAGAATGGTATCTTTAAAAACCAAGGTAAGAATGGCCGCCGACGCACCCATTCCCAGTAACAAATTTTTAGGATTCTTATCGAGCAGAATGGAAACTACAATTATGCCTGCCAGAATAAAAATGATAATCTTAAAAAGTTGAATATACCCCTTTATTGGCCTATTCTTGGCCATTTCGAGGTTGAGGTACATATCGTGTAGGGCATCGAGAAACGAGCTGATTACTAAAACCCAAGCTATAACAATATACACATAGGTTAGCTTCTCAATGGCAATTGTTAAATCGGGGTTGTAATCGTATAGAGCAATTCCTATGGTGAACTGAATCACAAGTGCTGGAGCCAAATGCGATAGCTTATGGAATACTTTTCGGTTTACAAGGTAATCGTCCCACTTACTTTTGGTCCTTTTCGACAAGTACGTTAATCCAACAACTATAATACGCTTAGCAATAAAATTGGCTAAAATGGATAGAGTAGCAATGGCTAAAACCGATGTAAACACTTTAACAAACTGGGACAAATCTCCACTAAAACCAAGTCCATGAATCCAAGCCTCATAATTCTCCAAAAATGCGTACGATTTAACAACTCTCTCATTCATCTTCATTACAGTTTATACGTTTTCATCACAAAGTTACTAAAATTTTGCCAAGGGTTCAAACCAAACCAGGGGGGGATTGGCTTCTCGCAAACGAAACTACAAATAGTCAGGTGTTATACATAATGGCTTTAACCGCTTAAATATCCTTACACAATTGCCAACTTTTTCACTAACTTTGCCCAAAACAACACTTTTATGGTAAAGTACATTGCCCCTTCGTTACTCTCAGCCGACTTCAACAACCTGGGTCGCGATATTGAAATGGTAAACAGCAGCGAGGCCGATTGGTTTCACCTCGATATTATGGATGGTGTATTTGTCCCCAACATGTCCTACGGATTTCCTGTGGTTGAACACATTGCCAAGCTGGCAAAAAAACCTCTGGATGTACACTTAATGATAATTGATCCCGATCGCTACTTAGAACGGTTTAGGGATGCCAGAGCTAACATCCTCACAGTTCATTGGGAGGCTTGCAACCATCTTAATAGAACAATTGCAGAGATTAAGAGACTGGGAATGAAAGCTGGTGTTTCTTTAAATCCCCACACTCCAGTTGAATTACTAAACGATATTCTTTCTGAACTTGATCTTGTTCTGATTATGAGCGTTAATCCTGGTTTTGGAGGGCAATCGTTCATTGAGAATAGCTACTCAAAAGTGTCTAAGCTTCGCAGTATGATTGAGAAAATTGGAAGCAGAACCCTCATAGAAGTTGATGGTGGTGTTGGCCCAAATAATGCTGCAAAGCTTTACCAAGCAGGAGCCAATGTACTTGTAGCTGGGAATGCAGTGTTTAAAGCTCAGAATCCTAGCAAAGCAATAAAAATCATTAAAAATTCATAAAGAAATGCCACATTACACAAGAGCCATTGTAAGGAGACCCGGTAAAAATTTTGCCGATGGTATAACCACTTCAAATCTTGGAAAACCAATATTTGAAAAGGCCCTTGATCAACATAAAGCATACTGCGAGGCTCTTACAAAATGTGGCCTTGAAGTAATTGTTCTAGAGGCAGACGAAAGGTATCCTGATGGATGCTTTGTTGAAGACACTGCTGTAGTTACAAATGAAGTTGCAATTATAACTCGCCCTGGCAATCCAGCACGACTTGGAGAGGAAATTACTATAAAAGAAGTTTTAAAACAATACAAAGCAATTGAAACCATTGATGCTCCGGGGAATTTAGATGGTGGTGATATATTAAGAGTTGAAAATCACTTTTACATTGGACTAACCGATAGAACAAACAAAGAAGGTGCAAAACAACTCTCAGCTCATTTGCAAAAGCATGGCTATACATCGTCAACAGTAGATGTGAAAGATATTCTGCATCTTAAAACTGGCATTGCATACCTTGGGAACAATAATTTCATTGCCCTTGATCAACTATCAAATATTATCAATGGATCAAATACCATAATTCTTGATCCAAACGAAAGCTATTCAGCAAATTGCCTTAGGGTAAACGATTACTTACTTATACCAAAGGGATTTCCCAATTCAAAAGATCAAATTGCAAAGTTGGGATACAACATTATAGAAATTGAGATGTCGGAATTCAGAAAAATGGATGGGGGGCTAACCTGCCTGTCGCTGCTGTTTTAGTAAAGAAAACATGCCAAAAATACTAATCCTCGACAACTACGATTCGTTTACCTACAACCTTTTCCACTACGTGGAAGAGTTCGAAGGAGTTGAGGTTGATGTGATAAGAAACGATGAGATAAAAATTGAAGATGTTGAAAAGTTCGATGGCATAATCCTTTCGCCCGGACCCGGTTTACCCAACGAATCGGGCTTGCTTATTCAAATAATTAAAAGGTATAAAGAATCGAAAAGGATATTTGGTGTTTGTTTGGGTCAGCAAGCCATAGGCGAAGTTTTTGGCGGAAGCCTTCAAAACCTTGAAAAGGTTTTTCATGGAGTGGCAACAAACATAAATATTTATCAACCTCAACATTACCTATTTAAAGGCATGCCCAGCAGAATTGAAGTAGGGCGGTATCATTCGTGGGTGGTTTCACAAGATAATTTTCCTCAATGTTTAAAAATTGATGCCACCGACGATAACGGATCAATAATGGCATTGAGCCATCGCGAGCTTGATATTTGCGCCGTGCAATTCCACCCCGAATCGGTGCTTACGCCTATGGGAAAACAGATAGTTTTTAACTGGCTTAAACGGTTTGGCTAATGTAGAACTTATTGATTACAAAAAAATCGTCCCTTGAGACGATTTTTTTGTAGAGTATTTCGAGTAACTAGCCAAACGCAATCATCCGTTCATTTTCAACATCCTCAATGGACTTTGCCAGGGGTTTACCCAAAAT
>JAVEYY010000013.1:0-107871 GCA_034003245.1 Tenuifilaceae bacterium
CCGATAGCCTTCAGGTGGCTACTGCGGTGGGGCTCCACCTCTTCCCATTCCGAACAGAGAAGTTAAGCCCACCAGCGCCGATGGTACTGCAGTCATTGTGGGAGAGTAGGTCGCCGCCATCCTTCAAGACCCCGAGTTTCTCGGGGTCTTTTTATTTTATACAAGTCCAGAAACAGCATTTTGCTGAGTCTGGACTTTTTTTGTTTGGTAAAGTTTTAAGCTGTGAAATGTAGAGTTGACCGGTATTTGACTGAGAGACTCTAGATGCTCTTCAAGCACAAGGGTAAGCGGGTCACAGGTAGGTACAACCAAGTGACAGGTGGCATGTGATGTGTGACAGCAAGTGACAGGTGACAGGTGATCTCGTTAGCTTGGCAAAAAATGCCAATCTCCCCTCGTCAACTTCTGTTTACGAGACAAGCTGGGACAGGCAAGTCGTTGCTAAGACCCGAATGGGCGTTGCTAAGACCCGAATGGGCGTTGCTAAGACCCGAATGGGCGTTGCTAAGACCCGAATGGGTATTGCTAAGACCCGAATGGGCATTGCTAAGACCCGAATGGGCGTTGCTAAGACCCGAATGCGCATTGCTAAAACCCGATTGGGGACTGCTAAGACCCGATTGAGCGTTGCTAAGACCCGAATGGGCATTGCTAAGACCCGTTTGAGCGTTGCTAAAACCCGATTTGGCATTGCTAAGACCCGATTGGGCATTGCTTAAACCCGTTTGAGCGTTGCTTTAACCCGCTTGAGTATTGCTTCGACCTGTTTGGGCATTGCTTCGATCTGTTTGGGCATTGCTTCTACCCGTTTGAGCGTTGCTAAGACCCGAATGCGCATTGCTAAAACCCGATTGGGGACTGCTAAGACCCGATTGAGCGTTGCTAAGACCCGAATGGGCA
The DNA here is from genome assembly GCA_034003245.1 of Tenuifilaceae bacterium. Classification (GTDB taxonomy): domain Bacteria; phylum Bacteroidota; class Bacteroidia; order Bacteroidales; family Tenuifilaceae; genus Perlabentimonas. The sequence goes on from JAVEYY010000013.1 coordinate 901, forward strand.
TTGCTAAGACCCGTTTGAGCGTTGCTAAAACCCGATTGAGCGTTGCTAAGACCCGATTGGGCATTGCTTCTACCCGATTGAGCGTTGCTTAAACCCGAATTGGCGTTGCTAAGACCCGACTGGGTGTGCTAATACCTCATGATTTAGTGCTGCATTAGCACCATATTACTTTTCAATTGATGTGAGCCAGTAAGTAGGGAAAACAAACGTTGATAGGAAAGTAGTAAAAAAGTAAGGTTTATGCACTACCATAAACCTTACTTTGTGATTTTTATATTTACGTTTTACCCTGAACGCATGTGGCCTTACTGAATCTGGCCGACGTAGGCGTGGTATTAAACTCGACCAACACAGCTACCCTAGATTTTTCACCTTTTTAAGGCCTAGCATTTTGACAATAAAGTTGGGTAGGGGTTTTTCATCGTTGCGCTTGTCGAGATTGAGGGAAATGCCAAATTTTTTGGCAATGGGAACACGATGAGTCTCCACGAACTCGATAAGAGTACCGTCGGGATCTTCGATGTAGGAAAAATGGCCTGCGGCCTCGCCCATATCGAAGCTACCCTTTTGATTGTGCTTTACACTTGAATTTACGGTAAAGGGAAAACCTTTAGCAATGCATTCCCTCTCTAGCTCATCCATGCGGCGGATATCGAAGCAGAGGTGGATAAAACCCAGATCACCCCAGAAGCGTCCCTCGAAAAGTTTAGCAGGTGTGCGATCGAGCGCTTGGATTAGCTCTATCTGGGCATCGCCCAGCATGCGGCTAAACGCACCCCTGCGGGGTTGGCTATGCGTTAGGATAACGCGGCGGAAACTACCAGTGCCCCCTTTTAAAGCGCTTAGCTCGTTAAAACTTCCGGTTACATCGGAAAGTACGGTATCGAACTCAAGAATATCGCGGTAAACGGGAAGGGCTTTATCAATATTGGAAACCCCAATAACGGCACCGTAGGTGGCTCCTGTGGGCTTGGACGGACATCTTTTAAACCATCCCGTTTTGGTTTCAATTACCTCGAAGGTGTTTCCCCTGGGATCCTCCAGATAAAAGTGCTTTTGGCCAGAGGGGCTGGTGCTGATATCGGTTATTAGGTTACTCTCAATGCCGCTGAGGTGGGCATGAGCCTTACGGATATCGAAACACTTGATCTTGGCAGCAAAGATGCCCAAGTCGCCTACCTGGGGTTTTGACGGTGGTGCGACAGGTGTGCGACCCGAGTACTGCCAAATCTCAAATCCACCGCCACCCTCAATATTCAGGGCAAGGGCAGCATGCCGCTTTTGGGGTTGGCCACCGGTGTAGGGGAGCATAAGCTCGGCCACGGTGTTGTCCTCGAATATCCGAATATCGACACCAAATGCTTTGATGTACCATTTCCAGGCATCGTAAATGTTGTTGACGCCTATTCCTATTTGCTGAATACCACAGATTATTTTTGACATGGGAGTATAGTTGAAGGTTGATAGTTTAGAGTTTAAAGTTGATAGTTATTTGCTCTTAGCCCTTGGCTCTTAGCTCTTGGCCCTTGGCTCTTGGCTTTAGGTTGGGGAGATTTTGCCGACTATTCGGAAGAAAAGTTTGGGGAATAACCTTTTGATATGTACCATGAGCAGCTCCTTTCCTCCGATTAGCTTCTCGGGTTTTCTCCGTTCGATGGCCCTGATATACTGCCGCGCACACTCCTCAGCCGAAATGCCGTTTGCTTGTCCCGGATCCATTACACCATGCGATTTGCCCTCGTTGGTAATAGCGTTAAGTGATATCTTAGTATTAACCCTACCGGGATAAGCAATTGTGACGCTTATTCCCAGTGGTTTTAACTCTAATCGAAGGGTTTCGAAATATCCTTGAATGGCGTGCTTTGCCGCGGCGTAAGCCGATCGGTAAGGGAATCCAAATTTTCCCGAGATGCTGCTGGTGGCGGCGATGTAACCCTCGCCCTGCGATATCATACCGGGTACAACAGCCTTGGTGAGGATTAAGTAGGAGAAGAAATCGATCTCCATCACCCGGCGATCAATTTCTATGGGTGTCTCGTGGGCTAAGGAACGTTGGCTAATCCCACCATTATTTATCAGCAAGTAAATATTCCCCAATCGGGATACTGTATCCTTTGCAATGGTATTAACCTCACTGGGGTTCGAAAGATCGAACGATATTGCCTCGCAGAAGGTAGTTTGTGCAAGACAATTCTTTTGAACCCGCTTAAGCTCGGTGGCATCGTTTGAGGAGATGATAAGTTTAGCTCCCTGTTTGGCCAACTCGTAGGCCAACGCTTCGCCAATGCCCGATGATGCACCAGTTACCCAGCAGAGTTTATCCTTAAAAATCATAGTACATGGCATTAAAATAAAAAAGAGGTTGAAGAATGGCTCCAACCTCTGCAAATATGCAAAATATTTAGGACTTATTTGTCGTAGCTCTTTTCGGAAAGTACTTCACCAGCCTCGTTGTAGATAATCCAAGTGCCGGAGCGCTCGCCGTTGGTGTAGCACATATCGTAGCGGAGGGTGCCATGCTCGTCCCACACGTACCACTTGCCGTGCTTTTTGCCATTGCTAAAGCTGGCCTCGGCAGTTTTATTGCCCGATGCATTATAGGTTTCCCAGCGTCCGTCGGTTTTTCCCATACGATAGGATCGAATCTCGTTCACCTGTCCGTTCTCGAAGTAGGTGATGTACTTGCCGTCCAGATGGCCATCTTTAAGGTTTATTTCCACCTTAACCTGATCGTTTGAGTATCGCTCTATGTACGAACCTGTAAATGGTTTGTTCTCCCTGTTAATGTATAAACCTTGCTCGTTCACGGTTAGTTGCCCAAACGACGTTATTGCTGAGAGGACAAGGATGATTATTGTAAGTGTTTTCTTCATATTAATGCAATTTATGGGTGCTGTTAGACTCTTTTAGATGGTGGATTATGACCCACTATCAAATACGTTTTTTCTATTATGAGGTTCCACTAAAATTTGTGGCTTATACCAAGGCCAAAACTAAAGCCTGGATTCATACTACTATACAGCTGCGAATTGGTGTTGTACGATTTGAAAACGCTCTCTACCTTTTGGTTTAACAAGTTTGATACCTTAAAGTCGATAGAGGTTTTGTGATCTTTTCCAAGTTTTTTATTGATGCTCAAATTTAAGCTGTGGAAGGGTTCAATGTAGATATCGGGGTACAGGCCACCACCTACAATAGTTAGCGTAGAACCTTTTACGTTGTAAAAGAGGCCAGCATCCCAGCCTTTGTCTTGGTTGCTATAGCTTAAGCCTGCATTAACTACAAAAGGCGATTGGCCAGCCATAACCCTGGTGTTGGTAATGGTTTCGCCATTCTTTTCGAAAGTTTTTCGCGAATTAAACTCCACATCGGTCATTTCGATAATTGATTCCACCAAAGTAATATTTGCGCTGATACTAAAATCTTCCATCTTCTTTGCGATAAAACCAAGATCCTTTCTGATCTCCATCTCCAGACCAAATAACCTACCATCGCCAACATTTCGGGGTTGGTATTCGGTGTTGGTTTGCTGTTCGGGTATACGTACAAGTTCAATGGGATTGTCGAATTGCTTGTAGAAGGCACTAACAGAAATCATTTGTCCTCTCTCCATATATGCTTCCCAGCGGAAATCGGCATTGTGGATTCGCGTTTCGGTAAGATTACCATCCCAGGCAGCGTAGGTAAACAAGCTGCCATTAAAAATTCTATCGGATATGGGATCGAGAATTTGGGCAAACGAAAGTTCCTTAAACGATGGTCGGGCAATGGTTTTGGAGTAGGAGAGACGAAGGTTTTGAAAATCTGTTAAGGAAAAAATGGCATTAGCCGAGGGGAACAGGTCGATCGATTCGAGCACCTTTTCGTTCACCAAATTTCGTCCGTTCTGGGTATCGCCATTGACATATCGTTGATCGCGACCCGTGTGCCGTTGTATATAGTTCTCAGCCCTTAAGCCAAGAATCATTTTTAGCTTTGAGGTTAAGTTAAACTCATTTGAGGTATACGCTGCAGTATTGTTGATATTTGAGCTATACTGATTGGGATTTGGGTTTCCATTGCCCGATTGGTAGTAAATACCGTTAGGGCGATTGGGGTATAGGTTTTCGGGATTTAGCACTGTTGATGGATCGGCCTTAACCCACATCTGATTCCCGAAAAACTGGATATCGAAAAAGAGAATTTCGTAGTTTCTATGCTTAAAGGTATGGCTAGCCCCAAGCTTTAGCTTGGCCTCCCGGCCAAAAAGTGAGTACTTCTTTGTAGCATCGAATCGGCTTGTTGCGTTCACCTCATTTAACGATCGCCAAATCCGGGAGGGGTTTCCAGCTGCTCCGGCAAGGAAAAGCGTATCGAGCGGGCGGTGGGTAAATGCTGTTTTGCGAATATCGGGGTCATTCGACGTAGAATAGGTAGGCGCTAAACGCCAGTCAATTTCCCAGTTTTTACCGTTAAACAGATGAGTTCCATTTAGGAGAAGGTTTGTGAGCGATCGTTGGTTGTACTCCAGGTTATCCGAAGCTCCAATATAACCCGATTGTCCAATGGCTTCGCCATTATCGATAAGGGAGAATTTTCCCGCACGACTTTCGCCATTCTGCAGGTGCATGGCCATAAGCCTTACCTTGGAGAAGTTTGTTTTGTAGGCTACGCCCGTGAGCATTCCAATAAGCACGTTATGCTCGCCAATCTCCCCATCCTGAATAAAGGCATACCTTAGGTCGTATATTGAGGGGTCTACATAGCGCTGGTACTCGCTATTCACCACATCGCTGTAGTACTTGTAATCCGATTTGTAGGAGAGCGAGAAGATGTAGCCCAGCTTTGGGCTATTGCCCAAACTATTATCCTCATTAAGGTTGATTTGATCGCCAAAGGTGAAGCTGGCGCTGATATCGGGAAGACTTGTCTGTCGGGTTGCTCCCAGCACGGGATTAAAACTTTTAATGAACCTCACCACCTCCTGTTGCGATGCCCCGCTGATGGGTGTTGGAATACTGTTGCTGCGTGCCCTATCGGGAAGGGCTCTGGTACCATCATCAAATCCGAGAAAATCGGTTTTCCCTCCCGCATAAGTCAGGTAGTTTGGATTAAAGTGAACCTGTGGGTTAAAGCCTGTGCTTACCGAAAGATTGGAGATGCGTTTCTCGGGAAAATCCTTTGTCTCAATATTTAGGAGTCCCCCTGTAAAGTCGGCGGGCATATCGGCCGTAAAGTTTTTGCTTACTAGAATATTGTCGATTAGGTTGGTAGGGAAAATATCGAGTTGAAGGCTATTGCGGTCGGGATCGAGTCCAGGAATATCGAGGCCATTCAGCGTAGTTTTGGAGTAACGATCGCCCAATCCCCTAACGTATACATATTTTCCTCCTTCAACGGTAACCCCGGTTACCCTTTTAGCTGCTTCAACTGCAGTAGCATCGCCAATTAGCTGGATTTTTGAAGCGGAGATTCCATCGAGCATCACCGCCGATCGCATTTTCATGGTTTGCAATGCAGTTTCGGTAGTACGGATGGCCTGAGCGGTAACCACAACCTCCTGAAGGATCAGTGAACTTTCCTTGAGCTTAATGTTCTCGAAGAGTACGATGCTGTTTGGGGTAACCCTAATGGCTTCAATGGTTATGGTTTGGTAGGAGATAAAGGAAACCTGGAGGTCGTAAACACCTTTGTTCACATCTATGGTGAACTTTCCATCCAAATCGGTTGATGTGCCAATGGTACTTCCCTTAACAAAAACAGTAACGCCAACCAACGATTCACCGTTGGCATCATCAAAAACAGTTCCTCTGATTTTTCCCCTTTGGGCCGAGGCAAAAAGAGTTATCGATAAGAGTAAAAGAGTTACAGCTAATCGCTTCATTTTTATAAGAATGATTGTTTGTTATAATGAAAAAGCAGGGAAACAGGCATGTAATATGCCTGCTCCCTTATTACTTGTATGATAATTATTCGTTATGCTCATTACCAAATTTAGAATGCACCAGTTTGCTTTGCCCAAGTCCATCCAAAAACCGATAAGTTTATGCCCGCAGGAGTATTCTCACCAGCAGATACACCAGCAGGGATATTTCCATCCTTCACGTAGTTGGCTAAGTTTTCAGCTGGAACATTTAGTACAATACCAGTGAAATTTACATCTCCAACATTATGAACTACTCTATTGATAATCTGTCCGGTTCTAATTCCTGTGATGAAAATATTCTCGAGATTTACAATTGAGTTATCATCGGTATTGATAAGGTCTGCTGAGTTTCTTCCCTCTGTATTGGCAATCACGTAACCATTCTTAATGGTATGACCTGCAATGTATGAACCTTCGGGACCATCAAGCTCGAAGTTGTGATCGCCAGGGGCAATTACTACAAAGTTGTTGAGTGTACCACTCCACGATTGGTCAGTGTCAATGGCGTCATCGCCAACATTCCATACCACAGCGTTGGTTACGCTCACAGCACCGCCAAACCACTCAATACCATCATCCTGATTGGCTACAATCTCTACGTTCTCGATAGTAGTGCCTGATCCAACACCACCAAGTGTAAGACCATTAATTTCGTTACCCGATCCTATGTTTGCACCGCCATGACGGATAGTGATGTATTTAATAATACCCGAGTTGTCGGTATCGTCGTTACCACCATAGAGTCCATTGGGATCGGAAGTGGGAATGCCTTCAATTTGTACTTCGCTCACATCGCCCACATCGTTTGAGGCCGATATACGGGCTTTGCCAAGAATAATAACACCACCCCAAAGGCCGTTGATATCGGCATCGAGGTTTGGGCTGCGAAAATCGCCCGTTGCAACTTGCTCTGGCGAGATTTCATCGGCAACCGAGGTGAAAATAATGGGCGCGTTAGCAGTACCCTCGGCAATTAGTTGGCCTCCACGAGCTACTAAAAGTGCTGTAGCATTTGGACCCGTTCCAGCTTCGCCTTTAATAATAGTTCCGGCTTCGATGGTAAGTGTGGCCCCATTTACTACGGTTATTCGTCCACCCAGCTGATAAACGTTGTCTTTATTCCATGTTGTGTTAGTGGTGATGTTTTCGGTTACAATCACATTTCCAGTGTCCTTGTCATCGTCGTCAATAATTTTATCGTCACACGATGTTAGGGTAAGGCTTAGGCTAATCAGCGCCATTAAAGCAATTCGAAAGTAATCTCGTTTCATTTTTTTTAAAGTGTTAGTTAGTGTTATGATCTATTAAGGGTTAATTTTCTGCTGGCAAAGCTAGAGCGAAATCTCGCCAAAGTGATTAGGAGATGTTTATGCAATTGTTATCTTTATGTAGCTTATGTTAAGTTATAGCTAATAAGCAGGATGAATCACTCTAAGGATTTGATAAATTGGTTACTTTTGAACTGTTAATAACATACTTGCATATAAGCTGATGGACAATAAGGATTTTAGAATACTACTTGTAGACGACGAGCCAGATATCATCGAGTTTGTGGGTTACAACCTACGAAAGGAGAAGTTTCAGGTATTTACCGCCAGCAACGGGCGCGATGCCATTAAGCTGGCCGAGGAGATTCATCCGCATCTTATCCTCCTTGATGTGATGATGCCCGAAATGGATGGCATTGAGACCTGCGAGGAAATTCGTAAACACGCTACCCTTAGTAATACCCTGGTGGCTTTCCTTACCGCCCGGGGCGAGGATTACTCTCAGATAGCCGGGTTCGATGCTGGAGGCGACGATTACATCAACAAGCCAATAAAACCAAAGGTTTTGGTAAGCAGGGTAAAGGCGCTGCTCAAACGGGTCGATTTAAGGATTGTGAAAGGCAACATGGAGGAGGTGAAGGAAACGGGTCTTGTTATCGACAAGGAACGTTACATTGTGGTAAATGAGGGCAAGGAGATATCGCTCCCCAAAAAGGAATTCGAGCTCCTAGAGCTGCTTTGTAGTCGCCCCCAAAAAGTTTTTACCCGCGACGAGATTTTTACATCAGTATGGGGAAACGACATTATTGTGGGCGATAGAACCATCGATGTGCATATCCGAAAGCTTAGGGAAAAGCTGGGCGAGAACTACATAAAGACCGTTAAGGGGGTTGGCTATAAATTTATGGATTAACTCAACAGTTGCCGTAATCCTTTTCTATGAGTAATAAAATCAGCATAAACGATTATCAACCTTCCGACTTTGAGCAAATCGCCAATCTTTGGATAGCCACTGGATTAGGAAACCCACTGCGTGGCGATAATCAGCAAATTGTTGAACAAAGCCTTAGGCTTGGGGGAAAATTGCTGGTGGCAAAAACTCTCAGCGGCGAGGTGGTGGGCACATCGTGGATAACCTTCGATGGGCGAAGGCTGCACTTGCACCATTTTGGGGTTCATCCCAGCTATCAGCGGCAGGGAATAGGCGATAGGTTAACGGTGGAATCGTTGCGTTTTGCCAAGCAAAAGGGATATCAGATTAAGCTCGAGGTGCATCAGTCGAATACCGCAGCCATTGCGCTGTACAAGAAACACGGTTTTGCATTCCTTGGCGATTACGATGTATACATCGTTAGGGATATCGAGGGAATTGGGTTAAATGAATAATGCGAAGTGAGGGGATAGCTAATGTTAAAGGAAGCGATTTACAGCATCGCTAAACCCCGATTCATTATTCGATTTTACTACACTAAATTTCGATTTTAGCTCTTCGGGAGCGTTGGCTACCACAAAGCTATTCTCGAAGCTGCCCAGCATATCCAAATCGTTAAAATCGTTACCCAGGGTTAACACCTCATCATTTTCAATACCCAACTTTTGGCATAACCAGCGAATACCATAAGCCTTCGATACATCACGCCTAAAGATCTCCATCCATATGGAGTGGCCATCGAGCGGTGATGTGGCTCTGATCACCTTTAGCGAGGGAAACTTTCCCCGGAGTACCTCAAACCACTCCACATCGTAGGGCAGTACTGCCAGGATTTGTGTTGCAGCAGTATCGTAGGCTACACCTGGGATGTAGGGTTGACAGTAAGGACTATATATTTCAACTCGATTCAAAAAGTCGGGATTGTGGTTCCCGCTTTGATGATACAAAAACCGATGGTTTGCTGGAATGGGTTCATGAACCATAAAATCTACCCGATGAGCAATCAGCTCATCAACTATGCTTTGAACCTGTTGGGCTGGAATTTCCGTTGTGTAAAGAATTTTGTTTGTAGCCCATTCGAGCGTTCCTGCACCTGACGAGAATATCAGATAATCAATGGGAAAATCGGAGGGGATTACCTTGCTAAAGGAGTAGGGCGAACGTCCGGTTGCAATTGCCCTAACTACGCCACTATCCCCTAACCTAGCTAAAGTGTCAATATCTGTGGAGCTAACTTGACCCTGGGAGTTTAGTAGGGTTCCATCGAGGTCGGTAACAACCATTCTCACAGATCGTTTGAAAGTCATTTGTTTAGCAGGTTGGTTAACTAATAATTTCAGCTGCACCATCAAAAACAGGGCGAAAAACTAAACAATTGCCAGGATAATCCGTTTTAGAAATTGGGACGGTTTAGGACATGCAGATAATTCATTACAAAAATAGAAAAGTTTTCCGGGGCTCAAACCCATTTATTTTTGGGTTGGGCTTTTTTGTTGGCCTACTGTAGGCAATACTTTGGGCATTTAACTGGCATTTATTTTGGTTAAGGAGCGTTAATCTTTCGGTAATGATGGTCTAATAATTTTTTATTTCAATATCGATTTACTATTTTTATAGCACATTATTCAACCCTTAAAACAGGAGTATTATGTCGAAAACAATCACATTTAACGAGCTAAGGAGGCTGAAAGATCAGCTTCCTGATGGAACCATGCAGATTATTGCAGAGAAGTTGAGTTTGAGCCCCGAAACAGTTCGCAACTATTTTGGCGGTACAAATTGGGAAAATGGAGAATCTGTAGGGTTTCATTACGAGCAAGGTCCCGACGGAGGAATTGTGACACTCGACGACACCACCATACTTGACTTAGCATACGAAATTTTAGAGAACGAGTCAAAAGCTTTGGTGTAGTCAAAAAGAATTACTTTTTAAAGGGGCAAAGGCAGGGATTAAGTTTCTGCCTTTGTTCATTTAGTAAAAACCCTTTGCATTTTATGGTTCAAACGTTGGATCGTATTTGGCGAGCTGAAGCGCTCTGGAAATCATCGCTCATCGGGTATCTTCAGCATATTTATCGCAATACGCACCTTCCATCGCACGATCTAAACCATCACCTTAGGGTGTGGGAGTACAGCAAGCAGCTGCTGCTCGAGATGGATAAGGTTGGCGGATTATGCTATGACTTTACTGTGGAGCAAGTACTTGTGGCCTGCCTTTTTCACGATACTGGCCTAATTTACGATCGGGGCGAACGCCATGGCTACCAGAGCAGGTTGATTTGCGAGCAATTTTTTAATGAAAATCCATATCTCACCATTGATGGTTTTGATATGGTTCTCCATGCCATAGAGCATCACGATGATAAAAGGGTGAAGACAGATGGACGCGGGAATGTGCAAGGAGTCGATCTGGTTACCCTGGTTTCTACAGCCGACGATTTGGATGCTGTTGGCCTAGTAGGGGTTTTCCGATACGTTGAGATATATGCCCTTAGAGGGGTGGCCGAAATGGATTTACCCAATAGGGTTATTGAGAATTTGCGGAATCGGCAAGCTAATTTTATAAAGCATTTCTCCTACTTAAAAGACCTTTCCGAACACCAGCAAAAAAGATATTCGGTTGCACTCAGCTTCTTTGAAAAATTGCAGCAAGAACAAAAGGCCGATGGCAAGCAGCAAGGTGATTATATGCAAATAATCCGATTGCTAATTGATGGCTTAATCAATCAGCAGGGTGGTATTGATGCTACTATCCATCAGGGGATATCTCTTGCTTCAAATCCGTATATTGTAGCTTATTTTCAGGGATTACGGGATGAACTGGTAGTTTTTAAAACCCCTTAAAGGAGCAATTGCCAAAGTTCTTCACTTTCTTTCGGTTCACATTTCAACCTTTTATCTATTTTCGCATCAAAAACAAAAATACATCGTATTGTGAACTAAGTTAATAATTTCTACGAAGGTGCATTTACATTCGACTCAAAACTGAAGTACTAATAAACCATCCCTGAATCAGATGAAACGGTTTTTTACCTATTTTCTAATTTCAACGGTAACGTTGATTACCATGATCTTAATAGCCAAGCGGGTTTACAAGAAAAATCTCATACAAACCCCTCAGGTTGAGCTGCGTTATGAGGAGAATATCAGCGTTACTTACGACGAGGCCATTGCCGCATACCGGGAGTTGGATCTTAAGCATCGCCAGGCAAAGTTGTTTCAGTATGGACCTACCGATTTTGGGAAACCATTACACCTTTTTGTAATATCTAAATCGAAGGTTTTCGATCCCGAGATATTACGCAACAAGGGATATAGAGTTGTTCTAGTGAATAATGGGATTCATCCAGGCGAACCCTGCGGTGTTGATGCCAGTATTCAGCTGGCCCGTGATATTCTGTCGAAACCCGATAGCCTATGGACATTAATGGATAGCACTGTGCTTTGCATTGTTCCTGTTTACAATATTGGGGGTGCGCATAATCGGTCGCAGTATAATAGGGCTAATCAGGTTGGCCCCGAGATGCAAGGCTTCAGGGCTAATGCCCGTAATTTGGATCTAAATCGCGATTGGGCTCCCATGGAAAGCCGCAATGCCCAATCGTTTGCAAAGATGTTTCACCACTGGAAGCCCAATGTGCTAATCGATACCCATACAACAAATGGCGCCGATTATCAGTATGTGATGACGTTGATTTCAACGCATCCGCAGGAACTTCCTCCCACGCTCGGTAGTTTCTACAGCCAGTTTATGGAACCTTTCCTGTATAAGACAATGGAAGACGTTGGATATCCAATGATACCCTACGTTTCGCCCATGGGGCAAACGCCCGAGAGCGGCTTGCAGCAGTATTTAAATCCACCTAGATACACTTCGGGTTACGGGAGAATGTTCAATACGCTTTCGTTTATGACCGAAGCGCATATGTTCAAATCCTTTAGCCAAAGAGTGCTTGCAACCTACGAATTCATTAAAGCAACGCTAAAATTCACACATCAGAATGGGCACGAGATGGCCAAGCTTAAGCGTGAGGCCGATGAGTTCACCGCCCAGAAAACTGAATTTGCCATTCAATGGGAGGTTGACAAATCGAAGGAGGATACCATAATCTTTAGAGGATATGAGGCCGAATTTGTTGATAGTAAAATTACCGGCGGTAAGCGGCTGCGCTACAATAGAGAGCGCCCATTCACCAAGGAGATACCATTCTTTAGGCACTATAATCCGGTGCAAACTGTCAAGGCGCCGCAGTTTTACTATATTCCGCAGGCTTGGTACGATGTGGTTCATCGGCTTGAGATTAACAACGTAAAGTTGCAACGTTTTGCCAAGGATACCATTGTGGAGGTGGAGGTGTACTACATTGCCGACTACAAATCGACTTTTAGCTGGAACTCCAATGGACACCAGCTCCATAGCAATGTCCAGATTCGCAGGGAAGTGCAGAATATCAAGTTTTATAAGGGAGATTACGCGGTACAAATGAACCAACCAACCAACCAGTTTGTGGTGGAGATGTTGGAGCCCCAAAGTGGCGACTCGTACTTTTCGTGGAACTTCTTCGATTCCATCCTGCAGCGCAAGGAGTATTTCTCTCCCTACGTTTTTGAGGATTACGCTCTGGAAATGTTGAACTCAAACCCCGATTTGAAGGCTGAATTTGAGGCCAAGAAGAAAGACGATAAGGAGTTTGCAGCCAATGCCTACGCACAGCTTAACTTTTTGTACGAGCGATCGCCATATTTCGAAAAGGGTTTTAAGCGATATCCCATTTTTAGGTCGATTTCAGCCAGGTAGTAGGTTTTTTTGTAGGTTAATGGTTGCTTTTTTAATAACCTCGATAGAGGTTGTGTATTATTTTTCTGATAATTGAACGAATGGACAATTTTGATGTAGTTGTTGTTGGCGGAGGCCCAGCTGGTTTGCTGGCTGCGGGAAAAGCAGCTGCCGATGGAGCAAAGGTATTGCTACTCGAGAAAATGGAGAAGCCAGCCCGAAAACTACGAATAACCGGTAAGGGGCGCTGTAATATTACCAATACTAAGCCCTACGACGAATTTGTGCTCGATATTTTCCCCGAACCGCGTTTCTTGCGCGATGCATTCTACTCATTTTCCAACAGTGATATAGTTCAGCTCCTCCACGATCAGGGTGTAGAAACTCTTGAAGAGCGTGGAAAGAGGGTTTTTCCTGTCAGCGGGAAAGCATGGGATGTTGCCGAAGCCTTAGTGAAATGGGCTAGGAGCAAAGGTGTAGCCATTGTTTGCCACGCGGTGGCTGAAAAGGTAAATATTGAGAATTCCAGAATCGTGTCGGTTGATTATAGTGTAAAAGGGGCAGCAGCAAAAGTAAATTGTGCTGCTGTAATTCTGGCAACTGGTGGTAAATCCTATCCGGCTACAGGTTCAACAGGCGATGGTTACCGATTTGCTGTTGATTGTGGACATTCTGTAACACCTCTCTTACCCGCTTTGGTTGGGGTAGAAACGGCTCCAGCCTTTAACTTTCCCAAGGGCTTATCCCTTAAGAATGTAAATCTTGCACTTTTCATAGAGGGTAAAAAGGTTGATGAGGAGTTTGGCGATATGGAACTTACGGATTATGGTTTCGATGGGCCAATTGTGCTTCGGCTTAGCCGTCGTATTATTTTCGCGCTGCTCAAAGGAAGTAAGGTTGAACTGGAGCTTGATCTAAAACCAGCCTTAAACCATTCGAAATTGGAGACCCGATTGCTTAGAGAAGCTGAAGAGAATCCACGGATTGCTATAACCGATTTGGCTCGTAGGCTGTTACCTAAAGGCCTAGCCGATGAGATGGTAGATCAAATTGGTCTTGCCGCCCAGAAGAATTTAGCTCGTCTCACTGCCGATGAGCGCAAAGCCATTAGGATATGGCTAAAGGAGCAACGCTTTGCGGTGGTTAGTCAGCGCTTGTGGAACGAGGCAATTGTAACCGCGGGAGGAGTTTCACTAAAGGAAGTAAACCCAAAAACCATGGAATCAAAAATTGTGAAGGGATTATTCTTTGCCGGTGAACTTCTCGATCTCGATGGATCAACAGGAGGATATAATTTGCAAATCGCCTACTCAACCGGCTGGCTAGCGGGTAAGGGCGCAGCAGCAGGGTAACCTTTATCGCACAAAAAAATCGATCATCAGCTGTCCATTAAGGTAGCCCTTAAGCCTATCGCCAATTGCAACTGGACCAACCCCAAGTGGTGTTCCAGTGTATATTAAATCGCCAATTTTTAGTGTTGTATGCTTCGATACATGGGCAATTAGCTTATCGAAGCCAAAAATCATCTGCGCGGTGTTACCACGCTGAACCTCAACTCCGTTCTTCTCGAGCCAAAAATCAATGGAGTTGATATCTTGTATACCCTCCTTGTCCACAAATTTACTGATGGGCGATGCGCCATCAAATGCTTTCGAAATTTCCCAGGGAAGGCCCTGCTCAATGCACTGCTGCTGCAGATCGCGGGCGGTAAAATCAACACCTAAACCTATCTCGTCGTAGTAGCGGTGAGCAAAGCGTTCACCTATGTTACGGCCAAGTCGTGAGATCTTTAGAACAACCTCTAGCTCGTAGTGGATTTCTTTAGAGAAGCTTGGATAGAAAAATGGGTTGTTATTCCTTAATAAACACGTATCGGGCTTAAAAAAGAAAAGAGGATACTCTGGTTTAGGAGAGTTCAACTCCTTAATATGATCCAAATAATTTCTGCCAATACAGATTATTTTCATGTTCTAGCCTTAATTTATCTACCCTCAACGTTGAGTAATTGGGTTTTTTTATGGAGAAATCTTACCGTAAGATAAAAAAGGATGGCTGCAGCCAAAATTCCAAACCAAATGATCTCGGTAGTACCAAATTTTGTAAATCCATTATATCTGATTACCGATTGCGAGTAGTGAAAGATAAAGAAAACAATAATTAGATTGAAAAAGGATGTATACTCTCGACGCAGAACATTTTTAATTGAGAAGTAGTTTTCGGGCCAAATCCATCCTTTGAGCCTAGGGACAAATGCCGGAACCGATCCAGCCCACACAAGATACTGGTCGCCAAATTTACCCCGCAGGAAAGCCTCCTCGGCAAACATTATTCTTTCGTAGTAAACCCAGTAGATAAGGGCAAAAATCAAGATAAACCATATACTTTCGGTAAGCATCCCAATGCCAAACCACATCAAGAAATTTCCTAAATATAGCGGATGCCTTACAATTGAGTACATGCCCTTGGTATTCACCTCTTCGGCAACCTGTTTTCTAGTGTTTCGGCCAGATGTTTTCTGGGGTGCATATCCAACCACTAGCACACGTATAAGTTGGCCAACCATGCTCACAGCAAAGCAAATTGCATAGTAGTACTCCTCGAGACCCAACCCATTTTCCATATACCGAAAATGTATATGGATTCCAAGGCCAGCAACAAGGATTAGAATGGGGAAAAAACTTCTATATCGGAAAAGGTAATTTCCTTGAACCTGAAACTCTTCGATAAGCGGCATAGGAGACGTTTTTAATGATTTTATTTCAGATCAAAATTATTTATTTATATCAAACTTGCAACATATGTCTATGGATATAAATTTTTTCTATACCCAACTGACGTTTTCAGAAAAGCTGTACATTTGAGAAACTAAAATCTTAAGCTATGAAGTTGAAACTACTTTCCCTCACATTCTCATGTATTGTCATTTTATCGACAATTGCCATATCCCAGGATGAAAAGGCTGCACCTAAAGAGGATAAGGTTAAAACTGGTTGGAACTTTGGCGGATTGCCCGTGGTATCGTTCGACTCTGATTTGGGCTTTCAGTATGGAGCCTTGCTCAACCTCTTTAACTACGGCGATGGAAGCATGTACCCCGATTTTAAGCATAACCTATACCTCGAGTGGTCCCGCTTTACCAAGGGCAGTGGCATTAATCGGATTTTTTTCGATACTAAGTCGCTTATCCCCGGAATTCGACTAACCACTGACCTTAGCTATCTTACTGACCGGATGTATGATTTCTTTGGGTATAACGGGTACGAATCGGTGTACAATTCTGCATGGGCCGATAGTGAGGACGAAAATTACATGTCGCGGGCATTTTACAAGTACGATCGAAAGTTGTTCCGATTTGCGGTTGACCTTCAGGGCAAATTACCTGTCGAGAATTTGGGCTGGGCAGCTGGGGTTTGGTTGCTAAACTACAATGCCAGCTCAGTAAATATTGATGAACTAAACGAGGGGAAAGAAGACGCGGATAAGTTACCTGTAATGAGAGGGCTTTACGACCATTTTGTGGGGGCAAATATCATTTCGGCTGATGAGGCCTCGGGTAGTTTTGTTTCCTACTTAAAGGCTGGCGTGGTTTACGATACGCGCGACAATGAGCCCAACCCTAATAAAGGTATCTGGACCGAAGCTGTATTCACATATGCTCCATCGTTTATGGGGATTGGCAGCGATTTCCAGCACATGAAGTTTACTTTAACTCACAGACAATATTTTACCCTTTTCCCCGAGAGGCTTACTTTTGCGTATCGTTTGGGCTACCAGGGAACAGTGTTTGGAAATGTGCCCTTTTACCTTCAGCCCAATGTTACCACTCTTATATTAAGGGGTTCCACATCGGAGGGTTTAGGTGGAGGAAAATCGTTGCGTGGGGTTATCCGCAACCGTGTTATTGGCGATGGCATTGCCTGGGCAAACCTGGAGCTACGCTGGAAGTTTGCTAAATTCCAGTTTATTGGTCAAAATTTCTACCTCTCACTTAACGGATTTGTAGATGGAGGGCAGGTTATTACACCAATAAAATTTAACAAGAACAGCGCATACTGGGATAGCATAGTTTGGGGCGCCGAGGAGATACCCTTTACTGAAGGCGATATCTTTGGAACCGATAAGGAATCGTTGCACTTAAGCTATGGCGCAGGGTTACGCATTGTGATGAACCGCAACTTTATTATTGCCGTTGATCATGGTCGTCCATTCAATGAGCGTGATGGGAAAAGCGGAACCTATATTGGGCTGAACTTCTTGTTTTAATAAGTAACCGAGAGATATTCTTATAGTTATTGCAGATATATATCTTAGTAGTCATAATTCAATATCCAAGGGTGTTCCAGTAAATGGGCACCCTTGTTTGCTTACTAAATATCTAGTGCAATGGAATTATGTATGCAGGAGTTATTGTTTATTTTATTAACAATTAATGGGTTAAATGATTTTTGGCTCAAGAGTGTGTTTTTGTTGTGCAGCTTACAGTATTTCGTCATAAAATAGATAAGCTCTATATTGATAGGAATAGGATGGAGGTAATTTGTGGTAACCGTAAAAAATATAACTAAATGATAAATATTAATACAATAAAATGATATTTGTCGCAAAAAATATTTGAAATTTATTTATTTGAAAATTTAAAATAATGTCAAATAAGTAATCGTTTTTTTGTGATTTAAATTCGATCCAACGATATGCTAATCAAAATATTATAATTTGATTAAAACGAATGTTTTTTTTACTGTCGGAAAAGTTTTGGTATTGATTTTAGTTTATATTAGCTAGGTGTATTTAACACAAATTAGCTCTATTTATAAACCTAAAACTTGTTCTATGAAAAAACTATGCCTATTGCTTGCATGTGTTGTGTTTGTAGGCGTTAATTTCCTACAAGCGCAAACAGTGCAGATTACCGGAACTATATCTAGTTCCGAGGATGGACAACCAATCCCGGGTGTTTCCATTCAGGTTAAGGGAACAACCATTGGTGTGGTTACCGACCTGCAGGGTAATTACACCATTAACGTACCCCAAACAGCAACTACTCTGGTTGTGAGTTTCTTGGGCTTTAGAACTCAGGAGATTGAGATTCAGGGTAGGCAGGTGATCAACCTACAGCTCGAGTTCGATGTGCTCGACCTGGAGGAGATTGTGGTGGTTGGTTACGGGGTGCAGAGAAAACGAGAAATTACGGGATCCATAGCCCAGGTAAAGGGCGATGAGATTGCCAACCTAGCCACGCCTAGTTTTGAATCACAGCTTGCAGGAAGGGCTGCCGGAGTTCAAGTAACAACAACCTCAGGTGTGATTGGTGTTGCACCTAGGATAAGGATTAGGGGGATCAGTTCAATTTCTTCGGGAACGTACCCTTTGATTGTAGTTGATGGTGTACCTATCTTCACTGGAGATTTAGGGGGATATGCCGATAATAACGCATTGGGTGATATTAACCCTGCAGATATTGAGTCAATTGAAATTCTAAAGGATGGATCAGCAACCGCAATCTATGGATCCAGAGCGGCTAACGGTGTAATGTTGATTACCACCAAAAAGGGACAAAAGGGTAGGTTTAAGATGACCTACAATAATTATTTAGGTGTTGCTCAACCTGTAAGGCTTTTTGATTTACTTAATGCAGAGGAATCAATACTAATTAATAACGAAAAAAGAACAAATGCTGGTCAAAGTATAATTGCCTTTGCCGATGGGACTGCTGGTCCTGCAGTGGATACTGATTGGCAAAGGGCTGTACTAAGAGGTAATGCTTTCCAGCAGGATCATAATCTATCGTTATCCGGCGCCACTGAACAAACCAATTACTACTTCTCGCTGGGTTACTCAACCATGGAAGGGGTAAGCCGACCAAACGAAATGAGCCGTTTTACCTTTAGGTCAAATGTTGACCAGAAAGTAACAAAGTGGCTTTCTATTGGTGCAAATCTTGGAATTACCCAGTCACAATATTTTGGTATGAATACTGGAGAGAATTCCCTATCTGGTAATATCTTTTCGGCTATTCGCCAGTTACCTAATACACCAATTTATAACGAGAACCACCCTACAGGTTATAATATTGACTTCACTTCCTCGGGACTGGTTGGACGTTGGAATAATGCTACAACAATTGGAGATAACCTACCAAATATTGTTTATGTTCTTGATCACAATAGGTTTACTACAAAGGTTTTCCGCACCATAGGGAATGCCTTTGCTAATGTAACGTTACTTCCATCTTTAATTTTTAGAACACAGTTAAGCGTTGATGCTACTGGTTCTGAGGGTTTATTGTACTACAATCCAAAGCATGGTGATGGACAAGGTTCAAATGGTCGGGTTCAGAATAATTTCCAAAATCTTACACGTTGGAATTATCAGAATGTACTTTCATACAATGAGACTTTTGCCGATAACCATAACCTAGGAGTTACACTTGTTAGTGAATTCCAAAAGCAAAAGGTTAACTCATTTTATGCCTATGGAACCGATTTATCCAATGAGTTTTTCCAGTACAACCTAATATCAGGTTCATTTGGAACTCAGTATTCGGGTGGTGGATTAACTGAGAATGGTTTCCTCTCATACGCTGGGCGATTAAACTATAATTTTGCAAATAAGTATTTTGTTCAGGCATCTTTCCGTTACGATGGTATATCATCTATGCCTTTAGCAAACAAGTATGGTGTTTTCCCTGGCTTTTCGTTAGGATGGACACTTTCCGAAGAGGCTTTTATGGAGGATTTAACGTTTATCAACGACTTAAAGTTGAGAGCCTCTTATGCTGAAGTTGGTAATACATCTGTTGGTAATTATCCGTATGCTGGGCTTTATGGGGCTGCTAAATACGCTGACAACAATGGTATTGGCTTTGTACAAATGGGTAATGATCAGTTGCAGTGGGAAACCAGCAAGAAGTACGGCGGTGGTGTTGATATGATGTTTATGGAAGGGAAGTACAAGTTTTCATACGATTACTTTGTGAACGATCAGGATAATCTTATTCTTGCGGTTCCTACTCCTCCTTCATTCGGTATTTTTGGTAATAGCTATAGCGCAAATATTGGGCAGCTTAAGAACTGGGGCCATGAGTTCTTTGCTGAGGCAAATATTATTAGAAATAAAGATTTATCGGTTACAGTTAGCGGAAACATTAGTTTTGTAAAGAATGAGATCGTCTCACTGGTTGGTGAGCAAACCGAAATGTTTCCCGATAACTATACCATCATTCGTGTAGGTGAATCGTATCGCTCAATCTATGGGTATGATTATCACGGAGTAAATAATGCTAACGGAAACCCAATCTACAGAAAGGCTGATGGTACTCTTGTTCAGGGTAATATACCCACATCTTCCTATGTAGTTTATGATCCAGCCAACCCAAGTGATATTTCTCAAGCTTCATCATTGAGTTCAGTGGATGATAAGATCCTTTTCGGCCCTTCGCTGCCAACATATTTTGGCGCGCTGACTGGAAATGTTCGGTTTAAAGGTTTTGA
Organism: Tenuifilaceae bacterium; assembly: GCA_034003245.1. Lineage (GTDB taxonomy): Bacteria > Bacteroidota > Bacteroidia > Bacteroidales > Tenuifilaceae > Perlabentimonas. The sequence continues at coordinate 21,272 of JAVEYY010000013.1, forward strand.
TTTTGCCATGATGTTCCGTTTTAGTGGAGGTAATTACATTATGAACCGCACGCGAGATGATTTAACCCAGCATTCGTTTACTAATAACGGTCGCGAGATTTTAGGCAGATGGCAGAGTGAATCTGAACCCGGAGATGGATGGACCCCACGTTTATGGGCGCAGGGAGGTAATTTTATTAATATTCAGAATCAAACCAATGGTCGATTTGTGGAGAAAGGCGATTTCTTTAAACTCCAAAATCTTGTGATAGGCTATACTCTACCCGCTGATATGTTAGCTAAGTTTGGCATTACAGGATTAAGGATTTTTGCTCAAGGCCAGGAACTTCTGATGTTTACTGGGTATACTGGAATTGACCCTGAGATGGAATCAGGAGGAGTGGACTTTAACCTTACCCCAAGGATGAGGACTCTAACCTTTGGTATTAACCTTACATTGTAGAACAATAAATTAGCATACTATGAAAAGAGACAATTTCACGATTATAAGGAAGGTAGTCCTTGTGCCGCTAATGGTAATTGGGCTTCTCTTCGTTTCTTGTGAGGATATCATAGAATTAGATCCTTACAATCAGATTTCTGAAACAACAGCTTTCTCAACCCCTGAACTGGTTGAACTGTCGGTTATTGGCATGTATAATGCAGCTCAGCGAGGATACTATTTTACTACTTCAGCGCAGTATAGAGGTTATCCTTTTGGAGCAGCATTTGTGCAACAGGGTGATTGTCGAGGAGAGGATGCTGTAAATCAGCAGGCTTTCTACAGGTTTACTTATCTTGGTACTTATGATGCTACAACAGCTAATAACGTGTACTACTGGTCCGATACCTATATGCTTATTAACAGGTGTAATATAGTGATTGATGGCGTTAGGACTGCAGCAACAAATGGAGTAATTACCACTGAAGCCGCTGAACGGTATGAGGGTGAAGCAAGATTGTTACGCGCAGCTGCATACCATGAATTGCTAGTTCTTTTTGCACGTCCCTATAACCATACAGCAGATGCATCGCATTGGGGAGTTCCATACCACGATAGACCCTTCACCACTGTTGGTGCAATTGAAGAGGGGAGAACAAAGGGGAGAGAATCGGTGGCTTTTGTATATGATAGAATTCTGGAGGATCTGAACTTTGCAGAAGATAATCTTCCTTTAAGAGGTGGCTGGTCCGGCAATTACCAGATGGCACGTGGTACAAAGGGCGCTGCAGCAGCATATAAGATGAGGATTCATCTTCATATGTACAATTGGGCTGGTGTAATTACTGAGGGTAATAAATTTACGACAGGTGTTTATGCTGGTGAGTATGCTCTTGAGGCCGAGCCATGGTTAGCTTTTGGCAATTATGCAAGCAAGGAGTATGTTTTTGGAATGCAAAACTCTGGGACAAACAACCCAGGGGTTAACGCAGCTCTAGCATCTCAGTATAAAAGAAGAATGTTGGTTTGCATGAGCCCAATTATATGGAGAAGTTCTTTCTGGCTCCCAGATGATTTAAGACGGAAAGGAAGCCCTGCCGATGATTATGAGACATTGGATGAGGTTCCGGATGATGATATGATCTTTACCGTTGATGGCCAAGTGTACACCAATAAGTACAAGGATGTGACTAACTACACCGACCCATCACCCATGATGAGATATCCAGAGGTGCTGCTGAATATGGCAGAAGCCATTGCTCGTCAAACACCAGCTGGAGCTCCTGATGCCAATGCCTTGGCCTTGCTAAATCAGGTTAGGGATAGATCATTGGCCAATGCAGCTTCCCAAGGCTATGACGCTGCAGATTTTGCCACCAACGTAGATTTGCTTGAGGCGATTCTGGCAGAACGTAGAATTGAGTTTGCCATGGAAGGCCGTCGTTGGCCCGATATTCACAGGTTACAGCATTGTCCCCATTTTCCCATTAACGGAATACCCGCAAAGGTGGATAACTTAAACCCTGTTCCAGCCGAGTGGTTCACCAATCCGGGTGAGTTTGGAACCGCTGCGGGTGAGGCTTTTGGCGTTGTAGCTTATCCATACGATAACTATAGGTTTGTTTGGCCAATCCCTTTGATTGAAACAAATTCAAACCCTGTGCTGGCCGAGCAGCAGAATCCTGGTTACTAGAATTTATTGAATTGTTAAAGAGAGGCTGTCTAAAAAGGTAGACAGCCTCTTTGTTTATAATATAATCTCATAACAAAATATATATTATTGAAATTAGTGCTATAAAAAGTTGGCTTTAATCAATTCTGGTGTTTGATAGATAAAAACCGTAACAGGAACATTTGAAAAAATCAACATGCAGCAGATTTAAAGTGTGATTCAAATATTCCTTATTATGCCTTAATTCTAGGCAAAAATCACAAATATTCAGTTAGATATATGGGTTGAACTAACCTATTCTTTTGAGCATTCGAACACTAGGATGTAAATTTATCAACCCCTGTTGAAATCTATTTTCACCAAATATTTAACTTTATTTAGCATTCGCTTGTGTTTAATAATATCGTTTTATAATTTGCATATGTTTTTTTAAATACTATTAGCTCTATTTGTAAACCTAAAATTTGTTCTATGAAAAAACTATGCGTATTCCTTGCATGTGTTGTGTTTGTGGGTGTAAACTTCCTACAGGCGCAAACTGTGCAAATTACTGGTACTGTAACCAGTGCCGACGATGGGATGCCTATTCCTGGCGCATCCGTACAGGTTAAGGGAACAACCATTGGCGTGGCAACCGATGCCGATGGCAAATACTCCCTCGGAGTTCCTGCAACGGCTACAACATTAACTTTTAGTTTTATTGGTTACAAGGTTCAAGAGGTTGAGATTTCTGGACGAACTGTAATTAATGTAGTGCTCGAAACAGACGCTGTTGCTTTGGAAGAAGTTATTGTTTCGGGTCTAGCTGCTGCTACTCCCAGATCGAAACTGGCTGTTTCTGTAGAACGAGTTGGCGAGGAGAGAATTTCTCAAGTGCCTGCCCGTTCGGCAGCAAGCGCATTGCAGGGTAAAGTTTCGGGTGTAACTGTAACTAACTCAACCGGTGAACCAGGTGGTTCTTCTACAATTCTTATTCGTGGTGCCACCCAGCTAGCAGGTAGCCAAGACCCACTTATCATTGTTGACGGTGCAATTCTCGAGGGTACTCTTTCTGATATCAACGTTAATGACATCGAGTCTCTTGAGGTTGTTAAAGGTGCTTCTGCTTCTGCAATGTTCGGATCAAGGGCAGGTAACGGTGTTATTGTTATTACCACCAAAAGGGGTAAAGATGCCAAAGAGGGTGTATCCAATATTATTGTGCGCAATGAATTTGGTCGTAACCAAATTGGCAAAAAGTATGACCTGAACAAGTCTCATGCTTTTGTTTTAGCTGATGATTGGGAAGATTACAAAGGAATTTACACCAAGTATGCAGGTGTTACATATCCCGACGGTTATACTGGTGGTGCAGGGTATTCTGGAGCAAGAGGTCTTAAGGAGGATCTGTATATGGATAATCCATTTGCATTGCTTAATGATCATCAGGCCGATATGTTCCCTGGGAATAATTTTTACACGAACTATGTTTCCCTCTCTGGAAACCTTGGAAAAACAAACTTCTTTACATCGTTTGAGAATTTCCATGAGGGAGGCCTTTTGTATGGTACTGAGGGTTATGATAGGAATAGCTTTAGGGTAAACGTTGATCACAAGTTTACAGATAAGATTACTTTAAATGCAAGTAACGTATACGTAAGATCTCATACACAGAATCCAGGGGGTGACAGTAAGTACAACGGTGGTGTTTTCTTTAACCTTTTACTAATGAGCCCTGATGTTAATCTACAGAATGAAAACCCTGACGGGCAGCCATACTTATTTATTCCCGATCCTTGGGAGGCTACCACTGAGAACCCACTTTACAGCTTATACAAGAAAGAAAATTATAACGAGCGGAATAGGTTGCTTGGAACATACAACCTTAAGTGGGATATTTTCGATTTCCTTAGCGTAGAGGGTAAGTACGCCTATGAAAATTCGCGTACCGATATTACAGAATTAGACCCCTACGATACTTGGGAACGCCAAGGTGCAGGCCCTGGTTACTCTGAAGGTAGACTATATAAATACAACAATAAGATCTTCTCACAAACTGCACAGGCCACATTAAACTTAAATAAGCAGTTTGGTGATTTTAACACCAGAGCCAAGTTTAGCTACCTGCTTGAGGATTACCGTTACGATTGGTTCTCTGCTACCGGTAATAATTTCAGCGTTAAGGATCTTCCAACATTTGGAGCTATTGCATCAGCAGATAAAACTGCATCTAATGGCCAGGAACGTATTATGGCCGAGAACCTATTCGGAATACTTTACCTAGATTATAAGGATCGGTATATTTTCGACGGTATGGTACGTCGTGATGGCTCTTCACTTTTTGGTATAAATGAAAGATACAAAACATACTATAGGGTTTCAGGTGCTTGGCGTATTTCGCAGGATATTGAAATACCTGGAATAGATGAACTGAAGATTCGTTCAGCCTACGGCACTGCAGGCCAGCGTCCTCACCTTTTTGCGATGCAGTATGAGGTTATGACTTTAATTGGAGGAACACCTTCGGGAAAAGCTCAGCTAGGTAACAAAAATCTTAAACCATCACTTTCTACTGAGATGGAAATTGGTTTAAATGTTGACTTCCTTAAGCGCTTCCGTTTCGAGGCTGTTTACTCATTTACAAATACCGATGACCAATTCCTCAATGTACCTCTTGCTGCACACTTAGGTGGTTGGGGAAGTCAGTGGCAAAATGCTGGAGCGTTGGAAGCTCGGGTAATAGAGGCCTCATTTGGTGCTAATCTTATTTCCAATTCAGACTTTACATGGGATATGAACCTAGTTTTCGATAGGGTTAGAACAGAGATTACCCGTTTGGATGTACCAGCCTACCAAACTGGCCCTCAAGGACAGGAAGGTTTTAAAGTATTTTATATTAAGGAGGGTGAAGTATTTGGTGCTATCTACGGTGAGGATTGGGTAAAAAGCCTTGACCAAATGGCCAAGCAGCTGCCCACCGATGCCACAATCGATGATTATACTATTAATAGCGATGGCTACGTTATCCGCAAGGGGACTGAGGGTACTATTTACGAAGCTCCTATTAAGGTTTTGGACGAAAACGGAACCGTTCTGTATGGCAAGATAGGGGATACTACTCCCGATTTCAAATTGGGCTTAACTACTAACCTAAACTATAAAGGTATTGGTTTGTATATGCTTTGGGAGTGGAAGCAAGGGGGCGATGTGTATAACCGTACAGCTCAGTGGTTAACCCGCGACAATAGGCATGGAATGATGGATCAGGCTGGAAAGGAAGAGAATGCGAAGAAAACAATCCCTTACTACAAAACCTTCTACGATGTGAATAACGTAAACTCATTCTGGGTGGAAGATGCATCATACGTTAAATTAAGGGAAGTATCCTTATTCTACGAGATACCTAAAAACCTTATCAGCGGCTTTGCGAAGGGAGCTTTCAAGAGTGTAAAGATAGGCCTAGTAGGACGAAATCTGCTTACCTTTTCCAAGTATTCTGGATATGACCCTGAGGTACAAACCAATGATGGTACAGCTCAGTTCTTTGCCTATGACTTTATGGGCTATCCGAACTATAGAACATTCTCTGGATCACTTGAGCTTAAATTTTAATCCCTAAATCTTTACAGCATGAAAACAAGAAAATTAAATATTACCCTGCTCCTGTCGGTTTTCCTGGTATTCTTTGGATGTGCCGATTTGGAGGTTGAGAATTTAAACAACCCCGATTATGCTAAGGCCGTTTCGCAACCCTCGGATATAAAGGGTATAACCAGTGGTATGATTCGGACCTGGTATCAGATTACTCAGGAGTATGATGGCCCAGCACTAGGTTTCTGGGTTATGGCCGATGCCGGAACTTGCTCTTGGGGTAATGGTGGTATGCGAGTACTTAGCAATCAACCCCGATTTGTTTTCGATAACAACCCCACCTATGCCGATGCAATTATTACTGAAAATTACTACAACACTCTTCAGTCTCTTCTCTCGCAGGCAAATGATGTATTAAAGACGATAGAAATAGATGGGATGGAAATAGTTATTGGTGATGTTGACGATACCCCAATGGTTAAAGCCGTTTCATATTTTGCACAGGGCTTAGCTCTAGGTTATTTAGGACTCGTTTACGATCAGGGCTTTATCGCTACTCAAAACACAAATCTACAGGAAGGTATCGAGATTGCTCCCTGGACAGACCTTATTGATGCTGCACTTGCCAGTTTCGATCAGGCCATTGCCATCAGCGATGCCAATACATTCACACTTCCTGCCTCTTGGGTACCTCACAACACCACGTTTACAAGTTCAAACTTTTCTAAGTTGGTGAATTCCTTTGCTGCTCGTGTTCTGGCTTACAGCCCACGTAATAAAGCTCAAAACGACGCTTTAGATTGGCAAAAAGTTTACGACTACGCCAACAATGGCCTCGATTTCGATTTTGCTCCTATTGCTGATGATATTAACTGGTATACCCTTTTCCATACCTATGCAAATTATGACGGATGGGGAAGAACAGATATGCGTGTGGTAAGTATGATGGATCCCCGTATGCCTAACCAGTGGCCTGCTGCTGGATTCGATGCGCTACCTGCCCCAGTTGCTTCTGCCGCTGAGGCCTTTGACGATAGGATTCTTTCCGATTTTGGATATATGGATTTCAACGATTTCTCGGCTGAAAGGGGTACTTACCACTTTACATGCTATCGTTTTACAAGGAGAGATACCTATTTACAGACATGGACAGAGGCGTGTCCTGAGTTTTATAAGGCTGAGAATGATATGCTAAAAGTTGAGGCTTTGATGTATCTTGATCGTTTGGCCGAAGCAAAAACTGTACTTGACAACAGTACCCGTGTGACTCGAGGAGGTTTACCCACTGTTGCTGCAACCAAACAAGCTATTGCCGATGCCATTTTCCATGAGCGTAATGTGGAACTTTTCTGCAGTGGTTTTGGAATAGAATTTTTCACTATGCGCAAGGCAGATAAGTTACAACCTGGTACTTTCCTGCATATGCCAATACCTGGTTCGCAACTTCAAGTAATGGGAATACCCTACTACACATTTGGTGCAACCGAAGGTGAGCCAGGAGTTGACGTATCCGATGGAGGATGGTTTTAGTCGAGAGTTAACAATTTTAAAATTCTAGATTATGAAGAAAATAAAAATTCTATTTACAGCATTTGCTGCCATTATAGTGGCTTCGACGGCAATATTCTATAGTTGTTCTGAGGAAGAGTACAACTTTAACAATATTGAACCAATTATTATGACACTTACTGGGCCTGAAACAGGTGTTCCCGCTCATGGTTTGTCGGAATATCCCTTTAAATACCAGGTTCCTGCAAGAGGTGGATCTACATTCGCCTGGTCATTTGCCGATAGTAAATGGGGTGGAACTATTACTCCCGACCCAGATAAACCATTCATCGCTAACGTAGTATTTACACAGAGCGCTGCCGATACAGCGGCAATAATTCAGGTTGTTGAAACAACTCAAGGAGGTAAGCAAAGTCCAGTAAAGGAACTTAGAGTAGAATTAGTTCAGTTTTGCCCCTACGATATGGACTATTGGGTAGGTGAAATTGAAGGAACTAGTGGTCGTAATGATGACGTTATGATAGGCACTAGAACTGCTAATCTGAACGAGTTAAAGGTTAAAGGTCTTGCAGGGTTTATTAACTTCTCTTGGGAAGAAAATTGGGTTGATGGAGATGGAACTGCCTTGCTAGAATTCAGCTGTGGCAATAATGTGGTAATCAAAAACCAATGGATTGGTACAACAGACTATCCAGATGATTACTACATTGAGGGTACTGGAACCATTGACGAGACTGCAAATACCATAACGTTAAACTTTAGGGTTCTTTACACTGGCGGTGCAACTTCTTTTGGTGAAACTATTCTAACTAAAAAGGGTGCTAAGTGGGTTGTAAAGGATAACTTGAAGATTCCCACCAAATAGACTAATGTTTTTTCATGAAAGGGGTGATCTAATCACCCCTTTTTTTGTATAAAATTTTTGTATGCTATTCTATTCGATGTAACTTTATGTCATTAAAAGGTTGAGTATTTTTTAAAATCCCAAATTTAAAAAATTATGAAAACCCCTTTAGCTAAGTCCGCTTTTCTCGCAATGTATGCGTTTATTTTAAGTGGATGTATAAGCCTTGAGATAGATAATCCAAACAACCCTAATCAGGCTGAGGTTGCTTCCAATCCAGCATACATCGAGAAAACCACCTCGGAACTTGTAAATCTTTGGTTTCAAACCACACATAGTTACAATAGTCCAGCATTAGGGTTTTGGGTAGCAGCCGATGCTGGAACCTTAGCGTGGGGTACAGCTGGAAGTTGGGTTTTTGGGCAGGAGCCCAGAGAAGCATTCAATAACGAAAAGGATTATGCTTACTCTTATGTGAATCACATGTATTATCAAAATCTGTATTCAATCCTAAATAAGGCCAATAGTATACTTGGTTTTCTTGAAAATACTGACCAGCCAATTCTAATTAATAGTAGGGATGAGTCACCGATGGTAATGGCTGTAGCTTACTTTGCTCAGGGACTCGCCCTTGGGTACTTGGGCTTGGTGTACGACAGGGCCTTTGTTGTTACACATAATACAGATATTGAGGCTGTTGTTCAGTTTTCTCCTTACAGTAATTTGGTTAGCGCAGCAGTTTCTAGTTTTGATCAAGCTATTGCCGTATGTAGTGAAAACGATTTTATAATACCTGAAGTTTGGGTACCCCTGGAGGTTACCTTAACAAGTTCAAATTTTGCCAAACTTGCTAGTTCATTTACGGCAAGAGTTCTTGCTTATAGTCCTCGAAATATTGAGCAAAACAATGCCTTGGATTGGCAAGTAATTCTTGATTATGCCAGTAATGGTATTGATTACGACTTTTCCCCCATAGCCGATGATGAAAAATGGTATAGTTTGTACCATACGTATGCTAATTATATAGGATGGGGACAAGCCGATATGCGTATTGTGAACATGTTGGATCCACGAATGCCCTCACGATGGCCTGGTGCGGATGGATTTAACTGGATATTGGAGAACGTTGGAGAACCCATATCTGATATTAACGATACTAATATCTTAGATCGAAGAATAGTTACCGATTTTATGCCCCTTTCAAGTTGTTCATTTAATCCTGAAAGAGGGTACTATTTTTTTTCAAACTATCGCTTTAAGCGAAGAGACATGTATCTGTCAACCAAGCACGAACCTTGCCCAGATTTTTATACAACAGAGAACGATCTGATTCGGGCAGAAGCGCTACTCCACCTCAATAGGCTTTCCGAAGCAAAAGAGATTATTGATAACGGAACAAGGGTTACTCGTGGAGGATTGCCTGCTGTAAACCTTAACAAGCAGGACATCTCTGATGCAATTTTTTATGAACGGAATATCGAACTTTATTGCAGCGGTTTTGGTATCGAATTTTTTGCCATGCGTAAGGCTAATAAACTACAGGTATATAGCTTTTTACATCTACCCATACCTGGAGCCGAACTCGAAATACTTGGCATGCCATATTACTCATTTGGAGCTGAACAAGGAGTGCCTGGTGTTGATGTTTCTGTTGGTGGTTGGTTTTAGTTAAATTCTACTCGGATTTTAGTTGTATAAACGAATTTCCCAAACACCAGGCTCATTAATCACAACCTCAAACCTTACCCTGCACATACCATTATGAGTGTATGAAATGTAGATTGTTGATGGGAATGTGACATTCTCGAAACCGTACGATTGACCTACCTGAACAGTTGAACCAGTATCAATACTGAAATTGAAATCGCCTGATGGCCTGGATATTAAATTATTAGTGTAAATAGTGACCAGTACCATATCCCCATCCTTAATCTTTCTTATTGTGAATTTTTTAAGGTTGATTACATGGCCAACCGAGTAGGGAGGAACTTTTTCTTCTCCAATGTAAATGTCGTTTTTCCATAAACCTGTATATCTTTTCAGTGAATCGGTTTGGATAAAGGTAAACGTTCCTTTGCCATGCCTTTTCCCATTTCGCCACCTACCTGTGTATACATCTCCATTTGACCATGTATACGATCCATTCCCATGAGGTAATCCTTTTCTAAAATATCCTTCATAGGTGTCGGTTCCTCTTGCGATTCCTTTTTTGTGCGCTAATCCATTTTTGCACGATCCCTCATACATCTCTGCAATTTCAGGGATAAGAACTTTACAAGAATTTTGCTGGCCATAACTATAGGCTGAAAACAGTAATAGTAAATTGGTAAGAACTATTAGTGAAAAGTACCTCATTTTATTAAATGTTTATTTTTAGCAAGTTACAACGAATTTAAGTGTTATGAGATTTATTAAATGTTTTTTTATAAAATATCACTCAATACAGACTAGCATGTTTGTTTCCAATATGAGGCTTATTTTAAGTAATAATTATGGTAAAAAATTACAATTAGTGCAATAAATCATTGAATTTTAGCTCAAAAATTGCAACCTTTGAGTGATTTTTGAGATTGAATACAGATAGTTTTTTGCTAGGCCTATTAAAGTTATATACAATAATTTTTTTACTTAAAATGTCCTCCTACTTTCGATTTATAAGTATTTCAGTTTTACTTCTATTCTTTTATACAGTATCTATTCAAAGTTTCGCTCAGGCAACCCTTCAAAATTATTTATCCGCCAATGAGTTGATTTTGAAATTAGAGCAAAAGCATAATGTAAAGATTTTTTATAAGCCAAATTGGTTCTCAGCTCATGAGTTTAGCGAAAGGTTATTAGAACAATCATTAAACGAAGCTCTGCTCTCAATTGCTAACACCTTTAGTCTAACTATTCTAAATGTTGATGGATATTTTGTGCTTATTCCCAAAAGTATACTGGGTGAAGATAGGAGTGATTCCGAAGGCAATTACAGTGAGATAGGAAACCCACTTGATTTTGGGCGATATGCTAAGGCTCAGGTACAAGGGTACATATACGATGGAACATCGGGTGAGCCGCTTATAGGAGCAATTATTTTCGATGAGGTTACAGGTATAGGAGTTTCAACAAACAATTTAGGATTTTATAGTTTTATCTTACCTGCGGGAGAGCATAAGCTTAAATTATCATATTTGGGTTATGAAGATACCCATCATATAGTAAAGGTAAATGCGCCGGGAACTCTTAACTTCGATTTATTCGAAAAAAGTTTGCAACTCGAAAGTGCTGTAATAACTGCATACCGACAGGATGCAAACATTAGAAGCACGCAGATGAGCATTGTAAGACTTGATCCCATGATGCTAAAAGAGCTTCCAGGGGCTTTAGGTGAGCGAGATATAATAAAAAGTTTTACCCTTTTACCAGGAATACAGAGTATGGGGGAGTTTGGAACAGGATTTAATGTTAGGGGAGGGGACAGTGATCAGAACCTTATACTGGTTGAGGATATGCCCTTGTTCAATTCTTCACACCTTTTTGGACTCGTTTCAGTTGTTAACCCCGATATGGTTACAGGCGTTACGCTATTTAAGGCTGGAATACCAGCGAGATTTGGCGAAAGAGCATCATCGGTTGTTGATATTAGAAAACGGGGAGGAAATCCCCAGAGAGCTAAACTAACTGGAGGGCTAGGACTACTATACAGCCGTCTTCACTTGGAAACGCCGCTAATTAATAGGAATGTATTTTTGTCAATAGGCGGGAGATCATCTTATTCTAACTGGTTGTTGAATAGAATTCCAGATGCTGATCTTATGAATAGTTCTGCCAATTTCTACGACTTAAGTGGGGTTTTAACCGTAAACTTAGGTGATAAGAACTCATTATCTTTTTTCGGCTATCAGAGTTTCGATTCCTTTTTACTAAGTGGAGAAACCCAGCATGCGTACCAAAGCCAATTAGCATCAATCAGATATAATTCTACACTCTCACCATTTTTAACAACTCGTGTTACCTTAGGATTAAGCAATTATAATAATCAGGTTGAGCAACCCATTGATGTTCAACCCAAAAATGCCTTTTCGTTGAGTAGTGATATTAGCTATAAAACCCTTAAATGGCATTTCGATTATCAGCCAGGTTCTAACTGGATTTTCGATTTTGGACTACAAGCAATTCACTATGGTATTAGTCCGGGTAACATTAGCCCTTTGGGAGATAAATCATATGTCAATACTTTTTCCTTAAAAAGAGAAAGCGGCCTAGAAACAGGTATATATGCAAGCGCAAATATTGAAGTATCCCCCAAACTAAGTGTTGATCTTGGATTAAGAGGGGTTTGGTATGGGTTTATGGGGCCATCATCTGTTTTTGAGTATAAATCGAATCAACCAAGAATGCCCCAGAATATTGTTGATACAGTTTATTATACAAGCCATTGGAAAGCCATTTGGTCAGATGGCGGCTTGGAACCAAGAATAGGATTCAGATACCTTATTAACGATAATAACTCATTGAAAATTAGTTATAATCGTAATCATCAATACGTAAACCTACTTTCAACCTCTGCAGTTATGTCGCCAACTGATGTTTGGAGGTTAAGCAATATGTTTACCGGAGCATTGCTTAGCGATCAGGTGGCAGTGGGTTACTTTTTGCTACTTCCAGATCATAATATTGAGGTCAGTATAGAAGCTTATCTTAAATCCCATAGCAATTTAATCGAATACCGAGATGGAGCCAATATTCTTATGAACTCAACTATTGAAAGCGATTTGGTTAATGCTAATGGATATAGTTTTGGTGCAGAGTTTTATTTAACAAGGAAGATGGGAAAACTAACAGGTTGGTTAAGTTATACCTATGCGCGTAGTTATAGAAGGACTAATGAGGAATTCGAACTTTTTAGGATAAATAATAACACCTACTTTCCATCCAATTTTGATAGACCTCACAACCTTGTTCTCAATTCTTCCTATAAACTAACCAGAAGATGGCGAATAAACACAACATTTACGTATAATACTGGTCGACCCGTAACTTACCCCGAACAGATATTCGAATACCAAGGGCATTTGGCCATTAGTTATTCCGAAAGAAACAAATATCGATTACCCAATTACCATAGATTAGATATTTCCATTTCGTATGATGAAAACCTAAAACTAAATGCTAGGGGTAAAGGAAGTTGGAGTTTATCCCTTATAAATGCGTATGGCAGAAAAAATGTGTATTCAGTTTTTTATAAAAAGGAGTTGCCAACACCTGAAAGTAGTTACAGAAAATATGGTCTATATAAAATGTACATAATTGGTAGGCCTATGCCAACCTTAACATATAATTTCACCTTTTAAGTTATGAATTTGAGCATAAAATTATATATTTTTCTAATTGGTTTTATTTTTTATTCTTGTGTAGACCCTTTTATCCCTGAGGTTGATACTAGCAATGAGATGCTTGTAGTTGAGGGATTAATAACTAATGCAGGTAGCAAACATCTTATAAAGCTTTCTTTATCTTCTAACTTTAATGAGGACAACGATTTTATTCCACTTCGAAACGCTGATGTTACTGTTATAGATGGTAATGGAGTAAACTATGGTTTTGATGAGGTTGAGCCAGGATATTATTATAATAACAACCCTTTTGTTGGTGAAATAGGTCAATCCTATACTCTTATGGTAGAAACTGAAGATGGTGATATATATAGATCAGATCAACAAAAAATAATGCCACCTATTACAGCAGATAGTTTAGAAGCAAAATGGGATGTTCGAGATCTTTATGATATTGACAATGACGGCGAGCAAACTATACAGCCATTTGAAGGCATTAGCCTTTGGGCCGATATTAAATCCAATTCGCAAGCCCCCCCGATGGTTCGCTTTCAAACCGATGTAATCACCCAGTATATTTTAATTGATTTTTCCGATGACCCCGATTTTTTCTACTGTCATCTTCGCAAGAACATTGATTACAAGTTGAATGTAGTTATTCCAGATTTTCAAACACATAGCAATACTTCTGCATACCACGATGTGGGATTTATTAGAAAGGGAGTTAAGGTGATTATACCAGATAGCCTAAGGCTAATGTATATTCATAAGAGAATTGTTGTATTAAAGCAGTTTACACTAAATGAGCAAAGTTATAACTTTTATAAGCAGCTTAGCGATCAGCTTGAGGCAGAAGGGACACTGTTCGACCCGTCGCCATTTCAGCTAAAGGGAAACATCTTTTGTGTTAACGATCCAACCAAGAAGGCAATTGGTATCTTTGAAGCGTCATCACATGTTTCAAGGTCATTTGTCTTGAATAATGAGCCATTGAGACCAGAAAAGCTATCAATTAGAAGGGTTCCCGATTTGAATTACTTGTCCAATTTTGGTATGTCGAGGGAAGTTGTTCCAAATTTTTGGGTTTTTTAACTAAATATCAATGAAAGGAGTTTATCATCTTTTAGCATTAATAATTGCTACCAATCTTTTGGTGTGTTTCCCATATGTTACCTTTTCGCAAGTTGCCAATGCACAACCTGATGAGAGGCTTGTTATTAACACCGATCGGGATATTTACATTGCTGGCGAGGAGTTGGTTTTTAGTGTTGATATCTTAAAAATTGATGATAAAACTGTCGAGAGTAAGGTAGGTTACGTTTTACTTAGAAACTCAAATCAAGAGGTGATTTTTAGTATAATGATTAGGTTTATTGAAGGTAGAGCATGGAGTAGCATTATCCTTCCCGACACCCTATCATCGGGATATTTTCAGCTTATTACCTTTACTAACTATTTGCGGAATTTTAGTTGCGCAGCATACTCTTCAAAGCAAATAGTTATTGCAAATAGATTCGATAAGGAAATTAAAGTGTTCACTTTAGGTAATGATTCTTTGCCAAAACAAGTTAGGCCTCCACTTGTAGAGGTTTTTGCAAATAAAGATACTTTCAAGCCTCTTGAAAAGGGACAAATCTCAATTAAAGCAGTTAATGAACCAGTTAAGGTTTGCGTTTCTGTAGTCCCGATGGAGTCTTTTATTGGCAACATAACTTACTTTAATAATACTAATATCGAATTTAAAAATACTTTTAATTGCTATCCAAAAGAGACTAAAGGAATATACCTATCGGGGTTTTTAAATAGTAAGGAAAACAATAAGCCTGTTCCAAATGTAATAATGTACCTCTCCACACCAGATTCATTGGTTAATTTACAATTCACAAAAACAGATTTAAATGGTTACTTCAGTTTTCATTTATCCTACGCTTACCTTAATCGAAAAGTTTTTGTAGTTCCCGATATATACTCAATAACTGAGGAAGTTGATATAAAAATTGACGATAAGTGTGAAGTATTATCTCCCTTTATTCCTCAGTATGTAAAATTATCTGAAAAACAAATTGAGTTTATTAAGAAAAGTCAGAATGTTATTCTAGTTCAAAAACTGTTTCAAAATAGTCCATATACAGCAATCGATCCAAATGGAATTGATAGGGTTACATTGCCAAGGGTTTACTCTAGGCCACAGTATGAGTATTATTTATCTAATTATCAGCCTTTGAATAACTTGAGGGAGATTTTTCGAGAAATAATACCACAAGTTCGACTTAGGGGTAAGGGTGAGGATCAGAATTTTTATGTAATGAATACCCAAGAATCCTATAAGTTCTTTAGTTCCCCACCAATGGTTTTTCTTAATGGAATGCCCTACGCTAAACCGTTGTCCTTGCTGAATTATAGTTCGAATGAAATTGATTTCATTGGGGTTACATGTGTCCCTTGGTATTTTGGAGAGAAGCCTATTAATGGGATTGTATCCATTTTCTTAAACTCGCAAATCAATACAGCTGATCTTTTTAATAAGGGCTATTCAAAAAATTTTATACAACCCTTTGCATTTCACGTAGAATTTGATGTTGAACAGCTTAAAAATAGTATAGGTATACCTGATTTTAGACAAACGTTACTTTGGAAACCATCAATTTCAGTTAGTAGTGATCACAATTCAAATATTGACTTTACAGCAAGCCATTTACAAGGGAATTATATTGTTATTGTTAACGGCATAGACAAGTATGGTACTTTGTTTCAAGAAACAGTTAATATTAACGTAAAAGATTAATTAAATGTATCGCTTTAGCATGCAAGTATTTGCTCTTTTTGTTAGCCTAATATTCCTTTTGCCAAAACAACTAGATGCTCAATGCGAACATAATTCTTCAACTTCAAAGTTGAGCGGTGAATTGTATCATCAAAGGATTATATACGCAGGTAGTCCATTCTTCCTCGATAATTGGTTTAATGGAGATGTTTTTCTCGAAAGCGGAGAAGTTGTTAAGGATCAGTTGTTAAGATATAATGCGCTTGAGGATGAGTTAATATGGAAGGAGCCAGTTAGTTCTCGTCTCATTAAATTGGATAAAATGTTGATTTCTGCCTTCACCATTAAGCAGAACAATATTTTGTATTTCGAAAGAATTTCGAGCATAACAAAGGGTACATTTAGAGTAAGTAATGAATTTTTACAGATTTTACACAAAGGGAAGTATACTCTTTATGCTTGTCGTTGGGTTGAAAAAACAGCCCAAATGGAATCAATTTATATAGGAGGCCGAGGACAAAGTGCACTACTTATTAAGCCTAAAACTACTTATTATATTAAATTTTTGGATGGAAGTGTATCCTCAATTGCACTTGGATTGAATTCTTTTGTTAATTTTTTTTCAAGTGAAATAGAAATTTCCCGTAAACTATTACGAAATCAAGGCTTAAATATTAAGAATGAGGCGCAACTTATTGACGCTGTAAAGTGGGCTGAAACTTTTAGTAAGTAGTATGCGTCAATAGATCAACCCATAAGAAATATTACTCTTCCCACGCAACCCCAAAACTTTTTTCCACATCTATACTGCATGTAACCATTTGATTACTATATTTGCTAGAGAACAACGTAAATATAGTATCAACTTGGAGATAAGCCGGAACATACTAGAACGCTGTTGTGAGTCGGATCGTAAGGCGCAGCAGGCATTGTACACCATCTATGCACCAACGATGTACGGAGTTTGCCTGAGGTACTACCCCAATACCGATATTGCCCGCGATATCCTGCAGGATGGATTTGTAAAGGTATTCGAAAATATATCATCGTTCCGATTCGAGGGATCATTTGAGGGGTGGATGCGGAAGATTATGGTTAATACTGCACTCGAGTACCATCGTAAGAAGACCGATGGCAGGGAGGTACAAATTAATGGAGAGTTTATTGGTTTGGAAGTGTTTGATCATCTCGATGCCGACTATCACAACCTCCTCGCCATTGTTGCAGAACTTCCACAGCAGTACAGGTTGGTTTTTAACCTGTACGCCATAGAGGGTTATTCGCATGCCGAGATTGCGTCAATGTTAAGTATTACAGAGTCTACCAGCAAGTCGAACTATAGCCGTGCCAGGGCAATTCTGAGAGAGAAGGTAAGCCAAATTGAAAAGCAAGAAGCTTATGCAGTTATACGAGCCAGGGCCATATGAGGAGTTTGTGGGAAAACTTTCATCCATCAGCGTTAAGCCAATGCCTGGGGTATGGACTGGTATTGCCAATGAGCTTGATACCCGAAAGCGAAAACGATCTCTATTTTTTTTGCGATTATCATCCGCTGCAAGCCTCCTGCTTCTTATTAGTTTTGGTGTTTCTTTCCTTTTATCTAATCGTTTTGACGATAACGCAATAGTAAGTATACCTGAGATAATATTTCCACAGGTATTATCACATATTCATGTTGCCAGTTTGACATCTATTAAGGAAATACCTTTTGATAATTATGATAATGGATTAATTGGAACTGGCGAACAAGACCCACCCTCAGATACGCAACTGCCATACAATAGGGGAGAATCAACGCAAGAGGTAAAGCCTATTGATGAAGTTAGTTTTCCTGTAAAGTTTGGTGCTGAGAATATTTCTTCAAGGAAAAAATCGGCTAAAGTTGACGGTATCCCAATTAAATCCGTTACAAACTCTTCTGTTTATTCAGGAACTAAGGGATTGTGGGGTGTAACGGCTTACCTAAATCCTTCGTACTCGTATCATACATCAGCTGCATTGGGAAAAACTACTTACCCCAGGGAGGATGGTCGCTGGATGTGGGCAGGGGAAGTTCAGGTGAGGCGAAAGTTTAACAAGAATTTTTCAGTGATTTCGGGAGTTTCCATTAACCCAACTGGTCAGTACATACGAGATTTAATCCTTTTACAGAATGGAACTGTAAGCCGAAGTTTTGAGTATCTATTTGCCACAACATCATATGGTCAGGTTAACCTTGAGAGTTCGCGCATTGGTATTGCCAATGCAAATAATTTATCCAGTGCGCCCAAGGATATTCTCAAAACAGCATCCATGTCAACGGCGGCGCTAAAGCAGAGTTTCTACCATTTGGAGGTTCCTGTTATGATCTCGGTGCAAAATACGGTTAATAAGATTGATGTCGAGCTAAAAGTGGGTGCTTCAGTGGGCACGCTAATTAGCAACAGCTTTGAGGTTATCAGTTCAAGAGGCACCTTTTATGGTACTACCGATGGAGTTCGACAAATTAATTTTGCTGCTATTGGAGCAGTAAGTGTTTCATTTCCTGTAACAAGCGGTTTGTCGTTGGTAGTTGAACCCAATTTACGACTTGGCTTTGTGCCGATAAGCCAATCCTTTAACACCTCTTACCCATTTAATGCTTCTGTTCGATTTGGAGTTGGATATAGATTTTAGTATACTTTCCGTTGCTTGATTTAGTTGAAGTTTATGTTCTTACGCGCTTTCTGCAGTTACTGCTTGACAATGTTCAAAACACTATAACCTAAAACTTATGCTGGTTAGATAATAATAAAAAGTCCTGAAAGGAGAGCCCTTCAGGACTTTTTGACAATGGATGGCTATTACTTTTTGTTAGGAAGTTCTAGACCATAACCCTTTTTCCTGTCGATATGCTTGAGGTAGAAGCTTAGAATAAATGCTAGGAATCCAAATCCAGCAAAGATGAGCTCTGGAACTGTGTAGTCGTATTTGGCACCCTGAACACCAGCCAAAATTTGCTCAGAAACTCCTGGGTTCGATGCGGAAATAGCCCAGCCAATTAGGATTGGCACTCCAAGCAATCCCATATTCTGAATCCAGAAGGTTAGTCCATAGGCCGATCCCAGGTAACGATCTTCGACAACCTTTGGTAGCGAAGGCCACATTGATGCTGGAACCAGGGAGAAAGCAACTCCAAGAATAACGATTGTTCCAAGAGCAATTGGTACTGTGAACATCTCAGCAGGAACCAATGCAAAAATAAGATGCGATACGGTAAGTAGTATAGCCCCGTACATCATCATGCTAGCTCCGTAACCTTTTTTGTCGAGGAAGAAGCCAATAAATGGAGTAAGGATCATTGCTCCAATTGGAAAGTACGAAACATACTGCGATGCTGTTTTCAGATCAACATCAAGCTTAGATGCCAGCATATCGGTGGCAAACTTCTGGAATGGGAAAATTGCCGAGTAGAAAAGCACGCAAAGCCCTGCAATTGCAATAAAACCAGGGTTAGTAATAATCTTAATAATATCAGATAGTTTAAACTCATCGCTATTATCGTTGGCATCCTTGGCTTCAATCTGCTTATCGTAGGCCCTATCCATAAAGGTGTAGATAAAGAAGGTAAGGAAACCAACGCATAGGAATGCTAATCCCCAGAAAACTGAGTTTGAAACGCCACCGTGCTCAGCAAAGATTGGGCTAAGCTGAAAAACTGCAAAAACTCCTAGTCGGGCAAGCGCCATTTCAAGTCCCATGGCAAGCGCCATTTCTTTTCCCCTAAACCATTTAACAATAGTTTTTGAAACGGTTATACCAGCCATCTCTACGCCAATGCCAAAAATGGCGAAGCCAACAAAGGCCAGTTTAGCCGAGGCTGGGATGTTGGTGATGAAAGAGTCGAGCCAAAGAGCCATTCCCGAATTGGCAAAACTTTCGGTAAGTGCATAAAACTTGAGCCCACCACCAATAACCATGGTCAAGCCTGCGGTTATCATGGTGAATCGAATGCCCATTTTGTCGAGGATAATCCCAGACAGAATTAGGAATCCCGCAAAAACGTTGAGGAAAAACTCAGATCCACCAAGCATTCCAAAAACTTCGGGCGACCATCTGTAGTCTGTCTCCAGCATTTTTTGTAACGGAGCTGCCACATCCACAAAGAAGTAGGCAAAAAACATGGTAAGCGAGATCAGAATGAGCGCAATCCAACGCGCCACCTTCGATTCGCTCAGAAGAGTTTTTACAGTGTTTGTCATTTTGTTTTGTTTAAAAGTTACTAAGCTAATTTAAGATGTGAATACTGTTTTATGATAATGACGACAAAGTTAATTTTTCGGGGCATTCTACCACATAATAAAAAACAAAAAAAGAGCTTTTGGCTCTTTTTATTATGCCCTAAATGGGAAACATGCCCAATTCATGATCGAATTGGGCATGGAAATTCTAAACGCTAGTTCGCCTTATAAACCCACATCTCTACAGGCTCTTCCTTACCACGATTAATTCGTAGTATTTCGTTGGCAGCCTTGGAGTAGGTTTCGAAAGCTCCAACCGAAACCATCTTAAAGCCATTGGGCGATTCAACAATTTTTGGGTTTTGAAAGCCCATTTTGGCCATCTGTTTCTGAAACTCGCTGGCATTGTTAGGTACTTTAAAACTACCAATAATCACATGGTACCTATTACGAGCTTCCATTTCTCTAACCCTGGTTAGTGAGTCCTGAATGGCTTTCTCTTTGGCTCTGCGGGCCTCTTCAATTTTTTTAACCCTTAACATTTCAGCTTTCTTGATGCTGTCCTGCTTGGCTTGCCAAACGATAAGGGTATCTTCGCCCTTATCGCCCTTAAATCTTTCAAAAAACCGGCATCCCGATAAGGTGAAGGCCAGTAATAGAGTAAAGATGAGTGCTTTTCTCATAGTTGCTTCTGGTTTAATTCTAAATCAAATTTCTACATTTTTTTTTCACAAACAAAAAAAAAAACAATAATTCTTTGGTAATCACGTATTATTTCAGGGCTGCAGAGTGTAACTACCAATATTACAATGTAATATATTTTATTGATATTTAATCAACAAATGGCGTATCGTTCGAAAAGTTGGGCAAATAGTGGCTGTTGCTGTCTATATCCTGTATCCAGCCCCGGTGAAAACCAAAATCCTCAACCTTGCGGACAACATCCATATACTCCTTTGTAGTAACTGTTCGGTTCAACGGGTGAGGCAACTCGCCAACAGGATGATATTGGCTCATTAAGGAAATGGTGATATTAGATGAGATATTGTGGGCCAAGTACTCAAAGATTTTGATACTATCGGCGCTATGCCCTGGAAGAACTAGATGACGGAGAACTACACCCGATTCTATGGTACCCTCATCATCGATTAGTATTGAGGTTCCCTTTTGCCATATCATCTCCTCAAGCGCTTTTATGGCTGTTGTAAAGTAGTTGGGGGCACAGCTGTATTTCTCTCCAAGATAATTATCGAAGTATTTTATATCGGGAAGGTAAATATCTACTATCTGTGATAGTTCTCTGAGGATATGTGGATTTTCGAAGCAATTTGTGTTATAAACAATTCTGGGTGAGTACCCCATATCTTTTAGCTTGTTAATTATTGTCACCATTTGAGGAATTTGGTGAGTTGGCGATACAAAACCTAGCATGTTTGTACCACTCTTTAGTATGGCAATTATTTGGCTTATAACGATGTCGTAATCACTAATCCATCCCGATTGGTAACTGGAATTTTCACTAATCTGATGGTTTTGGCAAAAAATGCAGGCAAGGTTGCAGTGGGCAAAGAACACATTGCAAATCCCGTTCTTACCTGAAATAACTGGTTCTTCGCCTCGGTGAAGTGTAATACTAGCAACAAGTGGTTGTGAGCCTACTTGGCAATATCCCAACTCGTTTTGTGTTCGGTTTACGCCACACTCCCGTGGACACAAGTTGCAGTTATTTAGGGTATTAATTATATGATTCATATTGATTTTACTATCGGTAAAGGTAGCATAATGCAATTATTTTTCTAAAAACTACTTCTTATTATTGCTTTTTTGTAGATTTGTTGGTTAGGGCAAATAAATGGCAAACAATCGTTTGAATCTTTTTTGCATAATTTTGAATAAGCAAAAACACTAAATACCATGACAACAATTATTGATCTTTTTGAACAGAGCGTTGATAAGTACTCTGCAAACCCCTACTTGTGGGAAAAGCAAACAGGAGAGTTTCACTCAACAACCTATGAGCAAACCCGCAGTGAGGTGTACCGGCTGGCCTGTGGCTTGCTAAGCCTTGGGGTTAAGAATAACGACACTGTTGCCTTACTTTCAGAAGGGCGAAACTTATGGGTTATTAGCGAGTTGGCCATTCTGTATACTGGTGCAATTAATGTACCCTTGTCAATTAAGCTCGATGGACCCGATCTGTTTTTTCGTTTAGAGCATTCCGAAACATCAATAATCTTTGTATCGGGCAACCAGGCTCCCAAAATTAGGGGAATTAAAAGTAAACTTCCGTTGGTGAAGAAGATTATTTATCTTGATAATCAGGAGCAGTATGAGGAGAATGAGATGCATGTTTCCGATGTGATGAAACTGGGCGACGAATTTTTCATTTCTAACCCAACTGCATTGCAGGATGCCCGAAAAAATATTGGTTTAGATCATTACGCAACCATAAGCTACACATCGGGTACAACCGCCGATCCAAAGGGAGTAATATTGTCGCATCGTAACTATACCGCGAACGTGGAGCAAGCCTTAACGCTGATGGATATTCCACCATCGTATCGGACCCTAATAATTCTTCCGCTCGATCATTGCTTTGCGCATGTAGCAGGACTATACTCGTTTATGGCATGCGGAGCAAGCATTGCCACTGTTCAGCTGGGTAAAACGCCCATGGAAACACTAAAGAATATCCCTATTAATATTAAGGAGATTAAGCCAAATCTTTTGCTTAGCGTTCCCGCATTGGCCAAAAACTTTAAGAAGAATATTGAGTCGAGCATTAAAGCCAAGGGAAAAACAATTGAGGGTTTGTTCAATTTTGCTCTTTCGTTGTCGTATTCCTACAATAAAGAGGGTATTAACAAGGGTAAAGGCGGAACCTTTATCTACAAACCTTTACTTTGGCTATTCGATAAGATCCTATTTAAGAAAGTTCGTGAAGGATTTGGCGGTGAGTTGAAATTCTTTATTGGTGGAGGCGCACTTCTCGATATCGATTTGCAGCGGTTCTTCTATGCCGTTGGAATGCCCATGATGCAGGGTTACGGCCTCTCCGAAGCAACCCCAATTATCAGCTCTAATTCGCTAAAGAGGCATAAACTTGGCTCTTCGGGGTACCTAGTAACTCCGCTCGATTTGAAAATATGTGATGATAATGGCAAGGAGTTGCCATTGGGCGAAAAGGGTGAGATTGTGATTAGGGGTGAGAATGTGATGAAGGGTTACTGGAAAAACGAGAAGGCATCGGCCGAAACTGTTAAGGATAACTGGTTATTTACTGGCGATATGGGTTATATGGACAAGGATGGATTCCTGTATGTGCTTGGCCGTTTTAAGAGCTTGCTAATTGGTAACGATGGCGAAAAGTACAGCCCCGAAGGAATTGAGGAGACGCTTATCCAACAATCAAAGCTGATTGATCAGATAATACTTTACAACAACCAGAATGCTTATACAGTTGCGCTAATTGTTCCTGCCAAGGAACAATTGAAAAAGGCAGTAAAGGAAAAGGTTGGAAATATATCATCACCCGAAGCGAATCGTGAAGCCATAGCCCTAATTCAAGCGGATATTTCCATGTTTAAATCAGGTGGTGAGTTTGAGGGTGAGTTTCCCGACCGTTGGTTACCTGCAACATTTGCCGTGCTCGAGGAGCCCTTCACTGAGCAAAATGGAATGGTGAACAGCACCATGAAGGTGGTTCGAGGAAAGGTAGAGAAGCACTATTCCGATAGGATTGAACTCCTGTACACACCATCAGGAAAGGACATTTACAATGAGAAGAACATACAGATTGTAAACCAACTATTCGCTTAAGTTTGCAATGACCCTAGAATACTAAAACCATGGTTACCTGAGGTAATCATGGTTTTTTGTGTTTGAATGGTGTCTAAAAAAGTTTAGGATGATCTTTTTCGAACTGTTGAAGCACTTTTGAAATTACCGCTTCGCGAAGAAACTTGGAACGGTTTTTTATCCTATATCTTTTACAGTATATGTTAATCGCTTCAAGTTCAGAAGTATTGAAGAGTATTTCCTTCCTGTGAACCCGCTTGAGATTATCGTTGTTAAAGCCCGGACGTTTTAGCATTGACCAAAATTAATGGTTTCTTCTGCAAAGTAAGACATTCCAACTCAATGCCCTTGTTGGGGAATGCATAAAGAATTCAACATTTTTCCAAAAGTTTTTAACATTCTTGTTTTTAGCATCGGTGTACAAATGTTAATCCTCAATTTTTTAGTTGTGTGTTGCATTTTTTTGTAAATTAGGGTAAATATTTAGCGGCAATAACTCTAACTATATACTTATCAAATGGTTTCGAAAGAATTTGGAATGCGTCATGGGAAAGAATCTGTCTCTGATAAAAAGTTTTTCCCACAGAATTATCCTCAAAATTTCAATTTTCAAGACCTTCAAGTTGGCCTATGTGTTGAGTATCCCGAAGGAAACTCAAATTTTTGGTCCAACATCACCTATAGTATACTTTCATTTTCAAGGGTAGAGTGCGCTAATCCCAGCCTCGAGTTTATTCAACGATATATTCCACATCCCGACAGGTACTCCCTTACCGATGTCCTGGTTAGGATCAAGAATAAAACATTGGTTGGCAACGAGTCGATAGTTTTTAGGTACAAAAAGCAGGATGCTGCCAGTAAGCTTATTCTGTTTTCGGTAGAGTCAGTAGTGGGAATAGATGGAAAAGTGGAACATTGGATTGGTTCGATTCTGGATATAACCGAACTAGCTAAAACAGAGGATAAATGTAAAACATTTGCCAATAATACGCTTAACTTTCTAGGCAATTTCCCTTTGTTAATGGCTTTTGTGAGCCCCCAAGGTGTGATATCATTCTGGAATAAAGCATTGGAAGATTTTACGGGCTATAAAGCCAGTGAAGTTATGGAAAGCAGGGAACTTCTCAAAATACTTATACCCAATCCTGCAGAAAGGAGAAAGCTACGCCAGCTTAATGAGCCAGAAAAACAAAGTTCGATTCGCGACGAGATAGTAATTATTACAAAAAAAGGAGTACAAAAGATTATTGAGTGGGAGATGTACCGATTCCCAACAGGGAAGGATACCTGGAAGAGCGTCCTAATTGGAAGAGATATAACCGCAGCCAAGCAAGTTATAAAGGAAAATGAGATAAAGACTTTTCAGCTGGAGGTGCTTTCGTCAATTGCTGTAGAGTTGCTTGTTATGCCTCAGGACGAGAATTGTTTCCATCACCTTGGGCTAGTCCTTGAAAAATATATTCCTAACTGCTTATATGTGGTTTCGTCTATCGATTCAGATTTAGAGTTTATGACCGTTGAAGGTGTATACGGATTTGAATCGGATGAGTGGCAACAAGCTCTTGAGATAATTGGCTGGAATCCTGTTGGGAGACGTTTCCCATACAATGGTGTCGATTTGCCAGAGTCGGATGCACAGGAGATAATGCAAATTGAAAAATCGCTTTATGAGTTTTCCGAGGGCGAAATTTCATCTGCTGCATCAAGAAACCTCGAAAGGGTTTTCTCCATTGATAAACTATATTCAGCCTCAATTCACAGTGGTAAAAAGTTATACGGGTCCGTTTTTCTAGTTAGCCGGAGTGAGGATATTTCCGATTACATAATTCTTATTCAAGAGATACTCACCCTATACTCCATGGCATTGGAACGGAGAAAGGCTGAAGAGGAACTGCTAAAAGCCAAAACAAAATCCGAGGAGATTGTAAAGCTCAAATCGATTTTTATGGCCAATTTCGGCCACGAAATTCGTACGCCCATGAATGCCATACTGGGTTTTACTCAGCTGCTTAGTTTACCCAATCTTCCTAAGGAGAAGAGAAAGCAGTATATCGATATTATTAGTAGTAAAGGTCGGATGCTGGTTAAGCTCATAAACGATATGGTTGATGTTAGTAAGGCGGAGAGTGGTGAGTTAACCGTGGTAAAATCGGTTTTCAATGTAAATCAGCTTATGCTCAACCTAAAAGATTTTTACGGAATTGAGAGGGTATTTCAACAGCGCGAAGCCATTGAGATTAGACTTATTCTGCCAGAGAATTCCGATGACAATTTGATTTTTAGCGATGAGGGTCGGCTTGAGCAGGTTTTTACCAACCTTATCGATAATGCATTGAAGTTTACCGAACGGGGATCAGTGGAGTTTGGCTATACTATGGACAACGGAAAGGTGGAGTTTTTTGTGAAGGATACTGGAATCGGAATTGATAGTAGGCTCCACAAGGCCATATTCGACAGATACAAGCAGGTAGGGGAGAAAATTGAGAGAACAAGAGAGGGTAAGGGGCTGGGTTTGGCCATTTGCAAAGGGATTATCGAACTTCTGGGTGGTGAGATTTGGGTAGAGTCGGAACCTGGGCAAGGAGCTATATTTAAGTTTACTGTCCCAATTGTTTTGGCTGATGATGACCAGTTTGCTGAGGATGAGAGTAAGGTTGAGGAACAGAATCCTGTAAATTGGAAGAATAAAGTAATTTTAGTGGTAGAGGACGAGGAGATTAACTGCCTATTTATTACCGAGTTGCTGGAGCCAACAGGAGCAAATATTATTTGGGCAAGAGATGGTGAACAGGCTGTAGAGCTGGTTCAGAGCATAAAGAATATTGATGCCATTCTAATGGATATAAGAATGCCAAAAAAGAATGGTTACGCTGCTACTCTGGAGATCCGGCAGGTAAATCCAAATATTCCAATTATTGCCCAAACTGCGTATGCTTTTTCCGAGGATCGGGCAAAAGCTATAGCTGCCGGTTGTAACGATTACATAACTAAACCCATAAACAGCCAAGAGTTACTTAGTATTTTAGATAGATATTTGGGTTAGCACGTTACATTACCTATTCCATGCCGATTGTAAATAGCCGCCACCTAGGAGAATATCATCCTTGTAAATCACCGTAGGTTGCCCTGGCATAGGCGCCCAGGCGGGATCGACAAGCTCAATAACCGCTTCGCGGTTTTCATTAATTATTAGTGTGCACTTTTGCTCTGGATTTTTTCCGAAACCTCTAACCATAACCGTTACATCAGAATATATCCCCTCGTTTAGGCCATTTAGTGTGCAGTTTTCTAATTTAAGGGTGTTGTAAAATAGACTATCCCACGGACCAACGTGAAGCCGCTTGGTTTTATGATCAATTTTAATTACACATTTCTCCTTGGGCAAATTTGGCAAACCTCTTTTTTGCCCAACCGTGTAGCGGTAAATTCCCTGATGTCTGCCAATAATCTCACCTTTCTCGTCTACAATATCACCGCCTGCGTTGGATTGTTTATCCTGGTTCTTACCAATTATCGCGCGGTAATCCTCGCCTCGGAGGAAACACACACCCATACTCTCGGGTTTGCTTGCGATATTGGCAAAGCCAATTCGGGTGGCAATTTGTTTTACCTCCAATTTGGTGTATTCTCCAAGAGGCATAAGCGATTTTGAAAGATACTCCTCAGGCAGATTCCATAGAAAGTACGATTGATCCTTAGCTTTATCAACTCCTTTTATAACCCTAATCCTCTCACTTACATTCCCTACTCTTACATAATGACCTGTGGAAAAATAATGAAAGTTGTTTTCGATAGCATATTGGTATAAATATTTCCATTTGATATGTAGGTTACAGAAGGAGCATGGACAAGGAGTTCGGCCAAGGGAGTACTCGGATGCAAAGTATCTATAAACAGTTTTATCGAAATCGGCTGATAAATCGAGATGAACCAACGGAATATTAAGCCTGCTGGTTATAGCATCAAGGCTCTCTTTACCCATTTCACTCTCAGCTTTACTGTAAAGCTTAAAATGAATAGCGGTTACATCAAAGCCCTGTTGCTTTAGAAGATACACAGCAACAGTACTATCCACTCCTCCACTAATGGCAATAAGGACTCTAGGGTTCATTGGGTAAATAGATGTAAAATTTGTAAAGCTCAAAAATAGGCAATCTGGCACGAAACTTCATTTTCATTCGTATATTTGGTTTCTAAAAAAAATACTGCAGTGCAACGATATTTTATAGAGATTGCCTATCGGGGAACTAGCTACTGCGGGTGGCAGGTTCAACCAAATGCCAATACTGTTCAGGCCGAATTGGATAAAGCGCTATCGACCCTTCTTCGGCACGAGGTGAATACCCTGGGCGCAGGGAGAACCGATACAGGTGTGCACGCCTCATTTTTTGTAGCCCATTTCGACTCGCCTCACAAAAATCTGCACTGGGATCAAAAACTTTTGTCGAGTTTAAATGAGGTTTTGCCGAAGGATATTGCAGTTAAGGAGATTGTAGCTGTTATTCCCGAAGCGCATGCCCGATTTACTGCACTATCCCGAACTTATGAGTATCGAATTAGTCGGCACAAGAATCCTTTTAGCATTGAAACCAGCTGGCTTTTCAAGGCCGATTTGGATATCGACAAGATGACACGAGCCTCGAACAAGCTGCTAAACTATTCCGATTTCACCAGCTTCAGTAAACTGGGCTCCGATGTTAAAACAAATAACTGCAAAATATTCTTCGCCTTATGGGAGATTCAAGATTCCGATTTGGTGTTCACTATCCGAGCCGATAGGTTTTTACGGAATATGGTAAGGGCAATTGTGGGTACGCTAATTGATGTGGGGCGGGGTAAGATTTCAGAGGCAGAGTTTGTGAAGATTATCGAAGCGCGCGATCGTTCGCTGGCAGGTACATCAGCACCACCCGAGGGGCTATTCCTTACCAACATAGAGTACCCCGTAAACATTTTTTTAGAATAAAAAAAGGCGCTTTAATGCGCCTTATATGTTCCCCCCCCAAGATTTTAGTACGCCGATTTGAGCGATACCTTTATACTCCCTGTAGGATTATCGATGGTTAATGAGGTTTTCTCGTAACTTATTAGCGATGCGCTAAGCTTTGCTTCCCCCAAACTAAGATTTCTGAAGTTGAAGTTCCCGTCAAAGTCGGTAAAGGTCTCGTGTTGGGTTCCCTCAAGAACCACTTTTACACCAACCAACGATTCGCCAGTGGTTTTATCTACAACCTTTCCGCTTATGGAGTTCATCAACGCGGGGGTTGCTTCTGCGCTTTTCTCTGCCAATTTTTCGTTTTCATTCTTAATGGCCATTGCGTTCATTGTGGCCATCATGGCAATTATTAGAAGTGTACTTAACTTTTTCATATCCCTTATTTTGTTATGACACAAAAGTAGGGTGGCAATGTTAACCTATGGTTAAATGCATTTAAGCCTTACATTAATTTTAAGCTAAGCCAGTAATCCAATAGAATAGGGTTTTACTGCTTTTTTTTGATTTTAAACCTTTTCTCCTCACCCTTAAGTAAGCGCTCGATATTCTTTTGATGCGTAAACAGCAGCAGTACGGCGATTACCATCGAGAATATTATAAGGGAAGGAGTAGTAAAGGAAAACGCAAAAATCAGAATAAAAGGAAAGGTAAACGCTGCAATCATAGAGCTTAACGATACGTATTTTGTGAGTAGCAAGGTGATTATAAAGACACCTAGCGTGAATAGCGTTGCCATGGGATGCAATGCAAGTACCACTCCCGCAAGAGTTGCAACTCCTTTCCCTCCACGAAAACTGGCAAAAATTGGGAAGATATGACCAATCATGGCGGCCATACCCAGCATCAGCTGAAAATTAATAAAGTATCCTGTTTCGGGGGTGTAGAAATCTGTTAGGTAAAGCAGTCGCACAGCAGCATATCCTTTTAGTCCATCAACAAAGAATACAAATAAACCCGCCTTAGCGCCCATAACCCTAAAGGTGTTGGTTGCTCCGGCGTTTCCACTACCATGGTCGCGAACATCGATATTGAAGAAAATTTTACCAACCCATACCGAGGTGGGTATGCTGCCTAATAGATAGGCAAAAACAATTGTCAGAAACTTAAGTATCCACTCCATTTAATCTCGAAATTTGACGGCAAAATAGCCATTAATTTTTGTCCTTTGCAAATATTTTGGGCGTTCGTTTTAGTTTGTATGCAAATTGATTTTTTTGTGACACGTTGTTTTGTGTAATTTATTCTCTATTTTGCAGGGTAATTACACAATAACAAATTTATGCAAAGAGGAATGATATATCGCATTGTAGTAATTATTACTGCAACTCTCCTTATCCTTCTTTCATCATTAAGCAGCAGGGCCGATGAGGGAATGTGGCTTATTTCGCTAGTAAAGAAAAATATCGATGACATGCAGCGCATGGGCTTAAAGCTCTCGGCCGAGGAAATTTACAGTATAAACCAGAGCAGCTTAAAGGATGCTGTGGTGCAACTCGACGATGGCGGCTGCTCGGCCGAGTTGGTATCGCCCAATGGACTTGTGCTTACCAATCACCATTGTGCCGTTGGTGATATTCAGTATCACTCCTCGGCCACAAACAATTTGTTATACGATGGATTTTGGGCTACCGATTACTCCAGCGAGTTGCCTGTGCCAGGCAAAACAGCACTTATCCTCGATAGAGTTGAAGATATTACCGAGCGTATTATAGGGCAGGTTAGTTTTAACGATTCAAACTATTTTAGGGTAACGGCACATCTAGCTGAGAGTATCAAAGCCGAGGTTGAGAGGAGCGAGAAGGGATCGTATGCGCAGGTAGTGTCAATGTATAACCATAACCAGTTTTACCTGTTCGTTTACCAACGTTATACCGATGTTAGGCTAGTGGGTGCACCACCATCAAGCATTGGAAACTTTGGCGGCGATGTGGATAACTGGCGTTGGCCAAGGCATACAGGCGATTTCGCATTTTTTCGTATTTACACAGCACCCAACGGGAAGCCAGCTGATTATAGCAAGCGTAACGTACCGTACAAGCCCAAGCACTTTTTCCCCATATCATTAGAGGGTGTTAGCGAGGGCGATTTCACCATGGTTCTGGGCTACCCCGGAACAACATACCGGCACTCCACATCCTACCACGCGCTCAACGAGCGCGATCAGGTAGCGCCTTGGGTGGATAAGGTCTGGGGCAGTTTTATTGCCTCCATAAAAGACGCCATGCAGAACAGCGAAGAGACCAGGGTTAACCTAACCGATAAACACGATATGCTGGTTAACTTTTGGCAAAAGGATACCTATCAGGCACAGTCGATGCACCGTTTCGATGTGGTTTCGAGATTAGAGCAGCGTGAAAATCAGCTAATCGATTGGGCTAATCAAAATTCTGATACAACTAACTACTCTCAGGCTTTATCCACAATTAGTAGTTACTACCATTTTATCGAGAGTAACAGCTTTGAGCCCCTGTTTCGTAGCCTAAACTCACTTATAAGCTGGCCTGTTGAGGTGGGTGGGGTAATTTACGAGATGTATGACCTCATTATGGAGTTGGTCTCCGAAAAACCATCGAAAAGGCGGGTGAAACGCGAAGTTAAACGATTAAGGAAAGAAATTCCCAACATATTTAAAGCATTCAATGCTGAATTAGATCAAAAACTCTACAGCGCAGCCTTGGTAAGTTTGGTGAAGCATTTACCAGAGAATTTGGAGGAACCCATGCTCAAGGAGTTGGCAAATAGTGAGCATCCTGAATTGCTGATTCCAATTGTGGTAGACTACTTTTACCAGCGATCGTTTTTTACCTCACCCGAACACTTGAAAAAGTTTTTAGACAATCCCGTAGCCGATAGCTTATACTCCGATCCTCTATTTATGCTTCATCTCAACTACGAGATCTATATCTCGAATTTATATGATGTCCTCGACTTACAATCTAATCAGCTGAAGATGGCCATGCGCGATTACACCAAGGGTATTTTGGCTATGAACCATGATGCGCTTCTCTACCCGGATGCCAACTCCACCATGCGCTTATCATATGGTAAAGTAGCTGGTTATATCCCCCGCGATGGTGTTCGCTATAAGCCTCATACATATCTTAAGGGCAAATTCGAAAAGGAGGATCCTAACGTTGATGTTTTCAAGATTAGCCCAAAGGAGAAGGAGTTATGGCAAGCAGGAAATTTTGTTCCATACTCCGATAGTATTGGTGTTCCCATTTGCTTCCTCACCGACAACGATATTACCAATGGTAACTCTGGTAGCCCAGTTCTCAATGCCCAAGGGCATTTGGTGGGTATTGCCTTCGATGGGAACTTTGAGGCTATGGCCTGCGATTTTTTGTTTGAGCCCGACATGCAGCGCACCATCGTAACCGATATCCGCTACGTACTCTTTATTGTGGATAAATATGCTGGTGCCCAACGACTTTTGAAAGAGATGGTGATTTTTGGGGAGAGGTAGACGTTTGAAGACGGAAGACGCCTGTCACGGGATGCGGAGCATAACGAGAGAAGACAGAAGAGGGAATACGGAAGCAAGGAACGAAGGGCATAGAGCTCTCGTCATCCTGCCAAAAGACGGCAGTCATACGAGAAAGGCAATAGCAAATAGCCTAAATCACTGCCACCAACAACCAATCTTGCCAGCAAACCAGAAAACGGCTTCCTTCCGAAACAAGCTGAGGCAGGTAACTGACAACGAACAATCTACCTGTAGCCTGTCTACCTATAGGTAGAGCAGTCAGGCAATGAACGAACAATGATTACACGTTCTTATCGTTATCGTAGGGTTTAATTTCGATGGGTTCCACATGGATAGTGGTTTCCACTTCTAGTTCCTGTGCGAGTGCAACCTCAATGGCATTGGTTATCCTATGCGATTCCGAAATCGACATATCATTGGGCAGGTATATATGAAGTGTAAGTTCCTTGTGGTTAACGTAGTTGTGCAAATGAATATGGTGAGAGTGGATATCCTGCTGAGCAGCCCCATTGGCAATTCGCTTAATATCGGCCACAAAATTCTTCGAGGGCTTTTCGCCCAAAATGGTATGCGATGAACTCCTAATGATCTTATAGGCAGTGTAAAGTATAAAAAGGGATACAATAATTCCCATTACCCCATCAATCCACCAGAAAAACCGACCTACGATTATACCCAGCAATATGGCTACCGACGAGATTGCATCGCTCCGGTGATGCCATCCATCGGCTTTTACTGCCTGCGAATTGGTTTTGCGTCCAACGTAAAAGGAGTATTGTGCCAACCCCTCCTTGATTAGAATGGATGCAACAGTGGCAATAATAGCGATTAATCCATATGTTGCCGATTCCTTACCCTGCAAACGCCCTATAGACTCCACAAAAAAGTTGTAGGCCACCATGGCCAAGAGGCAGCCAATGAGGATTGATGATATAAGCTCGTTGCGCCCGTGTCCAAAGGGATGATCTTTGTCGGCTGGCTTGCGAGCCATATAAACCCCAAATATCAAAAAGATGGAACTCAGCGAATCGCTTAAAGTATGCCACGCATCGGCAATAATGGCCACTGAACCGCTTACTAATCCAGCCCAGTACTTAATAGAGAATAGGAATACATTGATAATAACTGATACCCATCCGGCTTGAAGGGAAAGTTTACTTTTGTTAGCCAGGGAGTTTGTCATTTGCGAGTATATTTAGATTATCTAATAATTACTCCTTCTTTTCTTCCCACTGGCTGTTCATTGATATAAATTACAGGCGCAGGGGAGGTGTCCTCGTTTATCTTTTTAATAACCTCAATAATATCGTACGATTTGGTATACTGAATCATGTGTACCTTACTGTTCTCGAAACCGCTAAGGGAGTTTACCTTTTTAAATCCAAAGTTCGATTGCAATAAATTGCTTTTATGATTGGGCAAGCAGAACTGAAAATCGACCCCGTAACTCTTCATTGCGGTTAAGAAGTATAGCATCACATCGTAACCTTGGAAAGAGTATTGGCTGGGTTCGGCTCTAAAGGAATCGCGGTACTTTGCCACAAACGATTTTACGTTGGATTTGCTGTAGTTTACAAAGAAAGGGGTAAACAGATGCAGCTGCAGTTGGTAGTAGTAATCTACCTGCACATTTCTAAATCGTTGCCAGCTAGGGAAACCGTAAGTACTAATAGGATAATTGTGGATGATCGACAGGGTATGCAAATTGGCGAGCAGATCGCTAACAAAGGCTTCGTTGTTTGAAGGAACTAGAATTAGATTTTCTCTGTCGAGTGCAAGGCTGTGACTTATACGTTCCTGAACTTCGGGTGCTGGACTACCTGCCCTGTAGCTAACCTCCTTAAAGTGGATCAGGTTTGCCCCATGGCATTTCCCAATTCTACTGCTAATCAAATTTTTAAAGTTACTAACCATGCTGGCATTAAGGGTGTCGGCCTCGTGGATTAGCACAATATTTTGTCCACCACAAAAATCGATACTGCTGGTAAACTCTTCGAGTTGAGTTGTGAACGAAGGGTTTACCTGGAAAAGGTACGGATTGCGGTCGAGTAGGAAATTATTCCTCGAAAGGGGCGAAACAATGGGAATCCTGTGCTCTAAGGCGAATTCAGCAATGGGCTGGAGGCACTCGGGATAAGCGGGACCAATTATAAGATGGGCATCAATTAGACCCTTTTCGCGGGTTAACGCACGAGCTTTTTCGGGGCTTTTTTCGGTATTAAAAACTATCAAATTTATGGAGATTCCCATTTCCTTAAGCGAATCGAGGGCAATAAGTACACCCTGATAAAAATCGAGGAAGTTAGCAGTGTGATTAGAAATTCTACCCACATCCTGACCTCTACCTTGTGCCTGGCTATCCATGTTGATATCCATTTGCAGTGAATCGTCTGCGGGAACTTCGCTCGAAAGGGTAAAAGGAAGGAGTAGTGCAACGTTATACACATCGCGCCAGCGATTGTACTGAAATGTATCGCATACAACTTTTACCGTTGATGTGGGTACTGCTGAGGGTTTGAAAACAGGTTTTTCTTCTTTCACAACCTCAAACCTTTCGGGTAGGAGAGTTAGAGTGGTATCTGAAGGGTCTTTGGGGATGCGAAGTATAGTGCCCAATTTGAGACCGTCAACAACAAGGTTTGGGTTAAACTTCCGGATAATCTCCTCGCTCACGCCATATTGTCGCCTAAGCGAAAAAAAACCTTCGCGAGGTTTTACCTCATGATAGTAGAATCTATCATCATCATCGGCATCGGCAAGGCCAATTGTACTAAACCGTTTTTTGGGGATAAGAATAACCTGATTAACCTTTAAATCATGTTCCATGCCGGGGTTAGCAGCAAGAATCTCGTGCATCTTAACATCGTACTTACGAGTAAGGCTCATCAGGGTTTCCCTGCGTTTAACAACGTGGTATATATAATTCTCGTCCTCATCGCCGTTGGCAATTTCTTGATCTTTTATGGGAATCTTGAGCGCCTGATCAACCTGTAGGCCAAGATAAATATCGGGATTCTCCATGGCAACCTCTATCTGACTAACATTGTATGCCTTGCTGATGGAGAACAGGGTTTCGCTCCTGCGCACAATATGGATGTAGTAGGATTTTCCATCAATTTTCACCTTGTCGGTCGAAACTTTAACTGTAGTTGTGGTTTCGGCCTCCTGTGCCATTATGCTAGATACAGCAAAAAGAAAGAGAAGAGCAAAAAGAATATTTCTCATCGTTCAGATGGATAATTGTTCGTTATTATGTGGCAAAGTTACTCAATCAAAACGGAAAACAAACATAGTGCCCATTTTTTGAGGAAGCATCAAAAGGCAACTCCGGCTATTAAACCTTTGTTCTATTTTAAGTCAAAATTGTTGGTATGCAATAGGGTTTTTAGCCCTATCATTGGTTAAATGCTTTATCTTTACGCCAATTACGTTTATTATTTTTTTACGGTAATCAACCCAACAAAAATTGCTATGAAAAGAATAACACTAGTGGTTGCAATACTGATGCCTTTTACCCTACTTGGGCAAAATATTGAGGAGTTGCAAAAAGAGATCAAAGCGCTTAGGGAGAATAACGTGAATTTGAATCATAGAGTAGATGTTTTACAGAAAAATATCGACGATATACTTTGGTTCAACCGCTTAGCCGACGTGGCCTTTGTTGATAAGGTCTACATGTATGGGCCTCCACCAGCAAACATTCCCAAGCCCACCGCCAGAGGCGCAAAAAACCCCGTAAAGTTTTGGTCCTACGTGTTTGTACCCAAGGGAATAGATCACTCCAAGAAATACCCTTTACTTGTGTTGCCCCATGGAGGTGTTCATGGCGATTTTACAACCTACTACATCCATATAATCCGCGAGCTAATGGCTCAAGGGTACATTGTGGTTGCGCCCGAATATAGAGGGAGCACTGGCTATGGCCGTGGCTTATGGGAGCAAATTGATTATGGCGGTTTGGAGATTCAGGACACCTACGCCAGCCGAAACTACATGGTTGAGCACTATGAATTTGTTGATAAAAACCGTGTTGGAATTCTTGGCTGGAGTCATGGTGGGCTAATTTCGCTGATGAATGTGTTTGAGTACCCCAAGGATTATAAGTGCGTTTTTGCTGGAGTTCCCGTTTCAGATCTCATTGCCCGACTGGGTTATTCAACTGATAGCTACCGCAAGCTCTTCTCGGCCGATTACCATATTGGGAAAACCATTAACGAGGATATTCAGGAGTACAAGCGCCGATCACCGGCTTGGAATGCGCACAAGTTGCAAACGCCACTCCTAATCCATACCAACACCAACGACGATGACGTGGACGTGCTCGAGGTGGAGCATCTTATTAAATCGCTGAAAGCTGAGGGCAAAAAGTTTGAGTACGAAATTTTTCAGGATATCCCTGGTGGGCACTCATTCGATAGGATGGATACCATGCACGCCAAGCAAACACGCCTGAAAATATACGCCTTTCTGGCCAAGTATTTGAATCCTCCAAAAGTGCTAAAAACGGTTGAGGATATTAACAGGGCTGCCTACAGGTAATAATATTTAACATTCTTAACAAGCCTCATCGAAATATTTCGATGAGGCTTGTTTGTTTAAGGCATATAGTGAATTGTCAGTTCCAAGTTTTTGCATATTTTTATATCTGCTAAAGTTTTAGCTAAAATCCTAACTCATTTGACCTATGAACTTAAATGGATTGATAACTTCACCCTTAAATCAAGGGTTAGCCAAGTTTCAAGCAGCCGCTTTTCCGCTGGTTAATTTTCTGGTATCCTCCGATGAGGCATCGGGTGGAGCCGTTTCAGAAAATGCGCATCACGACAGTATGGCACCCCTGCTTTTCATCATTATGGCCTTAATTATAGGAACCGCTACCCGTTACTGGCTAAGGAAATTTGCCTTACCCTACACAATTTCGCTGCTAATAATCGGATTGATCCTGGGTGTAGCATACCGGATTGGATTTTTTTCCACGCTATGGGGAATTTCTGAGGAGAGTGGGTTTAAAGTATTTGGTGACTCCATCAGCTGGGCTGGGCATATCGACCCACATGTGATATTTTACATATTTCTGCCAACCCTAATCTTTGAGGCAGCCTTTGCCATGCATGTTCATACCTTCAAAAAATCGTTTACAAATGCTTTTATCCTTGCTGCTCCAGGCATTATTGTCGCCATTGTGCTCACGGGTGCCTTTGTAATGCTATTTAAAGCTTTGGGCATTGGACTAGGGTTGTGGACTTGGCCGGTTGACTTGATGTTTGGTACCATTATTAGCGCTACCGACCCAGTGGCTGTTGTATCAATCCTTAAGGAGGTTGGGGCAAGCAAGAAGTTAGCCACGCTGATCGAAGGGGAGTCGCTGCTCAACGATGGCACTGCAATCGTAATATTTATGGTT
The DNA here is from genome assembly GCA_034003245.1 of Tenuifilaceae bacterium. Taxonomy (GTDB): domain Bacteria; phylum Bacteroidota; class Bacteroidia; order Bacteroidales; family Tenuifilaceae; genus Perlabentimonas. Next base: position 59,254 of record JAVEYY010000013.1, read on the forward strand.
TTTTTAACGGCCATCACCGGCTCGGCCGAGAGTAGCAATGCCATTGTCGCGTTTATCCGCGTTGCCCTAGGGGGTGTTGCCGTGGGAGTGCTGGTGGGTTGGCTGGTCGTGTCTTGGCTCCGACGGGTTTTTAACGATGCCCTTTTGGAGATTACCGTGGTTGTGAGCGCAGCATACCTGGCGTTTTATGTGGCCGAGCATTTTTTCCATGTATCCGGTGTTCTCGCCGTTGTATCCTTTGGGATCATGATGGCTGGCATTGGCCGAACCCGAATAAGCCCTCAGGTAACCCACTTCCTTCACGAGTTCTGGGAGCTGGCCGCTTTTATTGCAAATACCTTGATTTTCCTTATTGTCGGCGTTGTAATTGCCCTTAGGGTTTCGTTTACCGCCAGCGATTTTGTGGTTCTTATTCTGGTCTATTTGGCCATTCTTATAGTTAGAGCAGCAGTTTTGGCTCTGTTTTATCCCCTCATGAAGCGAATTGGGTATGGCCTTTCGCCCAAGGATGGTATTATTGCATGGTGGGGCGGTTTAAGAGGAGCAATTGGGCTTGCCCTTGCACTTATTGTGGCTAGCGAGGCCTCAATCGATGACGAGATCCGAACCCAGATTCTTTCGCTTACGGCCGGTATCGTGTTCCTTACCTCACTTATTAATGCCACTACTATGAAGTGGTTAATTAATAGGTTAGGGTTAACTAAGGTTGGTGTTGCCCGCTTGCAGCTGCTGGCACAAACCGTTTCCATGCTTAAGAAGGGGGGCGAAAAGGAGATGTCGAAGCTTAAGGAGAATCGTTTTATGTCGGGGGCCGATTGGGATGTAGTGGCTAAGTATCTGCCAAATTCTGAGGATACCGACTCGTCGGTGAAAGAGGTTGATACCCTTTTTGAAACCCGGAAGCGGATGCTTCAAAAGGAGAAGGAGAGCTACTGGCGACAGTTCAGCGAGGGTTTGCTCAGCTCGGCGGCGGTGCAAAACCTCTCGGGCGAGATCGACCATCTTCTCGATTTTAATGGCACTATTTCCCTGGCCAAGCGTAAGGATCTGGAGCAGATGTGGCAAACCCCCCAAGTACTTGCAAAACTGCAAACCGTTCCGGTTTTGGGGCGGTTTTGGCGTAAACAGTTCTACAATAGATTAGCCTTAAGTTACGACTGCGCGCGCGGGTTTGTGCTCGCCAACGAGGAGAACCTGAAAAGCCTGTCGAGTCTTATAATAGGGCTGTCCGCTGGAACAGAACAAATATCGAAGGAGGTGGAGAAACTCACCGGCTTGGAGGACGAGATAAATGAGAATCGTATTATGGGGCTAACTTTTCTGCGTAACCTAAAGGATACCTATCCCGAGGTGTATCACGCAATTGAAACACAGATTGCATCACGAACCCTACTCAACTATCAGATGGCTACCATCCAGAAACTCGAAAAGCAGGGTAGGCTCGAGCCTGCCGATGCCATTACCCTGGAGGGTCATATCCAAAGCCAGATGAAGAAGATCAACGATACTCCCCCAGAGATTAAGGCTACCGAGGCGCTGCGGTACCTCAATACTCTGCCCGCTTTAAGTAACCTTTCCGAGGCCGATATGGATTTCTTCGCCAATCTGTTTGTCGAGAAAGTTTTCCCTACCGATGCCAAAATTGTGGCCGAGGACTCCCCAACCGATGGGTTTTTTGTAATTGTTAGGGGAACGGCCAAGGTTGAGGTGGAATCATCGCTTATAACCGTTGCCCAACCCGGTTGCGTGATTGGAGCCTACGAATGCCATACCGGGAGGGCGCTTTGGGCGTCGTACACCGCCGAATCGCCAGTAACAGCCCTGAAACTTAACCTGACGAGCACCCATAAAAAGCTGAGCCGAAAGCCCCATATTATGGAAAAGGTTTGGCTTTTTGCAGGATTCGACCTGGCCGAACGAATGCTCGTTAAGCTGGAACCCTGGTCGTCGTGGAGGATTAAAAAGCTGAGGGGTTATATTAATCAGGGTATCCTTATCACGCTTAAACTTAAGGAAACGATGGAGTTCGATGAGCGCGTGGTATTGCTGGTAAAGGGTGAGGTTACCGAGAACGGACAAAAAGTGCTGTCGGCTCCTGGTCTGATCATGGGCGGAACCATCAAGGCTAATCTGGCCTCAATCCTTTTTGTGCTGCCTAAAATTGAGAAGGCTGAGTAGAAAATCGCCAGCTTGAGGCAGTTTGAGTGATGATTATTTAATCAGCGCATCGTATCCGGTAATTTTGCCCCACCTTCGTTGAGTAAGATTGCCGGATGCCGACGCTGCCTTTATGCTCCTACAGTTCATCCTGGGCTTAGCCTGCGTTGCTGAACCTTCGGTTAACGAACCATATGATGTAGGTTAAAACGAAAAGGGTAAACCCATAAACGGGGGCAATCAGCGAAACCTTTAGTCCCCCAGCAATCAGCGCCATCGAAACATCTCCGGCAGCCTCTATGGCTATAAGGGCTTCAATTATTCCAATTACTTGGAATAGTATACCCATCAGGAATGCAAAGCTGCCCAGGAAAAGGATGGACTCGGATATCGACTTTTTCCGCTTACTCATCGACTCCGACCCCTTTGCCCAGCAGTAAATAAGCCATCCGAAGAGGAGAATTGCCCCAACCCATAAGCCATAGATTATCGACATGGCTAGGGGGCCTCCAAAAAAATAATGTGTTTGTAGCATAGCAAAATAGTTTTTGGTTAATAGTAAGCCAAAGCTACAAGCCTAGTTGGTTACAAAAAAACTATTTAGGTGAACGACCTAAATCCTACCCTAAACTACAAAGATCGAATATTTTTTGTTCCCCGCGGTTGTTTAGGGCGTTAAACCTGACGTTAACCGAAAAAGCAAAATCTCCTCTGCACATTTAAGCATTTCGTGCTACCTTTGGTTCCGATATGAATACTTTAGTATCCAATAGAACTCTCCTTTCCCGTTGGGTTAAACGGGCTACCTACTGGGCTGCAGCAGCCCTTTTGCTATTCTTCGTTTTCAGTAATCGTAGCTACGACATATCCATTAGAGCGCTTGTGGTTGCCGTATTGGTGCTGATGAGTTTTGGCCTTACGCAGTTTATTAATCAGTTCTTGGTCCCCAAGTATCTGTTTACCGGTCGACATTTCCTGTTTGGTTACCTTGTGCTGGCAACCTTTATTGCATCGATTTGGGTAAACTTGAGCTGCATCATCGCAATCATATGGTTCACCCTGAAAACCCAAACGGGAATAGCTTTACCTACGGTTAGCGACCTTATACTGCTGGTTTCAGGAAGTTATCTCGTTATCCTCTTTGCCACGTTCGTACACTTTATCAAGGAAACGTTTGCCCGGCAACAGGAACGCGATAGGATTGCCCGCCAGAAAACCGAGACCGACCTGAAGCTTCAGGAAGCACGGTTGCAATTACTGCAGGGACAGCTTCATCCGCATTTCCTCTTTAATATGCTCAATAACCTTTATGGTCTTTGGATGGAAAAATCGGGTCAAACCCCCGAAGTAATTCTGAAACTATCGTCGCTACTCGACTATATGCTATATGAGTGCAACCAAGAAAAAATTTCGTTAAGTAAAGAGGTTGATTTCATTCAGAATTATGTTGATCTGGAATCCATCCGTCACGACGCAAGGCTAAGGCTCGAACTCGATTTTCCGAAAACCCCTCAGGATATTCTTATTGCCCCGTTGCTGCTTTTTGTTTTAGTAGAGAATGCATTCAAGCACGGTGTTTACCGCAATAGTGGGGTTAGTCATATCTCGGTAAGCCTTAGCATCACTTCAAGTATGTTGAACTTTGTGGTGCGTAATAACTTTAAAAAAAGTAACTCAGCTAATCCTGGAATTGGGTTGCTGAACCTCAGGGAGCGGTTAAACCTTCTTTACCCCAGTAGGCATACCCTTAACGTGAGCAGGTGTGATGAGGTTTTTACTGCTTCACTTCAAATCGATTTAAATTACCAGCAATGAACCCAGCCGGCAAATACCGATGCGTAATTATTGACGATGAGCCCATCGCTATTAAGGTGATCGAGAACTACCTCAACCGGCTCGATGGTTTTGTGGTGGCTGCCACATTTACCAATGCCCTTGATGCACTGGGGATATTTCGTGAGCAAAAGGTCGATCTGCTTTTCCTCGATATTCAAATGCCGGGTATCAATGGGCTTGAATTCTATAAATCCATTCATAATCCCCCAAAACTGATATTTACAACAGCCTTCAGGAGCTTTGCTGCCGATGCCTTTGAGGTGAACGCCCTCGATTACCTGGTTAAACCTATACCCTTCGACAGATTTCTAAAGGCGATCAGTAAATTTCTCGATCAGAGTTCATCAACAACCAGAAACTCCTTTTTGGCTGATGCTGGGAGTATTGTATTTAAGTCCGATAAGAAAAATTACAGGGTAAATATTGCCGATATTCTTTTTATCGAGAGTCTCGATGATTACGTGAGGGTTCACACCCTTAACCAACGTTTGGTCTGTTACCTCAGGCTCTCGGCGTTGCAGGAGCAGCTGAAAGATTCACCCGATATTATCCGCGTTCATCGGTCGTTTTTGGTAAACGTAAAGCATATTACAGTTTTCACAAGCTATAGCATCGAGATTGCGGGTAAATCTATCCCCATTGGCCGATCGTATAGGGAAATCGTAGGCGAGGCACTAAAGACCTTGCTCCCCAGGATCTAATTCGATGGCTCTAATCAACCCATGTGTGCTGGCTTTGTCGGGAAAATGCGATTGTGCGTTGGGAAAATGGCATTTTGGTTGTTGGAATGGACATGGTGTCAGTTAGGATGGGCATTTTGGTCGGGGGAATGGGTATTATAGCAGTGGAGTTTGGGTCTTTCAATAAGCTGTGTCAAGTGGGAAAACTTACCTATGTTTAATCAATAAATCAAAGTTTATGCATAGACCCATCGAGAACTATGACTCCTAAATTGTATTAAAAATCCTTATCTCAATGGATTGCAACCCATAAAGTTTTATATTCGCTCTGGATTTACCTTTTATCTAGAATTGCATAAAACTCTTTCCTATGAGTATCCGAAAAATAGTGTTTCTTATTGCATTCATGGCGTTTAGTCTTTTATCCTTTTCGCAGAATATTGCGCAGGCGAATAAACTTTACAAAGAAAAGAAGTACGATGAGGCATTTGCCATATATAGCACCGTTAAAAGCGGTAGCCCACAGTTTGCCGAGAGCCGATATCATATGGGGCAGATTTCCTTCCACAAACAGGATTACAGCAAGGCCGAGGAGTACCTTAAGCAAGCCATAGCGGCCAACGGCAATGTGGCTAAATACCATGTGGCCATGTCCAATGTTATTATGCGGATGATTTCCAATGCAAGCATGATTAAACAGGCTTCGCTGGCCAGCAAGCTGCGTTCGCATTTGGAGGAGGCCGTAAGGTTAAACCCTAACGATATGAACTCATCCCTTATTCTGATTGGTTTCTATAAACAGGCTCCAGGCATTATGGGTGGCAGCTCCGATAAGGCAACTGCTTTGGCCGAGTCAATAATGAAGCGAAACAAGGCCGAGGGACATATGGCACAGGCACTAATTTACCAGCTGGATAAGGATTTTGCCAGGTCGGAGGAGTACTACAGAAAATCCATTACGCTTGCCCCCGATAGTGCCCGGTACTACTACTCGTTGGCGCAGTTCTACCAGGGGCAGTCGAAACCCCTTAAGGCACTTGAAACATACGAGTTGGCCATGGCCAAGTTTCCCGAAAATCGTAACCTGCTGCTTCAGGCAGGTAGGGTTTTGGCCACTGCCGAGAATGCCGATAGGGGTAAAGCGATTGACTATTTGAACCGTTATATAAACGAAAGTAACGACAAATCCGATCGATCCATTGCCGATGCATACTACTATTTAGGGTTAATTGAGAAAAACCGAAACAATAAGCAGCTGGCTCTAACTCATCTGAACAATGCCCTAAAGGTTAACCCCGATCATCGATGGGCAAAGGAGGTTATTAAGGAGATTCAGTAGATAAACTCGTTACAAGCATTGGATATTTTTTTTACCAATCATCAACCTGTCTGATGTATTGCCGCGCCAGTGGCGTGCAAAACCAATCGAAAAACTCTGTGCATTGGCTGGTCGGTTTCTCTGCCCCTCAGTATCCCTGTTTGCCTGTAGGTCTGTGTCTATGTGTTTATCTTTTAGGTTGAATTCATAATAATGTTAGGAAATACCTGTTCGATTTGGTACTTTTGCAGGTCGTCAAAATTTGCAATAATGGACTGTAAGAAAGAACAAAACCTTAACCATTGCAACTGTTCGTATCCCTGCTCTCGTAAGGGCGTTTGCTGCGATTGCATAGCCTACCATAGGCGAATGGGACAACTTCCGGCCTGCTATTTTCCCAATGATTTAGAGAGTAATTACGATAGATCCGTGGAGAATTTTATGCGTATTTATAAGGAGAGAGGAAACTTTTTAAGATAACGGTTCATTTATAAGATTACTAATTAAGAAACTACTTGCCATGTCAACTGGTCATATCTCGTTTAAAAGATTGTTTATCATAAGTATTTCAATGATTTTTATTATAACAATTGGCTTTGCCCTATTCTTACCCGGCAAGGCAGGTTGCTCGTCGTACAACGGTTTAATTGGAAGGCCCGACTCACTTCGCATGCAGAATCCCGTTTATCAGGTTCCATTACCTAAATCCATATCTTTTGCAGGCGAAACAGTACCAATTCACCTTTTTGATGTGCGAGAGAGCCTCGATCGAGAGCTGCAGGTTAACACCTACTGGCACTCGCAAACTGTTCTGCTTCTTAAACGGGCTAATCGATATTTTCCCATTATTGAGCCAATACTTCGGGAGATGGGTATTCCCGACGATTTTAAGTACCTGGCTGTAGCCGAGAGCGCGCTTACCCAGACCGTTTCGCCATCGCAGGCCGTGGGATTCTGGCAGATCCTCGAGGGAACTGGCAAAGAGCTCAAGTTGGAGATCAATAAGGAGGTTGACGAGCGCTACCATATCGAGAAATCGACCTTTGCGGCTTGCGACTTTTTGATCAAAAGTTACAACCATTATGGGAATTGGACCATGGCTGCCGCCTCATACAACTTTGGTCGTAATGGGATTAACCGGCAAATGGAGCGTCAGGGAAATACCGATTACTACGATATGGTGCTGGGCGAGGAAACAGGCCGCTACGTGTTTCGTATACTTGCCCTGAAGGCAATTTTTGAAAACCCAGGACAATATGGATTTTTCATGGAATCGGGAGATTTGTATCCTCCATTGAAATATTACGAGGTTCAAATCGACTCCGCTGTAACAAGCTTTGCCCAGTTTGCTGCCCATTTCAACACCAGCTACAAGATGCTGAAGTTTCACAACCCCTGGTTAAGGGAAAACTATTTGACCAATAAGAGCCGAAAAACCTATACAATCAAAATTCCCGAGCCCGGTTTTAGGGAATCGGCTTACTAAGTTTTTGGTTGTTTGCTCTCTGTGATTGAACCAGACCCAATGGAGGTTGTTATGCTCTACGTTTTATTCTTACACTAATTATGAAGCCACTCAAAGGTGAAGCACTCGAAATAAGCGTCCAGGGCGCAAGGGTGCACAACCTAAAAAATATCGATGTTACCATTCCCCGCAATAAGTTAACGGTAATAACCGGACTTAGCGGAAGTGGCAAATCATCCTTGGCATTCGATACTATTTATGCCGAAGGGCAGCGACGGTATATCGAAACCCTATCGGCGTATGCACGACAGTTTATGGGAGCCATGGAGCGCCCCGATGTGGACAAGATAACGGGCTTAAGCCCGGTTATTTCCATCGAGCAAAAAACCACCAATCGTAATCCGCGGTCAACCGTGGGAACTGTTACCGAAATCTACGATTTTCTGCGACTTCTCTACGCCCGGGCTTCCATTGCCTACTCCATGACCACGGGGGAGGAGATGGTTAGGTATACCGATGATCAGATAGTAAAACTTATCACTCAGAATTTCGAGGCTAAGAAGATAGGTATTCTGGCTCCCATTGTCAAGGGGCGCAAGGGGCACTACCGCGAGCTGTTTGAGCAGCTGCGAAAAAAGGGATATCTGCATGCTCGCATTAACGGGGAGATTACCGAGTTACGCCCTGCGATGAAACTCGATCGGTATAAAACCCACTTTATTGAACTCTTAGTTGATAAGATTAAGGTTAGTGATGGCGATTCAAAACGCCTTTCTACCTCGGTTGCAACCGCAATGAGCCAGGGAAAGGGAACCATAATGGTTCTTGATATGGAGGCTAACGCAACGCGGTTTTATAGTCGCAACCTTATGTGCCCAACTTCAGGTATTGCATACGAGGAGCCCGCACCCCATACATTCTCGTTTAACTCGCCCAAGGGCGCATGTCCCAAGTGCAACGGTTTGGGTACAATTGCCGAGGCCGATATCAATCGTATAATTCCCGATCCAAAGCTAAGTATAAAGAAAGGTGGAATTCAACCGCTAGACCCTTACAAGAGCAGCTTGATTTTTTGGCAGCTCGAGGCCATTGCCGCCAAGTACGGGTTTACAGTTAACGATCCCATTGAGGATATTCCCGAGGAGGCCATGAACGTAATCCTCTACGGATCGGAGGAGCAGTTTACACTAAAGAATGCCGAGCTGGGTGTAAGAACAAATTACTTTCTCAGCTTCGAGGGGGTGCTGAGCTATATCCATAACTACCACAATAACGACGAGATGAACGGGCGCGGCCCCAAGTGGGCACAGCAGTTTATTCTGCATGTGGTTTGCCCTAGCTGCAACGGCACCCGACTTAAACCTGAGGTAAACTGGTTTAAGATAGATGGGTTGAGTATCTCCGAGGTTTCCAATATGGATATCGAAAATCTTGCCCAGTGGCTCAATGGGCTGGAGAATAGGCTAAATTCTAGGCAGCAGGCTATTGCTACTGAAATTCTAAAGGAAATCCGCGAGCGGGTAGGATTCTTGCTCGATGTGGGATTGGGCTACCTCTCCTTAAACCGGAATGCTGCTTCGCTATCCGGGGGTGAGAGTCAACGCATTCGGCTTGCCACACAAATTGGATCCAAGCTGGTTAATGTGCTGTATATACTCGATGAGCCCAGCATTGGGCTTCATCAGCGCGACAATATAAGGCTTATTGAGTCGTTGCAACAGCTCCGCGATACAGGAAACTCCGTTATAGTGGTTGAGCACGACGAGGAGATGATCCTCTCGGCCGATCACGTGGTGGATATGGGGCCACACGCTGGGCGCTTGGGAGGGAAAATTGTTGCCCAGGGAACCCCTTCAGATATCTCCAACTCGCAATCGCTTACGGCTAAATATCTAAATCATACTCTTGAAATTCCCATACCTGCCCAACGACGAAAGGGAAATGGACTAAGCATAAATCTCATTGGAGCTCAAGGCAACAACCTTAAAAAGGTTAGCGTTGAGATACCATTGGGTAAATTTATTTGCGTAACAGGCGTATCGGGTAGCGGAAAATCAACCCTAATTAACGAAACGCTACAGCCCGCCATCAGCAAAAAGCTGTATCGGGCGCTCGATGAGCCGCTCCCATTCGAAGCCCTTAGCGGGCTTGAGCATATCGATAAGATTGTTGAGGTGAGTCAGGCTCCTATTGGCCGAACACCACGCTCAAACCCTGCCACTTACACTGGCGTTTTTACCGATATCCGAAAACTTTTTGAGCTCACGCCCGAGGCTAAAATCCGTGGGTACAAGGCTGGGCGCTTCTCCTTCAACGTGAAGGGAGGCAGATGCGAGGTTTGTAAAGGTGCCGGAGTTCAAACCATAGAGATGAATTTCTTGCCCGATGTGTATGTCTCCTGTAAGGGGTGTAACGGACATCGATATAATAGGGAAACCCTGGAGGTTAAGTACAAGGGTAAAAACATTAGCGAAGTGCTTAATATGACCATTAACCAGGCCGTTGAGTTTTTTAGCAACATACCCTCAATTTATCAGAAAATAAAAACTCTTCAGGATGTTGGTCTGGGATATGTTACACTTGGACAACAGTCAACCACCCTCTCGGGTGGGGAGAGCCAGCGGGTAAAGTTGGCCTCGGAGCTGGCCAAGCGCGATACCGGGCAAACACTTTACATCCTGGACGAGCCTACAACAGGCCTCCACTTTGAGGACGTTCGGGTACTTCTTGATGTCCTTAATCGGTTAGTCGATAAAGGCAATACCGTAATAGTGATTGAACATAATATGGATGTAATCAAGGTTGCCGATCATATTATCGATCTTGGGCCCGAAGGCGGAGCAAAGGGCGGAAATATTATTTACACCGGAACACCCGAGGAGCTAATTCTGAGTAAGCAGGGCTACACGGCCAAGTTCTTACATCGACATATTTACAGGGAGAACTAAAATGCAAAAGGCCGATTTTACTCGGCCTTTTTTATGCTTGTTATTTCTGTTACTGCGAGAAGAAGAAGCTGTTCAGCTTGTAAATATCCTCAACGCTCATGCTCAGCGATCCATCAAAGAATGCTTCTATGGCTTTCATCAACTCCTGGAACGAGACGTAGCCGTCGCCATCCTTATCGACCTCCCTGAATTTCTCTGGAATTACACCAGGGGTAAAGGTAATGCTGCGGGTCCAAATGGGGGCAACAGGGATCATTTGGGCATCCTCGCGGCGAACAGCTGTGGGGTTCTCGAACATCTGCGCTAGCACATCGGCCGAAACTTGAACTCCTCGCTCGTCTACAATAGCGCCTAAGGGAGTATTCGCCTCATCGTCCATAAAATCGGAGATTCCATCCCCATCCGTATCAAAGGGGCAGCCTAGGGAGTCTACCGGCACCGCAACGGGGGTATCGGGGCACTCATCAAGGCGGTCGAAAACCCCATCCATATCCTGGTCGGCAAACATCACTTCGTAGTCAACATCCTCGAGCTCGGCAAAGAGCAGATCTACCTTAATCATCTCTGGATCGGAGAACAGGTCGAAGTTGAGAGAGAAGTTGGTGAACATGAACATATCGTTGCCCTTAAAATTACCGGGGATGTTGTACTTGGCGGCAACCTTCTCGTTAAAATTATCGAGCAAATCGGTAAAGGTGTAGTGAAGCGATGTGGCAACCCTCAGGTTAATCCGGTACGAGAGGTAAAAGTCGAAACCAAACTCAATGGGTACTACTACAGCCGTTTGCGAGTACTTTTCCAACTCGTGAAAATCGTTTTTTGCAATATCGGCGTTATAGTTGCGATTAAAGCCGATGATGTTGGCGTTAAAAGCGTTGGGGTCGGTTGCGGCAATATTCCTAATGGTTCCATCGTCCCAGAAGTGGTAGTAATCACCATTGTTGTTGGTTAAATCGGATTGGAACCGACCAATTTGCAAGGGGGAGACTCCAACGGAGAAGAATGGTCGGAAGCGTTTCGATTTCCCAAAAAGGTGCCCGAATCCATACTCCACGCTTATTCCAAACTCGAAAAATTCAGTTCGGAACGATGAGTTGTAGAATATTGGTAAAAGGTTGTCGTCGAGTTTGAGCTTGCTTACATCGCTCTGCATTTGCCGGGAGAAATCAAAATCGTGACCCTGCATGTTGCCGTAGAGGAAGAAAAAGTTGAGCTTGTAGTAATTCTTGTTCCCAAACAGGGTGGATATGTTAAACTTATAGGCCATTTCGCCCGACAGGGGGTTGAAACCCGGGTTTTTAACATCGCCCAAAAAATGGATAATTCCCGTTACCAGTGAAATCACGGGTTTGTACACGGGGTTTTCCACTTCTACCTCTTTGGTAAGGAGGCCTGTGTAGTAATCTTCGTCCTCATCCTGTGCAAACGCTGCAGGAGCAAGGATTATCAGAGTTACTAGGCTAATACAGAAGAGTATGAACTTTCTTGTAATCATTCTCAATCTTATAGAAGTGATATAGTTACCTATACCACTGTTGATTTGTAATCATCAGGGCTTCCTGCACGGTAATTCTTACGCCATTGTTGTAGGCTGCCACAAACGCATCTTCGATGGGAGTGGTTGACCAAATGTCGTTTCTGCGATCGCGTGCAATCTTGTACTCGGGGAACGAGCCAATGGAGTACTTATACCATCCTTCGTGCCGCTCGGTGCGTACATCCTCGGTTATGTTTAGCCTACGGAAGTATCGCTTAATATCAACTGGTTTATGCCCAGCGGCAAGTTGTACCCTATAGTAAACGCCCTCTTCGGGTTCCAGCAAGTACGACATGTCAAGTTCAACTTTGGGTTGCTGAGCACGGGGGCGCTTCTCGTCAATTTTCTGGAGTTGCACAGGAATTTCGCGACCTCCATCAGCTTCTGTGTACGATGTGCTAGTAGGAGTTCCGGCCACCTGTGTGGGCGGAATAAACTTTGGCGATGGTGCCGATGCGATAATTCCATCTAGATGTCGTGGGTCGAGATTAGTTAGGTCTACATTCTGCTGCGTTATGTCTATAACTTGAGTTACCTCGTTGAGGATAAAGGAAAAAGTACCTTTTAGTGGTAACTCGGTGGTTCCTCTACCATCTTTTGGACTAAGCCTATAGTTAACCACAAAACGGGGTTCGGGGGGAAGGTTCATCCATAAGAATTTGGCCTTTTGATCCTTAAAGGTGAAGATGGCGTCTCGGGTCGAAACGGCCTCGGCGATGTAACCATTTGGTATGTCCTCCTCAATTTTGGCAAACTTGTCGGCCGAGCCTCGGCTAACCAAAATGTTAACCAGCATGTCGTTCCCTTCGCCGGTGAAAAGGGGTGTTTGCCTAATGCAGCGAACATTGCTAGCCAGCAACGATACCGGGGGCTGGTAGGGTAACATCTGCTGGAATTCCGAAATATCAACAATTAAATTCGGATTTATTGTGGCTGATGGCCGAATGGTAATCTGTTTGGCGTCGAGCTTAATCGACTTGCGGTCGTTTCCGTCGATATACGAGAATAGGCCATCGAGGCTAAACGAGCCCTTAAGGCGCTCGTCTACCTTAATCTTATAGGTAATTTTAATCTCATCGTCGGCGGGTAATCGAAGCCAGATAAATTTTATGCTCTGATCCTCAAATGCAAAGTTGGCATTCTGGTTATCGATAACCCGAGCGGTTAGTCCTCGGGGAAGTTCCTGGTTGAAGCGGGCAAAACTCTCAGCGCCTCGTTTGCGAAGGGTAACCTCAATGTCGAATTCGGCACCTGCTGTTACCTCGTTGGGCGCTCTAAGCTGCAGGGTAACGTCGCTTGGAAAGAAAATGTTGGCGAGAATTACCCCTACCATGTTAATTAGAATAACTATAAACTTAACCATAATGGTTGCGCTTTTTTTGTTATAGTGATACCTAAAGCTAGGTATTCGTTTACAATATTAGCAAATAAAACCGTTACAAAGCTAACAAACCGCCGTAAATATTGTGCCCTGTTGATTATTTTTTAAATATGTTCAAAACTTTTTCGTTGCCAATACATGTATTTTGTTCTTCAAATTTTGCTGGGTTTTGATTCGAATACATATTTAAAAATCAGAAATACAGTGCAATAACTAAAAATACTTCCTCATAATAAAATGAAAAAGAAAAAGTGTTGGTTCGTTGTTACTGGAAAGCAACAATACCAACACTTTTTACAGTTTTATTGATTATTCAATAAGTAATAACCCTAATTCAAGCCTTTTGGTTACTTGTATGAGAATGTACTGCCCCCAAGAAACTCTCTTAAAATTGATGTGGGTGGAATTTCATCGGCTTGGATTCGGGCAAAGAAGCTAAGAAATTTCATTAGTCTTCGGGCTTCGGCGTATTCGGGAACGTTCATGGGTACTTCCCGGAGAATAGGCTCGGCATAGGTTTTTAGAATTCCAAATTCGTATAGCAGAGCCGAATTAAACATTACATCGGCTTCTTCCTGGTATGGGAAAATGTTGTGATCCTCGCCGCGCCTAACGCTTTCCCAGCGCGAAATGGTATCGAGTGCGCTGTAACCTCGGTACTTGTAGTCGCGGATAATCCTCCGGATTAGCCGGTTGTCGGTAGTTGGGATCCTATTAGTACCATCAATCGATAACGAGGTAAGGGCTGAGATGTAGATAAGGAATTTCTTATCCGATTCGATAAGTGGGGTTAGGTTGGGATTAAGCGCGTGGATACCCTCAATAATAATAATTCCGTTATCCTCAATTTGCAAGCTAGTTCCATCGTAAAACCTTTTGCCCGTTTCGAACGAGAACTTGGGCAGATCCACTTTCTTACCGGCAAGTAAATCGAGAAGGTTCTTGTTAAAGGTATCGATATCGAGAGCCCCTAACGATTCAAAGTCGTATTCGCCGTGCTCGTCGAGGGGCGTATGTTCACGATCTACAAAGTAGTTGTCGAGCGAGATGGTGTGAGGGGTAAGCCCCGATACTTTAAGCTGAATGGCAATCCTTTTGGCAAATGTGGTTTTCCCCGACGATGAGGGGCCCGATATCATCACAATGCGTACCTTATCTCTTTTGCTGTAGATTTGATCAGCAATTTGTACTACTTTCCGCTCGTGAAGGGCTTCGGAGATTTTTATCAGCTCGCTCGAGTTCCCCTGCTGCACCTGCTTGTTGATAGCTGCAACGGTGCTGACTCCCAAAATTTCGACCCACTCCTTATACTCCTGAAAAATGTCGAACATCTTGTTCTGAATAACAATATCCTCCATCTCCTTTGGGTTGCTGCGTTTGGGAACCATTAGCAGCATGCCCTGATAGTATTTTACCAGGTCGAATACAGATAGGTAACCGGTTGATGGAACAAGACAGCCATAGAAGTAGTCGGCAGTGTTGTTAATGTAGTAAACCGAGGTGTACATGGTGCCACGGGTTTCGAACAGACTAGCCTTTTCTATCTGACCTTTGTTCCTAAACATCTCAGCAACATCCTTTGTGAGAACCTTATCGCGCCTAATAGGAAGGTTTTCGGCAATAATCTCCCTCATCCTGTCGCCAATACTAAATATTAAGGGGTATTCTATTGACTCGTCTATTCCCTCAATCTCACAGTAAAACCCTTTGGATACCGAATGCTCAATTTGCACACGGGCACCAGGTATAACATCGCTCACCGCTTTTTGAAGCACAAAGAATAGGCTTCGCTGGTACATCCGCATGCCCGCGGGGTGAGTAATATCGATAAACCTAATGCTTTTTGGGCTATATACCTCGTAATCGAGTTCTTTGAGTTCGTTGTTAATCATGGCGCCCAAAATAGGGTGTTTTAGTTCAAGGTTAAATGCCTTTGATACTTCTAGCAAGTTTAATCCTGGCTTTAATTTTTTTCGCTGATTTGTGTTTTCGCAAATTACCTCTACCTCTTTCCTCATTTCGCTATCAGTTTTTTATGGCTGTTGATTATTCAGTCACTTTGTTTAATCTTTGGGTAAATATAGTAATTCAACCCAAAACCCTTGCTAGAGTTCTTCGTTAAAATTCATTATTTTTGATTCAGTACCATGTTACAATTAATTTTTATCCTCTCCATAATGTCTATAATTAAGTTAGTTATCTACTGTGTGGTGGCTGCCTTAGTCGAGTTGCTTAGCTATTTGTTCCCCCCTAAAAATATTAAAGGTGTTTAGACATATTCTCTGTTTTGATAAACAAACTTTGGCTCATTTTTTGATAACTGTCGATTAACTTTTCAGTTTCATGTAACCTAAAAACTTAATACTAAAGATTATGAGAAAACTTCAATTTGCGCTGGCCTTTTTGGTGGCGGTATCGCTAAACTCATGCGATTTACTTAACACCGAAGATGAGGGTGATGTAGTTATTGTTAGCGAGAACATCACAACACCAACAACTTGGGTGAGCTCCAAGGTATATGTAATTGAGTATGGTATTTACATTGATGCCAACTTAACTATTGAACCGGGCACAACCATTAAATTTAAATCGGGAACATGGCTTTCGTTTGGAGGTAGCGAAAACATGACTCTAACAGCCAATGGTACTGCCGAAAACCCCATTATATTTACCTCTTACTCTAGCACTCCTGCAGCCGGCGCTTGGCAAGGCCTTTGGTTCGAGGATCATGTGCTATCAAACAGCTCTATGTCGTATTGTGAAGTGAATTATGCAGGTGAGAGTAATTACCATGCTCTAAACGTTAACCGGAAAATTAGCATCAACAACTGCACCATTACAAATGCCAAGAAGTACGGCATTTATTGCCACGAGGGTTTTGTTTCCTTTACTGGCAACAGCATAAGCAATGTGGGCGGACATGCCATTGAGATAGAGTGCATCGGTCTTAGCTCAGTTGGGGAGAATAATAGCATTACATGCGACCCCGGTTACGGAATTTTGGTTAGAAGTGGAAATATAACCGATAATACTGCAGAGACATGGGTAAAACAAGCAGTTCCATACTACATTGAGGGTGGAATTTATGTGGACAAGGACATTACCATACAAGCAGGTACTGCTCTGAAATTTATGGCTAGTGCATGGCTCGAGTTTGGCGGAACCAATAGCACAACTCTTACTGCTGTGGGAACTGAAGCAGAGCCTATCGTGTTTTCCTCTGCCGCTGCTACTCCAGCGCCCGGTGCATGGGCTGGTCTATTCTTTGCCGAAAACACTACTGCAAATACCCTGCTTAAGTATTGTACTGTGGAGTATGCTGGTAAGGACAACGATCGTGCTAATATCACCCTTACTCATGTTAATGGTATTACTATTGAGAATTGCACTATTAGAAATTCCAGTGGATATGGTGTTTTTCTTTATAACAGCAGTTGGAATAATGTTAATAATACGTTTTCCAACAATACCCTCGGAGATATTCAAGTTGGTAGTTAACAGTTTTTCAATTCTTCCAAAGGATTTAGGGGTCATTTTTGACCCCTTTTTTTGGCTTTACCTGTCAGGTAGAATCTTTCTAAATTGCCCGTGTTTCTTACTTTTTGGACAATATGGAGTTGTTCCGATAATTAATTCTTCCTAAATTGCATTACAATTCCTAAACCTTAAAAGTTTAGCTATGCAAAAGTTCATTCGCATCTTTATCCCTCCGGATAGGTGGAAGTTACCCGTAATTCTTCTGCTAGGAATTTTCTTTGGACTTGGTGCTTTCTCGTTTCACATTTCCAAAGCTCCATCATACCTGTCCGATAGCCCCCAAACATGTATTAACTGCCATATTATGGCTCCACAGTACTCAACTTGGGCGCATAGCGCTCATCGCGAGTACACCAACTGTAACGATTGTCACGTGCCCCATAATAATATGGTAAATCACTACTACTTTAAAGCAATGGATGGTTTAAGGCATGCCACTATTTTTACCCTTAGGGCTGAACCACAAGTTATACAGATTAAAGAGGCAGGTGCCGAAGCGGTTCAAAATAATTGTATTCGTTGCCATTCTAATGTGATTTCCGACACGCGCATGATGCGACCCGAATACACCCAAAATGACCTGCGGAAAGAACGTAAGTGCTGGGAATGCCATCGCGAAGCACCACACGGAAGGGTAAAGGGATTATCTACAACTCCTTATGCTCTTGTCCCGCTTCTCGAGAGCCCAGTTCCTGCTTGGCTAAAAAAAATAATGGAGAATTAGCGATAAAACAACATAGTAAACCTAAAACATAAACACATGAAACCAATTGGAGAATTGATTAAAGAAAAACCCTGGTTAGGTTGGGTCTTCTTTTTTGGCACTATGGTAATCGTTTTTTTACTGGGATTGCTTGCATCGTCGATAGTTGAACGACGAGCCGAAGCCATTTTTGCCTACACCCCACAGGTTGAGCATGAACAGTGGGAGCCAAGGCTCGAGGTTTGGGGCATGAATTTTCCCCGTCAGTACGAAACCTACAAGCAAACTGCCGATACTACCTTCAAAAGCAAGTATTACGGTGCACAAAAAATTGATATGCTTACCGAGTACCCCGAATTGGTAGTACTTTGGGCTGGATATGCTTTCTCAATGGACTATAGGCAAGGTAGAGGGCATATGCATGCAATAGATGATGTTAGGCAAACACTGCGAATTGGTTCTCCAATGAAAGCGGGCGATGGCCCGCAACCCGGAACTTGCTGGACATGTAAAAGCCCCGATGTTCCCAGACTAATGAAGGAAATGGGTGTCGCGGAGTTTTACGCATCAACCGTTTCGGCTCTTGGCCCCGAGGTGGTTAATCCTATCGGCTGCGCCGATTGTCATGATGCCAAAACCATGCAGCTTCAAATCACACGTCCAGGACTTATTGAGGCATTCCAGCGCCAAGGCAAGGATGTTGCAAAAGCCACCCATCAGGAGATGCGCTCGCTGGTCTGCGCCCAGTGCCATGTGGAGTACTACTTTAAAGGCGAAGGAAAGTACCTAACTTTCCCTTGGGACAAAGGGTTTAGCATGGAGAATATGGAAGCATATTACGATGAAATCAAGTTTTCGGATTGGACACATAAGCTTAGCCGTGCTCCAATGATTAAAGCACAGCACCCCGATTATGAGATTTTCCGTTTTGGTGTTCACTACGATCGCGGCGTTTCGTGTGCCGACTGCCATATGCCCTATAAGAGCCAGGGCGGTGTTAAATTCACAAACCATCATATCCAAAGCCCTCTAAATGATGTTGCAAATACCTGCGGTGTTTGTCATCGGGAGGAGGCTGAAAAAATGGTTCAGAACGTATACCAACGCCAGGATGCGCTGCACCAAACCCGAACTCTGCTCGAGGAAGTGTTGGCTAAGGCTCATATCGAGGCCAAGTTTGCCTGGGACAAAGGCGCCAAGGAAAATCAGATGGAGAAAGCGCTTAAGCTAATTAGGGGAGCACAGTGGCGTTGGGATTACGTGGCGGCCAGCCATGGTGCCTCTTTCCACGCACCTTTCGAGAGTGCAAGGGTTATTGGCCTTGGTTTGGAGAAAGCGCAAGAAGCTCGGCTTGAGATATCAAGAGTATTGGCCAGTCTGGGTTACTCTAGCCCAGTTCCTTTGCCCGATATTTCAACAAAAGCTAAAGCGCAGGAACTAATTGGGCTTGATATGAAAACCTTGAACGCCAATAAAAAAGTGTTTATGGAAACCGTTGTTCCCGAATGGCTAAAGCAAGCCTTGGAGCGTGAGGCTCAGTATCCAACTAAAAATATCTAGTTTATGAGATCCGTTTTCTGTGTTGCATTTCTTTCGCTGTTGTTATGGGGATGTGCCCAACCAATTAACCCCGAGGTTGAGGCTGTTAAACAGGTAATTAACAAGGCCTACGTTGAGGGAATTCATAACAATGGTAGCATTGATGATATTAAAGCCGGATTTGATCCTAGTTTTGAAATGCTATCCAATACCAATGGAGAACTTACCCGTTTTGCAATTGCCGACTGGATTGAGCGAATTGAATCCAATAGGGCAAACAATCCTGATCAGAAAAGGGAGCGTACCGATGTTAAGTTTTTAGATATTGATATCACGGGAGGAACTGCCTCGGTTAAGTTCGAACTGCTAAGGGGCGAAAAAACGATCTTTACCGATTACATGTATCTCTACAAATTCGATGACGGTTGGAGAATCGTATGCAAAGTATATCATAGACACTAGATATTAAACAGCAATTTTATAAAGCCCCGATTCCGGGGCTTTTTTTTGCAAATATCCAAACATGTTGAAGAACCTAAAATTATCACTGTAAAAATCGCAACTTTTTGTTCAACCTTTGGGTACATTTACATAGTATTTAAACACCACCTTTTCTTATTAGTTTACTATGAGCAGACATCTGAAGATTCGCGATTTAACCCTGCGCGATGGGCAGCAATCGCTTTTTGCCACTCGCATGCAGCAGGTTGAGGTTGATAAGGTTTTACCCCTTTTTAGGAATGCAGGCTTTTATGC
Source organism: Tenuifilaceae bacterium (assembly GCA_034003245.1). Classification (GTDB taxonomy): domain Bacteria; phylum Bacteroidota; class Bacteroidia; order Bacteroidales; family Tenuifilaceae; genus Perlabentimonas. The sequence continues at coordinate 79,111 of JAVEYY010000013.1, forward strand.
CATGGAGGTTTGGGGCGGTGCAGTTCCCGATTCTATTATGCGTTTTTTGGGCGAAAACCCTTGGACAAGGCTAGAGTCTATTAAAAAGGAGATTGGTGAGGCATCGCTGCTTACTGCACTTTCGCGGGGACGCAACCTGTTTGGTTACAGTCCCTACCCCGAGTCGGTAATTGAGGGTTTCAATAGCCATGCTGTAAAATCGGGCATTAGCATAATGCGTATTTTCGACTGCCTAAACGATACTGAAAACATAAAATCCACCATAAAGTACGTTAAGGATGCCGGAGGATTGGCCGATTGTGCCGTGTGCTATACCATCGATCCCAAAATGCCAGCAAAAGAGGAGCTGCGCGCTAAGCTTATCATTAAAAACTTACCCGAAAAGATTTTTGATGTAGACTACTTTATTGCCAAGGCTAAAGAGTTGGAACAGATGGGCGCCGATATGATTACCATAAAGGATATGGCTGGTTTGGCATCGCCCCTTGAGACCGCAAAAATAATTGCCAAGCTCAAAGAAACCCTAAACATTCCTGTCGATTTTCATACCCATTGTACACCCGGATATGGTTTGGCATCAACCTTTATGGCCATAATTCATGGCGCCGATATAGTAGATACTAACCTGTTGTATTTCTCGGGTGGAAGTGCGGGTCCTTCGTACGAACTTGTTTACCTGTTTTGCAAAAAGTTAGGTATTACTATCGATGGTGATGTTGTAGTTATAGCCCAACTTAACAGAATTCTTAAGGATATTAGGATAAACAGCCTTGCTAATGTAGATAGTTACAAGCAAATACCAATCGATTTCGATATATCTAAGGATAATCTTCCTGAGAATGTAGATTCTCTTTTTGTCGATGCAATTCGATTTGCCCAGGAGGGTAAGGAGGTTGAACTTCTTGCAGCATGTCATGCCATTGAGCACAATTTCAATTTCCCAGCGCCCGATGAGCGCGTGAAGAATGCCGAGATTCCTGGTGGAATGTACACAAATATGCTCTCGCAGCTTAAAACCCTTGGACTCGACAATCTCCTAAATCGTGTGCTCGAGGTTGTTCCTGTTGTGCGCCTCGATGCCGGTTGTCCACCATTGGTTACGCCATCGAGTCAGATTGTTGGTGCTCAGGCAGTAAATTGTGTGCTCGATGAAAATGCAGGCAAGCCATTCTATACCAATATTTCAAACCAGTTTTTTAATCTGGTTAAAGGGGAATACGGCCAAACCCCAATACCCATCGAGGGTGAGTTCCGTAAGAAGATTTGTGGTTTTAGCGAGGAATCGCCCTACGATCTCACGAAGTACAGATCTCCCGATAATCCAGTTCTCAAGGAGTTTGGAAGCGTTATGCTGGCCAAGGACGATAAGGAGTTCCTGTTGCTGGAGTTGTTCCCTGCTGTAGCCAAGGATTTCCTATATAATCAGCGTAAGGCTGAGCACGAAATAATTAAATCCGAACGTCGAGTTGAGAAGGCCAAAGAACGGCAAAAGATGCAGTTCAAGGGTAAGTTGCTTATCCGCGACCTAACCCTTCGCGATGGCCAGCAGTCGATGTTGGCTACCCGTATGAGCAATGCTCAGGTTGAGCGTATTTTGCCATACTATCGTATGGCGGGTTTTTATGCTATGGAGGTGTGGGGTGGTGCCGTTCCCGATAGCGTGATGCGCTATCTCAACGAGGATCCCTGGTATAGGCTTATGGTAATTCGCGATGCCATTGGCAGTGCAAGCAAGCTTACGGCACTTTCGCGTGGGCGTAACTTGTTCGGTTACGATCCATACCCCGAAACAGTTATTGAAGGCTTTAACCGCGTGGCGGTTAAGGGCGGAATCGGAATTATGCGAATTTTCGATTGCCTTAACGACCTCAGTAACATGAAATCGACAATTCAGTACGTGAAGGATAATGGTGGATTGGCCGATTGCGCAGTATGCTATACCGTGAACCCAAAGTTTACAGCCAAACAAAAGGCATTAGCCTTTATTAAGCGGAAGAAGTTGCCCACCGATGTGTTCAATATCGATTACTTTATCTGTAAAGCAAAGGAACTTGAGAATATGGGCGCCGACATGATTACCATAAAGGACATGGCTGGCTTAATTACACCTGAGGTGTCGGGCGAACTCATCCGCAGGTTAATAGCCGAGGTTAAGTTACCCATCGATTTTCATACTCACTGTACCCCCGGTTACGGTTTAGCATCGACCCTAATGGCCATTGTGAATGGGGTTGATATTGTTGATACATCTATCCTTACACTAGCCGGTGGCCCTGCTGCTCCTGCATTTGAGATAGTTCAAATTTTTGCCGATAAGTTGGGCTTGGATACTGGCGTTAACCTCGATGCGGTTGTAAAAATCAACAATGAGCTGAAAACCATTCGGAAAGAGCTGGTAGAGTTTGATTCTTACAATCAGTTTCCCATAGATTTTGATATTACTGCCGACGATTTACCCGCAGAGATTAATAAGCTTTTCGACGATGCCATAATCTACGCTCAGACCAACAAGTTTGATGATCTGCTGGATGCTACACTGGCCATTGAAGCTTGGTTTAATCTTATTGCTCCCGATAGCCGCGTGCGCGATGCCGAAATTCCTGGGGGAATGTATACCAACATGATCGCACAGCTAAGGCAAATGAAAATGGATGATTTGCTTCCTAAAGTGCTTGAAACCGTTCCGCTTGTTCGTATCGATGCTGGTTGTCCACCACTGGTAACGCCAACCAGCCAAATAGTGGGAGCACAGGCGGTTAACAGTGTAGTTTCAATGCAAAAGGATGAGGATATGTACTCAAATCTGTCGACACAATTCCGAAATCTGGTGAGAGGCCTTTATGGAGACACTCCTATTCCCATAGACCCCGATTTTAGAGAAAAGATTTGTGGAGTTCGAACTGAGGAACCTTTCGACTCGAGTAGCTATAAGCCGCAGGATAACCCAATTATTCTTGAAGATTTTGGAGGTATAAAGTTGGCTGCAACCGAGGAGGAGGAGTTACTGCTGGAACTGTTCCCCAATGTGGCACGTAACTTTTTAACCAATCGCAAGGAGGCCGAGGTGGCTGAACTTAAACGCCAAATTGAGTTTGAACTCAATGCCCACTCCGAGGAGAAACGAAAAGAGTTCTTAAACTTAAGCGACGAGGAGAAAGCCGCAAGGATTTTAGATGGCTTGATGCAAAATTCGTTCGATATGTAAAGTCCCATAATTCAGATCATATCTTCATTGAAAAATCCATCATAAGAATAATGATGGATTTTTTATTCCATGACTGCTAAACCTTTTTATATCAACAATATCAAAAGATAATATTGCTTCAATTCTAATTGTAAACCTTACACTAAACTGCCATGGAAAACAAGGAAAGTAGGAAAGGATTTGGAAGAAGAGATTTTTTCAAAGTTCTTACCGCTGGCGGCATTGGTGCCGCCATGTTACCTCTCTCGTCAACTATTGCTTCGGCCACAACAAATCCACAGCCAGAGAAACCCAAAACCAATATCGACGATGCATTATCCTTTCCTAAGATTGAGGGATCGATGCCCGGAAAATATCCAGCATCGGTTGTAAAGGTTTACAACCAGGAATCGTATGTCGATCGGCAGATTAGTAAAGATGCCGTTTATCAGATGATTAGCGATGGATTAATTGCTCTCACTGGGGCAGAAAGTATAGGAGAGGCTTGGTTGCAATTTGTAAAACCTGGTGAACGTATTGGACTAAAGTTGAATCCAATCGGAGGAACTCTGTTGTCAACCTCACACGAGGTGGTTCAGTCTGTTATTGAGCAACTTGAAGAGGCAGGGATTTCGCGGAGCAATATTACAATTTGGGATCGCAGGGAATTTCAGCTACACGAGGCAGGTTTTACCCCCGAAAGGTACCCTGGAATTCGGATTGTAGGAACAGAGTGCAAAGATAATGTTGGGTCATTTTACGATTCTGATGGCAAACTTTATAGCGAATCGAGAGTTGACAAGGATTGGTACTTCTGGGCAAAAACCGAGATGGAATACGATGCTTACACAATGCCATACATGGTAAATTCAGGGGAATTTTCTTTCTTTACCAAAATTTTAACGCAGGAACTCGATAAGGTGATTAATATTCCAATCCTAAAGAACGCTGGTGCAACGGTAACCCTGTGCCTTAAAAATCTTGGGTTTGGCGTAATTTCCAATACTTCGAGGTTACATAAGGAGTTGTGGAACGAAACCGTTGCTCAGGTTTGCGCTTTTCCTCCCGTTCGCGATAAGGTGGTGCTAAATATTGTAGATGGTATTGTTGGATGCTATCAGGGTGGTCCAGGAGCTAATCCTCAGTTTATTCTACCTTACTACACCATGCTTTTTGGAACCGATCCAGTGGCAGTTGACCGTATTGGTTACGATATCGTGATAAACAAGCGTATCGAGATGGGGGTGCAACAGCAAGATACCGAGGGTGGTAAAACCTTTATGCGGCTGGCAAAAAGTTACGGCCTAGGCGAAAGCGAGAAAGAGCAGATTAGCATAAAAACCATAAATCACAATAGTAATGTATAAAAGCCTTTTATTTAGTTTAGTTTTTTCAGTTTATTCGTTTATTGTATTGGCGCAGACTGCCGAAAACCTTAAACTCACCCGTTCCGATTTGGTTGGGATGGAGGAAACCCGTTTTTCTGTTTATGAGGAGAATTCTCTTTGGGGCTACATCAACGGTGGGGCAGATATTTACTTGGAGTACGGTTTTAAAGAGCTGATGGCTCAAAATTTTGTTTGGGAATCGGAACCTTTTAAGGTAGATGTGTATGTAATGGCCAATCCCGAAGCGGCTTTTGGAATATATAGCATTTCAAAATTCTCATGTAAGGCCGAGGGGAAAGCAGGTACTTACAGTTGTATTAACCCCTATCAGGTTCAGGTGGCTCATGGAAACTTATATGTTTCGGTAATTGCCTATAACGGAACAAGTCGTAGCATGGAATTAGCCACCCAAATAGCAAAGAAGATAGTGGCAAAGCATCGTGCTAAGCCCCTTTTGATACCTACCATTTTCGAATCAAAAAGCCTTGCTATCGACAAATCAAAAATCAAGTTAATAAATGGCCCGCTGGCCATTCAGAATGCCTATGCAACACTTGAGAAAACATTTGATGGAATTGATAATTACAGCATATGGATTGCTCCCCTAGCCGATAATGCCGATAAGGTGGAGGTTGTTTACGTAATATTCCAGAAAAGTGAACAGCGTGAACTGATTGAACAGCGTATGATTGAAAACAATCAGATCATTATTAAATCCAACGGCAGCAAGTTGGTCTTTTTTTCTGGCAAAAATGTTGAGGATTATCAACCCCAACTCCTAGAAATATCAAAGTATCTAGGTCAGCTTTAGGCATTAAAAAAGGAGGCCCAACCAAAGCCTCCTTTTCCCAAAAACACGAAAAATGTTCAACCAAAAATGAAAAAACCATGCATTTTCAAAAACATTTGAAAATGCATTTTTGCGAAGGCAAGGTACTACATTTCATGGTCAAAAGTTATTTTATACTGTTAAAAATAGCTTGTTAGGTACAATTTTTAGCATTTGTTTTTTAAAATCAAGATGTTATATACAAGCATGTAGATTAAAACAATTTTAGCTATTCATCGTATCAGTTAGCATACTCTGGCATTTTGCTGTAGTTTTCAAAGGATAGATTTTCATTTAAGTTCTTAAAGTTTTACAAAAGAACCCTTTAACAACTATACATGAAAAGACTCACAATTATTCTGTTTTGCTTTATTGTCTTTCAGTTTAATAGTTTATCGTTTGAACTGGGTAGACAACCCTACAAAAACTTCACATACAGGGAGTACTCGGGGCACTACCAAAACTGGTCTGTAGTGCAGGATCAGAGAGGGTTGATTTATGCTGCCAACAATTCGGGAGTTCTTGAATTTGATGGAAGCGACTGGAGAACGATCACCATTTTTGGTGCTGTTGCCCGTTGCCTCGATGTTGACGATCAGGGGAGGATTTGGGTTGGCGCTCAGGACCAGATGGGCTACCTTGCTCCCGATTCGGTAGGTACACTAAGCTATAATTCTATTAACCATCTTCTTAATGGGCTCTGTAAGCCCATAGGGCTGGTTCGCCAGGTTTACGCTACTTCGCAAGGAGTTGTTTTTAGCTCAAATACTTGCATCGTAAGAGTTAATGGTTACGATGTTGAAGTTTTTTATCCAAATACATATTTTCATAGAACCTATTACGTACACAATAAGATTTACTCTGTGCAACCCGGTGTAGGACTCACCGTTCTTGAAAAAGATACTTTTGTGCTTGTTCCCGGCGGGGAAAGATTTGCCCAGCAACGAATTTACTCCATGTTGCCCTACAACAATAGCCAAATTCTGATTGCAACCCAATCCGATGGTTTTTTCTTATACCATATTGGCGATATTCAAGAAGGAAACTCAAATAATCAGGGAGTTATAAAGTCATTTGCTACAAACGATAGTAAGTTTTTTAGGGATAATTGGGTTTACTGTGGGGTTGCTCTAGCTAACAATAGGTTTGCATTTGGTACTTATAGGGGAGGAGCGGCCATCATTAATAGTGATGGCGAAGTAATTCAGTATATTGGTAAAAATCAAGGGATACAGGATGAGACCGTTTGGCATATTGCCGCCGATAATCAGGAGAATCTCTGGTTAGCCTTGAATAATGGCATTTCCTATACTACCATTAAATCGCCCATAACAACTTGGGATAGCCATTTAGGTCCACAGGGAGTTCTACAATCGGTACGAAGAGGAAATGGGAATCTCTACATTAGCTCAAATACTGGAGTATATCGTCTTGTTGGCAATGGATTTCAGCGGGTAAAGGGAATATTAGACTTGTCGTGGGATATATCGCGTGTAACCACTCCCAACGGCGAAGAAAATGTGCTAGTTGCTACCGGAACTGGTATTTATTCTCTACATGGTGATGAGGGGCACTTGATTGAGAATGGAGTTGTACCGGCATTTCACGTTTACCAATCAAAATATCACAAAAACATTTTATTCATTGGGCTTTACGATGGTTTAGGTGTTGCCGAGTATAAGAATGGGAAATGGGTTTACTTAGGCCGGTTTGAAGGGATTACCGGCAGGGTATGGGGAGCCGAAGAGGATGACGAGCAAAACTTATGGTTTGTAATTCGGAATAAGGGAGTTGTTAGGGCAAAGGTTAGCAATCCTCGCCTATTAACATTTGATGATTTTGAGGTTTTTTCAACCATAATCCATTCTCCTCCCTTCGATGAGGATACTCGTCTATTTTATTTGGCAGGAAGACTCCGATTATCAAGTCCAATAGGTTTGTATCAATTCGATAAACAATCCAAAGCCTTTATACCCGACTCGTCGCTGGGAGGCTGGTTTGCTGGAGGAAACTTTGGGATCAAAATCTTTTTGAAAGATCAAGAGGATTACTTGTGGTACGAAACGTATAGCCAGTCGCATATTCGTAGCATTAATCGCTCCAAGGTTCGTACTGATGGAAGTTTCTTGAACCTCCCTGCGGAGCTTAATGAACTTCCGCGCATGATTTATAGCAGCGTAGAAACCGATCCCGATGGCGTAACTTGGATTGCTGGTGCCGATGGCCTATTTCGCTTCGACCCATCCCTAGGAATATCCGCAATTAAGGTTCCTAAAGCTTTTATCAGGAAGATTACCTGTGGTCAGAATAATTTGCTTTTTGGTGGCGCATTTCATAAGAATTGCCCCGATGGATACTATTCGTGCATCGATGAGGTTCAGAATAAGCAAGATATACCCCGAATACCTTTTACCCAAAATAGCATCAGGTTCCATTTCTCATCACCCTTGTATGGCCAGGAAGATAAGATGATGTTTGCGTTTATGCTTGAGGGTTTCGACGACAGCTGGTCCGATTGGACTCATACAAGTCATAAAGAGTACACCAATTTGCCTTCGGGCGATTACACTTTTAAAGTGAAGGCCATAAGCGTTTTTGATGTTGAAAGCCCCGTAATCTCTTACGATTTTCGAATTCTTCGACCTTGGTACAACCATCCAGTGATGTATGTATTATATATTGCCTTGGTTGTGGTTATTGTAATAATGTCGGTTTGGATAAAAACGCGTATGCTTCGATCATCAAATCTACGATTGCAAAAGCTTATCGATGAGCGAACCAAGGAGATCATGCTTCAGCAGCGCGATATTTTGATGAAGAATGAGGAGTTAGTTCAGCAAAAGGAGGAGATTGAATCGCAGAAGGACGAACTCGATTTTAAGAATAGGCAAACTAATTCGAGCATAGAGTACGCTCAAACCATTCAAAAGGCAATCTTGCCCTCAAAGGCACAGTTCGATGAGTATTTCGAGAGTTTTATCCTCTTTAAGCCGAAGGATGTGGTGTCGGGCGATTTTTACTGGTTTGCCCAAATACCAAAGGAAGATAACAGCTCTAAGCTATTGGTTGCGGTAGCCGATTGCACGGGGCATGGTGTTCCAGGCGCGTTTATGAGTATGATCGGTAGTCGTATGCTTAGCGAGATTGTGAACGAACGTAGAATTTATGATCCTGCAGTTATTCTTACCACACTGAATAAAATGCTTAACAGGGTTTTAAACCAAAAGGATAATGAAAATTTCGATGGGATGGATATTGCCATTTGCGCCATCGATAGGATAACTCCTGAAAGATACCTAATTACATTCTCTGGGGCGAATAGACCTTTGGCGTATTACCGCCAAGGAGCCACCAGCATTACAGTTGTGAAGGGAAACCGAAAATCGATAGGTGGAATTCTGCCCGATATCGATAAGGTTTTCGAGAATCAGCTGGTCGATCTGGTTACCGGCGATACCCTATTCCTCTTTAGCGATGGGTACACCGATCAGAACAATGAGTTTGGGAAGAAGTTTACCACTAGCAGGTTCTACTCCCTACTGCAAAGCCATGTCGATCAACCCATGAAAACCATTGGCAAGATCCTGAGCAATTCAATATCCACATATATGGCCAAAACATCGCAGCGCGATGATATGGCCATAATTGGGCTAAGACTACTGTAGTTTTTGTAGTGATACAAAACAAATTGGGCGCCTTGTAACGGGCGCCCAATTCTTTTTTAGGTAAATGCTGTGTACCATCAAACTAGCATTCTTTAACAATTTCGAACCCTTTTTTTATAGCGTCAATATTCATTGGAATAAGATGATGATGCCTTTCGGGTAGCGATTTGGCTAGTCCTTTCTCCACATTTTCCATCTTAACAATAGGCTTAAGCTTTAGGAATGCTCCCAAAACAATCATGTTGAAAGTTTTAGCGCTTTGCATACGCGTTGCCTCTTCGGCGGCCTCCACCTTGAACACCTTAATATCCTTACGCTCGGGATGACGGGTGATCCCGTTAGGATCATACAGTAGAACGCCGCCAGGCTTAACCGATTTCTCGAACTTATCGAGCGATTGCTGATTAAGGATAATTGCGGTATCGAACTCCTGAAGAATGGGGGAACTGATACGCTCATCGCTTAAAATAACGGTTACGTTGGCTGTACCACCACGCATCTCGGGGCCATACGAGGGCATCCACGATACCTCTTGATCCTGCATGATTCCCGAGTAGGCAAGAATTTTTCCCATTGAGAGAACACCTTGTCCTCCAAATCCGGCAATTATAATTTCTTCTGTCATTGTTTCGATTTTTTTAACTGATTAACCTTTCAAATCGCCAAGAGGATAGAATGGGAACATATTCTCCACCATCCACTCGTTTGACTTCACAGGGGTCAATTTCCAGCCGGAGCTACAAGTTGAAACCACCTCAACAAACTGGGTTCCTTTTTTCTGACCCACATTCTCAAAAGCTTTTAGCAAAGCCTTCTTACACTTCTTCACGGCAGCAGGTGTGTGAACTGCCTGACGAGTAACGAACGTAGTTCCGGGAAGCTGGGCTATTAGTTCAGTAATCTTAAGTGGATGGCCGGCAAGGCTAACATCTCTACCGTAGGGCGATGTAGATGTGGGCATTCCTTCTAGCGTAGTTGGCGCCATTTGACCGCCAGTCATTCCGTAAATTCCGTTGTTGATGAAAACTACCACAATATTCTCGCCTCTATTGCAGGCGTGAATAATTTCGGCAGTTCCAATGGAGGCTAGATCACCATCTCCCTGATAGGAAAATACGTACTTATCGGGCATTAACCTCGATATGGCTGTGGCCAGTGCGGGAGCTCTTCCGTGTGCCGCTTGTTGCCAATCGATGCTAAGGTAGTTGTAGGCCAATACAGAGCAACCTACAGGTGAAACACCAATGGTTTTCTCCTGGATGTCCATCTCCTCAATTACCTCAGCAATGAGCTTGTGCACCACACCGTGGCTGCAACCAGGACAGTAGTGCATTACCTTATCGGTTAAAATCTTCGACTTCTTGTAAGCCAGATTTTCGGGTTTAATAATATCTTTTACTTCTGCCATGATTACTTCGCGTTAATAATTTTTTCTTCAAGTGCTTTTACCACCTCGTTGGGTGTGGGGATCATCCCGCCAAAGCGTCCAAAATGCTCAACGGGAACCTTGCCGTTCACGGCAAGTTTAACATCTTCAACCATCTGACCTGCGCTCATCTCCACGGCAAGGAATCCTTTTACGCGGGTTGCCATATCCTGAATAATCTTTGTTGGGTATGGGTACAGGGTGATGGGGCGAAGTAGGCCAACCTTTAAACCTTTCTCACGACAAAGCGTTACCGCTTTCTGGCAAATGCGACTCGATGAGCCATAGGCTACCAGGATGTATTCTGCATCTTCGCAGTTAAAGGTTTCGTAGCGAACCTCTTTCTCGGCAATAGTTTTGTACTTTTCTACCAGTTTATGGTTGAAAATTTCCTGACGAGAGCTATCAAGCTCTAACGATGTGATAGTGTGGTAATCGCGATCGGCAGTTTTACCAGTTGTTGCCCAGGTACCGCTTATCTTCTTAATCTCAGCATCGGTCCAGCGAGGCTTGTAGTCGCTAAGTTTCACTTTTTCCATCATCTGACCAATAACACCATCGGTAAGAATCATCACGGGGTTACGATACTTGAAAGCAAGTTCGAAACCTAGATCAACAAAGTCGTTCATCTCCTGAACTGAAGCGGGAGCTAAAACGACAAGATGGTAATCGCCGTGACCACCACCCTTTACAGCCTGAAAATAGTCGCTTTGGGCGGGCTGAATTGTACCCAGTCCGGGGCCTCCTCTAACAACGTTAACCACTAAGCAAGGAAGTTCAGCACCAGCAATGTAGGTAATACCTTCCATTTTCAAGCTAATACCGGGGCTCGATGATGATGTCATTACCTTTTTTCCGCAACCGGCACCACCGTATACCATGTTAATTGCCGCAACTTCGCTTTCGGCCTGTAGTACCACCATTCCGGTTTCTTCCCATGGCTTGCGCAGCATGAGGGTTTCCATAATTTCTGACTGAGGGGTGATAGGGTAGCCAAAGTATCCATCGCATCCGCAACGGATAGCAGCCTCGGCAATAACCTCGTTCCCCTTCATAAGTCTGTATTCTGCCATTTTAGAATAGTATTTTTAGTAAATAATGTATAGGGTTAGGCCACGGATTCAACCTTAACCTTGTAAACCTCAATAACGCTATCGGGGCATACAAGCCCGCAATTTGCACAGCCGATGCACGCATCGGGGTTTGCCATGTAGGCGTAGTTATAGCCTTTGCCGTTCACTTCGCGAGCTAGGGCTAGCACATTGGTGGGGCATGCCACAACGCAAAGGTTACAGCCTTTGCATTTTTCCACATCCACCTTTACTGCTCCTTTTATTTTTGCCATATTGTTAAGTGTGTTAGGTATGATTACTTGTGATATTTTTAGTTAACTAAGGTTTACTCGCTTTAAACTGGATGATTCTGATTAAATGCTTTGAGCCTATACTCCAGGTCTCCAAACTGGTTGGGATGTGTTTGCGAAACGCAGGCTCTTAACCCCTCGGTACGCTCACTCCCGGTAATGGCAAGCGATATTGCGCTTATGCCGTAGTAAATCAGCTCCTCTATCAGCTCTTCACCCGTAAAGCCTGGGTAGGAGATTGTGAAATAGAAACCATCGGCAAGAGGTTTATCCTCATCCATATCGTACACAATTTTAAAACCATTGTCGGTAAAGAGTTTTTTCATGGTTTGAGCACGTTCGCCATAAACTTTCACAGCTTCAACAAAGTTAAACTCACCATCGTTGGCTGCCTTTAGCATGGCCGCTAGGCCATACTGTGCCGAGTGCGATGTGCCCGATGAAAGGGAGTAAACAGCTCCGTAGATCATGGCATACCCAAACTCATCGGACGAGAAGAAACGCTTAAGATCGGGGAATTTTCGGCTAAATAGTTTGTTGCTTATCACCATGCTACCAATTCGCTGGCCAGCGTAGCTAAAAGCTTTTGAGCTGGAAATTAGCATTAACCAGTTGTCGGTATAATTGGCCACGGTTGCCTGATAGGGTGGCTCTCCGGGTTTTGATAGATCCTTGCGGAAATCCATGGCAAAATACGCCAGATCCTCAATAACAACTGTATCGTACTGATTCGTCAGATTCCCAATGATCTGCAACTCTTTATCGGAAAAGCAAATCCACGATGGGTTATTTGGGTTGGAGTATAAAATTGTGCTGATATTCCCTTTGCTGAGGTAACTCTCGAGTTTTTCTTTCAGCTTGTCGCCTCGGTAGTTGTACACGTCAAAGGTTTCGTACTTCATTCCTAGCACTCGAAGCTGTTGCTTTTGCACAGGGAATCCGGGATCAATAAACAGTATCGTATCCTTTTGCTCATAGCAACGGTTGGCGATAAGGAATGCGGCCATGCCACCCTGCATCGATCCAACAGTTGGGATACAACATTTCTCATAAACATCGATGTTCATAAACTTTTTTACAAACCGGGCAATTTCCTTCTTGAGATGGGGAACCCCATCGATCATAGGGTACTTTTGCGCCACACCGCTCTTAAGGGCTTGAATTTCGGCTTCGATCCCAACTTTAGCCGGTTCCAACCCTGGAACGCCCATTTCCATTCGTATAAATGTCTGGCCAGTAGCGTCTTCAATCTCGTTCACAAGCCTCACAATCTCTCTTATGGTCGCACGGCCAACATTTTTCAGTCCCGATGCTTCAATCTTTTGCTTTACAACCTCGTAGGGTATTGGGGTAGATTTCATACGTAACTTCTGATTATGTTGCTGAAATACAGTATCTAATTATAGTGTTGCGATGTTGCTTACCTAATTCAAGTTATGCAATTTTTTTCGAATGACAATTTTATGAAAGATTTCGATAAATTAAAAGCATTTTAATGGTTTTTAATAACAGATTGTTACTAATAGTTGAAATTTAGAATGATTTTAAGGTTAAAATTGTCAATTTTGATAACAACTGCATTTTGGGTTTGCTTGAATATAAAAAAGGCTGCCCAACTTGAGCAGCCTTTTAGAATAAATACTGATTTTGATTAGGCAAATTGTGCCTTAAGCACTTTAACCCACTCTTCAATTCTTTTGTCGGTAAGTTCAGCTTCAAATTCTTCGTCGATGGGTAAGCCAATAAACTCATTGTTTATAACGGCTTCTGAATCGGTAAAGTTGTAGTCGCTAGTAGGAACTTGACCTATGATTTTTGCTCCCTTAGCAATCATGATATTGGCAATGGTTCCCATTGCATCAACAAAGTTGGCTGCATATTTTACCGAGTCGCCAAGTCCAAAAAGAGCAAAGGTTTTGCCAGAGTAGTTAATCTTTTCAATCTCGGGGCGGAACAGATCCCAATCATCTTTTGTGCGATCGGCATTCCAAGTTTCCTTGCCAATGGTTGAGCAGCCAAGTATTATGTTCTCGTACTTGTCCAAATCATGAGCCTTGCACTCCTTTATAGGGATGATATCTGAAAAACTATCACCAAATGCTTTGTGAAGCCTTTGGGCTACGGTTTCAGTTTTACCACCAAGTGGGCCGTAAAAAATTCCTACTTTCTTTTTCATCTTTAATTATTTTATGTGAACTTATATTTTTGTAGTCTGGTAGTTACTTACAAATATACACTTTTTGTGACGAATAAGTGGCGCTTTGTTTCAACATTGTGCGTACCATTTACCTAATTGTTTCACATTTAGGTGGGTGTATTCTTTAATTCTCTATCCTAAACAATCGTGAAAACGATTCCTTCACTTCTTGCTGTATCCAACCCCAGCGCATAACAATTAAGAAAATGAGTATGATAGCTGTACCAAGAAGCAGCAGTTCAGTTGCTGAGCGCTCTTTAAGCCAAATTACTAGTTTTCGCATACTTCGCAGAATTTAGTATTTCAGTTTATTTATTATCTCCTCTAAGTGCAGCAACGGAAAGGAGAACTCCCAGGGCAATGCCCAGAAGGGCTGCAAAAAGTACTCTAAAGTCAGCTGGAAGCAGGAATGTTATGGTGTGTGCAGGAATCCAGAAGAATGGGATGGTTTTCTTGAAAACAAAGTTCCACTGTACATTCCAGTTTAGCTTAGACATTATGCTACCCATTTTTATGGGCCGAAACAGCCCACGTACTGTGCCGCCATTATCCACAATGTGAGTATCGGTTATCTTGTGAAGGGTCATCATTACCGGGGCGTAAATCAAGTTTAGGGTTGAACTTATGCCAAAGGCAACCAGTATCTTCCCGGTAGACATAGTACCAGCAAGCAATTCACCAGCATTGTCGATTCCCATAAATTTTAGAAATGATACGGTTCCAATATTAAATATGATGAATGCCATATTTATGGTTAACCCTAAAAATCCCCACACCATGGCTCTGGGCATAATGCCAAATCCTGGCTGGTTGTATTTTCCTGTTCTAATTCGTAATCCAATCATCTCGCCAAATGTTGCCAGTATAGCAAATTTGATGAAGCTCATCACCATTCCATGTGAAGTATTAAAATCAACGTATGCTTTGTAAACCGAGGGGATTATGAAAAAAGGGAGTAGCACTGCCATAACAATAGCAATAACTAGAAAATCATTTTTTCGCATTTCAATTCAGTTAGTGAAGATTTCCTATTTTTCTATTCTAATTCTTGCATCCACTGCAACAACCCTTTCCTTTCGTCCAAGAAGTGGGTTTAGATCCATCTCAAAAATTTCGGGAGCAACAGTTACAAGGGCCGAAACACGTGAAACAATTTCGGCAAGGTGCTGCTCGTTAACAGGCTCCTGCCCACGAACGCCCTGTAGAATTTTGTAACTCTTTAAGCGATGGATTAAGTCGAGTGCCTCATTGTGTGCAATGGGGGTAATACTGGCGTTTACATCTTTTAGTACTTCTATAAATATACCGCCTAGCCCGCAAAGCACCATATGTCCAAATTTATCTTCACGTTTGGCGCCAACAAATAGTTCAACCCCGCTAAGCATGGGCTGAATAAGAATTGCGGTGGTATCTTTAATTTTGATCATCCTTTCAAATTCGCTGGCTACAGCCTCGGGGGTTTTAACGTTGAGGACTACACCGCCCACATCGGACTTGTGAACTGGGCCAACCACTTTCATAACCACCGGATAGCCAAGCTGCGCAGCAGCTTTTTGAGCCTCGATGGCCGAGGTAACTATGGCTTCGCCTGCGCGGGTTATGCCTGCCGCATCGAGCAGTTGCTGAACCTTGTCGGGCATAAGATACCCATTGTCAGCGCTATCAATTATCTGGCGAATGGTTTTCTCGTCAACCTTTGGTTGCTCTATTTTCTCGTCCTGTGGGGCAGGAGTATGGTAAACCTTTGCAAGGGCATTGCCAAACAGCACCTCATCGGGGAAATTTACCCGACCCTTAGCAAGGAAGTGCTCAATTTCATCCTTAACATTGATGATTGAGGGTAGGATAGGGTAGATAGGTTTTTTGCATTCTCTCATCTTTCTATGAAGCAGGTCGTACACATCGTAAACAGGGAAAAGTCCCGGGCTTCCGAAGATTACAGCCATGGCATCCACGTTATCAAAATCATTTTCGCAGGCATCAATAATGTGCCCGAGTTGCTCTGCTGTTCCGGTTGCCAGAAAATCGATGGGATTTGCCACCGACGAGCCGGGGAAAAGCTTTGTGAGAAGTGCTTCTGCTTTTTGACCAGTTATGGAGGGAACTTCTAATTTGTTGTTTGATAGAGAATCGGTGAGCATAACTGCTGGGCCACCAGCGTGGGTAATAATGGCAACACGCTTTCCCTTTAATTCGGGATGCATAAAAATACCGGCTACGGTTGCCAGCTCTTCGCGCCCATTGCAACGAACAATACCCGCCTTGCGGAATAGTGCATCAACTGCCACATCGTTGCTGGCCAAAGCGCCTGTATGCGAACTGGCGGCTCGGCTTCCTGCCTCGGAACCACCGCTTTTGATGGCTGCAATTTTACAGCCCTTACGAATTAGTGATGATGCGTGCTTTAGCAGCATCTGGGGTTTGTTGATACTCTCAACGTAAAGCAACTTTATGTGCGAGCTGGTGGCTGGGTCAAAGTTCTCGTCCATATCCTTAAGGATATCCTCAACGCCCATTTGGGCGCTATTGCCCACGCTGTAAACCGATGCAAAGGTTAGCCCCTTAGGCATTCCTGCCTCCATAATAAAAACAGCAGTAGCTCCTGAACCCGATATAAAATCGATGCCTTTAGGATTGAGTTTCGGAACTGGCGTAGTGAATACGCCAGCGTAGTTGGAGTTCATAACTCCAATGCAGTTGGGCCCAATTAGACTACCATTTACAGAGTTTATAATATCAACAATCTCCTGCTCAAGTTTAGCCCCTTCTTCGCTCTCCTCGTGGAATCCAGCCGATAGGATTATGAAAGCGCGGGTTCCTTTTTCGTTGGCGAGTACTCTAACTGTTTGTGGACAAAACTTGGCAGCAATGGCAATTATCGCCAAATCGACATTGGGGAGACTCTCCACGTTCTTATTACAGCTGATGCCTTGAACAACATCGGCTTTGGGATTCACCACGTAAAGACTTCCCTCGAAGTTGTGATCGATAAGATTTATTAGAACCTTTCCGCCTGGTTTCTGAATATCGTCCGATCCTCCTACCACCACAATGCTTTTGGGGGCAATTAGCTGTTTGGTAATCATATTTTGTGAGTTTATGTAATTTGATCGATATTAGGAATTTTGGGCAATAAGCCTCCCGTTTTGAATTTCGGGAACAAACTTACGAAAAGTTTTTGCAAGCCTACCGTTACGGCTTAATGCTATAAAACTCCTTTCTAAAATTTTGAACTGGAACTAAGGTTGTATCTTTGTTGCAAATTTTTGAGCCAGGATGAGTGTGATTGATGATATTTTAGCAAAGGATGAATTAACCCGTCAGGATATTGTTCTTTTACTTCAAACCAACATTGAGGAACGGAATAAACTTTTTGCCAAGGCAGCAGTGGTAAAGGAGAAGTATGTTGGCCGAAAGGTGTATCTCAGAGGATTAATTGAAATGTCGAATATATGCAGTAAAAACTGTTACTATTGTGGTATTCGATCAGGTAATTTTAACACCCATCGATACAATCTTTCGGATTATGAGGTGATTGATGCAGCCATATTTGCATGGGAAAATGCTTACGCCAGCTTGGCCATTCAAACTGGTGAGGTATCGAACCCCGAGTTTACTGAACGAGTAGCAAATCTGCTCAAAAAAATTCATCATGCCACCAATGGTGAGCTGGGCATCACCCTTTCCATGGGTGAGCAGACAGAGGCAACATATCAGAAGTGGTTCGATAGCGGCGCCATTCGCTACCTGTTGCGTATCGAATCGTCGAATAGGGACCTCTACGCCAAGCTGCATCCAAACAACAAGGCTCACGATTTCGACAAAAGAGTGGAATGCATAAACTCCCTAAGACGGGTGGGTTATCAGGTTGGTACTGGGGTAATGATAGGTTTGCCTTTTCAAACCATCGAGAACCTTGCTGATGATCTTATGTGGATAAAAGCAATGGATATCGATATGGTAGGAATGGAGCCCTACATTGAGCATCCCGATACGCCACTCTATAAGTTTAAAAACGTATTGCTATCACTTGATGAACGCTTCAACATGGCGCTCAAAATGATTGCCATCCTCAGAATCATTATGAAGGATATAAATATTACTGCACCCACAGCATTGCAGGCCATAGATAAGCTTGGGCGCGAAAGGGGCATTAAGGCTGGAGCCAATGTGGTGATGCCCAATATTACGCCTGGTTTATACCGTAACGACTACAAACTCTACGATAATAAGCCCTGTGTTGACGATGCAGCCGACGATTGTAAAAATTGCCTCGAAGCGCGCATTCAGCTTACTGGCGATTCTATTGGGTTTGGCGAGCAGGGTAACTCAAAGCACTATGCAAGTAGAAGGAATCAGAAGTAGATTTTGGACTTTTACCGATAAAAAAACTGGTTTTGCCGATTCTTTATTCCATTTAAATGGCTAGCCCCATACTTTTGCTACCATAAACTTTTAAACTTTACTGATATGGAACGGATAGATCATGAAAAAAATCACCCCAATAATGTTCGCATTATTATAGGGATTGTGTTTTTAACGCTGGGAGCACTGCTGTTTGCCGACAGGCTCGATATTATTTCCCTTGCCTGGAACAAGTATATTTTCACATGGCAAAGTCTACTCATCTTAATAGGCTTTATCAGTTTGGCCAAAAATGAGTCGCGAACTACAGGACTAGTACTCATTGCCATTGGCGGTTTTTTTCTTACCGCAAAGATTTTGGGCTATCATTACCCCATTAGGAATTTCTTCTGGCCAACCGTTTTTGTGGCTATTGGGTTAATTATGATATTCCAAAAGGGTGGTCACATTCGTAATTCAAAGTTTGGATTCTCTAAAGGTGTAACCGATATGGATATTATTGACGATGTGGCTATTTTTGGGGGAAGTGAGCAGAAGATAACCTCTAAGAATTTCAGAGGAGGTAAGGTTTCGAATATCTTTGGAGGAAGTACTTTCGATTTATCCGACGCGGATCTTGCTCCTGGCCGCAATGTTCTCGACATGTTTTGCCTCTTTGGTGGTTCCAAAATTATTGTACCTGCCGGATGGCGAGTTAAAATTGAAGTAACCGCAATATTTGGTGGTTACAACGATAAGCGTCGTCAAGCACCCAAAACCGACGAGGTGATTGAGCGTGAGTTAGTTCTGCGAGGAGTAGTAATATTTGGTGGTGGAGAGATTAAATCGTACTAGACAATGGTTCATCCTATTCTAGGAAACAGATTTGGTAAAATTGCTTTTACAGCATGGTGGGTAGCGGTTGCCGCTATCCACACTGCTGTTTTATATTTTTTTTATGGAATATCTTTTCCCGTTGCTATTTCCGATAGCTTAATTTGGTGCATTTTATTTTCTGTGCTCTCATTAGGCATTTGGTTTTGGGTTAGGCTAAGCGATATCGAAACCCAGCGTTCATTTAGCGTAGCTTTAAACCATATTGGGGCAACTGCAGTTAGCATTCTTATCCTTGTATCGGCTCACAGATATGTACTTTCGCTTCTTTTCGCGGGCGAGGAGGATTACAATAACTTTTTGCACAACTCTTTGCCCGGTAGAGTAATTATTGGTGTGTTTTTCTATATCCTCATCTCACTGGTTTACTACCTAATTATCTACATAAGCAACTTTAGGGAAAAGCTATCGCGCGAGGCAGAGCTTAAAGCACTAGTGAAGGATGCGGAGCTTAGCTGGTTGAAGCTGCAGGTAAATCCACATTTCCTGTTCAATAGTTTAAATTCTGTAAGTTCATTAACTATGACAGCGCCCGAGAAGGCGCAAGCCATGATTACCCGCCTGTCGGAATTGCTGCGTTACTCACTCCGACAATCACCCGACAGCATGGTTACCCTGAACGATGAGCTGGAGAATTGCAAAAAGTATTTAGAGATTGAAAAAGTGCGATTTGGCAATCGATTAAAGTATACCATCGATTGCTGCGATGAATGCCTAAAAGTACCCGTGCCCAGCATGATTCTTCAACCCCTTTTTGAGAACTCCATTAAGCACAGCGTGGCGCAATCGGCTGATGAGTCGGAGATTAGGGCTGATATCTCACTCAAGGATTCGTTTCTGTTTGTTAAGGTTTCCAATACCCTGCCCAACTTTCCTAGCAGCAGCTCGGGAACAGGCGTTGGATTGGAGAATATTCGCCGAAGGCTACTGCTGGTTTATGGGTCACCTAATTTTATTTCTGTTCAGAAGTCAACCGATAGTTTTACCGTAACAGTTACAATTCCCACAAAATAGCTTAATATGCGAGTAATTATTGTTGAGGACGAGCAACCCGCCAGAGATTTGCTAAGGAAATTCCTCGAAACCGAAAATGAAATCGAAATTATTGGAGAATATGCCGATGGTTTCTCGGCTGCAGTGGCCATTAATCGCGATAAACCCGATTTAATTCTGCTCGACATCCAGCTGCCCCGTCTTAGCGGGTTCGAGATGCTCGAGGTGCTCGATCATACACCCCTTATTGTTTTTACCACTGCCTACGATGAGTATGCCATTAAAGCATTCGAACGTAATGCAACCGATTATCTGTTGAAACCATTCGCAAAGGAGAGGCTATTATTGGCCCTTGAGAAAGCAAAGCAAAAGCTTTTGACCGAAAAGGTTCAAGATACCACAGTCAGTAAAATGGCCGAGGATCTCTCGTCAGCACTTCCTTTAACGCGAATTGTGGTTAAGGATACTAAGGGTATTCATATAATCGCTTCAAACGATATTCACTACATCGAGGCTCAGGACGATTACGTGATGATATACTGCCGGGAGGGTAGGTATATGAAAAAGCAAACCATGAAAAGCCTAGAGGATAGGCTAAATGGCAAACAATTCGTGAGGGTTCACCGATCGTATTTTGTTAATGTGATGGAAATTGTGCGTATAGAACCTTACGAGAAGGAATCGTACCTAATATACCTAAGGAGCGGTACCAAGATTAAGGCAAGCTTAGCTGGTTATAAATTACTTAAGGGATTACTCGATTTCTAAAACCCGTTGATTCATCTGTTTTTAAATGATTTTTAACATTTTGGCTGGTTATTTTGGTAGTACATTCTTAAACCAATTCTCAGCCGAAGTGTTTTAACAATATTTCACGGGAAAACCAAAACTTTAGGGGTTTGGGCAAATAGCAGTGGTATTTTTTTTGTTGGAAATCAAAATTAGCCTACCTTGAACCGTTTTTTTTTAGTATTAAATCTGAAGCGATGAAACAAATTAGGGTTGAAGCACTTAGGTTTTTTGTAATCGGATTACTGCTAACGAGCACTATGTTCTCGCAGGCTCAGTATTTTGGCCGAAATAGGCCAATATACAAGACCTTCAACTTTAAGGTGTACGAAACTCCTAACTTTGAGATTTATCACTACTTCGAGAATGATTCTGTTGTGGAACGCCTTGCTCAGGCGTCGGAGCAGTGGTACGCCATGCATCAGCAGGTATTCCGTGATACAATAAAGGAGAAGAATCCCATTATTTTCTATGCAAATCACCCCGATTTTCAGCAAACAACTGCCATCTTTGGTAGCGTGGGTGTGGGGACTGGAGGTGTTACTGAGGCGCTTAAGAACAGGGTTATAATGCCCGTTACCGAAACCTGGGGACAAACCGACCACGTACTCGGGCACGAGTTGGTGCATGCTTTCCAGTTTAATTCCATCCTTTCGCGCGACTCCACCAACCTTAACTCGCTAAGTAATCTTCCTCTCTGGATGATTGAGGGAATGGCCGAATATCTTTCCATTGGAAGTGTCGATCCTCACACTGCCATGTGGATGCGCGATGCAGTACTTAACAACGATTTTCCTACCCTTGAGCAAATGTCGAGGGATTCAAAGTATTTTCCTTACAGGTATGGCCATGCTTTTTGGGCTTTTGTAGGCCGAACCTTTGGTGATAGTCTAATTGAGCCAATCTTTTTAGAAACTGCCAAACGTGGATATAATAATGCGCTTTGCCGCTACATTGGAGTAAACGAGAAGGAGTTCTCGGAGATTTGGAGACGAACCACGGTTGAGCATTTCAAAATGACCATGAAGGATACCGTGGATTCTCCATCTGGAAATAAAATTATACATGAGGAGAATGCCGGGAATATCAACATTTCACCAGCAATTAGCCCAAATGGGAAATACGTAGCCTTCTACTCTGAAAAGAATTTGTTCTCTATCGACCTATTTTTGGCCGAAACCGAAACAGGGAAGATTGTTCAAAAGCTTTCATCAACAGTTCACCGTAACGAGATAGACGCGTTGAATTTTATTGAGTCGGCAGGAGCCTGGTCGCCCGATAGTAGATATTTTGCCTTTGTTGCCTTTAGTAAGGGCCGAAATCGCCTACTTATTGTTGATGTTGAGCGGCAACGGATGATGCGCGAGATTGAAATTTCCAATGTTCCATCGTTTAACTATCCTGCCTGGTCGCCCAATGGCAATAGCATTGTCGTTTCGGGTTTGGTCGATGGGGTGAACAATCTCTACGAGTTTAACCTCGAAACCAGCAAGGTAAAGCAGCTAACTAGCGATGCATTTGCCAATATTCATCCCTCGTGGTCGCCCGATGGTAAAACTATTGTTTTTGTAACCGATCGACCCTCGCAGCAGGATTTATACGCCAAGCGTATGCCTGGTTACTACTTGGCTACACTCGATGTAAAATCGGGTAGAGTCCAAACTCACCATTTCTTCCCGGGGGCATCAAACCTAAATCCAGTTTACACTCCCAATGGCGAAGATATATTGTTTTTATCCGATAGGGATGGATTTAGGAACTTATATCAGTTTAACCTAAGCACTGGAAGAATTTATCAGAAAACAAAAATCCTTACTGGGATTTCGGGCATGACACAGCTTGCACCTGCATTCAGCGTTTCAACCGAAACAGGTTTGGTTGCCTATTCCTACTACTTTAAGAGTAACTACACCATTTTCACGGCCAAACCCGAGGAGTTACACTCGGTTGAGGTTTTCCCTATGATGGTCGATTTTAGTGCAGCCACGCTTCCTCCTTACAACAGGGCAGTAACGGGAATTATCGATAGGAATCTGGCCAGAAGGATGGGACAGCCCGAAACACCTATCGATTCGTTTAAGGTGGTGCAGTATCGTCCCAAATTTAAGCTCGATTACATTGCTAACTCGGGAATGGGTGTATCCACAAGTCAAATGGGAACCGGTATGGCCGGTGGTGTTGAGATGATTTTTAGCGATATTGTGGGTGCTAACCTGCTTTACGCCAACCTCTCGCTCAATGGTGAGATATACGACTTTGGCGGGCAACTCTCATATATTAACCAAAAAAATCGGGTAATTTGGGGTGCAACAGTATCGCATGTTCCCTACTCGTATGCATTTTATGGCCAACGATTCGAAACAGGTAGCGATGGGACTGAGTTTAATATTTTAACTCTGTATCATTATCGAATATTTGAGAGCATTATTGGTGGAATGGCTCAGTTTCCAGTTTCCAGAACCCGGCGTTTGGAGGCAGGTGGATACTTAAACTGGTATAATTACAGGGTCGATGAGCACAACTACTATTACGTGGGGCCATACTACGCAGGATATAAAAAGGAGAAGGGTGACGCTCCCGATGGTTACGCCTTGCAGCGCCTTAATGCTGCCTACGTGGTCGATAATTCTAGCTTTGGTATTGCATCGCCCATGGATGGTGCACGTCAACGCTTTCAGGTAGATAAGGTATTTGGGTATGTAGATTACTGGGGAACTTTAGCCGATTTTAGAAAGTACTTATACTTCAAACCGTTTAGCATTGCATTTAAAGGTTACTACTACGGCAGGCATGGTCAAGGGCTACAGAATAAAATATACCCATTATACTTAGGTTATCCGTGGATTATTAGAGGATACGATAACAAGGCGTTTAACAACCAAATATCAAATACTGGGATAAGTACACTCGATCCGGAACAGCTTCAGGGAGATCACCTAGCTACACTTAATTTTGAGGTTCGGTTGCCCTTTACAGGGCCAGAGAGGTTAACCATGTTTAAATCTAAGTTTTTATATACCGAATTAGCCCTTTTTGCCGATGCTGGTCTAGCCTTTTACGATGTTAACTCGGTGAGGTTTAAGTGGCAAGCTAACAATTTCAATGAGAGGATTCCCGTGGTGAGTACGGGTATTAGCCTCCGCGTTAACCTTTTTGGGATGCTTATTCTTGAGCCATTCTACGCTATTCCATTCCAGCTTGGTGGTGTTAATGCTGCAACTTTTGGGTTAAACTTCACTCCCGGATGGTAGGAGTCTATTAGATCAAGGAGTTTTTATTAAAATATTGTATTTGTTGATCTCCTTATGCTAGCCCATTTCATGTGTAATCAATGAATCATAATCATACATTTTTTTGATGATACAAAATAAAAGCATTGAAACTAGTTTCAATGCTTTTATTTACACCTTCAATAAACATTAGGTGTTGCGGAAAATCTTTAAGTGATTTGAACTACTACATTGTGTTTAATTCACCAACTTAGCATTTTGACAAGTTTAGTGTAAGGCCTTAACCTCTTTCTACCGCTTTAAGGAGCTTTATATTTGAGCACCTCTTCCAAGAGTAGGGGTTTTGGCCGAATACTCGCATTAATCATATTCATTGCCTTTTCGAAATCCTTGTCGCCATTCTTCCATCGAGAAAAATCCTCGCGAACGAAATGGATATGTTTTGCCCACGTATTTCCGGGAGGAAGGCAATCCATAAGTTTTCCGCGAGCACTCAGCTCACATAAGTATCCCTCCTTCTGGACCGAAATATTTAGCTGGTAGAGAAAATCTGCCTCCTGCAATTCTAACTCCGTGTAAAAACCTTTTGCCGTTAAATTGGCTCGTAAAATTTCCTGGTAATTGTAAAATTCATAATGTGGACCAGGCCCGTTATAGCCCGGTTTACCAAATCCCTCAGGAAAAACCGTTTTCATGTGTGGCATACAGATACCCTTCCATGATCCGGTGCCAAATCCTTGTGGGAAAGGGGCTTTAATATCAACCTTTGCGGCCGATTGCATTAGCGAAACGTAAATGCCCGAGGTTTTTTGATTCATCTGGTGGGCAATATTCAGGTATCGCCATATGGTTTTTACCACCTCCTCCTTCTTATCTAGAGGGATGTACCATATCTTAACGGCCAGGTTAACCATAGCCTCCTGGCTGTTTTCGTAGATATTTTCCGATTCGCTAATATACAGAAGCGTGTCGGGGACACCATTAAACATGAAGTAGCTGTTAGTGTTTTTTACCCGTTTTTGAAATCTTTTATCCACAGCCTTGTGCGATGTAACAGGCTTGTGACCTAGCTCAGCAATGCGTTGGTAAAAGTACTTGGTTTCGTTACCCAGCATATCGAGCAGTGTGCTAAAATCATTATCGAATTTGCAAACCTCCGATTTCCCAGGCGCAAATGCAAAGTAGGTACCTGGTCCCCAGTAGGGTGGTTTTGCGCGCTCATGAATTAGCTTGTTAAACTTTGTTGTGCATTTTTCGGGTTTGGCCACCGGCTTTACTGAAGGGCTTTTTTGCGCAAATACTGATACGCTGCTCATACCAGCCAGCGCAAGGAACGCAGTTAGAATTAGCTTAAGCTTCATCGTAAAAGGTTTTTTAGTTAAAATTTCTTCATCTCAATTATTATACAAATCTAAAGGATGCTAAGGAAATGTTTGGTCATATCGAGGGGGACAAAATGAGGACAATCATAAGTTTTCTGCTTTACAAAACACATAGAGAGTTATTAACGCTGATATGGGCAATTATTTTCTTAAGGTAAGTGATAGGCATTATCTCTCCATTATTGCTAAAATGTGCTGTAAATAAGGGTTTTGAGGAATTATTTTCTTCCTGTCCCCTTTTTGTCCCCCCAATAAATAGTGTACTTGTTTGCACGTAACCATATTTTTGCCCAACGACAATATTGACTTCATTGATCCGGACATTGAAGTACAAAAGCGAGCTATTTTTTAACAACAAAAGGTAGCAAATAAATGAACACAGTATAAACTCAAATTTTTGTAAAAATGAAAAGATTAACATTAGTTTTAGCCGTTTTAGCCTTTACTCTTTCTGGTAATTTGGTGGCACAGGACAATCCTGTTCTTTTTGGAAACAAGAGCAAACACCTTAAGGTAGGTGTTGGGTTAAACTCATTTGGAATTCCCATCGAGGTGTCGTACGATCATGGTTTTAAGCAAGATCTTTTTGGTGTTGAAAAGCTTAACCTCGGCCTGGGTGGTTATTTTGGATACTATGGCAGGAACGAACTAATCGGTTCTTGGGATGGTGAAGATTATGGGTATAAGTACTCAAATATTATTATTGGTGCACGTGGACTTTTCCACTACCCCCTTATTCCCAAAATCGACACCTATGTGGGATTAATGCTTGGCTACAATATTGCTAGCGCCAATTACTACGGCCCTGGTACCGATCCAGGTAACGCCTCGGCAGGTGGTTTGGTTTGGGGTAGCGTAATTGGAGCACGTTACCAGTTTAACCCCAAATGGGGCGTTTACGCCGAAGCTGGCTATTCTATTGCTTATGGTAGCCTTGGGTTGGTTTATAAGCTGTAACTCATCATTAATTAGCCCTTGGGCTACAAAGAAAACGGTTTTATAACGTGCTAAATAGTATAATTATGAAGCATTCAATTTTTAAGATATTTATGTGTTTTGGGGTAATCGCCCTTGTATTTTCTGGGTGTAAGAAGGATCCCAATACATATATGTTAACAGTAAATATTTCTCCTGCAGATGCTGGTGAAATTGAGATTACTCCCAATTTATCTGTTTACGAGGAGGGCACTACGGTTACCCTTAGGGTAACAGCTTCGGAGGGATATTCTTTTGGTAGTTGGGCAGGCGATTATACTGGAAATGCCCAGTCCGTTGAGATCACCATGGATGGAGATAAGGCCATTGACGCTATGTTCTCGATGGGCTTTAATGAAGATTTTGAGGATGACGAGGCTAACAACTTTATCGATGACGAATCGGGTCGTTGGAGCGTAAACGATAAAGCGTACTACCTAACTGGAACAGGGTCTGATACTTGGGGTTATAGCTGGTATAACTTTACTGATTTCGATAACTTCGAGTACTCAGTTGATATTAAGGCCACGGGCAATACCTCTTTGCAAAATGCAGTTGGTATTTACTTTAGATCTGCTAGTGGAGAT
The DNA here is from genome assembly GCA_034003245.1 of Tenuifilaceae bacterium. Taxonomy (GTDB): domain Bacteria; phylum Bacteroidota; class Bacteroidia; order Bacteroidales; family Tenuifilaceae; genus Perlabentimonas. Next base: position 106,357 of record JAVEYY010000013.1, read on the forward strand.
TTCTTGCAAAATTCTTACTGGTTTTCGATTACTTTTGACAGAAATTGGAATTTTATCAAATTTATCAACAATGAGACGATATGGCTCAAGGAATGGACACTGTCAGATGTGATAAATATCGGCCTTGACCAAACCAATACTCTAAAGGTTCGCTGCGTTGGTTCAACCATCGAATTGTTTGTAAATGATATTAGTTATGGAGTTTTCACCGATGCCGATTTCTCAGCAGGTTACATAGGGGTAGGTGGATATGATATTGCTGGGTATAATAACACTTATGTTTTCGATAATATTTCGCTCAAGGCAGTTGAGGAAACCCCTGCTAAATCAGGGCTCAAATTGACGCCAAGGTTGCAGAACACTACCGGCATGGATCCTCGTTTTAGCAACTAGATTTGTTAAACATATAGGCTGTCGTATTAAAGATTTTTCTGTAAAGAGTGGTTAGTTAATTTTGGGGGTTAGTTTTAGGCTATACTAATCATTTTCCACAAGTACCATCTTTTATGCGACAGCCTTTTTCACTAATATATCAAGGGTATACTGGTGCTTTTCTTCAAGAAAATCTAAACACAAACCTTTATCAGCAAATGGACTCAGCTGCTCCTAAAACATCGAAGTTAAGTTTATTAACATTGGTTGTATTGTTATCTATCTTAATTGTAACCCAAGTCCAAGCTCAAAGCACTCCCATTGAGGTTAAGACTACAGGTTACGCCATTTTGGTTGATGGAAATCCAGCCGATTTTGAGGTTTACACCATACATAATTCCACCTACTGCCAGATTGATGATCTGGCAAGGGCTATGCGGGGTGTTTTTGAGGTGCAATCAAGAATAGCCAAAAATTCCGATGGGACTGAGTATCCAGAGTTTTGTATTACCACAGGGATGGAACAAAAAGGCTCAAGCGCAAAACCCGACTGTAAAACCCATTTGGCACAAAGCACTTATGCCCATCTTTTCGTTAATAACCAGCGTCGACCTACAACTCCCTATAGAATAAATAATGGCTACTACTTTAAAATGGCCGATATTTTAAGGATTCTCGATAAGCAATTGGTGGTTGACCACACAAAGCGCACAATCGAAATTAGCACCAGTAAGCCCTTTGTAATGCCATTGCCCAAAGTTCCCCAAGAGAATCCGTTACCTAAAAAGTGGACTCGAGTTCCTGCACATGTTGGCGCTGCAGTTGCTTCACTTAATGGCTATTTCGATGTGCACAGCTCATCCATACTGCTTAATCATCAGGTTGAAGATCATCTATCTGCAAATGCGGTTGTGATTGTACATATCCCCACAGGACGCCGAATTGAGCTTCCCTTCGATGAAAAGGAGAACTCCTATGGTGGCGTGTATCGTGGTTTTTCGGATGGGTGGATCCCTGTGATTGCCCGCGTAGGCGAAGAACGTCTTTACACCTATGTAAATGCTGTGGGTGAGGTGATAAACCCCAAGATGCTTTTTACCACGGCTCGTGCATTTGAAAACGGTTACGCATTTGTAACCTACA
>JAVEYY010000014.1:0-106125 GCA_034003245.1 Tenuifilaceae bacterium
TATTATTTTTCACGATTGTGGGCACGGTTCGTTCTTTAAAACCGAACGAATGAACAGATTAGTTGGCATTCCTCTCGGTTTGCTTGCTTTCACGCCTTACCATCGCTGGCATAAGGATCACAAGGAGCATCACTTCACCGTCGGAAATTTAGATAAGAGAGGAGTAGGTGATGTGCAAACCTTAACTGTAGACGAATACAAGAGCCTTTCGCGATGGGGAAAGTTTAGCTACCGTTTCTACAGACATCCATTATTCCTGCTGGGAATTGCACCTCTGCTACTATTCGTAGTACAGTTTCGTCTCCCCAAGGCTTATATGAATTGGAAGGAACACCTTTACCTGCAACTATCAAACTTGGCAATTATTCTAGGTGCATTGGGCGTTATCTGGATTATTGGTTGGAAAGCATATGTGCTAATTCAGCTACCCGTAATCTTTATTGCTTCAGTTCACGGTGTTTGGCTTTTCTACGTACAACATCAGTATAAAGATGTGAAATGGGTTCGCTCAGGGAATTGGGACTACAAAACCATTGCGCTGGAGGGCAGCTCTTTCTTTAAACTTCCAAGAATTTTACAGTGGTTTACTGGAAATATTGGCTTTCACCATATTCATCATCTTGGCCCACGGATTCCAAACTACAAGCTAGCGAAATGCTATAGGGAGAACCCAATTTTTCAGGAAACAAAACCTATTACATTCTTTTCTAGTCTTCACACGCTTAGGCTAAGGTTGTGGGACGAGAAACGTGAAAAGTTGGTTGGGTTTAGCGAGATTTGACCATTAGGTACAAAAAAACGGGTTACTAAACCCGTTTTACTTTTATTGCATTAAGGCCTTTGGGGCCTTTTTCTGTTTCGAATGTAACGTTATCGCCTTCTTGTATCTCCTCCTCAAGGCCGTTCACGTGAACAAAAATACTCTCCTGAGTATCCTTGTCGCGAATAAATCCATAACCCTTTGATGTATTAAAAAACGCGACTTTGCCTCTACGGATTAGATCTTCGGGGTCTGGTGGAGCTTGGCGGGGAACACCTATTTCAATGTCCTCCGATTTTATCTTTTCTTTGGTGCTGGGATCGGGTGGTGTGTCGGTAATGTTGCCAAATTGATCAACGTATGCAATCATATCGTCGAAACTTGCCTTTTCGGATGAGGATTTACGCTCCTCTTTCTTTTGAAGTTTGTCTTGTTTCTTCTTTTGTCGTTTCTTCTCGTTTTCTCTTTTGTTAAATGATTCCTGTGATCTACCCATTGTTTAATTTTATTTTTTTTGTAAAGATACGGATTTTTATTCGTTATGCAATATTGAACGACAAGGGATTATATTCAGAACAGAAAAGTTCGCAGGACTTAGCTCACTTGTCCAATAATTACCACGTAGTTTTTCCCGTATTTTTTTGCACACGTGGGACAGGTGGTGTACCACATATACCATTTCAGAACCTTCATTCCCTTGCCTTCTGCCTCTTTTTCAAAGTCTTTGCACCATTTTCCGGTATCTTTAAAGGGCCCCTCGTACACCTTGCTGAAAAACCTCCCACTTAGGGTAACATTGCTAGCGGTTGGTATCTCCTTGTCTACTGCGAGATAAAGATCCATATTCCAACTTGAAGTGTGATCGGAAAGACAGAGCCAATCGGGCATAGTGGCTTGGGCTGCTTGTACTTTATCATTCAGGCGTTTCATGACTTTTCCAAAGCCAATGGGCATAAACATAAAGGTGAAAACCTTATCCTTGATAAAGGGTTTGTTATGCCATTCAAGCATTTTATCGTCCCATAGTGCGGGATCGAAGGGTGGGCAGCATATGTCCGTTGCTAATTGATTCATCGCTTTAAGTGTTGTTAATTTTTGTTTGTTCAAATTTACAACACAACTTATTTAATGTCAATATTTTTCCAAGATATTTGACTATGTTAACTTAATTTTTAAACGAAGAAAAACTATCGGCTAACATTAATAATACTTAAACTCTTTTATTACTCCGCGCCAGTATTCAAAATCCCCTTCTGGCAAATTCCATATGGCAGCAACCTCCCTTGCCACCTTAGTGTCGCCTTGAGGTTGATAACTTCGAATCTCGATGGTATAGGGTTGGATCTCATATCCTCCTTTAGGCAGAGAATATGGTCGCTCGTTGGTTGTAAAACGGATGTATTCACCTAACTCGTTGAAATGGAATGTTCCGCCCACATCTACTCCTTTATGAACAAATCGGGCTTTTGCTGTAAAATCATCTACCGACTCCCATTGAATATATGGTTGAATGGCAAAACTTGGTATTAATAGGCTCTCGGACAAGACGACAATAGCAGCACCCTGAGCAATTTCTGGATCCTTAGCATCAAAAATTTTTCTGATTTTTCCCAACAAACCATACATATGACCATTTCCATTATGATACTTATCTCTCCCCTCTAATGGAATAAATCCAAGCATATTGGCTCTCATATATGCTAAGCGAGAAGGTTCGGTAACAAAGTTATGTTGAAAGGTTTTCAGCCTCAACCAGCGCTGATTGGGCCTCATCATAATTTCACTTGAGTTCCAAACAATTTCCACGTACTCATATTTTGATTTTCCAATAAACCCACAAACATCAAAAAAACGTTTTACAGGAACGGGCAAATGGGCAAAATCATCATTTGTAAAAACACTGCGGCTTGGGCTTGCTTCCATCTTAAGCTCGTCAACCTCATTAATGTAAAGCCTTTTAAGTGAGATACAACAACAAAAAAATGTCATGGCAAAAAGTATTAATGTGTACTTCATAGTTAAATATTTAAATTTTAAATCCAACAAAAATTAGCGGTGGAAAGTAGAAGAACATATTTCCCTTTACATAGACAAAAGTCAATGGTGTGGCGATAACGTATTTCTGGCTTTAGGTTCTCTGCAACCTGTGTATTAAGATTGAAAGAACATAAAACAAAATAACTGGTGTATTGCTTGGTTTTCATTAACTTACTCCTTAATTTCTTTTACTAATTCTTTAATTTTCTCCTCATCAATTTTCGAAACCCTCTTGTCGACACCCGAAACCTTTTTCACAATAAGTTTTTCAAAAAAATTCATCTTCTCGAGAAGGAATTCTCCTCCAACACATTTTGAGCTAATGGAGTGATTGCGCAGCAACTCGGGGAAAGCGTTATTGAACTCAGCTTCAAATTCGGGCTCGTTCATCCCAACCATATAAAGCGCTATGCGCTTCTTTAGAAGTTCCACAAGATTTCTTTTGCAAAATTTCTTGACTCTTCCCTGCATCTGTCCTGCATGAATAGAACCTCCAATGACTACTGTTTTGAAGGGGGTAAGATCAATGATCTTATTCTGCTTCAGATTGAATAACTGTGCATTATTGCCCAGCTCGACTTGGATTTGTTGAGCCACTTTCTCGGATGTTCCGTGACTGGTGGCGTAGATAATGGCTGTTTTCATCTTAATACTTATTAACTGTTAAACACTGCGACGCAGAGGCACTGAGCAGTTTATTTAGAAAGTCCTTTCTTTATGATTGCTTTTTCTATTAATTCTAATGTTTTCTCTGTGCCTCCGTGCCTCTGTGTTCCATTTTAAAATTGATAAATAATTCCGTACTTAATAAATGCTGTACCGGGCATCTCGAATTCGGTTCTATTGTAGAAATCTTCGTAAGCCTGACTTCCTCGGTAACCGTCGACATAAAACCCAAGCTTAGCTCCGTTTTTCATGCGGAAAGGTGTTGTGGAGAAACCAAGTGTTGCACCATTGCTAAATACATTTGTGCTATACTCGGGTAGATTTCCTGTGCCGTTGGAAATGGCGAATAGGTTAAACTGGGCTGCATATCCTACCTTTACCTGAAACAATCCTTCGGGGTGGTGCTTTTTAAATAGGCCGATGCTATATGTAATGGGAACCATAATTTGGATTACACCCATTTTCCGCTGGCCATCATAACCATTCTCGTGGTCTGCATAGGTAAACGTTTGGCTGTTGTGCATAAAATCAACACCTGTTTCCAATGCATTCCTTCTAAGGGGAATAATGATTTTACCGCTGGCGTTAAAGCCTTTGCTGGTTGCTCCCGAGTAGGCATCGATAGGTGTGTTGGGAATTGATGAAAAATCTGTGTTTTCAACTACTCCGCCCTTGTTGGATCCTAACTGCACCCGATATGTGGGCTTCCACTGTTTCTTCTCGTTGGTAAGCGTTTTAGTTGAACATCCAACTGCCAAAAGGGCAATTACGATTAGAAAAATAACTCTTTGCATCAGTAATAATTTTTAGTTTGATTTATTGACGCAAAGAAAGAACAGGGCAATTCCATTTGGGTCTTACCTTTCGGGAACTAGGTCTCAACTCACAAAAAAGGAGTATCAAAAAAATGATACTCCCTCAAACTATTGAAAAATGAAAAACTAATTGGGGGGATAACAGAACCGTAATCCCGATGATACCGCCCGGGAAAAGGTTGAAATATGCGTTTCGTTCTCGCAGTAGTCATAGTATATAGTTAAATCCCCATAAGGTTTCGATTTCATTGCCTCAATCAATCTCACTGCGGGATTGGTAACTAAGTATGGGGAATCGCCTGATGCGGCCGAAATGTAAATCCGGCGGCTAAAATCCTTGTTGGCATCAAATCTAGCTTCTTCTAACTTGAGCAAAAGCTCCTGATCCCAAACGGCGCAGGGCGAAATAACTATGTAACGTTCAAAAAGCTGATCGCGCGTAAGAAATGCATAGGCAGCCAAAAGTCCTCCAAAGGATGTACCCACTATGCCCGTTTGGGTTTCGTCAACTGAATACTTCGCCATGATGGCTGGATGAAGTTCATGTTCAACAAAATCGAGGAATCTATCAGCGCCGCCGGCTAAGGGCCAGTTTTTGCCAAAAGGTGTAATGGTATCGAGGGTTGGGGTGTAATCCCTCGATCGATTGGCCCACCAAATCGAGTCGTTTTGATTGTAAAGTATGCCAACTACTATTACATCTTGAATTTCACTTTTAAAGGCTCCCATTCGAAAGTTTAATAGATCGGATATGCCTTTTACCGCATCAACATATCTGTCCCCATCGAGAAGATAGACCACCGGGTAGGTTTTACTTTTGTCGAACTGGAAGGGTAAGCAAACCCGAAGTGTATACAATTCGCCATTTAGCTTTTGGGACTCCAGCGTAAACTGCTCAGTGTTTTTTAGATAAACTATTGAGCCATTGTTAGGCTCTTTTGGGCTTTGGCAACCAGCAAGGATTGCTGCGGTCAATAGTATAAATGCTATTCTTTTCATTGGTATTGGGTTGGGTTATGTGTAAAATAGAAACTGTTTGTTATTCTAATAATTTCTTTCGATAGGATTGATGTCTATAAAAATACTTCCACTTACCATCTAATCTAATCCATACATGTGTGAATATTGACTCAAAGGGTCCATATGTTTCACCTCCTCTTGCAATGATATTATAATCCATTCCCAATACCTCAATAACATAATCCGTTGAAAGCACGCTAAATTTTTGGCTCGTAATGGTGAAGTCTAATGAGGCTCTGTTTTCAAAAATCTTATCTAAAGATTCCATGCCCTCATCGTATCCTCTTATCATTGAAATATTAAAGACAGCACACACCGGGTCGGTTTGCCAAAGCATCTCAGTATTTTTGTCATAATAAGTTTTCATGAGATCAAGGTTCACCTTTGAAAAATCCCGGTTTAGCTCCCAGTAGGTGACACTGGCCTTTTTAACCTCATTTGAAATCACCCCCTTCTCCTGAGGGGTTAACTCCTTAACATTTTGGCAGCTGAACATAATTAGTACTGCCAGCAATAGCTTTACTATTTTTTCCATTTTAGTAGGTTTTGGTTAGTAAACAAAATCAAAAGGCAATAACTAAAAAGGCTGGGAAATTGAAGATGCTTTATAAGAGCAATGCTCTAACTGCTTAAGAGGAAATAATATACAAATTTAGGCCAATAGTTCTCGTTTGTCAAGTTTTTGATGAGAAATTGTTTATGATTTTGAGTAAAAATTCACACAAATACAGGCGTTGAAAAACCTTACAACCAAGAATTTTCTCTATAATGAAAACCTACTCAAGTACTCACTTGGCGTACATCCAACCTCTTTTTTGAACACGCGGTTAAAAGTGGCTTTGGAGTTAAATCCACTATCGTACGCCAAGCTTATAAGGGTAAGCTTTTGATTATTGGGGTTGCTTGCCAGAAGCTTAAACTCCTCTATCCGGTGGTGATTCACAAAATCGAAGAAGTTCATGTTGAGGCGCCCATTGATAATGCCCGAGAGGTATTCGGGAGTACAGCCCAAGTCGTGGCTAAGTTTGCTTATGGTTAGCTCGGGGTTTTGGTGAGGCTTCTTTTCCTTCATGTGCCCAAGCAGAGTATGCACAAATGCCTCATCATGATCGCTGATGGGTGAAAGTTTATCTGAAAAAACTAGTTCTCTATCCAAATCGAAATGCTCGGGCATCGATGTAAAAATATTACCCTGCTTTAGCCCCACAAACCCAACCGCCAGAACAAAAAGAGATGCAATTCCAAAGCCCATAAGCTGAAGGTTTTGGTAGCTCAGTAGCTCCAACGCTGTATCGACAATGTAGAGCACGCTGATGCTAGCGTAGCTAATAAAGGCTGATACTAAAAGAAATCGCAGCCACTTCAAGTCGATATTCTCAGTTTGGGAAAAGAATGATTTTATCCGATTTCTGTATTGCCTTATCAAAAGAAGCCCCCAAAGCGTGTAACCCACGTTGGATAGCGCAATAATGCCCATAACTATATAGAAAACTATATCGCCTCGGAATGCTTCGGTTTGATCCAGCTCAACTTTAATGTCGCTGGGGGCAATGTAATTTGCAGATATTAATAGCGCTAAAACCACAACAAATGGAACCGAAAGGATTATGTAAATTGGTTTAAACCTAAAAGTTTGGGTTGTTAGAGACTTTACGTAGAGCCAAAGGCTAGGGCCAATAAGTAGAATAAGGGGTGTAGAGAGATTTATCAGCCAGGGATGGGAATACCCTTGGTTCCGGGACCAAATCTCGAGATAGGCAAATAGTAAAGTGATGGCAGATATGAAAAGGTAACCCGATAGAATAAAATCGGCAATACCCTTGTTTTTCTTAGCGAGAAGCAAGAAAACCAGAAGTGCCGATTGGAATATTCCTATAATTAGTAGGGCTATCATTTGAAAAAGGAACTTTTTCCCGACGTAAACTACGATATTGTTATATGCTAAAACAATTATTTAACCCAGTAGGGTTTCAACTCCTCAAAAAAGATATCATCATTTGGAACATCAAAATCGATTCCCAGGATGTTCAGGTTATTGTCCATGTTGAACTTAACCGTTCCAAAGCTAAACCAGGCGTGGGTATTATCCCAAACAATCTCCCACACATCGTAGTGCCAATGGCGTAGGTTTGCCGAAAGGTACGACGAGTTTTCAAACTCCATACGTAGTTGGTTTTCAACCAGCGAAATGGTGATATCGCCGTGTATATCGGAGCGGTAGGTTCCTGTGTATGCGGGGAGTGGTAATGATGGATTAGTATCTAGCACACGCTTTTCCTTTCGGCTCGATATGCGATTATCGGCGTCCTGGCGAGCGTTTGATCGCTCGAGTATTTGAGCCGACCAGTCGCGTGGGGTTATGCCCATAAGCAATTCTAGAGCGTAGTTGGTAGCTGCTGCGTATGGGCTCTTCATGCCGTTGGTTAGTACCACAACACCGAGGTTCTCGTCGGGAATTAGGGTAACAGCGGTTAGCATACCATCAATAGCTCCAGTGTGCCCAACGCGCAGGCGACCGTGAAAATCGCTTAAACCCCAACCCAATCCATAGCCACTAAAATGACGGTTAAAGTCGTTATTACGAGTATGATCAACAACAAAATTGCTGTGGGGAGTCCAAAGCAGATTAAAGTTTCGTGCTGTTAGAAGCGTATCGTTACCACTAATTCCATGATTTAGGTTAAAAATCATCCACTTGGCCAAATCGTTTACGCTGGAGATAACTCCGCCAAGCGCGCCAATCTCTTCCCAATCCTCCCATCCTATTGGAATATTTACATCATTCTCGCGGGCATGTGGGGTAACAAAATTTCCAATACCCTCAAGGTTCTTGGGTGAAGTCGTGGTACGATTCATTCCAAGGGGCTCAAAGATACGCTCCTTCACATTCTCGCTCCAACTCTTACCTGTAACTGCCCGTATTACCTCGCCGGCAGCGATATACATTATATTTGAATACCCATACCCAGCTCTAAAATCAAATGCTTGGGGTATATGTTTTGCTCTGCGAACAATATCTTCGGCCGAGAAATCGGATTTATACCACATCACATCGCCACTAAAAGTCCCAAGGCCCACCCTGTGGCTGAGCAAATCGCGAATGGTAACCTGGTTGCTCACCCACTGATCGTAAACCTCGAAGTAGGGCAGGTAATCGCGAACCCTATCGTTCCAACCAATCTTCCCCTCCTGCACCAGCATGGCCAGTATTGTAGCTGTAAAAGCTTTTGAGTTCGATGCAATACCGTAAAGCGTATTGGCGTCAATCCTCTCAGGCTTTGCCTCCTCCCTGACTCCATACGCACCGGTGAAAATCAGCTGACCATCCTTTACAATTCCTATGGCAACGCTGGGTACATCCCAGTCCTTAACCATTTGGGAGTAGTACTTATCGAGCTTTTTAAAATCAACTTTTGCTTTGGATTGCCCCAGTAAGGATAATGAAAGGATTAATAGGGCAACAATTAGGCTGGCGACTCTTTTCATGTGGAGGAAGTATTTGATTTTGTAAAATGTGAGTGTCACAAAAATAATAAGATTAGTCAAAAAATTGTCTGGGTAAACTCATTTTAAACGGTTTTACACGTTTTGCCAATTACGTTAAATTCCAAAAAGGATCAAAAAAAAATACTCATTCGTCACTTGTGATGCAAACCAATAGAATTAATTTATATATTTAAAACAGTAATTGTAAGGTAGTTAATACCGTAAAAATTGCATGTTATGTCGATCAGACTTGGGATTCGCACAAAAATGCTAGCTGGTATTATAAGTACAGTTGGGCTTATTTACATCGTATCAATATCAATTATCTGGATAAACATTAAGAACAATGCATTTGAAGATGCAACTAACTACCTGGATGCCTACATAAGCGAAAAGGCAAATATTGCTACGGGCGAGTTTAACAACGACATGATGGTTATCCGCACTCTTGCACAGGCCTTCTCGAACTATACGGTTTTCCCCAGCGAGAAACGCGAGGAAATTGTGCGAGCTTTGTATAAAGGTGTATTCGATAAAAACCCTCACTTCTACGCGCTATGGGACAGCTGGGAGCTGAGCGAAATTGATCCGACCTGGACCAAAACTCACGGGCGATTTGTTGAGAACTACTGGCGAAGCAACGGCAAAGTGTATAACGAAAACGAGTTTAAAAACCTTGATGGCGATAACGGCGATTACGAGCGGATAAAGCGCGATGCCATAGAAACAGCCGAGGAACCATATCTTTACTCATACTCCGCGGGCGAACCCGAGGTTCTTATGACCAGCTTTATATCGCCCATAAAACGCAATGGAAAATATATTGGTGTAGTGGGTGTTGATATTTCGCTGGAAGAGCTACAGAACAAGGTTCGTGATCTCCATCCCTACCCCAACAGCTACATCTTCCTTATATCTTATTTGGGGGTTTATATTGCGCATCCCAACCAGGATTTGATAAACCAACCCGTATCGGTGCCTCAGGGAAACGCAGAAACCAACACCAAGCTGATAGAAAAGATTAAACGGGGCGAGAAGTTTTCCATAAGAAGTTTTCATCACGAGCTTAATGTGCCAACCTACGTGTCGTTTGCTCCCATAAAAATTGGCGAATCGGTAACTCCCTGGAGTATGGGAATTGCTGTTCCTGTTGATGAAATTCTAAGCCAAACCAACAAGAGTATTTCACAGATTATTATTGTAGCCATAATTGGATTACTTATTTCGGTGGTAGTAATTTGGCTTATTGCCCACTATATTATTAGCCCATTGATTGGTGTTGCAAACTACGCCAAGCGATGCAGTAATGGCGATTTTAGTCAATCGATTAGCATTAAGCGAAACGATGAGGTGGGCGATTTAGCTCAAGCACTCGACGAAACTTCAAAATCGTTTCACGAGATTACGGAGCTGGCCATGCGAATTTCGAAGGGAGATCTGACGGAAGACCTTGAGCTATCGCTTAGTCAGCGCGATGGGGAACTAATTGTTGCATTTAAGGGGATGATTACAAAGCTACGCTCAATACTGCTCGATATCTCCAACAGCACCGATTCCATTCTGGAGGCAACGCAATCGCTCAATCTGAACTCCGATAGGGTAATGGATGCAGGAAAGGATCAGGAGTCGTTTACCGTTAAGGTTAACCAGTCGATGCTCGATATCGAAAACATATCACAACAAGCTGTACAAAGCATCTCGATAGGCGTTAAGAAGGTGGAGAAAACTGTTGAGTCGCTCAAGAGCATTGTGGAGCGCACTCAGGTTATTCAGGATATCTACAGCAAAACCAACTTTATTGCCCTCAATGCCGCCATTGAGGCGGCTCGTGCTGGCGAGCATGGAAAAGGATTCTCCGTGGTTGCCAAGGAGATTCAAAAGCTGGCCGAGCAGAGCCGCGTGGCCGCCAACCAAATCGACGCCATCTCGAACCAGAGCATTAGCATAGCTGAGGAGTCGCTGGCCAGCCTCTCGTCTATTGTAGGTGAAATTCAGCAGACATCACACCACATTAAGCGTATTATCGATTCGAGTGAGAACGGACAACGAAACGGTAACGCCGATTTGGTGCGCCTCAGGGAAATCACCAATGTAACCATTCAGGTGTCGAACGATATCTCGGCCAACTCTAAGCTGCTTGCATCCAATGCCGAAAAGTTAAAAAATTCCATTAACTTCTTCGAAACAACCTAGCACAAAATGTTTCTGTAGATTAAATGCCGAAATGTTTTTTACTTTGTGATCTTTACGCTTTTTTTGTGGGCTAAATTATCCTAATGCAAAGTTTTAGATTTATTGACCTCTTCGCGGGGATTGGTGGTTTTCATATTGCCATGGAGAGCCTCGGGGGGAAATGCGTTTTCGCCTCCGAAATAGACAAGTTTGCCATTGCAACCTACCGAGCGAATTTTGGCATCGATCCGGCCTTCGATATTACCCAGGTGCCTGAGGATAAAATTCCCCCGCACGATGTGCTGTGCGCCGGTTTTCCCTGTCAAGCGTTCTCGAAAGCTGGCAAGCAGAATGGGTTCGACGACACGCGCGGAACGCTATTCTTCGATATCCTCAGAATCCTAAAATACCATCGCCCAAAATATATTCTGCTAGAAAATGTGCGAAACCTAGTGGCTCACGACAAAGGGAGAACCTGGCAGGTGATTCACAAAAATCTGATTGATTTAGGATACCTAATCCCTCACAAGCCTATTATTATTAGCCCTCACCAAATTGGTGTTCCCCAACTCCGCGACAGGGTTTTTATTCCGGGCATCCTAACTGAGCATGCCCATGAAAATGAGCTCAAAATTTCGATGCCAAAACCAAAGAGAAACGCCACAATGGCGCAAACAGCAATAGACCGAAAAACAGCCAAAGATTTAAAAATTTCCGATTACGAGGAATACGTTTTATCGGCCTGGAACGATTTTCTGCAGGGTCTAAACCACCGGGTTTTGGGCTTCCCGGTGTGGGCAAATGAATTTAGAAAAACATACAGTACGGAACATCTGCCCAGATGGAAACAGGAGTTTATCAGAAAAAACAGGGAACTTTACGCTTCAAACCAGCGGCATATTGATGGCTGGCTGGAGAAGTACAATAACCTGTTGGAGTTTGTGCCAACGCATACCAAGTTCGAGTGGCAAGCTGGTACATCCATTAAAAGCGTGTGGGATGGAATAATCCAGTTCCGCCCATCGGGAATTCGCGTAAAACGACCAACAGAGTTTCCCGCGCTAGTGGCCATGGTGCATGTTCCCATTATTGGTTGGGAAAAGCGACGCATTACCCCGCGCGAAGCGGCCAATCTACAGGGTTTTCCGAAATCGTACATTATAAACTCCAGCCAGCAGCAGGCGTTTAAACAGTTTGGAAACTCGGTGAATGTGGATGTGGTGAGGTATATTGCCAAGCAGCTCTTCGAGAAAAATTCGTAGAAATCATTTGTCCTGTTGAAATGTACTAGTTTACGCCTTAACTTTGTCCCGCTTAACTAGAGCCTTTTTTCTAACAGCCAAGCCCAATGAAAAAGATACTAATTCCTAAACTTATAGCATTCTCGATAATACTGAGCTCATGCGCCACCATTCTGTTTGGCACCAAACAGCGCGTTAAGATTGAAACCGAACCCGCTGGAGCCATGGTGCTGGTTAACGGTAAACCCACCAATAAAACGACTCCCTGCGAGATTAAAATCCCCCGGAAGCAGCCCATGGGCAAAGATCTTAGGCGAGAGGTAACCTATGGTATACAAAAAGAGAATTATAACTACGTTGAGTTTAAGGATTACGCTTCGAAAAATGTGCTGGTTGGATTCTTCTCGTGGTACCCCTTTGTTTTTCCTGGGGTAGTCGATCTAATTACTGGTTCCAATAACAGGTATTCACGCAGCCATTCCCTTGTTCTTCAGCCCCTGTCAAACCCCGTTGTGGTTAGAACTGATACCATTGTAAAGACGGAAATCGTTTACGTAGATGCCGAAAAGGCCAAACCAAAATACACCTTTGAGCGGTTTTCGGATGTGGATAGGGATATTCCAAAGGTTGGCTCAGAAAATCCCCGAAGGTTTGCGCTAATAATTGGCAACGAGGACTACAGTACACATCAGCTGGGATTATCTGCCGAGGTAAATGTGCACTTTGCCCGTAACGATGCCAGTGCCTTTCGGGAGTATGCAATTAATATCCTTGGAATACCCGAAAGGAATATAACCTTTCTACTCGATGCCACCACCGGACAAATGCGGCAAGCCCTCAACAAGATAAATGCACTAACCCGAAGTACCTACGGCGAAGCCGAGGTGGTGGTTTACTACGCCGGGCATGGCTTACCCGACGAGGCAACACGCGAACCCTATCTGATACCCGTTGATGTGAGCGGTAAGAACACGGCCGACGGCATTAAGTTAAGCGAGTTTTACCAAAGGCTATCCGAGCATCCGGCGAAGCGAGTAACCGTGTTTATCGATGCTTGCTTCTCGGGCGGTGCCCGCGATCAGGGTTTGCTGGCTGCCCGTGCAGTGAGGGTTCGTCCACGCGAAAATCCGCTAGGCGGAAATCTGGTAGTGTTTACGGCTAGTAGTGGCGATCAATCGTCGTTGCCTTATACCGAGCAGCAACACGGCTTTTTCACCTATCATCTACTTAAGCTGATGAAAGAGCGTGGCGCAGCGCTAAGCTACGGCGAGCTGGCCGACTACATGAGAAAACATATCGAGGTGGAGTCCATCCTCGTTAATGAGAAGGAGCAAACACCACAGGTGATCATTAGCCCAAGTGTTGAAAGCAGCTGGATGAATTGGACATTTAAATAACCAGCCGGTTTTTTCCTAAGCCATTATTTCCCTTTTCTGGAGCAGCCTACACTACTCCTGAAAAAAGTAAATCTCTGCCAGATTCCGTACCGAGAAATCGGCATAGAATGCCGATGGATGGTACAACCTAAAGTGGCCACTTTTCTGCTTGTTGTCGGGAATGGCCAATATGGGCTCCACCTGATCGACCCGGTTAAACAGCTCACTTACGCTAAAAACGTTACGAAACCCATCCTTACCCACCACGAAGGCAACCCCATTGCGCATCCATTCCGAGTAGTTGGGCTCAAAATGCTCGCTTACAAAGGGCCTTAGAATTGGCCCCTCGAAGGTGGGTGTATCGTGGTAACCCATGCCCATACCGAAGAAGACGGAGTTGTAGCGAAGATGAGGAATATCCGACACATTATTATCCACAACGCGTTTCAGCTCGTTGTTGAAAACCAAATTAACTGTTGGGCTGTAAGGATCCTCCAGTTTCCTGTTAATGGTATACTCCTTCCTGTCGAACGAACGGACAATAATTCTGTTGGGGTTTTCGAGTTCACGGTATGCAAACAAGTCACCCCCTGCAACCAACTTCCATACAGTTCCTTTGGGGTAATTAACTTCAACCTTATAGGGTTCAATGCTAGCCTGCTCGGTGGCTATAATTACCTGATGCATGGTGTGGTTTAGAAATATCTCGGCCCACGAAAAGGTAACACGGTCGCCCTTATCGTTCTCAACAATAATGTACACATCAGTAGCAGGAACAAACTCCTCGGCATTCTTCTTGTCGAGCTTAAAAGGATTAAGCAGGTCGAACAACGAATACCCCCGGTATCGGTAGGCTCCGGTGAAAACCACCTTGCCCGAATCACCCTGAACAGCCATTTTATGCAAAACCTCGCGCTTTAGGTACCTTTTGTACTTAACCTTCCCAGGGTTCTGCACCTCGCCCTCAACCATCAGCACACCAGGTTTCAATTTGGTCTCATCGGTTCGATGGTAAAAGCTATTTCCATCGGCATTGTAGCCACGCGTTGCACCCGAAATGGCATCGGGAATTATATTGCACGATGATAATATCACAATTAGAAGAACTGCCAGTAACATTAATCTTTTCATACCAAACAGGATATAAGTTTTGTTAAATTTTTGCTTTAACCTCTAGAATAATAAACCGGCCAGGCCCAACGGACATACTGCTCTCGTAGATTTGCTTGTCGAGGATATTCTGCACGTTTAGCGACAGGTCGATATGGTTGAAGAGTTCGCGCGAGAACTTGAGATCGACTGTAAAAGCGGCTGGCAGCTGGTTGCTCAGAACCCAATCATCATAGGCATTTAAATCGTTGATGTACATTTTGCCCGTGTAACGCGAAGTTATGCTGGCATTAATCCACCGATGGCGAAACAGAGCCCCCAAGCGGAACGAGTGCATGGGCACATCGGTTAGAAATTTGCCTGTAAGGTCGAGTTCTGCAGGAAGTAGATAGTCTTCGGGGAGGTTAATGTTTGCCTCCGAGGGATCGTACTTGCTGATTTTTGAATGGGCAAAGGCATAGCTGCCAAAAAGGGTAAGATGACGAAGGGGTGTGGCAGTAAAATCGGTTTCAAATCCAAGTATATCAACTCCCGAAATATTTGCTGGTATCATAATGGGTCTAATAAAACCCATGTCGATGGAATCGCCGGTTGAAACGTAGTATAGGAAATCCTTTCCCTTGGAGTAGAATGCGCTTGCGGCCAGCTTAATGCCTTCGGCAGGCTTAAAATCACCACCTATCTCAAAATTATCGAGGTATTCGGGTGTAAGATTCTTATTCACCACCTTAAACCCACCGCGCACGCGGCCCGATCGACAAAGATCGTCGAGCACTGAAGGGCGAAAACCCCTGCTGTAGCTGGCGTACACCCTAAAGGTGTCGTTGGGCTTAAACTGCATCGATAGCCTTGGGCTAAATGCGCCCCAGCTAACGGGATCCTGCCCTGTGAACTGGTATCCATTCATAAAGTTGGTCTCGGCCGATGGGGAGTGAATCAAAAACTCGCCATCGTAAAATCGGGCATAATCATATCTAACACCTGCAGTAATGCTGAGCTGATCATCTAAAAGGCTTATCTCGTCCTGCAGGTAAATGCCAATGAAGTCCATTTTGCCACTATTATCAACCTTATCGGTTGAGGTGTAGTACACATCGGAGGCATCTACCTGGCCAAGCCGAACGTCAACACCACCGGTAAAAGTATGAATTCCCTTAGTATAGTTTGCGCTGGTAAGTATGCCGTAATCGCTGCGGAGCGAAAGCACATCGTACCAGGTGTAGTCGTCCTTCATCCACTCGCTAACGCGCTTGTAGTACTCACGTTGAAAGAATGTAGATGCGCTCCAGTTCACATTTCCAGCTTTGCCCTTAAACACGGAACGAATCTGGTAGGTGTCGTACTCTCGGGTATTGCCCAGCGGCTGGTAAACCTGCTCGCCTGTGGTGCGCACATCGTCGAAAAGGGTAAAGTCCACCTCGGCTGAGAACTGCTCACCGCCATCGTAGCCACCTTTAAAATGAACAACCTTTTCCTCGAAGGTTGATTTTACAATATATGGATTCTCGAGCTGCTCGGTAAGCGACTGCGTGATGTACCCATCACTGTTACGGAATAGACCGTTGGCCGCCCAGTAAAAGCCGTTGCTTAAACTTCCCGCCAGCTTGGCATTTACACCTTTGGTGTTGTAGGTTCCGTAGTGAGCCGATACGCTACCCTCAATCTTCTCCTTGGGTTTACGGGTAACCACGTTAATAATGCCCCCCATGGCGTTTCCGCCATACAGAGCCGATCCAGGACCTTTGATCACCTCAATACGTTCAATCTCACCGGTTGATATTAGGTTCCAGTTCACCGAGCCGCCATCGGCCTTGTTAACGGGCACCCCGTTTAGTAAAACAAGCGTGCGAGCCTGCTCCTTGGCGCTTACGCCGCGCATCGATACGGTTGCACGAAACGAGAACAGCCCAAAAGAGCGAGCCGTATGCACTCCGGGGAGAAGTGCCAAAAGCTCATCGACGCTTTGGTACGATGTGAGGGCAATTCTTTCGGGGGTAATAACCTCTACCCTACCGGGGATATCACCAATGCGACTCTCGGTGCGAGTTGCCGATATCACTACCTCATCGATAAACAGCTCGTCCTCCTCCATCTGAAAATCGATAATGCTTTCGCCCTCTATGAGCTGAACTCTTTTTTGCTGGGGTTTGTAACCAACAAGCGTTGCGCTTACGGTGTACCTACCTGCAGTAAGGCTGCTAAAAGAATACTCGCCCTTGGCAGAGGTTGCTGTTCCCTGCTGACCAATGGTAATATGAACCCCCTCGAGTGGTTTGCCCGAATTTCTATCGCTAACTACTCCCCTAACACTGCTTTGCGATATCGCAATAAATGGAATTAGGGTTATAAAAATAATGATGCCTATCTTTTTCATACAATTGATTGAAGTAATGCGACGCCCAAAAACCTGGCGATGCCAATTTATGATTACTCTTGCACCTTAATCTCCAGCTCCATGTACCCATCGGTAGTCGTATCGGCATGCTTAACCCGAATAATACCATACTCTCCCTGTTGGGTTTTAAATGGCACAAGCTTACCCGTGTAACAGAACTTACAGTTACCGCTAGAAGTGCCCGGCTTAAACGAGCTTACCAGCAAGCTGTCGTTGCTGGCGGCCAAGAACTCATCGAGCTGTACCAGATCGTTATCAGTGGCGTTGTAGTCGTATACCGTTGAGTTGCGGGTTGTCCAATTGCTAACTACGGGGTAGTAGCTGGGAGCGGTTGTGTACTGCGGACAGTTAAGTGTGGGCGACCATTTGCCTCCGGTGTAGTACACAAAGGCCAGTATATCAACTGCGGCCTCGTTCCCGGTTACGGTTTCGGCCGTGTAGGTGTTGCCCGTCCTTACATCGAGAAAATGGGGAAACTCGGTATTATCCTGCATACCAATTTTTATCGATTCGTAATGCCTTATGGGGCCATAGGCTGTTCCTTCACCCAGATTAACGGTAAGGGTAAGAATTGAAGAGTCACGGTTGGCATTCATGGCCATAAATCGCCATATCTCCTGGGGAGCATTCGATTTTACCGCATTTAGGGTGTAGTGATAATCCTGATCGGGAATAAATAGACCCAGGTCGGACTCAGTGATAACCTGAGTTGGGGTAATCCTTTGCACGCGAATATTTGTAAGGGGTTCGCCACCTCCATTGGCCACAATGCCAAAGGAGAGCTTTCCGCCGAGGGGTACCTCATTGCCATCCTGGGTAAAGCTTCCTGCCTGGAATTCAATGTGTGGGGGTGTACCTTGGGGCTTCTCGCCACTGCACCCAAGCAAAAGGATTACTATGGGCAGGCACAAAAAACATCTAACCATAATTCAATGCGGTTTAGCTGGTGTATTCTTGCAGTAGTAGTTGACTGGTAAAATTTATCATAGTGAATGCTGGGCTTAGTTGCGTTTGTGCAATAATTTTAAAAAGTAACACAAAGTTCGCAAAGGAGGCACAAAGAGACACAAAGATGTGATGAGTAAATAATTGCTCTTTAAAGGTCTTTCTTACGTTTTGTTATATTAACTAAACTACGTTGCTTAAAATATTAACCCCAAGAGGTGAAAAAGTCCTCTCGGGGTTAATGGGTTGTGCATGGAGAAAAACTATTTAACTTTATATTCAAACGTTACCCCACCTGTTGCGCCATCGGTAACTGATATGATTTTAACAAGGGCATACCCCTCGTTATCGGTTCCGATACGGGTTTTTAACGACCATATCTGATCGGCGGCCAGCAATTTTGCCTTCTTACGGCCTTCGGTCTCGTTGTAGTAGGTTTGAATGGCCTCGTCGCCATCCGATAGGGCGTCGAACTGTTCAACGGTTACATCTAGTAGCTGGTAGAAACGGGTTTCGTTCTTGGTTGTCCAGTTCACCGGATCGGTTTCACCGCCACCAAAAATACCGCTGATATTGGAGTTGGGGCCACCAAAAGCAATATCGTTACCCTCCTCGTAGAAGCAGAAAATATCAATAGCCGATTGGTATGTGGTTGCCTGATCGATAGTGTAAACGTCATGTCCGCTCATCGACAGGAAGCCAGGGGTAGTTGTATTGTTCTGAGCCCCTAGAGTAACAATGTGACTTGGTGCAAAATTTGCCCAAATATCTACATTACCTGCGGTTGTGGTGTAGCTAAAATCGGCCTCGGCGCTCAGCTCTGTATCGCCAATGGTCCAGTTTACAAAAGAGTAACCCTCGTTAGGAGTAGCTGTAAGGGTAACAGCGGTTCCCTCGGTGTACTCACCAGCCCCTGTAACCACACCTGCCCCGGTGGGGTTAACGGTAAGGGTTAGAGTATAGGTTGGATCCTCCTTGTCGCAGCTTGTAAAGCTAAGCATCGCAGCAAAAATAGCTAAAGTAATAGTTGTTAATCTCGTTTTCATGTCGATGTAATTAATTTGGTGTTTTGTTATGCATGATTTTACATGTCGGATGCAAATGTAAGGTTATCGAATAGAATTCCAAAAATTTGAAAGCAGTTTTAGAGTTGTAATATGAATTTTTTTTCCTGTCGTTAGGGAAAACGGCCAAAGATTCCTATTTTTGCCGTACTCATCAGGGTATTACACATGGTTAAGTACTTAGTAGGAATTGACGACACCGATAATCACGAGAGCCGCGGAACCGGGTACCTGGTTCGCACGCTGGGGCAACGGATAATGGATGAAGGGCTTGGGATTACCGGCGGCATTTCGCGACATCAACTACTTTTCGACCCCAGGGTACCTTACACATCACATAACTCTTCGGCTTGCCTTGAGGTTGAAACCAACCAACCCGAAGGGTTGTGGAGCTATATGGTAGACTATCTTACCCTATCCTGTGCCCCAGGATCCGACTGTGGACTATGTATGGTTGACGCCAGCATGGTTCCCGATAGCCTTATAAGTTGGGGGTATAGAGCCAAAACCGATCTGGTAAGCCAAACTATGGCCCTTGAACTCGCTAAATCCGAAAAGATTAAGTTAATAGGGCTAACGGGAACTCACGATGGAATAATAGGCGCCATGGCCGCGGTGGGGTTAAGAGCCTCGGGCAACGATGGCCGTTTTGTGCTCC
Source organism: Tenuifilaceae bacterium (assembly GCA_034003245.1). GTDB lineage: Bacteria > Bacteroidota > Bacteroidia > Bacteroidales > Tenuifilaceae > Perlabentimonas. The sequence goes on from JAVEYY010000014.1 coordinate 19,746, forward strand.
TAAAGGGGACTGAAATTCGAACAATATCCGGGATAAAAACGCTTAGCGAGTTACAATGCTTGGTGCATCTAGATAGCGCCATTACCGCCGAAGGTGAAATTCTAAACCAGAACACCCCCATTAACCTTGACCAGGGCTGGTTAAGGCCAATTCATAAGGACGGGAAAATAATGTTAATAATCAGTAAAACCAATTACGATGGACAAGAACGCTTCCAACTCGCAGACAAGGAGTATATCAAGAGCATTTCCAACTAGTGTTTCGCTGGCTCTGCAAATTGTTGCCCTAATCCTGGTGGGCTTTACCGCTACCTGGCTGCATGCACGGTTTAGGTTTCCCCTTAATATGCCGGGTAGACACGGACTGGAGTTTATGCTGCTGATAATGGGTGCTCGCTACCTGTCCACCCTAAGGCTTTCGGCCACCGTTGCTGTTACCGGATCTGTACTGGCCTCCCTTATTCCTGTACTAGGATTTAAGGATCCCATGCTTCCCTACATCTACATTGGGATTGGCGCATTTATCGACTTTGCCTGGTACCGGTGGAGTACATTTAGGAAATGGATTCCCATGGCTGCGCTGCTGGGTGGTATGGGGTACGGAATTATCCCGCTTGTTAGGCTTGTGTTTATGGTGCTGGGATCGTATCCGTACAACAGCTTTGCTAAGCATGGCTATATTATTCCCTTTGTATCCCATATAGCATTTGGATTTATCGGCGCTTTTGCCGGTGTAGGACTAATCTCCGAAATTCGTAAAAAAGTAAGCAAAAAGAATCCTTAAACCTTTAGGGCTGTCCCGAAGGATAAGAACGTCGATTCTGGATCGAAGTATAAACCCTTCGATACTTTATCAAAAGATTAAAGCGATCTCTTCCCCCGACTAAAAACTAACTTATTGTATCACCCTTTTAACCCAATCGTTATGAAATACATTACCAAACCCATGGCGATATTGATATTGTCCCTCATCGTAGGAGTACTCGTATCGTGCAGTAAGAAGGAGGAGAATACTACGCCCCCGACCATTGAGCTTATTGCAGAACAGGGTTTTATAACCGACCACTCACTTGTTGGACCGGCTCAAGAGATGAAATTTAAAATTAACAGCCAGAGCAATGGTACCCATGTTCTAACCAACTTTATTGTTACCAGCAATGGCGTTCGGGCTGTTGACGAGGGGATAAATACGGACTCCTTTGTAAGGGATATTGTGTTGAATAAGAATAGTGAACCCCAGGAAATAATTGAATTTGTGGTGCGCGATATCGATGGCAAGGAGGCTAAATGCTCTGTTACCATTACGCTCGACGAGTCGGCTGGTGATACTGAGCCCATCTGGTACTCCAATGTTGTACTAAAAGCCCAGGGTGTAGAGGATGGGCAGGGGTTTATATCGCTGGCCAATGGCAGCCTGTTTACCCTCGAAGGAGCAAGAGCCAATCAAGGCATTATAAACATGGTGTACTACTACGATACTGTGGAAAGCGACGCCAACACCATCTCATCCCCGGGCGCTAATATCGACAATAGTATTATTGCTGGTCTTTCGGATTGGATCACACGAAACACCTCCCGCTTTATTGCCAAAGAAATGACCCAGGAGGAATTTGAGGAGATTAATAGCGTGCTATTCCTGGTGGACGCCTACCCCACGACAGGAAACCGTAAGGCAAAAAACCTTAAGGTGGGCGATGTGTTCGCATTTAAGGATGAGGCGCGCAATAAGTTTGGAATGTTTAGGGTATATGGCGTCGAGGGCGAAACCCAGGGTCAGATTACCATTTCGGTGGTAATTCAACCCTAAATGCCGTTAGCATCTACCCTCGGTTTCTTACAGAATGCTCAATTGCTTATGCTTTCCCTTATCCCTGTTAGAGTTTGGGGTTGTTGCTTTTCTTAATCAGTAATACCGAAACACGAGTAACATGATTAAATCTCTTATCACCGGTCTACTTTTATCTATTGGGATCTTATCCCTGCAGGCGCAGGAGTGCATTAGCGGACGAGTTATCGACTCGCAAAGCAAAACCCCGGTAGTGGGAGTCTCAATTAGGGTAAAAGGCAGCACGGTTGGCGTATCGACTACTAGCGATGGATTGTTCCGCATATGCCCACCCAACCAATTACCCTACTCGCTGGTGTTGAGCCATGTTGCATATGTAGGTAAGGAGATATCTGTCAACTCGGTCGATCAGAATGTTGAGGTACTCCTTTCGCAAACCATGCTACCCATTGAGCCGGTGGTAATCACAGCAACCCTAAGTCCTAAAACCACGCGCGAGGTGCCCGCCATGGTTTCGGTTATCGATAGCACCCAGCTTATGGCCAGCCCCGCCACCAATGTCGATAATTTCCTACGCACCATCCCCAACCTTTTTGTGGATCGATCCAAAGGCGTTTTCTCGAAAAACGCCTCCGTGTCGATGCGCGGCCTCGATGGCTCCAACCGCGTGCTTATCCTCTACGACGGTACGCCGTTGAACAAAACATCCTACGGGTTTATAAACTGGAGCCTGATATCGCCCGATATTGTGGAACAGATAGAGGTGGTGCACGGCCCCTCGTCGGCGCTTTTTGGCAACAACGCCATGGCTGGCGTCATCAATATCCGAACCAAGGAGCCCGCCAATAAGCCCTTCTACGGAATGGTTGGCGCCGAGGCCGGTGGCTTTGGCTTTAAGGGGGGAAAGGCAACCCTGGGTGGGGCAACCAACCTCTTCGGCCAGGATATTCGTATTGTGGCCAACGGGTTCTGGCGCGATGGGGATGGGTATATCGCAGAGCCACTGGCCATCCGCGACTCTACCAACGTGCCGCTGTACCTCACCGAGAAGGGCGTTAATATTAAGACTCTGATTCCCCTCACCGACAGCGCCTTGTTCTACGTGGGCTCCAATATCTACACCGATAAACGGGGAGCAGGGCGTGCCGTTTATCTGGCCGATGGAAGCTACGATGCATACACCACCAACCGCATCCACCTTGGTTTCAACGGCCATCTGGGAAAATCAAAATTCGACATCTACGGATTTGCCCAGCGCGAACGCTACGACCGGCAGAACGAGTCGCTCAACAAAACGGGCGAGAACTACCGCATTTACCACACCGATCAGCTCTCGGGCGACATGGGGATATGGGCAAACCTGTCGCAGAAGATTCTCGCCAACAACATCCTTACCGTTGGGGTTGATGTTAAACATGGCTTCATGGAGGCTGTTGATATCTACAGAACATCAACCGATCAAATTAGACGCGACGGTAAGGTTTCCTTCGCCGCAGCGTTTATCCAGGATGAGCAGAGCCTTCTTAATGGAAAGCTAAGGCTTTTGGGTGGGCTCCGGCTCGACTATGCCCAATTCTACGCCGGATTACTAGAAGTGAAAAACCCCACCAGCAACACTGGTTTTCTCTCCGACACTACATCTCACTTTGGCACCAACAGCTGGTGGGCGCTAAACCCCAAAATAGGTTTACGCTATATCCCCAGCAATAGACTAAGCCTCTACGCATCGGTATCTTCGGGCTTTATGCCGGCCAAACTCGACGACCTAGTTTCGTCGCGGCGCATCACCAAGGGGTTTAAGCTGGCCAACCCGCAGCTCCAGCCCGAACATCTGGTTACCTACGAGCTGGGTGGAAACCTACGGCTAGCCAAACCGCTACACCTCGATGCAGCCATCTTCTTCTCGCAGGGGCGAGACTTTCAGTACTTTGTCTCCACCGGCGATTCCATAGACACGGGTGCCGATGATATTCGTCCCATCGTTATGCGGAAAAATATATCGGCAGTGGAGGTGTATGGCGGCGAGCTTACCCTAAAGTACACCCCCACCAAATGGCTATACGCCCGGGCCAGCTACTCGTTTAACCACTCTACCATTACCAATTTCAGGGTCGACCCCCTACTCGATGTGGATCTCACCGGAAACGGACTGGCCGAGGTGCCCATGAGCCAAGCATCGGTTGAGGTTTTCCTTTCCTTCAAGAAACTTGCCAACCTTGGGGTCGTATGGATTCACACTGGCAAGCAGTGGGGCGACGATATCAACAGTCACCACGTGAAGGCATGGAACACCTTCGACCTGCGGGTCTGGAGAGAGTTTCGGGGTATAAAAGCCTCCGTGGATGTTTTTGATCTGCTCGACAACCCCTACATCGATAAGAAAGGGCTGGTGTCGCCCGGTCGGTACTTCCTGTTTTCCATGAGCTACAGCTTTGGAAGGTAAAGGTTGAGGATGAAAATGAGGTTAAGGGCGATACCCTGAGCCTGTAGATGGGTTGAGGCAATGGGTTTAGAGTTGGATATTCGATGTGACCTCTCTGGTAATCCGATGATTTTAGCGAATGACAAGAGATCTTCGAAATTTTCTCTTGCTCACCCTTGCTTTTTACTCCTGCCCATGTTGTTCTTCTGCCCTTCAGGATAATTGCATCAGCGAACCAATCACATGCCGCAATCCTGCGGAGCACTTGCCTCTCTTCTGGCAGATCAGTCGTAATCCTACGGGGTTAAGCCGAAGCCCTAAGCCTTCCGAAGGGTTAGTGATTGGTGTGCATAACCTAATTTGCGCTAACTTGCCTGCTGGCAAGCGGGTTTGTGTGAATTTGGCTACGCCGAGCTCACCGCCTGCTGGCGGATCGGTTGTGGAGAAAGACAACAATCTCGTTATCCGCAAAGTGCGCAGTTCCCGAGACCGGGAGCAAGTGTTGGGAGCAGGAGAGAATATCGAATATCGATTAACGATTAACGATTTGGGATGTAGGGTTGGGGGGCTGTTGCCTTTGGCGTTACTTGTTCGGCGTTGGGCGTTGGGCGTTCGGTGTTCAGCGTTGACGTTGCTTTTAAAAATCCGCGGTGATCAACAGAATCTGCGTCTCTTGTGCTGAGTTTGTCGAAGCATCAGCGTTCTATGTATTTAAAAAATGCAGAAGGGCCTGGCGAAATAGCCAAGCCCCGGTGCGTGTATTATGTTAACCTGACTGCTAGAACCGGTTGAGCCAGCGGTAGCGGCGGGCGCTATCGCCCAGGCGCATGCCCACCATGATCTCGTGCGAGCCCATGCGGTTAAAGGTGGTGATATCGCCGTAGCTGTAGTCGAAGGCGTAGCCAAAGTAGAAGTTCTGGTAGTTCATCCCAAACATGGTGATAACGGTTCCAGTGGTACGGAACGATACGCCCAGCCAGTAGTCCTCCTTGTAGTAGGTCTTAAAGTTGATGTCGGCACTCCAGGCCCCGCGCTCGGTGAAGGCCAGCATAAGGGAGGGCTCAAACCCGTAATCGGCACGACGCTCCTGATACTTATATCCTCCTATAAGGTAGTAGTGACGCAGCATGCGGTAGGCCGTTTCGGTGCTGCCCCAGCCAAACTGGAACGAGTTCTGGAAAAGGTTTGTGGCCGAAAATCCGCCGTAAAAGTTATCGCCGCTCACCAGAAAGCCCACGTTGGCATCGGGAGAGTAGCCGGGACGAATATTGTCGAGCATCATGTCGCGGCCATCGTACAGGTCGGCTGCTTTAACATCAGCCTTAAACTGGAAAGCCGAAAGCGAAACGCCCGCGCTCACCTGGATATCGCGCAGGTAGATATGGTAGGCGTAGGTTCCCTGGAACCCGGTGCGGCTCATGGCGCCGTTCATATCGGTGTAGATGTATCCACCAAATCCAACGCGTCCGCTGGGACGACGACGGCGCGAGCGGCTCTTGATCATGCGGCTGCGGTTGCGGAAGCTGGTCTTGAGCAGGCGTGTTTGACCACTCACCGCGTAGGTGCTGGGGCCATCGCCGTAGCCCATCCACTGCTCGCGGGCTACAAGGTTAAAATCGGTTATGCCCTGATACCCCGCGATGGCGGGATTAAGCAGGAAGGGGTTCATCATGTACTGGCTGTACACGGGCTGCTGCTGCGCAGAGGCCATGCGGGCCAGTAGTATAAATCCCAGTAGTATAATTAGTCTCCTTTTCATTTCACTGCTTATCGGGTTGGTTTATCCACAGATTATCGGTTTATCCACAGATTTTCACAAATTCTCACAAATAACTCTTCCTCTCATTCCTCAAACTTCCTCTTCTTCCTCACCTTCCTTCTTCTTCCTTCTTCTTCCTTCGGTCTTCGGTCTAAAAGATGGCTTCACCGCCGGCTGGCGGTTCGCCATGACGCGTTTATTGATCCACAGATTTTCAGTTTATCCACAGATTTTCACAAATTCTCACAAATAACTCTTCCTCTCATTCCTCAAACTTCCTCTTCTTCCTCACCTTCCTTCTTCTTCCTTCTTCTTCCTTCGGTCTTCGGTCTAAAAGATGGCTTCACCGCCGGCTGGCGGTTCGCCATGACGCGTTTATTGATCCACAGATTTTCAGTTTATCCACAGATTTTCACAAATTCTCACAAATAACACTGCATCGTCCTCATCTTCCTCAAACTTCCTCTTCTTCGGTCTTCTGACTTCGGTCTTCTGACTCTTCCTACCTAATAATCGTTACAGAACCTTTATAGTTGTAAATCTTTCCGCTAATCTTTATCCTTATAATATAGTGGTACGAATCCATGGGCAGGGGTCGTCCGTTCAAGTCACGGCCATCCCAGGGCTCGTAGCTACCCGTTGACTCGTACACCATTTTACCCCAGCGGTTAAATACCTTAACATCGATATCGTTTAGGTAAGGGTAAAGGGCCTCGGCGCCATCCTCCTGCGGAGCGGGGAAGTACCAGCGCTGGTTCTCGGCGATATGGCTGCCGGGAATAAAGGCCGATGGGATCCGGAACTTGCTGTAGTCGGCGGCCCGCACGCGGATGGAGTCGGAGTTCACGCAGCCATTCTCGTCGGTTACGTACACCGATATCCACTGGTCGCCAGCACCCGCCTCAACCGGGTAGGTAGACTGGAACCACTCGGCCACATCGTTCCACTTGCGATCCTGGTAGTTGTAGGTGAACCACTCCCAGTTCATGAAGTTGGAGCCCCAGGCATCGAGGGTAAGGGTTTGGGTGCCGAAGAGCGTGGTATCGGCTCCCAGGTCGATCTCGGGCAGCGGGTGAATAACGGCCTCGGCGGTGCCAAAGGAGCAGAACTGCAGGAGCATATCCTGGTCGTTGAAGAAATCCTTGCGGAGCTGCACCTGGAAGGTTCCCGCCTCGGTGGTGAGAAGGGTTTCGCCGGTGGAGCCGTCCTCCCACAGGTGGCTGTAGAACGAGGCGCCCGGGTCGATGGTTACGGTATCGCCATCGCAGGCAAAGAACTGGCCGATAAAGGCGCTGTCGAAGAACGACTCGGTGATGATGGTGGATGAGTTCACAATCACTACCTGCTCGATCTCGGTGCCAATGCAGCCGTAGGCGGTGGTTTCGACCACGGTAAACGTGTAAACGCCGCCCTGGTCGGGGTTGCTGGGCCAGGTGATCTTAACCGTATCGCCGGCAATATTGTGGTAATCGAGCAGCTCGGCGGTGACATCGGTGCGGGTTTCGCCCTGGTTGAAAAAAACCCTCCACTCGAAGCTCGATACGCCGTTAAAGCCCTTCACCCAGTACAGCTCCTCCGATCCGGCGCAGGCCCAGGGCAACTCATCGGTGTCCTGTGCCCGGGCTGGTGATCCCAGAACCGCTGTAAGTGTAAGTACGAGTAGTATGTGTAGAGTTTGTTTCAAGTTGTTCGTTGTTTGTTGGGTAAGGGCATAGAGCATAGGGCATAGAGCATAGTGCTTAGTGCCAATGGCCGCCCCATTTACCCCAAGGGTGAGCGGCCGCCCAGCAGCTGTTCACCCCTGTTGTTTGTGTAAATCTGATTTTTAAAGAACGTTTGTGGCCTTTGGGCCGTTGTACACCCCGCCGGGATTAGGCGGCGGGATGCGGTGATAATTACTTTCTTTAGCATATTGCTATGCTACAATTTCTACTAGATAGCAAAGTTGTTGGGAATATGGAAAATTGGTCCTGTCGAAGGAGCTGGGTTAACAATAAAAACAACATTATTGTCAGTAAAAACATAGGTTAAGTAATCTGTTGAATAGCGATTAACATGAACATAATCAGACTTCTCTGTAATTGCTGAGATAATACCGTTTGCTGCTGCAACAGGAGCATCAGAGGCTTTTAGTAAGGTATAAGTGTATCTTGTTCTGTTTGTTCCTGATAATGCTAACGCTGATGAATTAAAATCGTAGTCAAAGTTTGGAGTTGCTGCTGTCCAACCTGCTCCTCCATCAGCAACACCCTTGGTTGCCATTGTAAAGTCCACAAAAGTGTTGTTTGTAGAAACTGTTGATAGAACATCACCGTTTTCATCAATTGTTTGAACTAATTCTTGTACAGCAAAAGCATAAGTAGCTAAATCATTAGGAACATTCTCAACAATGCGAATATTAATGGCTTGAGCTGCTTGTGCTCCGCAAAAGGTAGTTGCATCTGCAGTAGTTATAGTTGCAGTAGGAGGAGCAATAACTCTAGCAACAAATTCCGTTGGGCTGGCGTCAACACAACTACCGAAGGCTGCGCTTGCTTGCTCAGCTACAGTAATAGTATAATCAGTTGTGCCTGTTAGGGTTATTTCCACATAGTTAGCGGGTGTCGTTGCTGGCTTGTTAATCACCATGCCACCTGTAGCAGTCCAGTTCCATACAAAGCCTGTCGTTAAAGCCCAACTTCCACCTGAATTATAACTTCCGTGATATATTGGATCTGGTTCTGCATATAATCCAATAATTGTTGATCCTCCTGTTCGAAGAGTGTAGTAACTAATTTCTGTAGGGCTTTGTAAATCATCAGAATACTTTTCGTAGTCAGAATTTGCAACTTGCGCCATAGCGCCGGTGATAACGAACATGGCCACCATGGTGAGGGCCAGCTTAAGTAAATTTTTTGTTCTCATAGCTTGAAATTGTTTAGTTAGTAAAATTGTTTGTGTTTGTTTAATTTCTGTTTTTTTTGTGACGCGTGACTGGTGACAAGTGACTAGTGACAAGTGACGCGTTTGTTACTTATTCATTGGTTGTGTTTTTTCAGCTTTAAGGGTTAGTACTATGGTTAGTTGTGCGTTTATGCTGTTGTTGAAAAAGACTTTATGCGTTTTGCGCGTGTCTCGGGAGATTGGCGTTCTTTGCCAAGCTAACGAGATTTGGTGTTTAGCGTTTGCCTGTCTCGGAAAAGCAGCGTTTTTGCTGGTTTGACGAGAGCGTTTGCCTCCTATTCCTCAAACTTCCTCCTCTTCGGTCTAAAAGATGGCTTCGCTCGTACCTCGCTCGCCATGACGCGTTTATTAATCCACAGATTTTCTCAAATTCTCACAAATAACAGGTTCTCATCTCTTCCTCATCTTCCGTCTTCCAACCTTCCCCCTCAAAATTCGGCCGCAAAGTAAGCCATAAAATTTCGGGTTATCAACAGGTGATACGTAAAACTGTTAATTTGTTTACACCTAATTAGATGATCGGCATCATTGTGTTGATGAACGGGTGGAATTGTTAGGTTTAAAGTTTAAGGTTTAAGGTTCAATGTTTAGGTTGTGAGTGCTCTTGGCTTCCTGCCCTTTGCCTCATCGCCTCATCTCATCATCGCCTTAACTCACCATCGCCTCATCCTTCTGTCTTCTAACTTCAATCTTCCGTCTTCTTCCATCTTCCTTCAAAGAACGCTAGCCAGTCCGCTTTCGGACAATTAATTTGGCTGCATATATAAAAGCAATGATAGTGCCATAAATTGTTTGTTTCTCTTTTTCTGTCACTTACAAAAAGGATGGGGTTTGGGGAAGTACGTTTTCGGGCACGAAGTATTGAACGCGAACGCGCTAAAGCGCGATGAGGGGATGAGGCGAGAGTGATTGGATGATTGGATGATCCGCCAGTGGCGGACAGGTTGGATGATTGATCGCCGAGGGGCGGATAGGGAGTTGAGCGCGAAGTTGCACGAACGCGAAGATATATATTGTTGTGGATCTGGTAGACCTGACAGCGTGCGAAGCTCCTGTCAGCGTCTAATGAGATTGGTTGATCCGCCAGTTGGTAGGCTTGTTGTTTATACGCTAAGGCGCGAAGATATCGTTGCGGGTTGGCGTTAAAAATCAGCGTAGATCAGCCTAATCTGCGTCATCTGCGTTCCATTATTGCCTCGATTCCGTACCTAACGGCACGGTGGGATCATCCTTGGCTATTGTGGCTACCGACATTTTGTCCCTACGGGACAAGGACAGTAATCTCGTTAAACACCAAAGTACGGTGGTTCCTCTCGTTAGCTATCGCTTCCGAGACTAGCTGAGACAGGGAGTATGAATAGGGAGCAAGAGGGATTGGTTGATTGGTTGACCTGCCTGCTAGCGCTAGACAGGTTGGCTGATTGATTGGTGTGTATAACCTAATTTGTGCTATTTGTGTAAATCTGTGGATAGCAGTACCCGGTTGACCAATAATAAAACGGGTCTGCGGGCGTTGTAATACTGCACGGCAAATTGTTTGCCCTTGGCAATGCAAGGATTTGTTTATACTTTTGCGTGTTGAACTTAATAGATAATTTGAAAATGGACAACAACGTTAATACTGCCAATAGCGCACCAAAGGGAAAAGCGGTGATGCTTCTTACTGCCTTTATCGTGATTTTAACCGTTGTGCTTGCCGTAGTGGGCTGGATGTACTTTGCCGAGCAAAAAGAGGCTCAGGAGATTCAGCTGCAGCTCAACGCCGAGAAGGACTCGCTCACGCTGAACCTTCAGGAGATAATGTACGAGTATCAGGAGCTTGAGACCGATAATGATGCAGTAAAGGCCAAACTCCAGGAGGAGCAGGAGCGCGCCGCCAAGCTTTACGACGAGCTGCGCCAGGTAAAGCAGGTAAGCTACGCCAAGATCAAGGAGTACCAGCGCGAGCTGGGCACGCTTCGCGCCATTATGCGCGATATGGTAAAGGAGATTGACTCGCTAAACACGCTTAACCAGCAGCTTATTGCGGAGAACATCAAGGTTCGCCAGGAGTTCACCATCTCGCAGCAAACGGTGGAGTCGCTCGAGCAACGCACGGAGGAGCTGAGCACTGCCGTTGAGAAGGGTTCTATAATCAGGGCACGAGACATCTACCCCAAAACCATTAATAGCCGTAACCGCGAGGTTACCCGCGCCCGGAATGTTGATAAGATACAAACCTGCTTTATCCTATCGGAGAATTCTATTGCCAAGGCCGGGCCAAGGTATGTATACCTTCGTATCCTGGGCCCCGATGGTTTTATCCTGGCCAAATCGAACACCGACCTATTCGACTTTGAGGGCGAGAAAATTGTCTTCTCGGCACACCGCGAGGTTGACTACCAGAATAGGGATGTTGAGATGTGCATCTTCTACGATAACAACGGCGAGCTGATTGCCGGCAAGTACGAGGTTAGCCTCTTTATGGATGGCTACCTGATTGGGCAGGGAGAGTTTTTGCTGAAGTAGGAATTTAAACGCTAAGGTGCAAGGACCGCAATCTCGTTAACCACCAAAGTACGGTGGTTCCTCTCGTTAGCTATCACTTCCGAGACAAGCTGAGACAGGGAGTGTGAGTAAGAGGCAAGAGGGAATATCGATTAACGATTTAGGGTTTAGGGCTGGGGCAGTGCGCTAAGGGCTATGTATCTGAGTGTAATCTATGATTCTATGTTTTTTATTAATTGGCTGATTGCATTGCCAACTTCTTTTTGCTTCAGTCTTCAGTCTTCGGTTTTCTCCCGTTATCACGGCAAAAAAACCCTCAATCCTCTCGTTAACCCCCAAAGGACAGCGGTTCCAGAGACAAGCGGAGACAGGCGTTTTCGGGCTAAAAGATGGCTTCACCGCCGGCTGGCGGTTCGCCAAGACGGGAAGGTGTTACCCTTCGCCTCATCGCACTCTCTCACGCCTCTTCTCTTCGGTCTTTAGTCCTCTTACCTCTTCAACTCCCGTTCAAAGGCAAATGATATAAGGCTAGAGATGGTTTTTAGAAGTTCTATTTCGGTTTTGGTCCAAATCCGCCTGTTTCCACACTCATCAAAACCGATGTAACCAAAGGGCCTGCTCCCAACCTGCAACCTGAAGATAATGAACGATTCAATATCCTGTTCAATCATTAGGGCTGCAAACTCCTGGGGTAAATCAACGTTTAAATTGCGCGACATTAAATACTCCCTCTCACCAGCCCAATCCTCAATCATGCTTATTGGTACCTGTTGTAAGGTTTGCATTTGCGATTCAATTCCCTCGTTACACCACTCAAAGGTATTTGAGGTAAAAGACTGCTTGGCATCGTTTTGGAAGATATACACCCTACTTGCCTGTGTGAAATTTCCAAGCATTATAAGGGTTTGCTGAATTTTTTCAGAAAAAGGGATGTTGGTATTCAGGGTGTAGGAGATATTCGATACAACCTCGTGCTGTTGCAGGTTTTTCTTAAGATCCTCCTCACTCCTACGTAGCTCGGTTTCAATCGCCTTTTGACGCGTAATGTCCGATACCGTACCCGTAATTCTCAGCAGCTTGTTGCGCTCGTCGCGGATTAAGCGTGTTTTCGATTGTATCCAAATAACTTTCCCATCCTTACGGATAACTCTGGCTTCCATGTCGAGATTGGTTCCCGAAGCCAGAAAGGCCATCACTTTCTGCCTAACCAGATCGTGATCCTCGGGGTGCAGATGCTTCTCACCCAGCTCTACGTTTAGGTCGACCTCGAGCGGTCGATAGCCCAGAATGGCAAATACCATTGGTGAGAAGTAACGCTCGTTAGTTACAAAATCGAGATCCCAAATTCCCATATTGCTGGCTGCCAGTGCTAACTTTAAGCGCTCCTCGCTTTTCTCAATCTTATCCTGAGTTACTCTGCTATCGGTGATATCCCTATTTGAAATAGCCACCAGCATTCCGGTGGGTGATTCGATGGTGAAAATGGAGTGCTGAACAACCTTTAAGGTTCCGTTGCTCAGCTTAATCTTCGACTCAAAAAGCTTGCCCTCAAGGGCATTTTTTCCCTTCTGTGATATGTCGGCAAAAACATCAGTTAGCTCCTTAATAAAATCTCCAACGGGTCGTTGATCGGGCGAGAGGTTATGCTGCAAAACCCAGATGTAATTACCAACTGCTTGCTCGCGCTTAATAAGGGTTAACCGCTCTAACGCTGGGTTCCATTCCTGAACCACACCATTTCTATCCACCACCAATAGCCCATCCAGCGTATTCTCAATAAATCCTTTAAGTGAACTGCTATTGCCGTTTACCTTGTAGTTTTTTCGTGTTTGGGGGTCGATAAATGTGTGTAAACCAACAATGTGATCGGGGTTGCCGTGCACGTCCCAGCCAACTACCTCGAAATTTGCCAGAACAGTGTGCATTCCATTAGCCCTATCCACCACTTCGTACTCCCACTGCAGCTGTTGCTGCTTGTTAATCCTAATATTGGTGATAATCTTGTTAAACTCCTTCTTCGATTCGGGGTGAAGGGCGCCAATCCAGTCATCAACCCTAAACTGGCTGGCTCTGGGTTTAAGATTCAGAAAATCGAAGAATTTTTTGTCGATTCTAAATTCGCCCGTTTCTATTTGGAAATCCCACGAGAAAAGGTTGGGCATGTTAATATTCAGGTCTCGTTTGCTTGATAAGTCGGCGGTGTCACCCAGGTTATATGTGGTTCCGTTTGAGTCGTTCAGCACCATTAATATTGAAGCCTTTCCTTTCCAAAAGCACCTCTTTATGCTGGGTTTGTATCGCTTAACTTCGCCATTGCGTCGGATAATACTTAAGGACTCCAACTCTGTGGTCTTAACCTTAAGGCTTAACTCAATACCCAGATATTTTACCAGAAAATCGCTCCCCTGTGGCGAAACGAAAACATCGCTTATCGCGATGTTGATGAACTCCTTTCTGCTGTACCCCAACTCCGACAAGGCCTTATTGTTACCGTATACCACCTTATTCTCGGAGATAATGATTATCCGTTTAGGAGAACTATCAACTAACTTCTTTAAGAGTTCTTGTAACGAGTTGATGTTGTTCTGTATAGAGATTATCGTTTTGCCGTTTGGTTCGATTTTTTCTACTTTACTTGTCATGCTGTTGGGTGAAATATTTATAACATAGGGCGAAGTTAACTTAATTTTGTAACATTGTAGTCAATATTATATCACATTTTTACTGTTTTATATTACTTTTGCATTAGTCTCTTTTGGGGGTTAATTCGCTGTAACAAAAATTGATATGACAGAAAACGAAAGGTTAAAAACCATCCGAGCCGAGCTAAAATTAACTCAGCGTGCATTTAGCGAATCGCTGGAAATTAAGCAAGGATCTTACTCTGATGTGGAAAGGGGAAAGGCCGGCATTAGCGCTTTACTGTTAAAGAATTTAATTCGCAAGTATAGGGTTAATCCTCTTTGGCTCTGCGAGGGTGATGGCGAAATGTTCCTGCACGAGGATAACAACTGGTGTTTACATTCTCGAGCCGACTTGTCAAGCAAAAATGTTAAGCATAGCGAGGGCAGCGATGACTATTTGCAGCTCCTACAGCGCGAGCAGCAATACATAAGCAGTATACAGGAGGTATTAGATTTTTTGTCGAAATAGATATAGATACGAGGAATATTACTGCTGTTTTTTAGTTAGATGCAAAAGCCAGGGCACCAACGCTTACCCTACATCCCTTCACCTCGAGCAGTTTAGCAGCACACGCTTCAAGGGTAGCACCTGTTGTTACCACATCATCGACAAGCAATAGATGCTTGTTTTCGATCTCCCCGCTATTGGCCACCGCAAATGCTTGCGAAACATTTTTAACCCGTTCGGCTCTCGATTTGCGGGTTTGGGTTTCGGTAAACTCCTTTCTTACTAGGTGTCTTGTGGATAGCTCAACGCCTAACCCGGCGGCCATTCCCTCGGCAATTGCCTCTGCTTGGTTATACCCCCTTATCCTTAATTTCTTGCGATGCAGTGGAACAGGAACAACATAATCGATATCGGAATAGAAATCCGATCTCTTTAAAATGTTCCCAAACTGACGCCCTAACTCAACGCCAATTTGGCGTTCACCCTTATACTTGAGCTTGTGGAGTAATGGACGATACTTGCTGCCCTTGGCAAAGAAAAAGTAAGCACAGGCATTCTCTACGTTAACTCTACCCCAGAAAATCTTTGCAACCGGGTTTTCTTTATCGTTCCAGAAGTGGGTTTGAGGAATCTCATATTGACACTTGATGCAAATAACATCCTCTCCTATCATCAGGTCGGTGCCACAGACAGCACAAACCCGAGGATAGAAGAGGTGAAAAAAACCAGAGAGGTAATCCTTGAGCGACACTACTTATCGCGAGTCCACACTACTTCGCGGCCAATAATTGAAATACCAATGTAACCTTTAACCGATAACTTATTGGGATCCTTGTCGAACCACATTAAGCATTTATAGGTTTTTCCTTCCTTGGGATCGTAAATTTTGCCGTTGATCCACTCGTTGTTTTTTTGATTGAACTCGAAACCCTCGAGTAACCTTAGGCCATTTATGGGTCGGTTTTGTAACTTCTTGTCTGGGTTTTTATCGTCAACCTTGGGCTTTCCATCCTTTAAGGGTTCCTTAAGCCAGGTTATTACACCGTTGTACTTGCCCGAGGCATCCTTCGATATGGTCACCTTGCTGTCACCATCCTGAGTTAGCCAAACACCAACCACCTTGTCGGCATTCTGTGCATAAAGAGCGGTTCCTAACAGAACCAAAATAAAAATACTAAGCGTCTTTCTCATGTTTCAGAATTTTTAGGATTAACAACGCAAGTTAGTTTTTTTGTTGATACAACGTTTAATCAAGTAAGAAAAAGTAATTACAAACAAATGATTATGCACTTCATGCTATTAGGAAATGAACATCACTAACTACCCTTACCAAAAAGTTGTCTAACCAACTCCTCAATTTTGGAAACCCTAACCAACTCAATGTTCTTCACAAATTTGCCTTCGTCCTTAAGGCTATACTTCGAAATGAATATTTTCTCAAATCCAAGCTTTGCTGCTTCGGCTACGCGTTGATCCACCCTACTCACCTGCCTAATCTCACCCGACAAACCAACCTCGGCAGCAAAGCAAATGGATGAGGGAATGGCCAAATCGAAATTTGAGGAGAGAACCGAAGCAACTATTGCCAAATCCATGGCCGGATCGCTCACCCTTAGCCCTCCTGCCAGATTTAGAAACACATCCTTGGTTGCCAGCCTAAAACCGGCTCTTTTTTCTAAAACGGCTAAAATCATATTTAACCTGCGCGTATCATAACCCGTTGATGATCGCTGTGGAGTCCCGTAAGCAGCAGTGCTTACAAGGGCTTGCGTCTCTATCAGAAATGGACGGGTTCCATCCATAGATGCCGAGATAGCTACACCGCTTAGTCCTTCGTCGCGATGCGAAAGAAGAATTTCTGAAGGGTTGGGAACCTCAACTAAGCCCACCGACTGCATCTCAAATATTCCCAGCTCTGATGTAGACCCAAACCGATTTTTTATCGATCGCAAAATTCGGTAGAGATAGTTGCTATCACCCTCAAACTGTAAAACCACATCTACAATATGTTCCAGTACTTTGGGCCCAGCAATACTTCCATCCTTAGTAATATGGCCAATCAAAATCACGGGAACTCCTGTGGTTTTAGCATATCGTAGCAAAGCCACAGCACATTCACGCACCTGTGACACAGAGCCGGGTGACGAATCGATTAAATCGCTGTATAGCGTTTGAATTGAGTCTATGACCACAAGGTCGGGTTCGGTATTCTGAGCCTGAGTAAGGATATTGTCGAGAAGAGTTTCGTTAAGAATTAGGCACTCGGATTCGCCAGAGGTCAACCTATCGGCTCTAAGTTTTACCTGTCGTGCGCTCTCCTCGCCCGAAACGTAAAGCACCTTCCGATGATTTAACTTCAACGCCAATTGAAGTGCCAATGTCGATTTACCAATTCCCGGTTCTCCGCCAAGCAAGACAAGCGATCCGGGTACTAGTCCTCCCCCAAGTATTCGATTAAGCTCACCAATCCCTGTATCGATTCGCCGCTCGTTGCTCGACTCAATCTCTTTAAGTGGCTTGGGAATGGCACTTCGCGACACCTCTACCAAGCCTCCACGAGGCTTGCTTTGGCTAACTTTCTCCTCAACGTAGGTATTCCACTCGCCACACGATGGGCATCGGCCAATCCACTTAACCGACTCGGCACCACAATTCTGGCACACATATGAACTTTTTACTTTTGCCATTTGCACGTGTTTTTCAATTATCCTTTCGCTTTGTAAGTCCTATCAAACACATCGTTTTCAACTTGTTCAATATAAACTTCCAACCAAAATAAAGGTTCTGGTCAAAGTTAGCGAAAAGAGATAAGGGTAAGGTTCGAAAGTGAAAAAAGAAGCGATTACTGAGTAAATTTCACATTTCTGTTTCGAAAGAAGAAATAAATCATAAATCCCACACCCAGAGCCAAAACAAGCAGCGTTTGCGACTCGTGCGAAATTACTGCAAAAATTAGTCCCTCCTCCCATGTAATTCCATATATACCTAGAGCCATTGCAACCATTACATGGTATGCACCAAATCCTCCCTGAACCGGTGCTGCCATACCATACGATCCCACAACCATTAGGAATAAAGCATCGATAGCGCTAAGCGAACTGGTTGTTTGGGTTGAGAAAATTAGAAGCCATGTCATCAACCAATACAAAAGCCAGAGAATTAAGGTATAGCCCATAAAAGCAACCCGTTTTTTCATGGTAAAAACAGATTTTACACCATCAATTAATCCCCAAAAAAGGCTCGATATTTTGCTATGAAATTTTTTACCAAAGAAATTCCTTCTAATCAGCACTATCACCAGAATAATTACTAGAACTCCTGCCACAATTAGTAGGGGAGAAACAACAAGTGCCGATTGAATCTTATCGCCAAGAGGAATAAGCGCTTTTTCCCATAAAAATTTCCCGAAAAACTCAACTCTTATCACAAAAACAATAAGAGTTAATAAAAGAATAGCTAGCACATCGAATGCTCTCTCAACCAGTACCGTTCCAATTAACGATTCGAATGGGATTTTATCGGTTTTACGCAGTGTTCCGCATCGTGTTATCTCCCCTAAACGAGGAAAAACAAGGTTCGCAACATAACCTGTTACAAGCGCTCCTGTAATGTTCCACAGCGAAGGTTTAAAGCCCAATGGCTCAATAAGTAACTGCCAACGTAATGCCCTAATAAAATGTGCGGCAGTACCAACAACCAGCGAAAGCAAAACCCACAGGTAATCAGCGTTTCTGAAGCCTTGAGTTAACGTAGTTAAATCTATTCCACGAAAAGCAAAATAGAGTAAAACAACGGCTAAGACAAAAAATATAAAAAGGTTAAGGTTCTTTTTGGTGGTAGGATTCACGTGGTAAGGTGTCGTTTTTAGGCTTTATACCAGCTTATTGGTTTCGATATCGGGGAAAATTATTGCGGGTTTAAATGATTTTGCCTCCTCAAAATCCATCATGGCATACGACATAATTATTACCAGGTCGCCAACGGTACATTTGCGTGCAGCAGGACCGTTCAGGCAAATCTCGCCAGATCCTCGTTTCCCTTTAATAATGTAGGTTTCGAGTCGTTCGCCATTGTTGATATTCACCACCTGAACCTTTTCGTGCTCAATTAAATTCGCTGCATCAAGCAAATCCTCATCAATGGTAATGCTCCCAACATAGTACAGATTTGCCTCAGTGACCCGGGCTTGATGAATCTTTGATTTTACTACTTCGATATACATTTTCATTTTCTGTTAGCAATCCTATTAAAACAACACGTTATCAATGAGCCTTACCTCACCAACTTGAACCGCTATACACCCAACAACGCTCTCGGCATCATTCCAATCGTCTACTGGTTCTAGGGTTTTGGCATTGGCAATTTCAAAGTACTCTACCCTTAGTAAGGGGTCAGAATTTATCTCACTTATTACCCAATCTATCGTTTCTTTAACGTTTGTGACTGTTCTTTTGTTTCGGGCCGCAAACAGTGTTTTGGCAATTAGTGGTGCACTCTGGCGCTGCTGATGGGAAAGTAAGGTGTTTCGTGAACTCATGGCTAAGCCATCGTCTTCTCTAACTGTAGGACAAGAAACAATTTCAACTCCCATATTTAAGTCGCTCACCATTCTTCGGATAATTGCTAGCTGCTGAAAATCTTTCTGTCCAAAATAAGCCTTGGAGGGGTTAACTATGGCGAATAGCTTGCTTACCACCTGTGCTACACCGTTGAAATGACCGGGTCGGTGAACACCTTCCATTACTTTATCAAGATTGCCAAAATCGAATAATCGGGTATCGGGTTCTGGATAGATCTCCTCAACATTGGGAGCAAATACCAAATCCACCCCTACCGATTCACACATTTTAAGATCTTGCTCAAGTGTGCGAGGGTATTTACGAAGATCGTTAGGATTATTAAACTGAGTTGGATTAACAAAAATGCTAACCACAACACAAGTGTTTTCTTCATTTGCCCGACTCATCAGCTCTGTGTGCCCACGATGCAGCGCCCCCATGGTTGGAACAAAGGCAATTGCCTTACCTGCTTTGCGTTGTGAGTCTAACACAACATCCACCTCGGGAATGGTTTTAACTACTTTCATTATCAGGCAAATAATGGTGATTTTTGAGCGGACAAAGGTAGTTGTTAAAGTAATAATATCAAAACCTCACAGTATTTTCTTTGTTTGCCCTCAACACATAAAGTATTGTTGTTGTTATTATACTAGAAATCAAAAGCTGTTGTTTGAAAATCTCAGTATTGATAGGTACAAATAGCGAATAGACAATCGTAACTAAAATCGGCCAAAGGATTCTGTGTTTTTGTCAAGGTTTCTCTGTGGGTATCTAATATTGATTGAAAATCAACATGTAAAACACTTCGAGAAATTGTGAATTTTTTTTTATACTTTTGTAGTCTGAAAATTTTCGACTTTTTGCAAAGCTGCAAAATACGAATTTTTAAAGGCTAACTGTTTGTGGTTAAGAAAATAGACTGAGAAATGAAAAGCGTAAAGGTACTATTCATCTCACAAGAGATAACCCCTTATCTCGATGAGAGCAATATGTCGGTTATAGGTAGAAACTTACCACAGGGTATTCAAGAGAAAGGACGCGAGATCCGCACGTTTATGCCCCGCTGGGGTTGTATCAACGAGCGTCGAAATCAGCTGCATGAGGTGATTCGCCTTTCGGGAATGAATCTGGTAATCGATGATGCAGACCACCCGCTAATCATAAAGGTTGCCTCTATTCAGAGCGCACGAATGCAGGTTTACTTTATTGATAACGAGGATTATTTCCAGCGCAAGAACCTGCTGGTTGATGAGAGTGGCAACTACTTTGCGGATAATGATGAGCGCGCCATTTTCTTTGCTCGCGGTGTTATGGAAACTGTAAAAAAACTTCGCTGGGCTCCTGATATTGTACACTGCCATGGCTGGTTCTCCTCCTTTATCCCCATTCTGGTTAAGCAAACCTACAAGGAAGATCCAATTTTTGCTAAGTCAAAAGTGGTTTACTCGGTGTACAACGATGAGTTTTCCCCTGCACTAAATCCAAGGATTAAGAGCAAGTTACAGCTTGAAAATATCAGCAAAAAAGATTTAGAACTTCTTAACACTCCAGATTACATAAACTTAACTAAGTTTGCCCTGAAGTTCTCTGATGGCATAATTTTTGGCAGCCCAACAATTAATCCTTCCATTGAGGAGTATACTAATACTGTGCAAAAACCCGTTTTAGGATATCATGGTATGGAGGAGTATGTTGAGCAAATCAATGTGTTTTACGATAAGGTATTAAATAACTCCAGCAATGACAAATAGTAAATTCGCACGCCCTCTTTTCAGCTCTATGAAAAAATTTAAAGTGTTTTCTATTTCCGTTCTTTTCGCTCTTTCTCTTTGGCAATGTGTTTCTGCTCCCGATTTTCTTGGCGGCGAAATTCTTCCTGATGACGACTTTTTTAGAGTTAAAACCGATACCTCTTTTCAACTTTCTGCTTATACACAAGCCTACGATTCGCTAAACACGACTGGTTTTACCTTGGCTATGCTTGGCGAAACATTTGATCCAATATTTGGTAAGAGTAGAGCATCGTTCCTTACGCAACTCTATTTAGGCTGGTTAGATCACTCGTTTGGGAAAAATCCCTCGGTTGATTCAGCTTTCCTTGTTCTTTATCTTAACGATAAACTTGGCAACGAACCCATAGAAATTGGGGTGTTTGAACTGGCCGACTCAATAAAAGCCAATACTGCCTATAACGGGCTTGGAAGTATTGATAATTTTATCAGTAATATTGAAATTGGTTCTTCTGCCACACCCTACTCTGGCGAAGAGGTGAAGCTGAAAATCCCAATAAGCAACGATTGGGTTTTAAACAGAATTATTAACCCATCTCTTGAGGACTCAACAATAATGAGCAGCCAGAATAACTTTGTAAAGCATTTTCCTGGTATATACATTACTCCCAAAAACACCTTTGCTTCACACGCAAAGGGTATGTATGCCTTTAATTATACTAGCCTCGAATCAAAACTTCTTATCTACTACAAGAACGACGCCGTGCTCGAGGATGAAAATAATGAGAATTATAACTTTTCTCTGGTTTTCTCTACTTACAATGCACGCTTCAACCATTTTGTCCATGATCATTCGCTGGCCGATCCTGCAATTACTGTAAACTTCAATACCCCCGAAATCTCACAGGATACCGTACTTTACGTTAAAGGATTGGGCTCCGTTCGCTCCGAAATATTTCTTGATGATATCACCAAGTGGATTGAAAAGATGCCCGTTTCAATTAACCGTGCTGAACTTAGGATTGAGATGGAAGATCACAACCAAATGCCTGCCGATACCCTGCTAAATCAACTTCTCTTATATACTCTTGAGGACAATCAGCGGATGAATTTAATTGACAGAACTATTAATGAGGAACGATTCGGCGGAAAATATAGCAAAAGTAAAAAGTATTACTCGTTCAACATAACCTATCATTTACAGTCGCTTCTTAACGATCCTAGCCAAAAAAGGTCGGTTATAGTTGAACCTCGATACGCTTACAATAGCGCTGAAGGCGCAGTGCTGCGGAGCCCTGCTCACAGCCAGCCCATGAAGCTGATTATTACTTACACTAAATTTTAGATTTTATGTGCGGTATTGTTGCATATAACGGGAACAAAGAGGCATATCCAATTATTATTAGTGGATTAAAGAGATTAGAGTACAGAGGCTACGATTCCGCTGGCGTTTGTTTGGTTGATGGTGATGTAAAGGTATACAAGCAGAAGGGTAAGGTTTCTGATCTTGAAAAGCATATCGATACAAACCCAGTAACCGGATGCATCGGAATCGGTCACACTCGCTGGGCTACCCATGGTGAACCCAACGATGTGAATGCTCACCCGCACACATCAATGAATGGCCATTTTGTGATAATTCACAATGGAATTATTGAGAATTATGGTCACCTAAAATCTCGTTTAGAGCGACGGGGATATGTATTTAATTCGGAAACCGATACCGAAATTCTAGTAAATCTGATTGAGTATATCTATCTAAAAGGAAATATCTCCGCTGAAATAGCCGTTAGGCTTGCGCTTACTAAGGTTGTTGGTGCTTATGGAATTGTAGTAATATGCCGCGATGAACCCGGAACATTAATAGCCGCTCGCAAGGGGAGTCCGCTGGTAATAGGAGTTGGCGACAATGAGTACTTTGTTGCATCCGATGCAACACCAATTATTGAGTATACCAATAGTGTTATATTCCTCAACGACAACGATGTTGCCGTTATCAAAAAGAATGAACTAACGCTCAAAACCATCCTAAATGAAGCGTTAGAACCCAAGATTCAAACTCTTGATCTAGATCTTGAGGAGATAGAAAAGAATGGTTTTGACCATTTTATGCTTAAGGAGATTTATGAGCAACCTCGCAGCATCACCGATACTTTTCGGGGACGAATTGCTGCCGATCTCAAAAACATCCACTTAGGGGGGCTATACCAAGTACTTCCTCGGTTGGTAAAAGCGAAAAGAATAATTCTTATTGGATGCGGTACATCTTGGCATGCCGCTCTTGTTGGTGAATACCTAATCGAAGAGTTTGCCCGCATTCCGGTGGAGGTTGAGTACGCTTCGGAATTTCGATATCGAAACCCCATTATTAACAAGGATGATATTATTATTGCCATAAGCCAAAGTGGTGAAACCGCCGATACTCTCGCCGCCATTAGGTTAGCCCGCGAAGCGGGTGCTCTTGTTTTGGGTATTTGTAACGTGGTGGGCTCGAGTATTCCACGCGAAACTGATGCCGGCGTGTATACTCACGCTGGTCCTGAAATTGGGGTTGCCTCAACAAAAGCATTCACGGCTCAAGTAACCGTGCTTACGCTAATGGCCATGTTGCTGGGTCGCAAACGCGATATCATTACTCAGGCTCGTTACGAACAGTTAATCTGCGAGATGATGGCTGTTCCCCAAAAAATTGAGAAAATTCTCCAATCAAATGAAAAGATTAAAGAGGTTTCCGCGGTATTTAAGGATGCCACAAACTTCCTATACCTGGGAAGGGGATATTTCTTTCCCGTTGCCCTTGAGGGAGCACTTAAACTAAAGGAGATTTCCTATATACACGCCGAAGGTTACCCTGCTGCCGAAATGAAGCATGGACCTATTGCTCTTATTGACGAAAAAATGCCTGTTGTTGTAATAGCCCCACAGGATAATAGTTACGAAAAAGTGGTTAGCAATATCCAAGAGGTAAAAGCACGCAAGGGTGTTGTTATTGCTATTGTAACCGAAGGAGATACTGTTATTAAGGCCATGTCGGATTATGTTATTGAAATTCCTAAGGCCAGTGAAATAGTGGAATCACTTTTGGCAGTAATTCCTTTGCAGCTTTTAGCTTACCACATTGCTCTTATGCGCGGCTGCAACGTTGATCAACCCCGAAATTTGGCAAAATCTGTAACCGTAGAGTAATCGAATTATTATGTCTTTCATCCACAAAAAAACTGTTGAGTTTTTAGTCGATTTAAAAGATAATAATAATCGGGAGTGGTTTAACACCAACCGAGAAAGATACGATTTTGCTCTTCAGAACTTTAAGGAATTTACAGATAAACTAATTCTTAGCATTGCCTCATTCGACAAATCCATAGCCTCGTTAGAGGCTAAAGATTGTATTTTCAGAATATATCGCGATGTAAGGTTTGCCCGAGACAAAAATCCCTACAAAACAAATATGGGCGCCTATATTGCCCGTGGAGGAAGAAAAAGCCCTTTTGCTGGTTACTACTTTCACCTCGAACCAGAAGAATCTTTCGTTTCGGGAGGAATTTACATGGCACCTAACCCAATTCTAAAGAAGATAAGGGAGGATATAGATTATTATCACGAAGAGTTTCGGGGAATTGTGGAAAGTGAAGTTTTTCAGAAAACTTTTACTTCTATTGGGTCAGAATCACTAAAACGTGTTCCTGCGGGTTTTTCATCTGATTCTCCCGTGGCAAAATATCTAATGCTTAAGCACATAACCCCTTCAAGACCTCTTAAATCCAATGAAATTCTCGACTCCAATCTCATCGAAAGGATTTCAGCCAACTACAAGGTGATGCTTCCCTTGATTGCTTTTATTAACAGGTCGATAGAAACCGAAGATTAAAATTCCCTGAAGCCAATAATTCGTCGAACCTCTCTTAATGTTTCCGTGGCACTTTCGCGAGCTTTTTCGGCACCCAACCTTGCAACCCGTCGAAGATAGTCGTTGTTGGAAAGAATGTCCTCTATTCGCACACGGAAGGGCTCTGTAAATGAAGTTATATCCTCCGCAAGTTGCTTTTTCATATCTCCATAGCGAATTTCACAACTATTATACTTATCATTAAAGTATGCGTATGTGTCGGTCGAGGAAACAACTTGCATTATTGTAAACAGATTCTGAATTGCTTCGGGTTTTGGTTGGTTGGGCTCTGAGGGACCACTGTCCGAAACGGCTTTCATCACTTTCTTGCGAATGGTTTGAGCATCATCGGATAGGTAAATAGCATTGCCCTCCGATTTTCCCATCTTTCCACTTCCATCGAGTCCAGGGATCTTAACCAGCTGCTCTCCAAAATTGTACGCTACAGGTTCTGGGAAAAAATCAACGTTATAAAGGCGATTAAATCGATTGGCAAATGTACGGGTCATCTCCAGGTGCTGCTCCTGATCCTTACCTACAGGCACTTTATGTGCCTTGTGAATAATAATATCAGCAGCCATTAAAGTGGGATAGGTTAGCAAACCTGCATTAACGTTATTGGGTTGATTCCTGATTTTATCCTTAAACGAGGTGCATCGCTCCAGTTCGCCCAAGTATGCGTTCATATTCAGAAGAAGGTACAACTCCGGAATTTCAGGTATATCGCTCTGCACATATAGTGTAGCTACTTCAGGATCGAGACCGCAAGCGATGTACTCGGCAAGCACCTGTTTAACGGAACCATGCAAATTTTCCGGGGTGGGATGTGTTGTAAGGGAGTGATAATCTGCAATAAAAAAGTAGCACTTGTTTTCGTGCTGCATCTTAACAAAATTCTTTAGTGCTCCAAAGTAATTTCCCAGGTGCAGTTTTCCTGTTGATCTAATTCCGCTAACAACAATATCCATTGTAAAATAGTATTAATAATTTGGAATGCAAAGATAGTAAAGATTTTGAGGGTTGAATATTAAGTGTGAAGGCTCATTTTCCTACTCGGTTCCAAACCTAATTCTTTTGGCCAATTTTGAGGCAAATACAAAATCGTTTAGCTGTTGATTATCCGATTGTAGAATCTCGTCCTTTGAGCCCTCCCACCATTTCTCTCCCTGATGGATAAAGATTATCTTATCACCAATACCCATAACCGAATTCATGTCGTGAGTATTAACTATGGTAGTAATGCAGAACTCCTGGGTGATTTCCTTGATTAGGTTATCGATCAGAATTGATGTTTTGGGGTCGAGACCCGAGTTGGGCTCGTCGCAAAATAAATACCTTGGATTAAGTGCAATGGCTCGAGCAATGGCTACGCGTTTCTTCATCCCTCCACTTAATTCCGAAGGAAAAAGATTGTTTGTATTCACCATGTCGACTCTTTTTAGGCATATATTAGCCCTTTCCCGCTTCTCGTCCTTGGTCATATTGGTGAACATATCCAAGGGGTACATTACATTCTCCTCAACACTAGCAAAGTCGAACAAGGCTGCTCCTTGGAATAGCATTCCAACCTTTTGGCGCAAGCTCTTCTTGTCTCTAAAACTCAGCTCGTTGAAATGGATATCTCCATAAAAAATATCGCCTTCATCAACCTCGTGTAGTCCTACGATCGATTTCATAAGCACCGTTTTCCCTGACCCACTTTGGCCAATTATAAGGTTTGTCATTCCATTCTCAAACCTTGCGCTAATATTGCGTAGCACGACTTTGTCGGGAAAAGCTTTAGATACATTTTCAACCCTAATCATGATAGTAGTAATTGGGTTAGGATTAGGTTGAATAGAAGAATCACCACACTACTATTCACAACTGCCTTTGTGCTGGCACGCCCAACTTCGAGCGATCCTCCATTAACAAAGTACCCATAAAAGGCTGAAATGCTGGTTATGATAAATGCAAAAACCACTGTTTTTATAACGCCATACAAAATATAATAGGGAATGAATGCGTAAAGAATACCATCAATATATTCCTGTGTAGTGATAACTCCAGTAAAACTACCCGCCGACCAGCCTCCAACAATACCGACTGCAATGCTCATTATGCAAAGGAATGGGTTAAATAGGATCGCAGCTACAATTTTTGGAAGCGCCAGATGGCTTGCCGAATTGATACCCATTATTTCGAGAGCATCTATCTGTTCGGTAACCCGCATGGTTCCGATTTCCGATGCAATATTGCTTCCCACCTTACCCGCCAGAATTAGCGCTACTATTGTTGATGAAAACTCAAGCAAAATACTGTCACGTGCAGCTACCCCTATAAGATAAGTTGGAAGTAGAGGATTTTCAGTATTATATGCTGTTTGGATGGTAATTACTGCTCCCATAAAGAATGAGATAATCGCAATAATCCCAATGGAATTTATACCCAACTTATCGATTTCCTTTACGACATCGCGGTAAAAAATTCTCCACTTCTCGGGCTTGGCAATTACTTTACCCATAAAAAAGATGTATTCCCCTATGGTATGGAAAACGCGCATACTTTTTTTTGCAAATGTAACGATTTATGGTCAATTATTGAATTGCGGTTATCCTTAAACCTCATTCAACATATTACAGTTAGCTATATGTTGACAAATTGTTAGTTTTTGAGTTACCTAAAAAGCAAAAAAATATTTGACTTTTTGGTTTCTATACTGTGATATAAAAATTGCTGAAATCTGAAATAGGATAACTCGAAAAATCACTATAAGTTTTAAACCGACTATTAACCAAATCGGGGGTTGTTAATATCTGCTTTTTTATTATCAACAAAAGCCTATCAACACTTGTTAATAAAGTGCAGAAGATGTTGTGTGTCACTAAGCATTTTTGTTAATCTGATGTGAAAAGTTTGTTATCACATTTTTAATAACCAATTTTGCAAAAGTTAATCATTTCTTTTTTTAACCATATTAACAGGATAACATTATCATTAGGTTTTAAAATATTTTTTAAAAAAGAAAGATATTAATATTATGGCTGTTGATAATTTTTCGGAACATTTGAGTAAAGGGTTTCTCGATTTACCCGTTGACTCAAATATTAATCTTGTTGAAGAAATCAACAGGCTTAAAAAGGAGAAGAATGCGGTTATTCTTGCACATTACTATCAGAGTGATGATGTTCAGGATATAGCCGATTATATTGGAGATAGTTTAGGCCTTTCCGAAAAGGCAGCTCAAATAGATGCTGATATTATTCTATTTGCAGGAGTTCATTTTATGGCAGAAACGGCCAAGATGCTCTCCCCCACTAAAAAAGTTATTATTCCCGATTTGAATGCTGGTTGTAGTCTGGCCGATTCTTGTCCTCCTAAAGAGTTTGAGCAGTTTGTCAAAGATCATCCTGGACATACAGTAGTAACTTATGTAAATACAACTGCAGAGATAAAGGCATTATCGGATGTATGCTGCACATCGAGTAATGCAGTAGAAATTGTTAATAGTTTTCCCAAAGGTACCCCCATTATTTTTGCTCCCGATAGAAACTTAGGAAATTATATTAAGAGAATTACTAACAGGGACGATATGGTTGTTTGGGATGGAGCGTGTCATGTTCACGAAGAATTTTCTTTAGAAAGAATTTTACAATTGAAGAAGGAGAATCCTGATGCTAAGATTATTTCACATCCAGAATGTCAAAGACCAATTATTTTGATATCCGATTTTGTTGGTTCTACATCAGCATTACTTCATTATGTAAAAAAAGACGTAGCAAGTAAGTATATAGTGGCAACCGAATGGGGAATTTTGCATCAGATGCAAAAAGCTGAACCTGATAAAATTTTTATTGCTGCTCCTCCAAAAGATAGTACTTGTGGTTGTAATGAGTGCTCGTTTATGAAGTTAATATCTTTAAAAAAGATATACTTATCGCTTAAGTATGAATCACCAGAAGTTATATTGGATGAAGAAGTTAGAATAAAAGCAGTTAAACCTATAGAAAGAATGCTAGAAATATCGAAAAAGTTGGGTATAATTTAATGTACTAGAATAATTTAAAAATGAATAAATCCGATTTTCTACGCGATTTTAAAGGAAACGAAACAGAGAAAGAAATAGAGAAAAAAGTTAGACCAATAGAATTTGAGGATTTTAGTGGCCAAGAAAAGATTGTTGACAATTTAAAGATTTTTGTAAAAGCAACGAAGATGAGAGGCGAAGCGCTCGATCATGTTCTGCTTCATGGACCTCCAGGATTAGGAAAAACTACACTAGCCAATATTATAGCAAAAGAATTAGGCGTTAACTTAAAAATAACAAGTGGCCCTGTTCTCGATAAACCTGCTGACTTAGCCGGCTTATTAACAAACTTGGAGAAAGGGGATGTGCTATTCATAGATGAAATTCATAGATTAAGCCCAATTGTAGAAGAGTATTTATATTCTGCAATGGAAGATTATCGCATCGATATTTTAATTGACAAAGGACCAAGTGCCCGAAGTATTCAAATACAGCTCGATCCTTTTACTTTAATTGGAGCTACCACTCGAAGTGGTTTGCTTACTAGTCCATTGAGAGCGCGTTTTGGAATTAAAGCTCTACTCGAGTATTACGACTCAGTAACCATAAAAAGAATTGTAAAAAGATCTTCATCAATTCTAAATATTGCAATTTCAGATGAAGCAGCTACAGAGATTTCTTTAAGAAGTAGAGGAACCCCTCGTATTGCTAACGCTTTACTTCGTAGAGTTAGAGATTTTGCGCAGGTAAAAGGAGATGGCAATATTGATATTGATATTGCTAGAGTTGCTCTTGATGCACTCTCTATTGATAAAAGAGGTTTAGATGAAATGGATAATAGAATATTATCAACTATTATTCATAAGTTTAATGGAGGCCCTGTAGGATTAAATACAATAGCAACAGCAGTTGGTGAGGATAGCGGAACTATTGAAGAAGTATATGAACCTTTCCTTATTAAAGAAGGTTTTTTAAATAGAACTCCCAGAGGCCGAGAGATAACTACTTTGGCTCTTAAACATTTAGGAATAGAAGGTTTAGGAAGACAGGGAACTCTTTTTAGTTAAACGATTTTGCAAGTTTTTGAAGGTAAGCCTTATTTGTTAGCAAAATTCGTTTTCCGTCCATCTTAATTATATTATCAGATTTAAATTCGGAAAGTAAACGTATTACCGATTCTGTAGCAGTCCCCACAATATTGGCTAGTTCCTCGCGAGTTAATATAATATCTAGATATCCCTCAGGAGTTTTGCCGAAAGTATCCTCGAGCATTAAAAGTGACTCGGCCAACCTTTCACGAACAGTCTTTTGTGCTATATCCTTAATAAAGCTATTAGCCTGATTTAATTCTTTGCAGGTTAGTTGCAGTAACGATAAGGCAAATTCCCCATTAGTTTTAACCAAGTGAATAATAACATCTGCAGGAATATAGCAAATTTCAGCATCCTCAAGAACTTCGGAGGTTGTACATGCAGGCTCGTTACTTAATACCGATCGATATCCTGTTAAATCTCCTTTTAGAGCAAATGCAACTATTTGCTCTTTACCATCGGAACCCGTTTTGTAAATTTTAATTACACCGCTTTTTAAGCAAAAAACACCCGAAATTCGGCTTCCCTCCTTGTAAATAATTTCTCCTCGCTTGTATAGTTTGCAAATCTTGTTTTTCTCAAGATATAATGTTTCCTCACTATTCAATGATTTAAACATTGAATTGGAAGAGGAAATACAGGCTTTGCAGTTTTGGTTATCTTTCATTCTTAATTAACTCCATATTAGTTATGAGAAAAACCAAAGTATAGATAATAATTAGAGAACACTTTTGAACTGATCTATAAACCTAATATCATTTTCGAAGTAAAGCCTAAGGTCTCGCACCTGATACTTTAACATGGTTATTCGTTCGATACCCATGCCAAAGGCATAGCCAGTGTATTTTTTTGAATCGATATTGCAATTTTCAAGAACATTAGGGTCAACCATTCCACACCCAAGAATCTCGAGCCAGCCAGTGTATTTACATACAGAGCAGCCTTTCCCCCCACAAAGATTGCAACTTACATCCATTTCAGCCGATGGTTCAGTGAAAGGGAAAAATGAAGGACGTAATCGAATTTTAACATCTTCTCCAAAAAGTTCCTGAGCAAAAAATAGCAAAGTTTGTTTAAGGTCGGCAAACGAAACATTTTCATCAATATACAAACCCTCTACCTGATGAAAAATGCAGTGGGCACGTGCCGATATAGCCTCATTTCGAAAAACTCTTCCTGGGCAAATAACTCGAATAGGAGGTTTTTGGCGCTCCATTACACGAACTTGAACAGAAGAAGTGTGTGTGCGAAGTAAGATTTCGGGTTTACTTTTAATAAAAAACGTATCCTGCATATCTCGTGCAGGGTGCTCTTGAGGAAAATTTAACGAGCTAAAAACATGCCAGTCATCTTCTATTTCAGGACCTTCAGCAATGCTAAACCCAAGTGTTTTAAAAATATCGTATAGTTCCTCTTTTACAAGAGAAATTGGATGTCGACTTCCAAAAGAATTAGGTAAACCTGGAAGTGATAAATCGTAGTTATACGAAGTAGAACTAGAAGATTCTATTTGATCCTTTAAAGCAATAATTTTCTCAACAGTTATGTTTTTAAGATCGTTAATTAGTTTACCGATTTCCTTTTTCTCCTCGTTAGCAACCTCCCTAAAATTTGCAAAAAGTTGAGTGATTTGACCCTTCTTACCCAGTTGCTTAACCCTAAATTCTTCAAGTTCAGCCAACGAAGTAGTAGAAAACCCTTCTACCTCTCTTTGTATTGATTCAATTAAATTTCGCATCAATTATTTTTTTAAAACCTTAATTATCATTCTAATGTCTTCAACAGGTTTATCGCCGGGATTAGTTTTTACAGCTGCAATTTTATCGATTACATCAAAACCTTCAACTACCTCACCAAAAACTGTGTAGTCGCCATCAAGATGAGGAGTTCCACCAATTGTGGAATATATTTCAACCTGTTTTTCGTTGTACGAGTATAGCTTCGTATTCTTGTAAACAGTCTCAATGGTATCTTGCATTTCGACATATATTTTTGTAAAATCAGGATTTTGTCCTTCATCCATCATTTTATCAGCTTTTTCCATAACAAGGCGATTAGTGATAGATTTTTTTAACATGTCATTCTTGCGATTAGCCAGAACATCGAGTTCTTCTTTAGTAAACTTTTTTCCTTGCACAATATAGAATTGCGAACCCGATGACTTTTTCTCTGGATTTTGTGTATCACCTAATCGAGCAGCAGCAAGAGCACCCTTTTTGTGGTATAAATTTGTATTAAATTCAGCATCCAAAGTATAGCCAGCATCATCTGTTTTTGCTTCTGACTCAATCTTTGTGGAGGGGTCGCCTCCTTGAATCATAAAGTTATTAATAACCCTATGAAAGATTATACCATCATAAAAACCCTCTTCAACTAGTTTAACAAAATTATCGCGATGAATTGGAGTTTCATTATAAAGCTTTAATTTCATATTACCCAAATCTGTTTCAATAGATATAGTAATCTCCCTTTCCTTTAGAGTTTGCGATTGATTGCATCCAAGAAGGGTGAAACCTAATAAAAGGAGAGCAATACTTGTGGTTTGAAAGTATGAATTCTTCATAGTATTTAATTTTCAGCAAAAATAGAAAATCCATTCCCTATTATCATCTATTAAATGCATATTTTTGTACGAATACAAAAAAACATACTTCAAAGAACTTTATCTTATTTGTATGAATTATTTAAAACGCGTAGCAGGTCATACTCTAATATATGGTTTAAGCAGCGTTGTTCCCCGTTTACTAAACTACTTTCTAGTTTTTCTGCATACCCGTGTTTTTCTACAAGAGGATTATGGAATAGTCACCGAACTGTATGCCTATCTTGCGATTCTTCTCGTATTGCTAACCTATGGAATGGAAACAGGATTGTTCCGGTTTTCAGGAAAAGACCAGAACCCAGAAGAAACTTATTCAACCGCATTTTTTTCTCTTTTAACTAGCAGTGCATTATTTATACTTTTTATTAGTCTTTTTTCCGGATCAATATCCTCATTGATGGGTTATGCAGGAAGATCAGATTATATTATTCTTTTAGCAGCTATTATTGGACTTGATGCCTTTTCGGCAATTCCCTATGCAAAACTTCGATTATTGAATCGCCCCTATACTTTTGCGATGATTAAAATAGTTGGGGTTCTATTAATGATATTCTTCAATATTTTTTTCCTCCTTATTTGTCCGAAATTTCCATTTTTCGAATCTATAGGTATTTATAATCCCGAGTTGGGTGTTGCTTACATTTTTATTAGTAACCTAATCGGCACTCTATTTACAACTGTATTCGTTCTTTTTATTCCAGGTTTACTTCCGTCAACATTTAGTTTTTCTAAGCTAAAAACGTTATTAGTATACTCCTTTCCTCTACTTATTAGTGGAATTGGCGGATCATCAAATGAGTTTTTCGACAGAATATTTTATAAGTATCTTGCTTCTGCTGATGTTAATGCCCTGTATGAGTTAGGGATTTATGGTGCAAATGTGAAGCTAGCTGTATTAATGACCCTATTTATTCAAATGTATAGGTATGCAGTTGAACCCTTTATTTTTTCGAATGTTGGCGACAAGAATTCCCCGCAAATGTACGCTAATTTAACTAAGTACTTTTTGGCTTTTGGTTTACTCATATTTCTAGGAGTTGGACTTTTCACAGAGATTTTCCAAGTTTTAATTGGTCGTGACTTTCGAGAAGGAATTGGTGTTGTACCCATCCTGTTATTATCGAATTTGTTTTTTGGACTTTATTTCAATGTAAGTATTTGGTACAAGATTACTAACCAAACATGGTATGGAATTCTATACACTTTTAGTGGAGCAGTAATAACCATGATTTTGTATTTTATTCTTATTCCAATAATTGGGTATTATGGAGCGGCACTATCCAAATTGATATGTTATATTATTATTACCATACTATGTTTTTTGGGAGGGCAGAAACGATATCCAATACCCTATGAAACAAAAAAGTTTATACTTTTCATTCTTACGGCCATTAGTTTATTCCTTTTAGGATATTTTATAGTTATACCCATCTATTTACTTTCGTTTATTTTTAGAATTGCATTAATTTCGGTTTTCATACTTTTGATTATGAAAACTGAAGATATATCAATAAAAAATTTAATAAATGGATTTCGACATGCAAGTAAAAATAGTTAGTAAGTCTAAGCATCCATTACCATCCTATAGTACCAAGTATAGTGCGGGAATGGATCTCCGCGCAAACATCGACTCACCAATTGTTTTAGGGCCGTTTGAACGTATTCTTATCCCAACAGGTTTATTTATACAGTTGCCGCAGGGTTATGAAGCACAGATTCGACCACGAAGTGGATTAGCTCTAAAGAAAGGACTTACAGTTTTAAATTCACCCGGTACAATAGATTCCGATTATCGTGGCGAGATAGGAGTTATTATTGCAAATATGAGCAATCAAGAAACAGTAATTGAAGATGGAGAACGTATTTGCCAAATGGTAATTGCAAAGCACGAAACCATAGGTTGGCAACAGGTGTCCGAATTAGATAGTTCTGAGCGTGGTGAAGGAGGTTTTGGACATACTGGTCATAAATAGCATAGTATGAGAAGATTTTTTTACTTTATATTGTTTGGTATAATTTTATTTTCGGCATGTCATTCGCCAAAAAGTTTATCCCATAGAGCAGCTTATCAAAACCTAGGCCCCTTTCTCCATTACTACGAAGGAATTCAGAATAGATTGTATGGCAACATAGATAAAGCTATAAAAAATTTTGAATCTGCAATTATTCTTGATACAACAAATGATGCTGTTTACTATGAGTTAGCCATTAGCTATAATATTAATAATGATATAACTAATGCTATTTTAAATATTGAACAGGCGATTAGATTAAATCCAATTAATCAACATTACCGAAGTTTTTATGGAATGCTGCTAATTAGCACAAAGGATTATGAAAAGGCTGTTTCTAATCAGAGTCAATTATTAGAAATTGATAGCGCCAATGTGAACTATAGATTTCAATTAGCGCTGTTGCAGTATGAGCTAAAGCAATTTGATAACTCGATTAATAATATATCTAAACTTGAAGATCAGATTGGTTATAATTTGAGATTAGCGGAAATTCGGTTAAGAATATACTTGGAATCGAATAGCATAGATAAAGCTTTAGATGAAGTAAATCGAATTGTTAGTATGGATGAGACTAATCCATTATATTTACTTTACAAAAGCGATATTTACTTTAAGATGGGAGAAGATAGTACAGCTTTTAGTATTATAAAGCAAGCTATAGATCTTAATCCTGATTTACCCCAAACCCAAGTTGAATTGTTCCATAGATTTATTGAAATTGGAGATTATTCAAAAGCCCTAGAGCTGCTTAGCAAACTTTTTTCTGAAAACCAATTAGCACCTGAAGAGAAGGCCAGGTTATTTTACCCACTCCTTTTCGATCAAAAAGTTTATACCACACACCGCGATTTACTAAATAGAATTGTTAATTTGCTTCGCGAACAGCATCCAAATCAAATATATGTTCACGAAATTGCCTTCGAGCATTTTATTAGACTTCGCGAGTTTACCCTTGCAAGAGAGTCACTTCAAATATTAACAATTCTAGACGAGTCAAATCCAGATAGATGGGAAAAGCTTATTACATTTGATTACTCATTACAGAAACGGGAGCAGGTTATTTACAACTCTATTGAGGCATCAAAGAGGTTTGCTGAAAAATCAATATTCTATCTTTTACAAGCATTTGCGCTAGATGAATTGCATGATACATCAAATAGTATACTTGTTCTTGAAAATGCTATTACAAATGTATCCGATCTATCAGAAAAGGCAGAAATTTATGGAACCTTAGGCGATATGTATTTCAAAATTCAAAATATCTCCAAGGCATTCAAAGCATACGAGGCAACTTTATCACTTACGCCAAATAATGCAAGAGTCCTTAATAATTTTAGTTACTATCTTGCTTTACAGGGAAAAACCCTATCGAAAGCGCTTGAAATGAGTACAAAAGCTGTTGATCTCGAACCTAATAATAGCACCTATATCGATACAAAAGGTTGGGTTTTATTTCAAATGAAACGTTTCGATGAGGCCCGGGACGTACTAAGAAATGCAATAGCAAAGAGTGGGAGTACTAGTGCAGTTATTAACGAGCATTATGGAGATGCTTTATTTAAAACTGGAAACAAGGAGAATGCATATATTTACTGGCTAAAAGCAAAAGAGATAGGAGGAGGTTCCGATAAATTAGAAGAAAAACTAAGAACAAAATCTTATGTCCCATAAAATATTTATTGTTTTATGTCTCCTTTCTATGTTTGGATGTTCTAGTCCTAGGCATTCAATTCCTCATGATGTTTTAGGTACAGCGCCTGAAAAATCATCTATACATTTAAAGAAAATAAATTTTAGAATCGAGGTTGATGGCCAACTAAGGACACACCGCTCTTCATTATCTTTTTACTCCGATACATTAATACACTTAACAATTACTTCTGGTTTTAACAAGCAAATTGCCTTTGTTGTTTTTGACAAACGCGGCATGCAGTTTTTCGATATATTTTCAAATTCAGGTTTCTTTATAAGTGCAAATGAGTTTAAGGAAGAATTTGGAATTTGTAACTTACCTCAAACTGTAAAATCATATTTATTGGGTTATCCTATAGATAGTTTGCCTAGAATTGAAGTTAGTAATCGGATAGATTGTACATATGATAGTACCAGTTTTGAAACTGAAAAGTCTACTAATCAGTATTATAGCATCCATATTAATAGTTTAAGATCAAGTAATAATATTTTAGTTAAGTATCTGTGGAATGCAAAGTCAAATAACCCTTTTCCGCGAAGCACATATTTAACAATTACACTTAATGAAGCTGTTTATGAATTCGATTTAGAATACAATCATAAGTCAATTAAAAACACTAGCCCCACAATATCTGAAGAAGATATTTTTGATCTTTTGTCAACTTACACATTTAAGAATGATTAAGTACATTACACTATGGATAATTTTAATTTTTCCATGTTTTACTTTGTTTTCGCAAACAATTAAGGAACTTGAGGAGCGCAAAACTAAGACAGAGGAGAGCTTAAGACTAACAGCAAAGTTGCTAGAACAAACTGAAAAGGAAAAAGAAAAATCCATTAACCACATTAGTATTCTAAAGAAGCAAATTGATCTACGTAAAACTCTCATTAACGACATTCTGAAACAAGTTGAACTTTTGGAATTGGAGATTAGCAACAAGTCATATCTGGTAACATCCTATAGAAGGGATCTTGAGAATCTTAAAAGAGAGTATGCAAAATTGATTCGATTCGCACAAAAGAATCGTTCCGATATGGAAATTCTAGTTTTTATATTTGCATCTTCTGATTTTAATCAGGCCTATCGAAGATTACGATTTTATCAGCAGTTTCTGCGTTTTAGAGAGAAGCAAGCACGAGAAATTATTTATACAACAACTGCAATAGAGCAGGAGATGCGAGATATTTCTGCAGCTAGAAACA
This sequence comes from Tenuifilaceae bacterium, assembly GCA_034003245.1. Taxonomy (GTDB): domain Bacteria; phylum Bacteroidota; class Bacteroidia; order Bacteroidales; family Tenuifilaceae; genus Perlabentimonas. The sequence continues at coordinate 57,061 of JAVEYY010000014.1, forward strand.
AGTTGGCAAAATCAAAGGAAGAGAAGGATAATGAGTTGATAAACCTAAGCCGCGAAGAGAAAAGATATGCGCAAACTGTCACTAAGCTACAACAAAACGAGCGTCAGTTAAGAAAAGAACTTGAGGAACGAAAAAAAGCTATGGAGGCTCTGGATAAAGCAATTACCGAATTAATTGCTGAAGAGGCAAGAAAAGCTTCTGCGCGCAAAGACGATAAAGTAAGAGATGCTCGTTATTTGGAATTATCAAAGGGTTTTGCTGGTAATAAAGGTAAGTTACCATGGCCAACACAAACTGGAGTGATTGTTAGTGAGTTTGGAGAGCATAATCATCCAGTACTTAAAGGCGTTAAAGTTTTAAATAATGGAATTGATATTAGTACAAATGCAGGAGAAAAAGTAAAATCAATATTTGATGGAGAAGTAACAAAAATCGTTTCAATTCCTGGATCAAACGTTGCTGTAATAATTCGGCATGGAGATTTTTTAACAGTTTTTTCAAACCTTGTTAAGGTGCAAGTAAAAATTGGTGACACTCTAAAAGCTCAACAAATTATTGGAGAATCATATACTGATGAAAAGTTAGGTAGAGGAGTATATAATTTGCAGATATGGAAGGAGAGTTCAAAACTTAATCCAGCAGAGTGGATTTTACCATAATTTTTATATTTTCGTAACCCATTTTCGTAACAAATTAAACGTTATCTAAGTATAAACAACTTGAGATATAGTTAGGTAAATGAAAAAAGCTATAAGCATACAATCAAAATTAGATAACATCAGCCACATCGAAAAATTAGTGGATGAGATTTCTGAGCAATGTAAGCTCTCTTCCGATATTTATGGTAAAATTCTAATAGCCACTATTGAAGCAGTCAATAACTCCATAACTCACGGAAATAAATTCGATATCAATAAAACGGTAGAGGTAGCTGTTCATATAAATGATTCTAGCATCCACATTTATGTTAAAGACCAAGGCCCCGGATTTAACTACGAAGATATTCCTGATCCAACACGTCCCGAGAACCTGGAAAATGTTTCCGGCAGAGGAGTATTCCTAATGCGAAATTTAGCCGATAGTATCGCCTTTGAAGATAACGGTTCAAAGGTTGAGTTAATTTTCAATATTTAACAAGTGCCAGTTTTTTTTCATAATTCGAACTTCAACTACAAACTTAAAAACAAGCAAAGTTTGAAAAGTTGGGTTAAGTCTATTATCGAAGGCACTGGATATAAATTAGGAGATATCAATTATATATTTACTTCTGAAGAAGAAATTCTCCGAATTAACAACGAGTACCTCAAACACAATTTTTATACCGACATTATCACCTTTCCCTATTCCCACGATAAAGTAATTTCTGGCGAAATTTATATCAGCATTCCTACCGTTCAGTATAATGCCAAAAAATTTAATCAAAGTTTTGAATTAGAATTGAACAGAGTAATTGCTCATGGTGTTTTGCATTTAGTAGGATTCGATGATAAAACAAAGGAAGATCAAAAATTAATGCGAGAGCAAGAAGAGTTATGGCTTGCTAAGCTGATTCACTAAATACCATGCTTCAAAAGTTTGATGTTATTGTTGTAGGTGCTGGTCATGCTGGCGCTGAAGCTGCTGCGGCTGCCGCTAATTTAGGCGTTAGCGTATTACTCATTTCAATGGATTTGACTAAAGTCGCTCAGATGAGTTGTAACCCTGCAATGGGAGGCGTTGCAAAAGGACAAATTCTCCGCGAGATTGATGCATTAGGGGGTTACTCTGCCTTGGTTACAGATAAATCGTCCATCCAGTTTCGCATGCTTAATCGATCCAAAGGACCTGCAATGTGGAGCCCTAGAGCGCAATGCGATAGAATGAAATTTACCGAAGTTTGGCGCGATACTCTAGAATCAATTGATAATCTGTATTTATGGCAGGATAGTGTAATTGCTCTCGAGTTAGAAGGCAATAAAGTTTCTGGTGTTAAAACAAAACTAGGAATTTCTATCAAATCTAATACTGTATTACTTACAAACGGAACATTTCTAACTGGACTAATTCATGTAGGAAATGTTAATTATAATGGAGGACGAGCAGGAGAGCAGTCATCATTCGGAATTTCTGAACAGCTTAAACATTTTGGTTTTGAAGTAGGGAGAATGAAAACTGGAACACCTGTTCGAATAGATGGACGAACTGTTAATTTTGCAGAACTAATAGAACAGAAAGGGGAGGAAGAGAATAGGTTCTTTTCGTATCGAACAACTTCGAAAAATTCCCTAATTCAACGTAGTTGTTATATTGCCCACACTTCCGATTATGTACACGATATGCTTAGACAAGGATTCGAGTACAGTCCACTTTTTAAAGGCGATATTAAGGGAATTGGTCCACGTTATTGTCCCAGTATAGAGGATAAGTTGAGAACATTTTCAGAGAAAGAATCCCACCAATTATTTTTAGAACCCGAAGGAGAGAAAACTTACGAAATGTATCTTAATGGTTTTAGCTCATCCCTTCCCGCGAGTATTCAGTATGATGCATTGAAAAGAATAAAGGGATTTGAGAAAGTACATATACTTAGACCCGGCTATGCAATAGAGTATGATTTTTTCGCACCAACACAACTTAAACATTCCCTCGAAACGAAAAATGTCGAAGGTTTGTTTTTTGCTGGTCAAATTAATGGAACTACTGGATACGAGGAAGCTGCAGCCCAGGGCTTAATTGCGGGTATTAACGCTGCCCACAAGGTTAAGGATTTGCAACCGTTAATTCTTTCGCGCGACGAGGCATATATAGGCGTACTTATAGATGATTTAGTAACTAAAGGAGTAGATGAACCCTATAGAATGTTTACAAGTAGAGCCGAGTATAGGGTTTTGCTAAGGCAGGACAATGCAGACGAAAGACTAACTGCTATAGGACATAAATTGGGACTAATTTCGGACAGTGAATTTAATAATTTTACCCAGAAGTACAACCTAATATCGCAGTTAGTAGGTAATATAAAGAAAGAGAGTATAAAGCCAGAGGTTATAAATCCTTACCTGCAGAGTATTGAATCAGCACCAATAACACAATCCAAAAAAGTGCTCGATATTGCCCTAAGACCAGAGGTGTCATTAGATGGTATTCTTAACATTGTCCCCAACTTAGCAAGTTTCCTAAGAGCGGATACTTACACAAAAAAGATATTAATCGAATCTGCTGAAATTAGAATTAAGTACGGAGGGTATATCGACAGAGAGAAACAGGTCGCTGATAAGTTACAACGGCTCGACTACGTAAAAATCCAACCAGATTTCGATTACAACAAACTGCAATCACTAAGTACAGAAGCCCGACAGAAACTTTCTAGGATAAAACCCGAAACTATTGGACAGGCTAGCAGGATCCCAGGAGTTTCGCCAAGCGATATTAATGTGCTTTTGGTTTACTTAGGGCGCTAAAGTTCCACGTGGAACAGCTATTAATGATATTATGCAAAATATTTGTTCCACGTGGAACAAATATTTAAATAAAAATTTTCAACAAACAATATTACAGACTTTTATGTAATGTAAAAAACCACACAGGGATGAAAGAGGTTTATGATATCATCAACGGAATTTTGGTTGTTCCACAGCAAAGACGGATGTTTGGCGCACAAATCAGTATATATAAGGGAAAGATTGTGGATATAAAAGAGGATGACACTGTAATAGGGCCCTACATTTTACCGGGTTTTGTAGATTCGCATGTTCATATCGAAAGTTCCATGCTTATACCAAGTCGATTCGCTCAAATGGCGGTTCAGCACGGAACCGTAGCGGTGGTTACCGACCCACATGAAGTAGCTAATGTGGCTGGTGAATCCGGCATTCGATTTATGATTGACGATGCGCGTTCTGTTCCAATGAAATTTTTCTTTGGTCTTCCTTCATGTGTTCCGGCATCGCCAATGGAAAAGAGTGGGTCGGTAATTACCTCTGAAGATGTAGGAAGAATGATTGTGGAGGATGATTTCTACTTTCTAGCCGAAATGATGAATTTCCCTGGAGTTATTTATGGAGATAATGATGTGATAGGTAAACTTGAATCAACAAAAAAGGCTGGAAAACCTATCGATGGCCATGCTCCAGGATTGGAGGGTAATAATTTGGTAAAGTATGTTAATGCAGGAATTTCAACCGATCATGAATGTAGTACCATTCAAGAGGCCATTAAGAAGATAGAATTGGGGCAGAAAATACAAATAAGAGAGGGAAGTGCAGCCAAAAATTTTGAAAATTTAGCACCACTTATTAAGGATCATTCTCCGTCAATTATGTTTTGTACTGACGATTGCCACCCAGATTATCTTGCTATGGGGCATATTAACAAAATTGTTGCAAGAGCCATAAGTAAGGGTTATGATTTATACGATGTGTTAAAAATTGCCTGCACAAATCCTGTTGAACATTATAGCCTTCCAGTAGGCCAATTAAGAGTGGGTGATGATGCAGATTTTATAATTACTGAGGATCTCCAGAACTTCAATATAACTAATACCTACATAAAGGGCGAAAAAGTTTTTGAGAAAGGAAGTGTGATGTTCAAATTTAATAGTGTATCTCAACCTGAGTACGCTTTTCGTAAATCCTTCCCAGTAGAAGGTTTGGAGATTATTGCTCAGAGAAATCGTGTAAACGTAATCCAGGCAATAGATGGGGAGCTAATTACAAAGTGGAGTACGGAGGATATTTGGGTTCAACCAAATTCTGCTTTACCATCAAATATTGAAAAGGACCTGCTTAAAATTGTATTACTCGATAGGTATTCCGACACACCGCCAGCTATTGCATTTATCAGAGGCTTTGGCATTAAGCAAGGGGCACTTGCAGCAAGCATTGCACACGACAGTCATCACCTTATTGCAATTGGTTGTGACGACAGAAGCATTCAAACAGCACTTGAGTGGCTTATTGAAAATAAAGGCGGAATGTGTTTTGCAAATAGAGATGAAATAAATGGTTTAAGATTACCTTTTTTTGGTTTAATGACAGATTCATTAGGTGCCGAAGTGAAGGATGAGTATACTAGATTAAACAAACAGGTAAAGAATGCTGGTTGTACATTGCACTCTCCATTTATGACAGCCTCGTTTATGGCGTTAACCGTAATCCCCGAGTTAAAAATTAATCACAACGGACTTTTTGATGTGAATAAATTTAAATCTATTCCTTTGTTTCAGTAATTCTTTATATTTGTGAGTATTGAATTAACCTCAATTGCTTACAAATGTTTGTCCCTTTTTTGCTTGGTATGTTCTTGGCTCTTAATATGGGTGGGAGTGGAACGGGTCCCTCCTTTTCTGCAGCCTATGGAGCTAATGTTCTTCGAAAAACGCTTATTCCTGGCCTTATGGGATTGATGGTTTTCCTTGGAGCGACCCTTGCTGGCCAGAATACTGCAAAAACTTTGGGTTCAGGTATAATAAATCCTGCACTAATAAATAGTGTCTTGTTATCAATTGTTTTCTTTTCTGTAGCAGTATCGCTACTTATTGCTAATATTGCAGGAATTCCCCAATCAACAAGCCAATCAACAGTTTTTGCACTAGTGGCGCCCGCAATGTATTTTGGTAATTTTAATTCTAACAAACTTTTTTACGAGATTTTGCCTACCTGGTTTGTCCTACCACTGCTTTCATTTATTCTGAGTTTTGTAATTGGTAAGTATATATATAAACCATTGCGGCGCCGAGGATATACCATTTCCGGTAAAGTAAACGACAGCTACCTGCTTAAAGGATTACTGATATTTCTATCGCTGTATGTGGCATTTTCGATAGGATCAAACAACGTAGCCAATGCTACTGGACCACTAACCCACATGACCCTAAATTATTTTGATTTAGATGGTGAAAACTATGGGTGGATAGTATCAAGTTTCTCAATACTAATTATTGCTCCCTGCTTTGGGATAGGAAGTTCAATTTTTGGAAATAAAATACTTAAAAATACTGGCAAAGAGATAGTACTTTTCGGTAGAATTGAAGCATGTATTATTGCTTTTATTTCTGCGTCTTTACTTTTGCTTGCATCTTTGACAAATGGGATACCCTCATCATTAGTGCAATTAAATGTGGCCGCAATTATTGGAATAGGCATTGCTAAGTTAGGTGCCAAAAATATTCTTCGCAAAACAGAGGTGATTAAGTTTTTTTTCATGTGGATTCTTTCTCCAATTATTGCCTTCGTTCTCTGTTTTTTTCTGATTTTTTTAGCCGATCACTACGAAATTCTTTATCTCTTTTAATGCGGAACATTTAATGAATTGTAATCCTTGGAACAGAACCCACTTTCATCTATTATTAATTTTCTTCCCAACAAACCTGGCGTTTATCAATTTTATAATAGCTTAGGTGAGGTAATTTATGTGGGCAAGGCAAAGGATCTCAAAAAGCGTGTATCGTCCTATTTCAATAGGAATAGATACGAAAGTGCCAAGTTAAGGGTTTTGGTTTCAAAGGTAATCGATATTAAGCATATTATTGTTGACACTGAGAGCGATGCTTTGCTTCTAGAGAACAATTTGATCAAGAAGATAAAGCCTCGGTACAATATACTACTAAAGGATGATAAAACATATCCTTGGATATGCATAAAGAATGAACCATTTCCCCGAATTTTCTCAACCAGAAGGGTAGAGCACGATGGAAGTAGATATTTTGGGCCTTATACCTCCGGGTTACTTCTAAAAACAATGCTTGAACTTATCAAAACACTTTATCCTATCCGAACCTGCAATTTTCAGTTAACAAAGCAAAATATTGATTCGGGGAAATTTAAGCCTTGCTTAGAGTTCCAAATTGGAAACTGTAAGGCACCATGTATTGGCAATCAGGATTTAACCGAGTACCGTGAAAATGTAGATGCAATTGTAGAGATATTAAATGGCAATATACAGGCGGTTAAAAGAATTCTAGTAGAAAAAATGACCGCGTACTCCAAATCTTTTGAGTTCGAGGAGGCGCATAGGTACAAACTAAAGCTCGACGCGTTGGAACGTTTCCAGGCAAAATCAGCAATTGTAAATCCAAAGCTTAACGATATAGATGTATTTTCTATTGTTGACGAAAAACAATTTGCATGTATTAATTACATTAAAGTCATTCAAGGTTCTGTTATACAGTCGCATAATCTGGAGCTCAAAAAGAATCTTGAAGAGTCAAAATCCGATTTGCTTGCATTTGCAGTAGCAGAACTTCGCCAAAGGTTGCGGAGCAATGCTAAGGAGGTATTAGTACCTTTTCTACCCGAGTTTCAACTGGAGGGTATTAAGTACACAGTTCCAAACCGTGGCGATAAACAAAAGCTTCTCGATTTATCCACAAGAAATGCAAAGTCCTTTGTTTTGGAAAAGTTAACCAAAGCCGAGCAACAGGATTCAACAGCAAGACTTAATAGAATCCTCACAACTTTACAGCGCGATTTTAAAACATCAAAGCTACCGCGCCATATTGAATGTTTTGATAATTCTAACTTGCAAGGCACTAATCCTGTTTCTGCTTGTGTTGTTTTCCGAAATACAAAACCCTCTAAAAGGGAGTATCGCCTTTTCAACATCAGGACCGTTCAAGGCCCCGATGATTATGCCTCAATGGAAGAAGCGCTTGAACGTAGGTATCGAAGATTAATAGATGCAGGAGAGTCGTTACCCGATTTAATTGTAATTGATGGAGGGAAGGGACAGCTAAGTTCAGCATACGACACTTTAAAGTCCTTGGGTATAGAAAATAACGTTAAAGTAATTGGAATTGCCAAAAGGTTAGAAGAGATTTACTATCCTGGAGATCCAGTACCAGTATACCTTGACAAGAACTCTGAATCACTTAAAGTTATACAACACGCAAGAAATGAGGCACATAGGTTTGGTATAGCTCATCATAGACGAAGAAGATCAAAAGCATCAATTGAGTCACAACTTACTGAAATACACGGAATAGGTGAAAAAATATCCGAAAAACTCTTTAAACAATTCAAAAATATTGATGCTATTCGTAACGCCACAATCGATGAATTGAAGCATGTAATCGGGGAGAGTAAGGCAAACGTTCTATTAAATTATTTCGCTAAAAAAGAATAACATATAACTCGAATATCAAAATTCGAAATTGAATTACTGCAAGTGGTTCAATTATTGATACATTTGTATATTCCTGATTTTTATGTACTCAATAAACAAATTGCAGTATTTTTTCGTTTATAATAGTTATTGGTACAACCAAAAATCTATATTGATGAAAGGGTTTAAACTTCTTGTCATTATTGCTTTTGCTGCGCTATCGTCAGCCGCACAGGATTACCATATTCCTTTAAAGCGTGAAGTTGTTAGTAAGAAAACGGCCATATCGCAGACAAGCTTCGATAAGTATTATATACATGTTTGTCTTGATGCGGTATATGGAATTGATGTGAAAAGTCAAACAGGGGAAAAATTTACAGAATTATACTTTGGCAAGGGATACTCGGCCGGTGATATTGGAGAGCCAAAGCTACCCGCAATAAAGAATTTGATTCAGATACCCTCAAATTCCAATATTTCTGTAAAAGTTTCAGGTTATAGTATTAATGAATATCGATTAAAAGATTTCGGGATAGAAACGCTAATTTATCCCAACCAGCCATCCGTTAGCAAGGAACAGGATATTAAAGAAGTACCGTTTTATATAAATAAAGCCGCATATCAGGAATCAGGCTTTTCCAATGAATCAATTGCAACCATTGAAGTACTGGGAACAATTAGGGGAATTCGGATAGCACGTCTACAAGTAAATCCAATTCAATATGATCCAACACAGGGTGTTATTAGGGTTTATAACGACATTGATGTTCATGTAACTGCCGATGGAGCCAGTATTGAGCTAGAGAGAGAAATTGCTGCAAAAGCATACTCCCCCTTTTTTGAACCCGTTTTAAGCGCACTATCAAGTTCATTTACCAAAAATATTTTCGACGAGAACCCCGATTTTACAAAATATCCTATTAAAATGCAGGTTATTAGCCATAGGATGTTTGAACAAACACTTAAACCATATGTAGATTGGAAAACCCAAAAGGGTTTTATTGTAGATGTAGCCTATACCGACCAAATAGGAACTACAGATCAGGCTATTATAAGTTTTATGCAGAACTTATATACCAACTCAACTGCAGAAAATCCTTTACCCACATTTTTAGTTATTGTTGGTGATGTTGAGCAAGTTCCAGCATCGGCAACAGGATCATCGTCAAAGAAAAAAACTGATCTATACTATGCAGCCCTTGATGATGATTATTTCCCCGAAATGTACTATGGCCGATTATCGGCGCAAACAACTGATCAACTAAAGAATATTATTGACAAGATAATCTACTACGAACAGTATCATTTCGAGGATCCCTCATACTTAAGCCGTGCAACTTTAATTGCTGGTGTAGATGCAACCTGGAATCCTCGTGTGGGTGAGCCAACGGTAAAGTATGCAACAAAGAACTATTACAATCCAGATAATGGCATAAGCACAGTATGGGGCTATGGCGTTGCAAATGATCCGTGCAATCCAAACAATAGTTCTGGTTACACTGGATGCTACGACAACGAAAGATTATCAGTAGGTTTTATAAACTACACAGCTCACTGCAGTGAGAGTATTTGGGATAGCCCAAGGCTCACAATTGATGCCGTTAACGGTATGAGCAATTACAATAAGTATCCTTTAGCAATTGGAAACTGTTGTTTGTCGGCTGATTTTGGATACTCCGAAAGTATAGGTGAAGCATGGATTAGAGCAGAAAATAGAGGTGCAGTTACCTACATTGGCTCTTCACCCTCTTCGTACTGGTACGAAGATTTTTACTGGGCCGTGGGAGCGTTTCCTATTGTTGGAACAAATAATGGATATGTCCCTACCCGAGAGGAGACATCGTTAGGCGCTTTTGATGCCTCACATGTAAGTAATTATTTAACTGCAGGAGCACTAGTTTTTGTCGGTAATTTAGCGGTTACCGAAGCTCATCTAAAATCATATGCAACACACTCTTCGGCTCTTTACTACTGGCAAGCCTATAATGTACTTGGCGACCCATCTCTAATTCCATATTTTACAGAATCCCAGAATAATAATGTAGTACATCCAAATGTTCTTACTGTAGATCAGAGTTCACTTACAATAAGTGCATTACCTGGTTCTTATATTGCAATTAGTAAGGATAATAACCTTTTGGGAACATCATATGTTAACGAATCGGGCGAAACCGAACTCACTATTAATAGTTTAAGCGAACCAGCAGTTGTGAAACTTGTTATCATTCGACCACAAACAAAACCGTACTTTGCTGATTTACCTGTGGTTAATACAGGTGAGCCATACATTATTCTTCAAGATTTCATCGTTAACGATGAAGTTGGAAATAATAATTCAAAAGCTGATTATGGAGAGGAGTTCAATATTGATATTACTGTCAAAAACTTTGGAGAAATACCATTAAACCAGGTGACTGCTAAGTTGATAGGCGAAGATGATTACTTCTCTATTCTTTCAACTGAAAGCATTGTTGTGGGAGGGATTGATGAATTTGGTGTTTCGAATACAATATCCTTCCAGAATGCTTTTAGAATGGCATTATCTTCGGAAGTTGAAGATAGGCATGTTGGGTATTTTACGATTGAGTTAACAGATGGTAAAAGTACATGGAGTTCAGAACTTAATATTCAAGCTAATGCACCAAAAATTGAACTAGGTGATATTAATATTATTGATGATGAAGAAGGTATAAATGGTTTACTCGAACCCGGTGAAGTAGGAATTCTTAAAATCAAAGTAAAAAATATTGGTGGCTCTATAAGTCCTCAAATTGCGGCATCGCTTTCAATCACTACTGAAGATTTAACCATTGAAGGAAATACGGCTGTAATGCTAGAGCCAATTCCTGCACAGGAAGATGAATATCTTGAGTTTACTTTGGTTGCTAATAGTGATATAATCCCTGAGACTGCATTCGCGCTTAATCTATTACTTAGCGCTGGCGCCTATAGCACTGAACACGAAATTGGCATTACAGTAGGCAAACTCCCCGAAGTAATTATTGGAACAGCAGATACTGTTTATGTTTGTAATGCTCGATTTTATGACTCGGGCGGTCCCGATGCAACCTATTCTCATGAAGAAGATATTCTAATGGTATTTTATCCAGAAACACAGGGGAAAATGCTTTCATTTAATTTTGAGTATGCATTTATCGAAGGAAGGCCATCCGATTTATGGGACAAGCTCTACGTTTTCGATGGAGATAGCGTTACTGCCCCAGAATTTCCCGGAAGTCCCTTCAGTAATAGTGATGGAATTGACATAGGAACAATAACAGCAACTAATCCAAAAGGTGCAGTAACCTTTAGATTCACCTCCGACGGTTCCGTTGCTCTTGATGGATGGAGTGCTATTGTTACTTGTAAAGATCCAATTCTCTACAATGTTTCCTTTACAGTAAACAATTCGAAGCAAGAACACATCGATAACGCAACCATCACTATTCTCGATTTGTATGAAACTTTTAGCACAGATGCCTCAGGCGTGGCGAGCGTATTTTTACCCAACGGCGATTACAACTTTCTGGTTAATGCCGATCAATACCTCGATTATCAATCAACATTTACAGTCAAAGGAGTTGATTTAAGTATACCAATTAATCTTGTTTCAGTTGCGGCACCAGTAGAGTGGTTCACTCATTTTCAAATATTCCCAAATCCAGTAGCAGAAACATTATATCTTAAAGGAATTAGCAACGTAAGTACTATTGAATTTTTGAATCTCTATGGGCAAAAAGTATTAACGGTAATACATCATGGTCAAGATGAGACCACATTTCCTGTCTCAACACTGCACCAGGGGCTCTATATTATGAATATCATTAATAGTAGAGGCCAAAAAAGGAGTTATAAGATATTAAAGTATTAATTACTTAGATTTTGATAGTTTTATGAAGGGTCAAGATTTATTCTGACCCTTTTTACATTTAGCAATCTATTGTATTGAATAAAAAAAAATTTACATTTGGCTTTTCAATATTTATACTTTACGGAGTTTTAAAAATCTCTTTTTGTGAAAACCATCTCTATTGTTAATGGAAAGACTAAAAGGAATTTATATATAACAGTTGCCGCGCTGTATCTTGTAATTTCCGCATTTTTTTTAGTAAACACCGAGTACCAGTATCGAAAAACGAAACAGATTCTGATTAGCGAAACGCTTAGAAACCAGAGCGAACGAATACATCAGTGTTTCACACAAGTGGCTTCAACTTTTAATCAGGCGGTATCAGTAACCATAAATAATTCGAATTTTACTGCAGCCCTTGCAGTAAAGGATCATGCCCAAATAACCAAGTCTCTTCAGCCAGTTCTTAATAGTGTCATTCTGCCATTAAATGCTTTTGTGGCAATTTACTCTGCCGAAGGACAAGAATTATTCAACCCGAGTACAATTCCTCTCAAAAACGTTAATAAGTACAGTATTACTATCGACACCACCGACCATATTAAACAGCATATTGCAATTGGCAGTGGTGAATTGTACTACCTAAGAACGTACGAGGTTCAAACATCCGGTATTGCATTAAGTCTTATCGTGGGAGTTAGGGATGTTGATGGGATGTCTTTTCTGGGAAAAGATTCAAGTATTGTACCCATAGTTTTAATCGACAGCAATCAAATATTTAATAGAGATTTAAGTTTTGGCCTGAACTTGAACAGCTCGATTGTTAGAAGCTACCACAATACTGAAATTGTAGAACAAATTACCAAAATCTTAAATCTTAATGATAATGTTTCAGGAAGCACAGTGAAGGTTGAGAGGGGTGTTTATGCCTTTGCTGATGTTACCGAACAGTTCTTTCCAACATCGGAGAGAATTGCGAAAACGATTTTTGCCATTGATATTACAAGTTTTCATAAAACATATCAAAACCATATTTCACGTTTGCTTGCTTTTATTCTGCTCTTTTTTATTGTGGTTTACCTTATCGTTAGGATTTTTCATAATCGTATAATAGGCACTATGCTTAGTGTAGAAAAAAAGTTAGAGATTAAGCTAAATGCAAGAACCCGCAGATTAATTGATCATAACGAACAGCTAAATCAGATTTTTAATTCTACTGCTAATGGGATTAGAATTATTGATAAAAACTTTTCAGTAATAAACGCAAACTCATCCTTTTGTGTATTAACTGGGATAAAATCAAATGATATTGTGGGCAATAAGTGTTATGAGGTATTCCCAAGTAACAGTTGTCATACCACTAATTGTCCTCTTGAGCAAATTAAGCAGGGTTTAAGTGTTGTACAAACGAAAGAAGTTCGGTTTAATCCGCTTGGTAAAAAGATTGTTTGTCAGTACAGGGCAATGCCTTTTTTAACCAAAGAGGGTGAACTTATCGGAATCATTGAGGATTTTAAGGATATTACAGATTTACATCTGGCCCAAGAAGCCGTACATCAAACACAAAGGCAATTCGAATCGTTGCTCGATTCCATGCCTGTTGGAGTGTTTATTCGTGATTTTGATGGGAATATGTTCTATCAGAACACCTATATGAACAAGGTTTTTGGCCCTGTAGAGGAGGGGCGGAATAACCTGAAGAGTATTTATCCTAGTCAAGTATCTCGGTTTTTTGAGGAGGACAAGCTAGTTGACAAGTATGGCTTGTTTGTTGGTGAGGAAAAACTAGTTGATAGTAATGGCGTTGAAAGGACTTACGTTACACATAAGTTTAAGTTTTCGGGAATCAATAATAAGGCGTTAATTGGTGGAGTTTCCATAGATATAACAAAACGAAAAAAGGCCGAACAGAACTCATATGTGCTTTCAAAAGCGATTGTTAATTCCCCCATTGGAGTGCTTATCACTTCTCCCGAAGGAATTGTGGAGTTTTGCAACCCTGAGTTTGAAAAGTACAGCGGATTGGCAAGCGAAGCAATTCTTGGGAATAGTTTTCACTACTTTAATCCCAAACAGTTTAATAAGCTGCAAGAGCCAATCTCAGTGGCGAAGAATGGAGGCGTTTACCAAGGCGAATTGCAACTTTCGTTAAATTGCAATTATCAACAATGGTTTGCAGTTTCGATTGCACCCGTTTTTAACCGAGAGGGAAGTATAGCACATCTTATTTTTGTTTTTGATAATACTACCGAACGAAAGGAATACGAAAAGGAGATCGAAATTGCTAAGTCCAGAGCCGAAGAGTCCGATAGGCTAAAAACGGCATTTCTCTCAAATCTATCTCACGAAATTCGAACACCTTTAAATGCCATATTAGGTTTTTCGTCGTTGCTGAATAACCCCAGCATTTCCGATGACGATAAACTCGAGATTCCGGCCTTGCTAGTTAATCATTCGAATAATCTATTGGAGCTAATAAATGATTTGATTGATGTTGCTGCAATTGAAACAAATCAGTTTACGGTATCAAAAACCGAATGCAGATTAAATGGCCTACTCCTTAATGCATTCAATGATATCACGTTAAAGAGTAAGCAGGTTAAAGAGAAGAAAATTAAAACAAACATAAAGCTTGGTATTCAAGAGGAATCGTTTACCATTTCAACCGATCCAAAACGTTTAGCACAGGTGATAAATCATTTAGTATCCAATGCAATTAAGTTTACCAATTCTGGATTTGTTGAGTTTGGGTACACTCTTAAAGATGCAAATAACTTACTCTTTTATATCATCGATACAGGTGTTGGCTTATCAGAAGAGGAGAAGAGCATTATTTTTAACCCATTCCGCCAAGCCGACGATAGCCGGACTCGAAGTTTTAATGGACTAGGACTGGGCCTTGCAATATCGAAGCATATAATTGATCGATTAGGCGGTAAGATTTGGGTGAATAGCGTGAAGGGGCAGGGCTCCACATTTTTCTTTACTTTGCCTTATATTCCCATAAAAACCAAGTTCGATCCCGTTGTTTTACCACCCAAGCATAAAGAGATTTTTAATTGGCATAATAAAACAATTCTTGTGGCCGACGATATTGACTCCAACTACATGTTTATTCAGACCCTTTTAAAGCCAACCGGAGCAAAATTAATGTGGGCCAAAAATGGGCAGGAAGCGGTGGATGTAGTTAAAAGCCATAAAATTGATGTAATTTTAATGGATATCGTAATGCCCGAGGTAGATGGCTTTGAAGCCACACGATTAATCAAGAAGTTTGATAGGAATATTAAAGTTATTTGCCAAACGGCTTACCCATCTACTGATCATCATGTGGCTAGCGAGGAGTGTGGAATGGATGGTTTTTTGGCAAAGCCAATAGCCCCATATTCAATCCTTAAAACAATCGACGATTTTTTAATTCGAAATTAAGCCAATAAAAAAAGGGCGAACAGTCTAATTGTTCGCCCTTTTTTATGAAGTTAATAAAGCTAAAAGCTTTTCAAAGCCTTACGTCGCAAAGTGAAACGAGTTTTTTCGTCGCTAATGCGTTGATGATTATATATATTCTTTTCCCATTCACCATACATTGGGTTTGGGAAGGCGATAAACCTGCGACCAAATTCCTCGCGGAATTGCTCAACTGTAGCACTGCCCCAGTCGTCGCCTCTCCCTTCAAATACCTCTGCAAAATCGTTCAAATTATCTCCTAGAAGTAGTATAATATCAAATTTTTTAGAAACGGCTTCTCGACGAGGTTCTTTGCCACTGGTTGATTCCTTTAGAAAGAAATTCTCCGGTTTTACAAAGGCAAAACCCAGTTTTTCCATATTTCGCATGGTAGCCTCCTGCTCAGCAACAGTTCTGTTGCTAAGGTAAATTACATCTACCCCAACCGATTGGCAAAACAGTGTGAACTCCACAGCACCTGGTGTTGCTTTTGCATCTTCCTCGGCAACCCATTCGGCCCAGGTTTCAGCAGTAAAGCCTTTACCTGTCTCCACCATTTTACCTTGGAAAGGGCTGTTATCAATCATTGTTTCATCTAAATCCACCACAACTGCTTTTGGTTTTTGGCCTTTCTGTTTTTTATACTCCATAACACGCTCCTTGGCAATATTAAAACCCTGATAGTATAATGCTTTGGCCTCAGGCGATTGCTGAAACCATATGGTGGCAAGTACAAGGTTCTCTTGCTCCATTTTAAACTCATTCTCTTGTACTTTTGCCTTACAGCCAAAGAGCAACAATGCAGCAAATCCAATAATTAGTAGTCTTTTCATCAGTATATTTGTTTAGGTTAAAATCGAACCACAATCATACAAAAATATTAGGTAATATCGAAAAAAAACAAATTAAAGTATATAATACGCATTGAATGCCAATTCATAGAGTATATTTTTGTGGATGCTGTAACTTTTGGGTTACGACATCGTCGTATGATTGATTTTAAAATTTTAAATGACCGCAAAGGAATATAACTTGTGTGTTGATAATTACGCCGATGGGCTTTATCGGTTTGCCTTAAAAACTTTGGGCGACTCCGAGAAAGCCAACGATGTGGTTCAGAATTGCTATGAAAGGTTGTGGGTTAAGCATGAGGGTGTTGATTTTACAAAATCCAAATCATACCTATTCACATCGGCTTATCACGCGTGTATTGATATTATTCGAGCCGAAAAACGGTCTGGCGCTTTGGAGGAGGTAAGGTCCGAAGACTTATCTACATATTCTCAGTATAGCGATTTGCAGGAAATACTGCATGAAGCCCTAAAATCATTACCCGAAATTCAACGATCGGTTATACTTCTTAGAGATTACGAAGGCTATTCATATCAAGAAATTGAGGAGATAACTGGACTAAATGAATCGCAGGTTAAAGTGTATATTTACAGAGCAAGGCTCTCACTTAAGCAATATATTGGACAACTAGAAACGGTGTTATAGCCATGCAAATTAGTAGAGAAAATTACGAATGTTTTTTTATCGACTTTATCGATGGTAAACTCTCACCAGCGGAAGAGGCGATTCTACTTGCATTTGCTAGAGAAAATCCCGATTTAGCAGAAGAGTTAAGGAATCTCGAAAAGACAGTTTTAGAGCCTAATACTGTTCATTTTCCCAAAAAAGAACAACTTTTACATCATACAAACTTTGCAGGAATTGAAAGCAGAACGGATTATTTGTGTATAGCAAAAGCTGAGAATGATATTACACCCATAGAGGAGAGTGAACTACTTTCGATTATAGAAATTAGTTCTTCCAGAGATCTAGATTTATACCAGAAGGTGTTTTTATCTCCCTCACAAGATATAACCTACAATCGTAAAGTTAAACTTAAAAGATATAGCCTTTTTGCTTTAAACTATAAGCAAATAATAGCTGTTTCGAGTTCTGCTGCCGTGGCTTTAATTCTGCTTGGGGTTTTCACTTTTTTTCAG
This sequence comes from Tenuifilaceae bacterium, assembly GCA_034003245.1. Taxonomy (GTDB): domain Bacteria; phylum Bacteroidota; class Bacteroidia; order Bacteroidales; family Tenuifilaceae; genus Perlabentimonas. The sequence goes on from JAVEYY010000014.1 coordinate 74,425, forward strand.
AAATCTTTATCTATAATTCCAGAATTAGCGGTTTCTGATTACGAAATACCAATTCATAAAGAATTGGAAAAATTGGATAGGCAAGAACCAGAGGTTTCTATCCCTACAATTACGGAGAACAACCCCACCAATATTAAGAACTATCAGCCAGATCAACATGTATTCGCTGAGCATTCGAGTGAAACCCATATTGAAGAAATGAGGTTTGAAAGGAGCGAAATTATTGCAGACAGAATACCAATAATCGAGGCTGTTAAGGTTCCATTACCCTTCACCAGCCACTACAGTAGCGAATTTTTAGCTTTTGCACGATTCGACCGGACAGAAATCGACTTAAATAGTATTGATGAAAAGGTACAATCCGGTGCCCGTGAAATTGGTTTTTTTGAACTAGCACAAATGGGTTTTAATCGATTGGCTTCGTTAACAGGACGAGATATTAATCTCGATGCTGAAAAGGATCCAGATGGCCGAATAACAAAAATAAACTTTGAAACGGAACTATTTGCGTTATCTGTCCCAGTAAGTAAAAACAAGAATTAGTTTTTGCAATCGAGATTTAGCAAGTTTAAATTTTTATTAGTTCTATATTTTGTTTATATGATATATTATAAATAACACCATAAGAATTATATAATTAACATAGTATTTAAAACAAATAAAATTTTTAACCTGTAACTTTTCCTCCAACAAATCGTCCTACTGCCAAACAACAACATTATTTCTGATTTAACAATAACTATTATGAAGCTAATTACAACATTACTTGGACTTGTTCTTGCATCATCAATAATATATGCACAGGATGCAAATTTGATGAAACTCCAGGAACTCGAATTGGATGACACTACTAAGGTGGCCGTTCAGGACACTACCCTGCAATCGAAAAAGATTGAGACTACAGCTAAATCTACCAGCAAGGATACAACAAAAGTAAGGCTGGGGAAAAGAGAAATTGTAATTATTGAGAAAGACGGGAAAACTTCCATTGAAATTCCTGAAAGTGGAGACAAGTATTCCTTTGATAATAAAAAGGATAAAAGTTTTACCTATAAGAAAAAAGCTAGATTTAAAGGGCATTGGGCTGGGTTTGAATGGGGATTCAACGGCTATTTAGATAAGAACTACTCATCTAATATGCAAGGAAACCTTAAGTATTTAGAGTTAAAGCAGCCCCGTTCGTGGAATTTCAATATTAACTTTTTGCAGTATAGCATTGGGTTTGGAACCGATAAGGTTGGACTAGTTTCCGGGTTAGGATTTGAACTGAATAATTACCATTTTCGAAATGAGACGACGCTTAAAGTTGAAAATGGCGTGACAGTTGAGGATAATTCGTACGCACTTGATCCTAACAAAAACCTTGTTGAATCAAAACTATATACCAATCACTTAACCGTCCCTTTACTTTTGGAGTTTCAAATTCCAACCAGCCATCGTCACAGAATTTTCATTTCCACAGGAGTAGTAGGAGGTGTTAGAATTGCCTCAAGCACTAAACTTGAGTACGAGGGAACCACAAAAGGCAAAGAGAAGAAAAAGGATGATTTTAATCTGGCGGCATTTCGATATGGATATACTGCACGTTTAGGTTATCGCGGTTTAAGCCTATTCGCCACATTCTACCCAGTTCAACTTTTCGAAGAGAACAAAGGACCCGAACTTTACCCATTTGCAGTGGGTCTTCGTTTGCTAAATTTTGGAGGAAGCTAACCCAAGATTCTTTGAAATAGTTCAAGAGTGCCTGCAATGCAGGCATTCTTTTTTTGCTACTATTCATATCATTAATGCAATTTTCTATATTTGCATTTTACTGTTGCTAAATATTTTGATATGGCACGATGGATTTTTGCCCTACAATTCACATTTCTAGCCAGTATTTACTTTTTATACGCTAGCGAAAATCCTTACCTCGATAGCCTTAAGCACGTTGAAAAAAACACCCGAAACGACTCCCTGCGACTTGATGCCCTTAGAAAGCTTGCCATAGCATATTCCGATAGCACATACGAGAAAAGTTTTTTTTACTGGAAGCAGGCTCTAGCAGTAGCAACAAAACATAAGAACAGACCACAAATGGCGCATATTCACCATCAAATAGGTTATGTGCTATTTAACCAGGGCGAATTTAAGAGTGCGCTTTTAGAATACAATAACGCACTTGCTGTACATCAGTTTTTAGGAGATAAAAGTGGTATTGGACAACTATACAACGATATTGGTCTTATCTACAAAAACTGGGCTCAGTACGAAGAGGCAATTGATAATTTTTTAAATGCACTAAGAGAGTTTGATATTATTTCGGACGATCAGGGTATTGGTATGGTTGCAAACAACATTGGCCAGATTTACTTCTATCGAGGGGAGTATGCCAATGCCATTAAATATTTTGACAGGTATCTTGAGATTAATCAAAAAAATAATAGACTAAGAGCCGTTGCAGGTGCTTCGAATAATATTGCAGCTGCTTACATGGAGCTTAAGAGTTACGATTTAGCGCTTAATCACTTTAAGTTAGCGCTTAGTATTTACGATTCTTTAGGAATTCAAGTTGGCGTTGGTATTTTAAGCGATAATATTGGAATGCTGTATGCAAATATGGGAAATTATGTTCAATCACTAAAATACCATTACGATGCCCAAAGGATTTTTAACGTTATACAGAGTCAAACGCGATTATCGCACACATTTAAAAATATTGGCTTTACATTCTATAAGTTAGGTGATTACGAAAAATCAATTGATAACTTAGTTAAGGCACTCTCAATTGCAAAAAAGTATAACCAACGTGAAGTAGAGAAGGAGATACTTTTTAATCTCAGCAACGTATATGAAGCCAACAACCAGTTATCCGAAGCACTTAGTTGTTACAAAAATCTTACATTACTAAAGGATTCGTTACTAAACGAGGAAACAGCCGAAAATATTTCAGCACTTGAAATGCGCTACGAATCTGAAAAAAAGGATCGTGAGCTATCTTTTTTGCAAAGTAAAATAGAGCATCAGTATCAGTTTCGTGTAATCATTATCTCAGCTATTCTTTTGGCATTGCTTATTGTAGTTTTGCTAACAATTGAAAATTATCGAAAAAAGACCATTATACAAAAGTTGATGCTACGCAAGAAGTTTCTATACGAAACCCTTGAGCATACAGTAAGGACTTTTGTTGAACAACCAAATATTTATAATCAAATTCCCATTAGAGTCATACCGTTTAATTCGGGTATTAGCAGTAGCTGTATTACAGATGTAATTATCTTGCAAACATATAATAGTCAAATTATTGTAACACTTTGCGCTCGAAATGCTATGGTAAATTTTGGGCTTGTTAAGGCCTTTTTATATAACGAGCTAAAGCATTATGTCGATTTTAACAAGGATTACATCCCAACCTTTTTAGTGGACCAGATTAATAGTAAGCTACTTTTCATTCGAAGACTATTCGATATACCAGATAATGACCTTTTTCATAACTATCTGCTAATAGAATGCAATCGTGAAAGCATAAGCCATTGGGGGAACAGTTCTGTAATACTACTCGAGAGGGATCAAATGGTTAAGAAAATTTCAAAATCATTAACAATCGATTTCAACCAAGAAAAAGCCACTCTTTATATGGTAGCCTTTTCTCCTGAAGTAGAACCAATAGAGGAGTTTGAATCATATCTTTCAAAAACAATAGAGAGCATGGAGTTTAACGCTTTTGACCAGAAAGCTGAGGTAATAAATAGTGCAATCGATTCGTGGAGTTTTAATTCCGAAATTTTCAGTAAAGTTCTTATAGTTCTAGTGGATATAAATTGTAGTAACCCCATAAACTTTAGTATACTTAACTCATAGTTGCTAAAATACTTGTAAATGAAAGCACCCAGTTTTTCGAAGAGAATCAAAAACTAGCTATCTTGTAATCACTTGAACCAGCCAACCAGATATAACTAAATGTTTTAATACCATGAGATTACTATTAATTAGCAATTCAACCAACGCCGGAGAAGAGTATTTACAGCACCCCAAAGCCGAAATAGAGGGTTTTTTAAAGGGCGTTAAAAAGGCCCTTTTCTTTCCTTATGCTGCAGTTACATTTAGCTTTAACGATTACGAAAAGAAAGTACAACAACGTTTTAGCGAGATGGGTATCGAGGTTGATTCGCTGCATCACCACCGCGATGTGAAAAGAGTTATTCGAGAGGCAGAAGCATTTGTTGTAGGTGGCGGTAACACCTTTAGACTTTTAAAGATGATTCAGCAGCTTGATATTATAGAAACCCTACGATATAGGGTCCTCGATGGTATTCCTTTTGTTGGATGGAGCGCTGGTGCCAATGTAGCCTGCCCCACAATATGCACCACTAATGATATGCCCATTGTTGAACCCGATAACTTTAGTGCATTTAACCTGGTGCGCTTCCAAATAAACCCTCATTACTTAGACGCAAATCCCGATGGACACGCCGGCGAAACCCGAGAGGAGAGAATAGAGGAGTTTATCACCATGGACCCCTTTTCCTACGTTGTTGGTCTTCGCGAGGGAAGTATGCTTAAAGTTGAGGATGGCGATATATCGTTGCTGGGTAATAAAACCGCCAGGATTTTCAAATATGGAATGCCGCCAAAAGAGTACAGTTCAAACGATGATTTAGATTTTTTGTTTGATTAATAATCTAAATGGGTTTTTTTCAATGCCACGTTCTGCGTGGCTTTTTTTATCTTCTAAAGGGATTGGAATATAGTTAAATTCTATAAAAGTTTAACCTTGGCAATAGTCTTTAGTATGTTCTTTTTTACCACAAATACCAAAAAAATAACATACTTTTGCCCCTTAACCCTTTTTGCAAAAAGTATGACCGACTGGAAAGATAAGCTTAAGTTTGCCTACTCAACCAACCCCGATTATAAGCCAGAGGAGGATGAAACTCAACAGACCAAAACACTTGATCCCAACAAACAGGATATACGAGTTTGGCTTGAGAAGAAGAATCGAGGAGGGAAGGTAGTTTCCATTATTTCCGGATTTATTGGCTCCGATGATGATTTAAAAGAACTAGGTAAAATTCTGAAAACTCGTTGCGGTGTCGGAGGAACAGCTAAGGATGGTGAGATTATTATTCAAGGCGATTTCCGCGACCGAATTATCGGTATTCTGTTGGACTTAGGCTACAAAAAAGTAAAGAAGGCCGGCGGCTAAGACATTTGTAACCTTTTTAATCTAATTTCATGACCAAGAAGATTTTCCTTTTTTCAATTTTCGTTGTATACACATGTCAGTCCCTTTTTGCAGGCGATACCCTAAGGGTAATGCAGTATAATCTTTTGTATTACGATAAAACTACCGATTTTTGCACCCCTTCAAATAATGATGTTACCCGGAAGAACACTTACTTACAAACCATAACTTCGGATTTTCGACCCGATATTTTTACGGTAAATGAGATGAATGGATCCGTTTCAAGTGTCGATAAATTGCTGAACAATGTATTCAATGTCGATGGTACATCAAAATACAAAAGAGCAAACTACACAGGAAGTTACTTGGTAAACATGCTCTACTATAATACCGAGAAACTAGAATTAAAGTCGCAGACGTACATCCTAACATCACCAAGAATTACCGATGTTTACCGTTTATACTACAAGTCCGATGACTTAATTAACGGCGACACGATATTCATTACTTGCATCGTAGGTCATCTTAAAGCCGGAAGCTATCAGAGCGATATCGATGATCGTAAGTTGGCGGCTCAGCAGATTATGGCACATATTAACAACCGAAAATTATCGGGAAACATTCTGCTGATGGGCGATTTTAATTTATATACAGCTCAGGAGCCTGCATTCCAAAGTTTAATGACTCCAACATCTACCGGAATACGCTTCTTTGACCCAGTGAATGCAATAGGTAATTGGCACGATAATTCAAATTTTGCCATGCATCACACCCAATCAACTCGAACCTCGGGCGATTGTCATTCAGGAGGCAGTATGGACGATCGATTCGATTTTATACTTGCTTCTGAGCAAGTAATGGAAGGTACCGCAGGAGCAAAATACGTTGAGGATACCTATTGGGCATATGGACAGGATGGGAAAAGGCTTAATGGATCGTTAATATCACCTGAGAACAAATCACTACCTGCTGATGTTATTGATGCTCTTTATCAGATGTCAGATCATCTTCCGGTAACGTTAAAACTATACGTTGATAATACATTACTTTCGACACCGGCCATAGATACAAAAGAGCAAAGTCGGTTTAGGGTGGTGAATCCTATTGTAGAAACCATCGATTTTTGGAGTCTGTTTAACTCCACTCAATCTATCGATTTTGAAATATTTAATCAGCAAGGATCTGTGTTGATGAGGCAGAGTTTTACTGTGTATCCCAACGAAAAGAATTCTATTAATGCTTCGAGCCTAACCTCTGGTTTGTATATTATTAAAATTAAGGGAGTTAATTTTAGTTACTCAACACGAATTGTAAAGCACTAAGCTATGCGTACCCTTTTTTCGTTTGTTATTTTGCTTTGCCTTTCATTACAGGTTAAGGCGCAATACTACGTTAAGGGTCAGGAGCCTGCTTGGGTCAAGTGGAAGCAAATATCAAACCCGCGTTACCGTGTTATTTATCCTCAGAATCACGATTCTTTAGCTGCGGTTTTTGACTACTATTTAGATAAATCACTAAACCTAGTATCGACCTCGCTTGAGCATAGGCCCAAGCTTTTTCCTGTTGTTTTTCACAGCAATAGTGTTTTATCCAATGGGTTTGTATCGTGGGCTCCCAAACGTATGGAAATTGTTTCGTCTTATCCTTTCGATTCTTCGCCCGAGCCCTGGTTATACCATCTTGCTTTGCACGAAACTCGACATGTGGTTCAGATCGATAAACTCAACAGTAATGGTTTTTACAAGTATACTAATTACATTTTAGGTCAGCAATCGATTGGTGGTGCGCTAGTTTTTTTGCCGCTGTGGTTTCTTGAGGGAGATGCAGTTAATGCCGAAACCATCTACTCCAACGGGGGAAGAGGCCGACAAGCTCCGTTTTATAGGCATTATTTGACTCACTTTAGTGTTAATTCGGGGTCAGAATTTAGCTTCGATAAATGGCTTTTGGGATCATACAAGGATTTTATTCCCAGCCATTACAACTTGGGATATCAAATTGTTGGGTTTACCAACCATCGCTATGGTGATGCGGTGTGGAGTAATTCACTAACCCAGGTGGCTCGAAAGCCCTATAACGTAATGCCCTTTCAGATAGCTGTACGCAAGGGCACAGGATATTCGACCAAACAGATTTTTAATCAGGTTGTAAATTATCACGATTCAATTTTTAGAACATTTAAAGATGAAGTTGATATAATTGAGTATAAAGAATTAATTAGTAAACCAACAAGCAAAGATTACACTGAGTATAGTTTTCCCTTTGTAACAACCGATAGCGTTTTGATAGCCTTTAAAAAAGGCCTTTCACAAACGCCCTCAATTATTGCAGTTGATCTAAAAACTGGGAAAGAAAAACTGCTGCACAAACCAGGCTATATCACAAGTCGCATGAGTTACTCTGAAAAATCGATATACTGGAGCGAGTATAAAGCCGATTCCAGATGGGGTTATCTAAACTATTCAAATATTTGGGTTTACGACCATTCACAGAAACGAGCAAGGAGAATCACTGCAAAATCGAGATATTTTAACCCAGTTGAACTGAAGTATGGATACATTGCTGTAATTGAACAGCTGTCAACTGGTGCTAGTGCTATTTCGATTATTGATAGGATGGGTGAGGCGCTTAAAACAAAACCCGTTCGATTGGATCACGAATTAAAAGAAATTTGTGTTGGAGAAAATGATGAAATTTTTGCTCGCTGTGCCACACCCAATGGAATGATAATCCTACGATATCAAGATTTGGACAATGAACCCGATACGATAATGAGTCCTGTATTTCGCGATATTTCCAATTTAGCATATGGTAACGGAAACCTGTTTTTTACAATGACCCATAACTATAGAGAAGAGGTTTTCAGCATAAACATCCAATATGGTAACATATTAAAGCATACAACATCAATGTTTGGTTTAAGTAATATCAGTATAAGCCAAAGTAATCTTACCGCTTCTGGTTTTAATCAAAATGGTTCACTTCCAGTTCGTGTAGATATTAACAGCAGTAAACCCTACAAAATGGAAAACACCATTGAACCATTTTACCCGCAAAAAGGAAAGGGTATTCTACAAAATCCTGATTTTATTCAAGAAACTCCTCAAAGTTCATCACATAAATCATACTCAAAATTTGCAAATCTCTTTAATATACATAGTTGGGCCCCCGTTTATTATAATCCTACCGAAATTGCAAACGGCACGGTTGAGGTGTATCCAGGAGTAACATTGGTTTCACAAAACTTGACCAGCACATTAGTTTCGAGTATAGGATACTCTTACAATATTACCCATGGTTACCATGCACACTTCGAATGGCAGGGATGGTTTCCAAAAATTCAGGCAGGAGTTGATTATGGAAATTCATATGGTTTGGCTTTTAGAGGTCCGCTAGCCCCCGAAGGAGTTGCTTATCATTCCGAACCCGATTGGCAAGCAAAGGTTCGGGTTCGTTTGCCTTTTATCTTATCATCCGGAAATTTGTTGTCGGTAGTAAATCTTGGTGTACAGTACGTACACAATAATACTTGGATTTGGAATCATATCACCAGAGATTATCAAAAGGGAATTGCGGGACTGGAACCCTATTTCTCGTTTTATGCTGTTACCCAAATGGCGCATCGCGACATTAGACCCAGGCATGGTATTCAGCTCTATGCAAGTCGGTTAAATTCACCATTTCAAAAGCATATTTATGGAGAAACATCTATGCTAAAGGGTTGGTTCTTTTTTCCAGGCCTTCTGCAGAATCACAGCTTACTATTGACCTTTCAGCGCGAGAATCAATCAACAGAACAGTATATCAGAGGTCCTAGATATTCTGCCCCAAGGGGTTACGATCCCGCCTTTGTTGAATCGGTTTTTACACTAAGTTTCGACTATAGTTTGCCCGTTGCCTATCCCGATTTTCCTGTTGGCCCTGTTGTATATTTTAAGCGATTTGTTGCTAACGTTTTTACAGATTTTGCCTCACAAAACGAATTTGTTAGAACAGAAACCGGAACGATTATCGAAAACTACAGGAATGGGTCTGCAGGTATTGAGGTGACTGCTGATGTTAATCTACTGAGAACTCCTTACCCATTCAGAATTGGTTACCGAGGAGGATTTAAGATAACGAATGGTGCCCTTTTTCACAACTTAATCCTATCGTTCGACATTAGTAATATCACAGGTTTTGATGCCAATAATCATTTCTTTAAGGTTGATTTGTAGTACACGAAAAAATCCTTTTCATATGAATAGTTCAGATATAAATAGTATTTGCGAACAGAAAAAAGTGCTTCGGAAAGAGATCCGCAGATTAAAATCATTAGCCGATGTTAAATCTATGCAGGAAGAATCTGTAAATATTTTTGGCCAAATTGAGGCTTTAGATCAATTTAGAGCCGCAAAAACCGTTTTGGCCTACTGGTCGATGCCCGACGAGGTTTCCACTCACGATTTCGTTAAAAAATGGCATGTCGAGAAACGAATACTTCTTCCACTAGTAATGGGCGATAATTTGGAGCTGAGGGTTTTTACAGGTATGGATTGCATGGTAGTAGGTCCATCGTTTGGAATACTTGAGCCACGAAATGGATTGCCTTACGATAACGAACCGATTGATTTTGCTGTAATACCTGGAGTAGCATTTGATTTGGCAGGAAACCGGCTAGGAAGAGGCAAGGGTTACTACGACAAGTTGCTTAAGCAACAAACAACTTATAAGGTTGGTGTGGCCTTCCGTTTTCAGGTTGTTCCATCGGTTCCAGTGGATAGTTTCGATATACCTATGGATTTAATTGTACAATCACACAAATAAACCGATTCAATGAAAAAATTTTTACTTTTTGCATTTCTTGTAGCTCATTGTACAAATCTTTTTGCTCAAGCCCCCAGCGGGTATTATACGGCGGCACAGGAAAAAGTGAAACAGGAGTTAATGGCCTCACTTCATCAAATTATTAAGGATCATACCGTATTGAGCTATTCCGCCCTATGGAGCGCGTTTTATGTTACAGATGATAGAATCGATGGTAAGGTGTGGGATATGTACTCGAGTTGTTCATTCACTTTTGGCAACGATCAGGATTCTGGCTCAGGTGGAACAAGCGAATGTCAGTTTTATAATAGAGAGCACTCCTTTCCCAAAAGTTGGTTTAACGATGAAAGCCCGATGTATACTGATATTTTTCATCTATACCCAACCGATAAAAAGGTAAATTCTGTTCGATCGAACTACCCCTTTGGCGAGGTGGGAACCGCCACCTACACTTCGTCAAATGGATGTAAATTAGGAAACTCATCGTATGCAGGATACAGCGGCACAGTCTTCGAGCCCATTGATGAGTATAAGGGAGATTTTGCTCGTACATACTTCTACATGGCCACGCGCTACTACGATAAGATTAAGAATTGGTCTAGTCCGGTAACTAATGGCACCCAGTATCCTGCATACAAGGAGTGGGTTGTAAATTTACTTTTAGAGTGGCACGAGCAGGATCCTGTAAGCCAGAAAGAAATCGACCGAAACAATGCCATTTTTGATAGCTATCAGCATAACCGGAATCCATATATCGATCATCCAGAGTTCGCTTTAAGAGTATGGGGAGATGCAACAACCGCATCAAGTACGACGTATTTCAATAAATCGAATATTTTCCCTAATCCAGCTAATAGAAACCTGCGGGTTACAGTTTCCGAGCCAGGATTATATAACATTTCATTTGTAAATCAATGGGGTGTTTGTGTGAAATCAGAGCGCGTTACAATTTTGGGAGATTACGAGGAATTGATAGTTGAGGAGTTAACCAAAGGGATGTATATTGTTCGGATTGAAGGTAAAAACATAACAGAAGTAAAAAGGCTTATTATATCTCGATAGATTCAATTAGTATAAAAAAGAAAGAGCCCGGAAAACCCGGGCTCTTTGTGTATATAGGGGGAAATTTAGACTTATTTTGCAACCTTATCGCCATTGTAGGCCCATTTAAGGTAGGCGGCTCCCCAGGTAAACCCAGCGCCAAAAGTGGCTATTATAACATTGTCGCCTTTGCGAAGCTGAGGTTCCCATTCCCAAAGACAAAGGGGAATTGTAGCACTTGTGGTATTGCCATAGCGCTCAATGTTTATCATTACCTGTTCCTTTTTTATACCCATGCGTTTAGCTGTAGCTTCAATAATACGCATATTTGCTTGGTGGGGAACTAACCAGGCCAGTTCTTCGGGGCTAATTTTATTCCGATTCATTATCTCTACTGCAGTATCGGCCATATTGGAAACAGCAGCCTTAAAAACTGCTTGCCCTTCCTGATAGATGAAATGCTGTCGCTTGGTTACGGTTTCGATAGATGCAGGGTAGCATGAACCACCCGCTACTTGATGAAGATGTTTACGCCCAGAACCATCAACCTGCATCATGGCATCGAGCAAACCAAGACCCTCGGTGCAGGGTTCAAGAAGTACGGCTCCAGCACCATCCCCGAAAATTGGACAAGTTTGACGATCGGTATAGTCAGTAATCGACGACATCTTATCGGCACCGACAACCACAACTTTTTTATGGCTACCCGATTCTACAAATTTCGATGCGGTAACTAATGCATACAAAAAGCTGGAGCATCCAGCGTTCATATCGTATCCAAAGGCATTTTTTATGCCGCATTTATCGCTAATAATGTTAGCCGTTGCGGGGAATTGCATATCGGGCGTAACAACTCCGCAAATAAGCATGTCTACCTCATCGGGCTGGGTATTTGTTTTGCGGAGCAAATCATTTACTGCGTGCATGGCCATATCGCTTGTCCCCTTGCCTTCGCCTTTGAGGATATGGCGTTCTTTGATACCTATTCGGGTCATTATCCACTCGTCGGAGGTGTCGACCATTTGGCTGAGTTCCTGGTTTGTCAGGATATACTCGGGAACATAACCGGCAATACCGGTTATTGCTGCAGTAATTTTACCCATTAGTTAAATGCTGCTTTAAATTTTCCGCAAAGATCCGTGCTGATAACCGTTCTGGTTTGCAGGATCATGTTCATAATAGCTTTGGCGTTGGAAACGCCATGGCCTATTATTACAGGTGCATTAACGCCTAAGATAGGTGTTCCCCCGTAGTTCTCGAAGTTGAACATTTCGAAAAAGGGATCGGAAATTTTGCGTTTTCTTATAAGATGGTAAAACGCTTCGGCCTCTTTTAGTACCACATTCCCAACAAATCCGTCGCATACAATAACGTTGGCCCTCTTGTCAGAAAAGAGGTCGTGTCCCTCAACGTTTCCAGCAAAATTGAAGTCACCATTATCCTTCATCATATCAAAGGTGCTCTTGGAAACAAGATTTCCCTTTTCCTCCTCTTCGCCAATATTCAATAGGCCAACCTTAGGATTTTCAATCCCTAGAATTAGCTTAGAATATATACTGCCCAGAATTCCGTATTGATAAAGAACATCAGGCCTACAATCGGGATTAATACCCACGTCGAGCAGGAGGTTAAATTTTCCTTCAGCAACAGGGATGTAGCTGGCAATTGCGGGTCGAATAATTCCCGATACGGCTTTAATGGTATACATGGTGCCAACTAACATTGCACCCGTATTGCCAGCACTGGCAAAACCATCAATTTTTTTGTGGGCAAGCCACGAGAAACCTACCGTTATGCTGGAGTCGGTTTTTTTAGCAAATGTTTTAGCCGGATTTTCGCCCATTCCAATTACTTCGGAGCAATGAACAATGTCGAATAACGAATCGCTAATGCCTTCCTCCTTAAGTACTCGGGTAATCTGCTCCTGATCGCCAAATAGAACAATGCGTTCTTCGGGCAATAATAACTTTTGCGCCTCAATAGCGCCTTTTACAATTGCATCAGGCGCGAAATCGCCACCCATTGCATCTACACCAATCTTCATTTTGTTTGATTTTTGGGATTGCTAAATGGGGAAAACCGAAGATAACTATGCAGTTACGGCTTTCTCGATAGCCAGTTTGCCACGGTAATATCCACACTCGGGACATACCCTGTGGTACTGAACTGTGGTACCGCAGTTAGAGCAAGTTGCCAGGGTTGGTGCAACTGCTTTGTAGTGAGTCCTACGCTTGTTTCTCCTCTGCTTCGAAATTCTACTCTTTGGATGTGCCATTTTGGTAATTATTTATTGTTTCAAAAAAATGTATTATTCTAGTTTTTCATTATGTCCTTTAGCTTATCCCAACGCGAGTCCGTTTTGGCCTCGGTGTTGTCATCGTGATGCGATAGTTTTTCGAGTTGACTAAGCATCTCCTTGTCGCAATCCTCCTCCGAGGTGTCCAGTATTCCGTGATAACGCTGAATTGGCAAACTTAAACAGATACTCTCGTAGATGTACTGAGCTAGTGGGAGCTCGTAATCGTTGCTGTTCACAAACCAAATTTCGTCATCCTGATCACCCTCCTCAATAGAATCAGATATTCTAACAACCAACTTTCCCTCGAATTCAGTGGGGATTTCGAATAGCTCTAAACACCTGTCACACTTAACCTCCACATCACCCTCGATAAAAAAATCGAGCTCCATCATGTTAGAGTGCTTCTCAAGAACTATTTCAACTTCAAGGTGGCCGCCCGAGATTTCACTATTCTCAAATTCGGCGAAAAAGTCATTATCCACATCCAAATTATAGATGTGTTGACCAGTTGTAAGTCCCTTGAACTGAATTGTGTATCTATCTAAAATCTTGCTCACTTCCTCAAAAAAAACATCCCGCAAAGGTAAACAATATTATCAAATCACAAAATCTGTTATACAAAACTCTTGGAGCTTTATCGAAAAGATTAAACTACTGTTTACTTTTTCGCTTTCTATCGTGCTCGTTAAGCAGAATTTTTCGGAGACGCATGGCTTTGGGTGTGATTTCCACAAACTCGTCTCCCTGAATGTATTCAAGAGCCTCTTCGAGGCTAAATTTGATTGGAGGTGTTAAGAATATCTTCTCGTCGGAGCCCGATGCCCTTACGTTGGTTAGTTTTTTGGGTTTGGTAACGTTTACCACCATATCTCCAGGGCGACTATTCTCACCAACCACTTGTCCTGCGTAAACCTCCTCGTGCGAATCGATAAAGAATCGTCCTCTCTCCTGAAGTTTATTGATGGAGTATGCGAAAGCGGTTCCACCCTCGAGGGCAATGAGTGAGCCGTTTTGGCGGGTATCTATATCACCACGATAGGGCTCAAAACCTTTAAAACGATGAGCAATAACGGCTTCGCCGGCGGTTGCCGTTAGCAGGATGTTCCGTAAACCAATAATTCCGCGGGCAGGGATTTCAAATTCGAGATGAACCCGATCGGCTCTTCTTTCCATTATTAGTAGGTTCCCGCGGCGTTGAGTTACCAACTCAATTGCGCGACCAGAAACCTCGTCGGGTAAATCGATGGTAAGCACCTCGATGGGCTCGCACTTTTCACCGCCAATCATCTTAATGATAACCTGAGGTTGCCCAACTTGCAGCTCATAACCCTCTCGCCTCATGGTTTCGATTAGAATAGATAAGTGTAGGACTCCACGGCCAAAGACGGTAAACGAGTCTGCCGAGTCGGTGGGTTTAACCCTAAGAGCCAGGTTCTTTTCTAACTCTTTGTCGAGCCTATCTTTTAGATGTCGAGAGGTTACAAATTTCCCGTCTTTCCCAAAGAAAGGCGAATCGTTTATGGTGAAGAGCATGCTCATGGTGGGCTCGTCAACAGCAATGGAGGGAAGTGCTTCGGGGGTTTCAATATCGGTGATGGTATCGCCAATATCAAAACCTTCAATGCCTACCAATGCGCAAATATCACCAGCAATAACCTTGTTAACCTTCATCTTTCCTAACCCTTCGAAGGTTAGAAGCTCCTTTATTTTGGTCTTTATAAGCTGTCCATTATGTTTCAGAAGTCCAACGTTTTGGCCAACCTGAAGTTCGTCTCTATATAGTTTTCCAATTGCAATTCGGCCAACGTACGATGAATAATCGAGCGAAGTGATAAGCATTTGGGGTAATCCCTTGTTCACCTTTGGTTCGGGGATGTACTCAAGAATTGCATCGAAAAGTTGAACGATGTTGTTGGTTGGATTTCGCCAGTCGGTCGACATCCAACCCTCCTTAGCACTTCCATAAACCGTGGGAAAGTTAAGCTGATCTTCGTTTGCATCGAGGTTGAACATCAACTCAAAAACTTGCTCCTGCACCTCTTCGGGGCGGCAGTTGGGCTTATCAACCTTGTTGATGACCACAATTGGTTTTAGTCCCAGCGATAAAGCTTTTTGGAGTACGAAGCGAGTTTGGGGCATGGTTCCCTCAAAGGCATCGACTAGCAGAAGTACACCGTCGGCCATATTTAGAACTCGTTCCACCTCGCCACCAAAATCGGAGTGTCCAGGAGTGTCGATAATGTTAATTTTTACCCCTTGATATGTTACTGAAACGTTTTTAGCAAGAATTGTAATACCGCGCTCACGCTCCAAATCGTTGCTGTCGAGAATTAGCTCGCCGGGTTTTTCATGATCCTTGTAAAGATTACTTTGTATAATCATCTTGTCAACCAGCGTTGTTTTACCGTGGTCAACGTGAGCAATAATGGCGATATTCCTGATACTTGGCATTTACTTGTTTTTTGGGGGTGCAAAGGTAGTGTTATTTTTGCTTTATTGTATTTAATGTAATGTTAAGATTTAAAAATTATTGATTTACAAACAAGAGGTTAGGGCAAATGTATGTGTAGTTTCTGCAAACGACAGGAGATGTGGCTGTCTTTTAGACAGTAAGCAGCAATCATTTTTTTATAAACGAATTAGGCATAAAAAGAAGGATCGACTTGAGCCGATCCTTCGAAATTTTAAGAAACATGAAGCAAAACTACCAATAACTACTCATACTTGAGCGATTGCGCCGGGTTGCTCTCGGCGGCTCGCCACGACAGAATGCCAACGGTTACAACAGCAATAAGTAGCGCAATAACACTTGAAAGAAGAAGTGGTCCTATGGTTGAGATACTAAGAAGCGACTGTCCAAACTCGATTCGATAGGAAAAATCTTGTAACCATTTTTGCATAGCATAGTATCCCAAGGGAAGGGCAAAAACATTGGCAACCAGAACAAGAATTATAAACTGCCGAGATAACAGAATTATTATATCGAAATTTGTACTGCCCATCACCTTTCTAACCCCGATTTCTTTTGTACGCTGGTCGGTTACAAATGAAGTTAATCCGAATAACCCCAAGCATGATATAATAATAGTTACCAAGGAGAATACCCTAAAGAGCCAACCCAACTTTTGCTCCGATTTGTAAAGTTCTTCGAGCCGCTCCTCGAGGAAGTAAAACTTCATTTCGCGCGTAGCACCAAACTCATCGAATTTTGTTTTGATAAACTCAATTGCTCTCTCCGTTTCGCCCGGTTTAATTCTTATGCTGAGCACGTTAGGAGCACCACCCGACACGAAAAACATGAAAGGCTCTATGGGGTTGTGAATGGAGGTGTAATGAAAATCTTTAACCACACCAACCACACCACCATCGCGATTTGCCGAGCCATCCATTCTGATTCCAAACTGAATGCGTTTTCCAATGGGAGCGTCGGACCAGCCATAAACCCTTTCGGCAGTTTTATTGATAATAAACGCTTGCGTTGAGTCTGTTCTGAGCGTGGGGTCGAAAAATCGTCCCTGATCGATTTCTACTCCCAGCACCTTAAGGTAGTCGAAGTCGCAGGCGATAAGGTTAACAGCAATTTCCTGCATCTCTCCGTTCTGCTCCATTCGGCTTACAATTTTACTGTTGTTAATCCCAAGCACTTGCTGCGAACCCGCAACACCTATTATTGCGGAATTTCGAAGAAGTTCCTCTTTAATTGGCTCAATTCGGCGACTAATAACAGTGTCGAGGTCGCTAACCACCAGTAGGTTTTTCTTATCGAATCCCATATCCTTCTCGCGGATAAATCGTTGCTGGTTACTCACAACGATAGTGGCAAGTATCATCACAATTGAAATCGTAAATTGAAAAACAACAAGGATTTTTCGGAGCCCAACTTTGCCCTTTGCCTTATCGATTGTTCCCTTTAGAACTTTAACTGGAGAGAACGACGACAGGAAGAACGCTGGATAACTACCTGCAATTAGGCCTACAAAAACTACAATTAGTATTGCACCTCCAATAAAACTGGGGTTAAATAGCTCTATTAGACCAATTTCTTTATCGGCTAAGTTGTTAAACCAAGGCAAAATTACAGCAGTTATAACAAATGCTAATGCACCTGAAATTATTGCTAAAAGCATTGACTCGCTGATAAATTGTTGTATCAGTCGGCTTTTTCCTGCTCCAACAACTTTTCTGATGCCTACCTCGCGTGCTCGACTTGCTGAACGAGCCGTTGCCATATTCATATAGTTGATACAGGCAATTATGAGAATAAAGAATGAAACCAGAGAGAATATGTAAAGGTTTGCACGGTTGCCCACAGGGAAGTCGCCCTGAAGGCTTTCCGTTTTGGGAAAATGAGTTTCAAGAAGAGGTTGAAAAATTGGAGCAAACCTACCATTTACTATCTTTCCCACAGGAACAATATACTTCTCGTTGAATGGTTCGTAGTTTTGTGTAATGGTTTCGGGGCTTGTGCCCTCCTTAAACAGTAGATAAGAATACACGTTAACATTCCAGAACGATCCCGAGCTGTTGTCGTTGAATCGATCAGCACCAACTTGTTCTATTATGGTGTTTATTGAGATAAGGGCACGGAATCGGAAGTGGGATGTGCGCGGAACCTCTTCAATAACTCCCGTTACTGTAAAAGCGTCGTTTCTGTCGCCGAGTAAAACCTTTCCAATAGGATTATCGCTTCCAAAAAGTTGCATGGCAAGCGTTTCGGTAAGCACTATAGAGCCGGGTCGGCTTAAGGCACTCAATGGATCTCCTGCAATAAATTTATGATCGAAAACCTTAAACATGGTTGAGTCGGTAAAGTAGAATTCCTCCTCGTTGTACTCAGTGCCATTGTAGCGGAAAAAGAAATTATCGACATTGGCAAAACGCACAAATTCCTCAATTTCGGCAAACTCCTCCTTGAGCGTAGGGGCAATGGGCACCGACGAAACCGCAAAAAGATCCTGCTTATCGTTGACGTGGAAATTTGAAATAATCCGGAATATCCTATCGTGTTTAGTATGATGTCTGTCGAAAGCGCTTTCCTCGCCCACAAACAGTAAAACGAGGATTGCCGATACAATTCCAATGGTTAGCCCCAAAATGTTGATTATGGAAAAGAAGCTGTTTCGGGTAATATTTCGGTAAGCGCTAACCAGGTAATTTTTTAGTAGCATAATAATAGTACTTTATAGGATTTTCTTGATGTTTTCGGTTACAATATGCCCGTCGAAAAGCTGAATTATGCGATGTGCTTTTTCGGCATCACTGGGCGAGTGTGTTACCATAACGATAGTGGTTCCCTCTTTGTTGAGTTCTGTTAGAAGGTTCATTACTTCCTCGCCATTGGCCGAATCGAGATTCCCGGTGGGCTCGTCGGCCAGAATTAGCTTTGGGTTGGCTACAACTGCACGGGCAATGGCCACGCGCTGCTGCTGTCCACCCGAAAGCTGCTGTGGGAAATGCTTTTTGCGGTGCATAATCTTCATTCGCTCCAGCACGGCTTCAACCCTATTCCTCCTCTCAGTTGAGTTGATATTTAGGTAGAGTAAGGGCAGCTCCACGTTTTCGTAAACAGTGAGTTCGTCGATAAGGTTAAAGCTTTGGAATACAAATCCGATATTAGCTTTGCGTAGATTAGTACGCTGTTTCTCTTTGTATTTTGATACTTCTTGCCCATCAAAGTAGAATTCGCCACCCGATGGATTGTCGAGAAGTCCAATAATATTAAGTAATGTTGATTTCCCGCATCCCGAGGGCCCCATGATGGCCACAAACTCGCCTTTCGAAACGTCAATGGATACTTTGTTTAGGGCGGTGGTTTCTACCTCATCGGTACGAAACACTTTGGTTAATTCTTTAGTTTTTATCATTGTAGATTTTTTAAGGATCAAATACTGATATAAATGACGACTAAGAGAGGTTTAATGTTACAAGAGAAATTTTGTTTCTAAATTTTTTTTATTCCATTTACCCAAATACCTTCAGTTTATACGCATAGTTACACTGTGAATAAGGTAAAAAAAGAAGAGAAACTGTGATGGGAAATGACCTCAGAGCTAAAATACACCAAAACAGGCAATAAAAGAGCAAAAAAAATTAATTTAGCTTCGCTAAATTTTGTCTAGCAATTAAACCTCACGATAACCTAACTTTATCTGAATGAAGAGTTTTAAGCAACTGAACCTAACCGTCGGCTGGCTGGTATTTGCCATTGCCGCTAGTGTGTATCTTATGACAATGGAGTCTTCTGCAAGTTTTTGGGATTGCAGCGAGCGTATTGTTGCAGCATATAAACTTGAAGTGCCTCACCCTCCAGGAGCGCCATTTTTCATGCTGTTGGGTAATTTTTTCACAACTTTTGCCGGAGACAATGTAACCATGGTTTCAGTAATGGTTAACTCCATGTCGGCCCTGGCTGCTGCGTTTACCATCCTGTTTCTTTTTTGGTCTATTACGCATTTGTCGCGACGAATGCTTGTGAAAAATGGCGATGAGCCAACCTTAGCACAGACCATTGCCATCCTAGGAAGTGGAGCTATTGGAGCATTGGCCTACACGTTTACCGATAGTTTCTGGTTTATCGCTGTTGAGGCCGAAGCCTATGCAACATCCTCACTTTTCACTGCCTTAGTTTTTTGGGCAATTCTAAAATGGGAGAATGTTGCCGATAAACCATTTGCAAACAGATGGTTAATTTTAATTGCTTACATCATGGGCTTATCCATAGGTGTCCATCTGCTTAACCTGCTAACCATTCCGGCAATTGTTTTTGTATATTACTTCCGAAATTATAAGGTAACCCGATGGGGTTTTGTGGGCGCGCTGGCAGCATCGCTAGCAATTCTTGGATCAATAATGTATATAATTATTCCGGGTATTGTATCGCTTGCCTCTAAGTTCGAGCTGCTATTTGTGAACGTGTTTAGGCTTCCATACAATAGTGGAGTATTTGTTTTTATTGTTACCATCGCTTCACTAATCGCCTACGCTTTATGGATAACCATGAAGAAACGTAGGGCATTGCTTCATATGCTGATTTTAG
The DNA here is from genome assembly GCA_034003245.1 of Tenuifilaceae bacterium. Taxonomy (GTDB): domain Bacteria; phylum Bacteroidota; class Bacteroidia; order Bacteroidales; family Tenuifilaceae; genus Perlabentimonas. The sequence continues at coordinate 94,771 of JAVEYY010000014.1, forward strand.
GGACAGCGGTTATTACCATTGGATACTCATCGTATGTGCTTTTAGTTATCAGGGCCGAGGCAAATCCCCCAATGAATCAAAATAACCCTTCATCTGTTTTTGCATTACTGCACTACCTTAACCGTGAGCAGTATGGCGATAGACCTTTACTCTCAGGGCAGTATTACAATGCTCCTGTGGTAAATAGCTACGATAAGCAAACGTATATCCGGAAGAATGGACGGTACGAGAAAACCTATCTGAAAACGGTTTACGAGTTTGACGACCGATTTCAAACCATTTTCCCTCGAATGTGGAGCTGGCGCAGCGATCATGTAGAGGAGTACAAAAAGTGGGGTAATGTTACGGGAAAACCCATTAGGGTGAGCACAGGATCGGGCGAGCAGGAGGTGCGCCGTGTTCCAACCTTTAGCGAAAATCTACGATTTCTGTTTAGCTATCAGCTGGGGCATATGTACTGGCGATACTTTATGTGGAACTTTGCCGGTCGTCAAAACGATATTCAGGGGCACGGGGATATTCTTAATGGCAATTGGATTACTGGTATTAAACCCCTTGATGCTATAAGGCTCGGAAATCAGGACAAACTCACCAGCGAAATGCTAAACCACCCCGCTAGAAACGCATACTTTATGCTTCCGCTTATACTTGGGCTTATTGGGCTTGTTTTTCATGTTTTCAGAGATCCCAAAAACTTTTGGGTGGTTACACTTCTCTTTGTTCTTACGGGAATAGCTATAGTAATTTACCTTAATCAGTATCCCCTACAACCCCGTGAGCGCGATTATTCATACGTTGGATCATTCTACGCTTTTTCTATTTGGATTGGAATAGGAGTTCTGGCTCTTTATGAAACATTCGCAAAGCGAATGAAACATGTAACAGCAGCTGGGCTAGCAATTCTTGTTTCGGTTTCAGTTCCTGCTGTTCTTGCGTCCGAAAACTGGGAGGATCACGATCGTTCTGGTAGATACGTAGCACGAGATTTTGCTTATAACTACCTCAATACATGCGACCCGAATGCAATTATCTTCACCAATGGTGATAATGATACTTTCCCTCTATGGTACGCACAGGAGGTTGAGGGCATTCGAACCGATGTTCGGGTGGTTAATCTTAGCCTATTAGGAACCGATTGGTATACCGAGCAGATGAAGTGGAAGGCAAACGACTCCGACCCACTCCCCATTACAATGGATTTCGATAAGTTTGTTCAGGGAACCAGAGATGTCGTTTACATTATTGACCGAGTGAATCGACCTGTTGAGCTTAAGCAGCTCATGGATTTTGTGGCAAGCGATGAACCCGAAAAGCGCCACCGGACACCAAGCGGTGAGATGATTGATTATTTGCCTACTAAGCATATTCGTTTAACTGTTGATAAGGAAAAGGTTCTCGCCAATGGCATTGTTAAACCCCAAGATGCTCATTTAATTGTAGATGCCATTGAATGGACCATCGACAAGGATTATATTCAGAAGCCCGAAATGATGATGTTGGAGATTCTTGCCAACAATAACTGGGAGCGACCAGTATACTTTGTTTCCACAGGAGGCGATTCCGATATTGGACTGTCAGATTACCTGCAGCACGAGGGGTTTGCCTACAAACTTGTGCCCATAAAAACCCAACAGCCCGACTACCTCACTGTTGGTCGGTTAAATATTGACAAGCTTTACGAGAACTACATGGAGAAATTCAAGTGGGGAGGAATTGATCAACCCAATGTGATGGTCGATCATAATGTTCAGCGAACAACACTTGTGTTACGATTAAGGAATAATTTTAACCGATTGGCCGATGAGCTTATAGCCATAAATAAGGTCGACTCCGCTGTTAAGGTACTTGATAGGATTGTAGATTTGCTTCCTCAGGAAAAGTTCCCCTACGATTTCTTTGTTATTGGACTTATTGAGAGCTACTATAAGGCAAACGAAACCGAAAAGGCCCAAAATTTATTAAACAGTTACGCCAAATCGACCCTCGAGAATCTTGATTATTTCTTTAGCCTTGAGCCTCGATTTGCAAGTATTACCGGTTATGAAACAGAGTTAAATCTGCAAATAATGCAGGAACTTGTTGCTACTGCCGATAAGTTTGGACAAGTCGAGTTAAAGGAAACGCTCGAAGGGAGTTTTAACCAATTTATTACAAGGTACTATCAACGGTCGCGATAGGTTTCTTAATCGATTTTCAGAAAGAGCGCTTCCAGGCGCTCTTTCTGTTTTTCCAGTATACAGCAAAGAATTTATGGAAAGTTCTGAGATGGTAATTTATATCACCAACAAAAATCTTATAAAACTTGCCATTATATTCCCAATAAGCTTAATTTTGTAGTTTATCATACAGTAAACTCCAAGGATATGTCAAAATTTTTTGGTGAAATAATCCAGGTTATTGGCCCTGTTGTCGACGTGTCTTTTCCTTCGGTCGGGGAGCATTTGCCTAACATCCACGATGCACTGGTTATTACTCGTGATGATGGGTCACCTTTGGTGGTGGAGTGTCAGCAGCATATTGGTGAGAAAACGGTTCGTACCATTGCCATGGATTCCACCGACGGGCTGCACCGAGGAATGAAGGTTGAAGCAACCGGTAAGTCAATTACGATGCCCACGGGGGAGCAGATAAAAGGGCGATTACTTAACGTTATTGGGGCACCTATAGACGGAATTCAGGCACTGAGCAGCGAGAATGAATATCAAATTCACAACAAGCCGCCCCGATACGAAGATTTAAGTACCGAAACTGAAGTTCTGTTTACTGGAATCAAGGTGATTGATTTACTAGAACCTTACTCCAAAGGTGGAAAAATTGGTTTGTTTGGTGGCGCTGGAGTTGGCAAAACGGTTATTATCATGGAGTTGATCAATAATATTGCCAAAAAGTACGAGGGAATGTCGGTTTTTGCTGGCGTAGGAGAACGCACACGCGAGGGTAACGACCTGCTTCGTGAGATGATAGAGTCGGACGTAATTCGATATGGAGCCAAGTTTAAGGAGAGCATGTTAAAGGGAGACTGGGATTTATCTCTTGTTGATAATGATGAGCTTAAAAAATCGCAAGCCACACTCGTTTTTGGCCAGATGAACGAGCCACCAGGAGCAAGAGCTACTGTTGCTCTTTCGGGGCTGTCAGTGGCTGAATCATTCAGAGATGGAACAAAGGAAGAAGGAAAAGGAAACGACATACTTTTCTTTATCGACAATATTTTCCGCTTTACTCAAGCCGGTAGCGAAGTGTCGGCCCTCCTTGGCCGGATGCCTTCGGCTGTGGGATATCAGCCTACACTAGCAACAGAGATGGGCCTTATGCAGGAGCGAATTACTTCCACCAACAGGGGTTCCATTACCTCAGTTCAGGCCGTTTACGTTCCCGCCGACGACCTAACCGACCCTGCACCGGCAACCACTTTTTCGCACCTTGATGCTACAACTGTTCTAAGCCGCAAAATATCGGAGTTGGGAATTTATCCCGCTGTGGATCCGCTCGATTCAACTTCGCGAATTCTAAACCCCGAAATTGTTGGTGCCGAGCACTATTCAACTGCACAGCGTGTTAAAGAGCTTCTTCAGCGATATAAAGAGCTACAGGATATTATCGCAATTTTAGGTATGGACGAGTTGAGCGAGGAGGATAAGCTTGTTGTTCACCGGGCTCGACGGGTACAGCGATTCCTTTCGCAACCCTTTCATGTGGCCGAAACGTTTACCGGCCTTCAGGGCGTAATCGTTGATATCCATGATACCATCAAGGGTTTTAATATGATAATGGATGGTGAGGTTGATAAGTATCCTGAAGCTGCATTTAACTTGGTGGGAACGATAGAACAGGCCATTGCAAAGGGTGAAAAATTGCTACAGGACGCAAAAAAATAGAATCGCATGCTACTCGAAATAATTACACCTCAAAAGCTTTTTTTTAAGGATCAGGTAGATGTAGTAAGGGTGCCAGGGTCAAAAGGATCGTTTGCCATGATGCATAACCATGTTCCCATTATCTCAACCCTTGAGCCAGGAATTATCAAGATTACTCAACTTGGAAATGAGAGGTTTTTCCACCTTTTCGAAAAGGGGGTTGTAGAGCAGCACAATAATAAAATAACTATTCTTGCCACCAAGGTCGAAGAAACGTACCCTCTTTTTGTCCGGTAAGCTAGTGTCTCCGAGAATTGATCTTCAAATCTGTTACGGAATGTTTAAGCGTTTTCTTATTTTATCATTTCTGCATTTTGCTGCATCTCACCTTATTGCTCAGCAAACAGTTACTTTCACAGCCGAGGATGGAGTTGTGGTTACTGCCGATCACTATGTAGTTTCTACTCAAAAGCCCTATTTAATACTTCTTCATCAAGCCGGATATAGCCGCGGTGAGTATCGCGAGACTGCACCCAAACTGGCAAATCTTGGGTTCAACTGTTTAGCCGTAGACCTACGATCGGGGAACGAGGTAAATTTTATAAAAAACCAAACTGCAGTAGACGCCACCACGAAGCAGTTACCAAATTCCTATATCTCTGCCATAGCCGATATTCAAGCGGCAATAAATTTTGTGGCTAGTCGATCGAACAAGCCCATAATTCTTGTGGGTAGCTCGTATTCTGCCTCCCTGGCATTGGTGGAAGCAACCGAAAATTTCAAGATCAAGGCTGTTGTTGCCTTTTCGCCCGGAGAGTACTTTGGCGAAGAGTTAAATGTAAAGCAATCCACCAGTTCAATCTGCATACCAATTCTCACCTTAAGTTCACGCATGGAGTTTGCTGATTGCAAGACTCTACTGGATCATGTACCATCGAAACACATAAACTTTTTCCGACCCAGCGAGGGCGAAGGGGTACATGGATCGCGTGCATTATGGGAGCGTAACCCAACCCATCACGAGTACTGGATGGCTCTTACGCAATTTTTTAGCGGGCTAAATATTAAGTAATCATTTTTTTTTATATTTGATGAATTGTGTTTTTTAAAACTCTCAATGGAAATTGCTATGATAAAAAATTCAAATCATTTAATCTATGGCCGAGCAACCACGGGTTAATTACACAAGCAATGAGATTGAAGAGATATTATTAGAAAGAGATTTTTACAAGAGAATCATCAACTCTATCCCTGCACTTATTCATATTAATAACCTTCAGAAGCAAACCGTTGAATGGATAAACGATTTTGCTGAAAAGGAGAGCGGATACACCAAGGCCGAAATGCTTAAAAACCCCACCTTTTTTTAAGGGAAAATTTTTGAGGAGGATAGCGATTGGCTAAAGGGCACTATTGAGGATTACAAGAGTTTAGATGGGGTTTATACAAGCTTATACACGTTTAAGAACAAGGATAGCAGCCTATTTACCTACCTGGCAACGGGTGTAATTTTCGATTACGATGAGAATGGAAAGCCCCTTACCAATCTATGCATCGATTTCAACATAACTAATGAATTGAGGCACTACAAGCAGCTTAAGGCGCATTTATCAAGTATCTCCCAAAAGATCAATAAACACAACCTTTGCGCTCTCACAAAAACACAGGTAAGGATTATTACTCTACTTTGCGAGGGAAAATCCGTAAGACAAATTGCTGAGAACTTAAATCGCAGCTTCCACACAGTTGATAATCATAAGCGAACCATATTTAAAAAACTGGGAATAAATAAAATGCAGCACTTGGTGGCATTCGCCAAGGAGAATGGTTTAGTTTAGCCTTAACGCCTAGGTATTATTTAAGCCAAGAAATCTAATCATCTTGGCTTAAATCTTTTGTCCCCCATCCAAAAGGCATGTCGATTCCTTGGTTACGAAAGTCCTCATATCGACATCCTAATCTATCTATTCTCTTTAAGCACAAGTTTGCCTAGAGGTTAATAGCCTAGTGGTTAATGCCTTTTAATCCAATAAATGCCAAATTTAGCTATTGCCTCTGTAATACAGATGATTAAATATAAATAGATAAGCTATAAAAAGTTGAAAAATGACGTGTTTACGTCATTTTTTGCTGAAAAAGTTTCAATTATTTTCGAGTTATTTTATCAATCATCAAAATAAATAAACGAAATAATATGAGACTACAGATTTTACTTATTCCCCTTTACCTGCTAACTCTTATTGAATTTTCCCAAGGGCAAACCGTTACCTTTACTGCCCCCGGCAGTAAGCAAGGGCGCATTAAGGTAACTACAGGACGAATCGAAAACAACGAGTTTAGCATGTTGCTTCAGGTTGAGTGGCTCGACACCAAGATGAAGCCCATTGATGATAAAAAATCTCATGTTGTTTTTAGTAAGTCAGATGTAAAGTTACCAGGAAATGGAAACATTGTTTGCAAATCGTTTGAGGAATCAAATTCGAGCAGCTTCTACTTTAACTCTTCACTCAAACTAAATTTTGTTATTAAAGAGGATGCAGAGCTTAAAGAGACCAATTTTGGAATCGATTTTCCGTTTATGTATTCCAATTCGCTTGAGAGTGCACTCAAACCAAACGAGTGGGTGTCTTTTATGGCCAAGTCGCCACGCAACTTTTTAGCTCAACTTACTATTAATCCAGATGATATAAAGGATTTGTCGGCACCAAAGATAACAGTTCTATCTCCTGAAGGCGTAACAGAAGGATTTAGGTCACAGGTGTTAAATAAGGAGCTTGAGGTTAAAGTGCTTGTTAAAGACCGAAACAAGGTTCGAAACGTTCGTATTAACGACGTAATAGCAATTCCACTTAACGATACTGTTTACATAGCAAAGGTTCAGCTCTCTCGCGTAGGCGGTACTTATTCTATAAAAATTTTTGCCGAAGATGCTTCTGGAAATGTTGGCCAGAACGAGTTTTTTGTAGAAACTAAAAGTGCCGACGATATATCCTCAAAGCTATTCGCGGAGCAGAAGAAAAAAAGCAGAAATGATTTCGGATGTTGATACGCTAATACCCACTATTGGAAAAGTATTCGAAAACCGATTTGCTCTAATCATCGGTAACGAGGATTATAAATCGCATCAAAGAGGGTTAAACTACGAGTCGAATGTTGAGTTTGCCCGTCGCGATGCCGAAATATTTAAGCAGTATGCCATTAAAACCCTAGGAGTGAAGGAGGCTAACGTTATTTTTCTGCTTGATGCTAAGGCGGTTGAAATGCACCGTGGTATAAATCAGCTAAATGCCCTGTTAAGGGCAACTCAGGGGAAAGGCGAGGCAATAGTCTTTTTTGCTGGGCATGGATTCCCCGACGAGAGAACACGTGAGGGGCATATTATTCCCGTAGATGTTAGTGGAAATGATCTAGAATTTGCTATAAAGCTGAAGGATTTATACACAAAGCTGAGCGAGCATCCCTCTTTAGGCGTAACCGTATTCCTTGATGCTTGTTTTAGCGGTGGAGGAAGGGAACAGGGACTACTGGCGGCACGCGCCGTTAGGGTTAGGCCACGCGAGGAGGCTATTAAGGGTAATATGGTGGTGCTTTCAGCGAGCGCTGGTAACGAGTCGGCATTGCCGTTCCGCAACAAGTTTCACGGCATGTTTACATACTATCTGCTAAAGGCCTTGCAGGATTCGGAGGGAAATATCACCCTGGGCGAGCTGGTTGACTATGTAACCAACAAGGTTGCAACCTCATCAATAATACATAACAATAAGGAGCAGAATCCAACGCTAAATGTTAGCCACGAGATTGTTGATTTATGGAAGAGTCTCCCCATAAATAGATAGCAAATCACCCCAAATCTAATTTTATTCTTAAACCATGAGCAAAAAACCTAGAATCTTTTTGAACTTCTTCATTATCGTTTTATTCTTCTTCGCTAAGGCATTAACAGCACAGGACAATTCGAAGTCTCCTGCTAAAAATGACCCAAACAAGGATTTTGTGCTGAACTACCTAAAATCGTTCGATAGGTTTATAAGCAACCCCGACAGCTTCTTCTACAATGGGCAAAGGGTTATTCAGAGCTTTGAACGCAACAACGCCAGAAGTTTTTACAACTTTCTATCGGCAAAGCGCTACAGCAAAGGAAATATTACACCCGATAGCCTATACAAGCATATTGTTACTTACTACCCCGATGGTTTGGGCATGGTATACGATCCAACAAAATTGGAGCTAGTTGGAAAGAAGAAAAACTTTGCCTCTTCAATTTATGGATATAAAATACCGCTCGAGTATTCAGGCATCAGAACAGATGGATCGCTCTTAAGTTATACAGACAACCAGTACATTTACATAAAGTCATTTGCCAACCCCAAAAGTAAATCGATTAAGATAACTAGAGTTGCTAGCGAGTCATACCAGAATAAGTCGTTTAATCGAAAAATATTCCGTCAGGGATTATTGGTTGAGCCAAGCATTTCTACTTCAGGCTACGAAGAGCAGCAGCATCTTATTTTTAGGGATTCAAATACTGAATATTGGTTTTACACAACCGATTTTTTTCTTAATTATGGAGCTAATCTAGTTTTTATGTTTAGACCCTTCTGGGGCGTGGGTGTTGGATTTCATACCCTCAATGAAGCGCCAAAAATTAGTTTTGTTAGTAACGGTTATGAGATGAATGAAATTGCAGGTTATACACCAATAGTTTTAGGTAGTTATACACACAGAATTATTACATCTTCTTATACAACACCTGTTTTTACAAGGCTTCAATTTGGATGGGTTAATTTTTCTATTGCATTTGATGCAGGAGTAGGCATTATTTACAAACCTAGATACGAAAGTATCCTAGATGGTAACATAAATTATCATGGTATATCAATGAATACCGGAGAGTTGGTCACGAGTCATCCTACCCTTGGATTTGGTTCATATCGATACAATAGCGAATTAGTTAACCTATATCAATCAGACAAAAATCAACAGTATTTGTTTGGAAAGATTAGCCTTCATTTTCAACCCTCAAAGTATTTCTATGTTAGCCTTTCAGGTTCATATCGGGCAATGTTCAAACTCGATTATAACGAGCAATGGCACATGTTTGATATGTATGCATTACGACTAAAGGATATTAACCATCCGACTTGGAGTAGTTTAAGCCGAGAGATATCTATTGGGTTCAATATTAACAACATGTTCTTTTAATAGAAAATGCTATAATCTCTTTGGATATGAGAACAACAAAACTAAAATCATATTACATAGTTGCAACAATTACCATTTTTTATTCACTAATAGTAACTTGCAAAAAAGACGAAATCCCCGTTGTTGTCCTAAAAAACTATGAGGCAACAAATATAACAGGCAATAGCGCCACCATTGAGGGCGAGATTCTTTCAACCGGAGGAGCCACCATAACCAAGCGAGGGATATGCATTAGCGAGAAGCAAAATCCAACACCAGTTGATGGGCATATTTTAGGTGTAGGAACAAATAGTCGGTTTTCTGTTGAGGTGTCTGAATTAAAGCATGTCACAAGGTTTTACTACAGAGCTTTTGCAATTAGTAGCTCCGGTGTTTTTTTTGGTGAGGAGTTTTCGTTCTCTACAAATCCAATACCGCCAACAGTAGAGAGTACAACTCTAGTTACAGAAATTAGAGCAACAACCGCTACTAGTGGAGGAAACATCACCCACGACGGAGGCTCTCTGGTTACCGCAAGAGGTGTAGTATGGAGCAGAATGGAAAATCCAACCACAAGTAATAGAGAAGGGATTACCATTAATTCGGGTGGTATGGGTATCTATTCTAGCCATTTAACTGACTTAACATACAACACAGCTTACTATGTCAGAGCTTATGCTGTAAATCTAGCCGGAACAAGTTATGGTCCACAACAAGTATTCACAACAACCGATGGATTATCTAGTGTTCAAACTGATGTTACATCTGATGTTACAGGCACTTCAGTAGTTAGTGGAGGCAACATTTCTTCCGATGGCGGTTTTCCAGTAATCGCCCGAGGAATAGTATGGAGTACTAGCCAAAATCCAACTATTGCCTCTAATCTAGGCTTTTCCAATAACGGAGCAGGAGCTGGACATTTCATCTGTAATATTACGGGGCTTACAATAAATACTACTTATTATTATCGGGCTTATTCAACGAACATCGTTGGAACATCATACGGAGAACAGCTTTCTTTTACTACTACAAACGGTTTGCCGATTCTTTCAACAAACGATGTAACTAATATTACATATACTACTGCTAGTTGTGGTGGAATAATTACCTCTGATGGGGGTTCTTCATTATTTGCATGTGGAGTAGTTTGGAGCACTTCTCAAAACCCCTCCATTAGCGATAATGAAGGCATATCAATAAACGGCAACCAAACAGGTAGTTATAGTGAAATCATTACTAATCTTTCTTCAAATACTACATACTATGTACGAGCATATGCAACTAATACTTTTGGAACAAGTTACGGTAATCAGGTGAGTTTATTAACGCAATGGGAAACAAGTAGCGGAACCTTTACCGATCCTAAGGATGGTAATGTGTACAGAACAATTGCAATTGGATCACAGATTTGGATGGCTGAGAACCTTCGGTATTTACCTAGTGTTGTAGGTTCTAATACTAATTCTTACACTGAACCAGTTTATTATGTGCCAGGATATCAGGGCACGAATGTTGATCAAGCTAAGGCTACAGAAAATTACTCCACCTATGGAGTGCTGTATAACTGGCATGCAGCTCTAGCCTCTTGCCCAGTAGGTTGGCATTTGCCTACTGATGATGAGTGGAATGAGTTAACAACTTTCCTTGGAGGATTAGATATAGCTGGTGGTAAGTTGAAGGCAACCGGAACTGTTGAGGCAGGAACAGGTTTATGGCGTTCTCCAAACTCAGGGGCAACCAATGAAACTGGATTTTCGGCCCTACCGGGAGCGAGTACCTATAACTCTTATAGCTATTTAGGTTATTATGGTTATTGGTGGACAGCTACTGATTACAATAGTAGTGGGAGCGCTTGGAGGCGGTTCATGGGTTACCTTGGAAGTAGTGTAAGTAGAGTAACTGATTCAAAACATGTGGGATTTTCCGTACGCTGCGTTTGGGATAATTAATATGTTTACCTCTGTTTGCCGGCTGTTGTATTTCCGTCGGATATTTTCTTGCGGAATGTACCAGCATAATCAAATTTTGGTATCGTAAAGGAGGAAAATCCTGTAAGCACTCTTATTAACTAAAGGGAGCTGACAAGCATTGCGCCAATCTAAATTTCGATTCAGTTCATGGGATGTGTGGCAGATTTGAATTTCGAATATTTAATATCTAATAACGAAGTTGCTTGCCCGCACCCCATTTGGCTTTGGTTGCAACCGCTTTAATAACTGAAAATTAGTTTAGAATTGTAAATAATAAACCAATTTGCAAAGTATATGTATTATAACATGTAAATATTTATAAAATGTTAATATACATAAAAATGAAA